>CAZSBK010000050.1:0-36923 GCA_964604945.1 uncultured Candidatus Solibacter sp.
AGGACGAATGAAGCGGATTTTCCTGGCGATCCTGTGCCTTGCATGGGTGGCTGCGTGCGTTGGGCTTGCAGCGCAACATAAGAAAAACTCAACGCGGACGAAGACGGCGAGCAAGACCGTCGTATCGAGCAAGAAATCGGCGAAGCGCAACGCTTCATCCCGCCGCACCTCCAGCAAGGTGAGGCGGGCGGTTGCCTCGCCGAAGGTCAAATCCAATAAGCGCAGAGTCCGTTCGACGCGGTACCGCAAGGCGCGCCGTGTATACAGCCCCTGGGACACGCCGAACTTCGCCGATTCGACTTACGGCGATGTCATCGACGGCGAGGATCTCACCGTGCGCCGCGCCGCTGTGGCGGCATTGGGCCCCTATAACGGGACTGTCGTGGTGGCCAACCCCACGACGGGCCGGATCCTTACCATCGTGAACCAGAAACTGGCGCTGACAGGCGCCTATCAGCCGTGTTCCACCATCAAGCTGGTGGCTGGAATCGCTGGCTTGAACGAGGGCATCATCGACCGCGAAACCAAGCTGCGGCTGTCGCGGCGGGAATCGATTAACCTGACCTGGGCTCTCGCCAAGTCCAATAACCCGTATTTCGCCAACATCGGCGAAAAACTCGGTTTCGACAAGGTGTACCACTACGCGCGCCTGCTGGGCCTGGGCGAGAAGGCGGGTCTTGGCATCGAAGGCGAGAGCGCCGGCCTGTTCCCCGACGAGAAGCCAAAGAGCATCCCCGTAGGACTCATGACCAGCTTCGGCGAGGCAATCGGTCTGACACCACTGCAGTTGACGTCTCTTATCGGCACCATCGCCAACGGCGGCACAATGTACTGGCTGCAGTATCCGAAGTCGCAGGAAGAGATCCTCGGCTTCGTGCCCAAGGTGAAGCGGGAACTCGACATCCAGGCGGCAGTGCCCGAAATGAGGCCCGGCATGATGGGCGCGGTCGACTTCGGCACGGCGCGCCGGGCGGGCTATAGCGCCGACGAGCCGATTATGGGCAAGACGGGCACTTGCACCGACGCACGCACGCACCTCGGCTGGTTTGGCAGCTTTAATGAGGTCAACGGGACGAAGCTGGTGGTAACGGTGCTTCTGACTGGTGGAAGTGCAGTGAACGGGCCGGTGGCGTCTGGCATCGCCGGCCAGGTCTACAAAAACCTCTCCGAGCAGCAGTGGTTCGCCCGCCGGCAGGAGATTACGCCATCGGCCGAAGTGCTTACCGGTACCAGCGGCTACGTGCGGTAACTGGATCAGAGTATCGTTTGGTTGCGGGTGCACCTTCCCGGGTGCGCCCGTTTCGTGTCTCCGCGTGCACCTCTGGATGGATAATGGTCAGGTCATGGCTGCACCCGTTGCGATTAGAGTCCACCAGCGCGACAACGTCGGTATCGTCGTCCGTCCCGAAGGCGCAAGGCCCGGCGAAGCGCTGGCTGAAAGCACTTTCGTGCTGGAGGTGGCTCCTCAGGGGCAGAAGCTTGCGTATTCGGCGATCGGGGCGGGCCAGGCGGTGGTGCGATACGGTCAGGTGATCGGCCATGCGCGACGGGCCGTGGAGGCGGGCGGCTGGGTGCGCGAGCAGAACATCACTTTGCCCGAGCCGCCGGGCCTCGATCATTTGGACCTGGCGACCCGAGTTCCACCGGAGCTGCCGCCGCTTGAGGGCTATGCTTTCGACGGGTACTCGAACCAGGATGGCAGCACTGGCACGCGCAACTTGCTGGGCATCACCACAACAGTGCAATGTGTCGCGCCGACGGTCGAGTACGCGGTTGAGCGGATCAGGCGCGAAATACTGCCGCGCTATCCAAACGTCGACGGCGTGGTGGCCTTGACGCACAACTTTGGTTGCGGCGTGGCAATCGATGCTCCGGGTGCGGACATCCCGATCCGTACCATCTCCTACTTGAGCCGGCACGCCAACATCGGCGGTCGAGCGTTGGTCGTCAGCCTTGGCTGCGAAAAGATGCAGCCCGTGCGTCTGGACGCGCCGCCAAATGCGCAGTTGACTGTGCTGACGGATGTCATCCGGATGCAGGACCGGGCCGGGTTTGGGGCGATGGTGGCTTCGGTCTGCGAGGCCGCGGAGAAGCGGTTGGCGGAGCTGAACGGCCGGCGAAGAGTCCGCCTCCCGGCAAGCGAACTGGTGGTGGGCCTTCAATGCGGCGGCAGCGACGCGTTTTCTGGCGTGACGGCGAATCCGGCCGTCGGATTCGCGGCGGACCTGCTGGTGAGGGCAGGCGCGACCGTGATGTTCTCGGAGGTGACCGAGGTACGCGACGCCGCGCACCTGATAACTCCGCGCTGCGCCACTGTTGAAATCGCTCAGCGATTCATCGGCGAGATGCGCTGGTATGACGCCTACCTGGCGCGTCTGGGTGCCGACCGCAGCGCGAACACCACGCCCGGCAACAAGCGCGGCGGGTTGGCGAACATCGTCGAGAAGGCGCTCGGTTCCGTGGTGAAGTCCGGCACATCAGCCATCCGCGCCGTGGCCGGGCAAGGCGAGAAAGTGACGGCCAAGGGCCTCGTGTTCGCCGCCACTCCGGCATCGGACTTTGTTTGTGGCACGCAGCAACTGGCGTCGATGAACCTGCATATCTTCACCACCGGCGAAGGCACGCCATACGGCTTGGCAATGGCGCCCGTTGTGAAGGTAAGTTCGCGCACGGCGCTGGCCGAAAAGTGGCCGGACCTGATCGACATCGACGCCGGGCCAATCGTCAGCGGTGACCAGAGCATCGAACAAACCGGTTGGGAAATTTTCCGGTTCGCCCTCGGCACGGCGAGTGGCAGGAAAACCTGGGCCGAGCACTGGGGACTGGCCAATCCACTGGCGCCATTTCATCCGGGCGCGATCACGTAGCCGGTTCCGGGCGCTTCACCAGGAACAGATAAGCGAAAAACCCGGCCGTCAGAACCAGAGCGACGGCCAGCATAGGCGCATCATAAGAGCCGGTGCGTTCCTTCAGCCATCCGGTGAGCACGGGGGCGACGATGCCCGACAGGTTCGAGGCGAAGTTCTGCAGGCCGGCGACACGCCCGATGCTTGAACCCGGAAGAAGGGTTTGCGTCAGCGCCCAGTAGTTGGCCGTAGCCAGTCCGAGCCCAGATAGCGACACCACAGCGAAGCCGAGCGCGATGGCGTGGGATTCCGAGTAGGCTCCGATCAGTTCAGTGGAGGCGACGGCGAGTCCGGCCAACGTGAAGCGGAGCCTGATCACCGCCGGGTCCGCACCGGCTTTAATCATGCGGTCGGCCCACCAGCCCGCCGCGGTGGCGACGATGGCCATGCCACCGAAGCTGAACATTGTATACCAGCCCATGCTCTTGAGCTCGAGGCCACGGCGCTCGACGAAATAGGCGGGAAGCCAGGTCAGGCAGAAGTACTGAAAGTAGTTGTAGGCGAACGTGCCGATCATGATGCCCCACATCAACGGCATGCGTAGGAACTTCATCAGCGGCTCGGCGGCGCGGCCCTGTACGGCCCCGCCACTCGCCGATTCCACGGCGAGCAGACGCCAGGGCAGTAGCCAGAGGAGACCGCCGACGCCCGTGACGACGAACATCCAACGCCAACCGGCCGTGGCGAGAATCCATGCGGCGACGAAACTGCCAAACGCCGGTCCGAGCTTGGCTCCGGCGAAGAGTAACCCGACCGCCAGGCCGCGCTTCTCTTCAGGCAGGTTCTTGCCTATCCAACGGAGGCTTGCCGGAGTGACAGGGGACTCGCCGACGCCGAGCAACAACCGTAACCCAACCAGTTGCGGCAGGCTGCGCGCGAACGCCATGGCCCCGGCGGCCACGGACCACAGCGTGTAACCCCAGCTGTACGTACGCACCGAGCCCCAGCGGTCCACCAGCACGCCCACCGGGATTTGCAGCAGCGCGTAGGTCCAGAAGAACGCTGAGTTGAGAAGACCCCGACCGGTATCGGTGAGGTTGAAGTAGGTCTTGAAATCGGCCGAGGCCAGAGCGACTGACAGTGTGGCGCGGTCGAGAAAAGCCATCATCATGCCGAAGGTCAGCAACCCGACGATGGTCCAGCGTCTCGATTCGGTCATATGTTGTCCGGTTCCGGCGGTCCCCATAGCGTATCAGAGGGTGATTGCGTGGAGATGACCGCCGTGTCTGTGCTAACCTCGCCACTGTGAATGCATCTGAGCGGCTGGGCCGCCGTGTTTCTATTCTCAGCATGGCCGTCTCCGGTGTTCTGGCGACTGTCAAGATCACGGCCGGCTTGGTCGCCGGATCGGCCGCCGTGGTAGCCGATGGCGTCGAAAGCGCCGGCGATGTACTCGCGTCGGGAGTCATCCTGATTGGACTCTGGGTGGCGTCGCGCCCGCCTGACGAGAACCATCCCTACGGGCATGGCCGCTTCGAGACGCTAACCGGCCTTGGCGTCGGCCTCGCACTGGCCGTGACAGGCTTGCTCATCGTCTGGCGGTCGCTGGCCACTGCCGGCGAAATATCCGCTCCGCCCGCAGCCTGGGCGATGTGGACGCTCGTCTTGTCGATCTGTTCTAAGGCGGCCCTATCGAGGTTCAAGTTCAAGGCCGGGCGGCGGATCGGCTCCTCGGCTCTTGTGGCCGACGCGTGGAACGACACTGTGGACATCCTTTCTGGTACGGTGGCCCTAGTGGCGGTCGGATTGACGATTTTCGATCCATCGCGGTTCCGCCTGGCCGACCACTGGGGCGGCGGCATGGTCGGTGTCATTGTCGTCATCCTGGGGTTGCAGGTGATTCGAGAAACGGCGCTGCACCTGATGGATACAATGCCGCCTGCGCGGCGCATGGCCCTCATCCGTGAATCGGCTACCAAAGTGGCCGGCGCTCTCGCTGTCGAAAAGTGCTTCGCCCGTAAGACCGGATTGCAGTACCACGTCGATCTGCACCTTGAAGTGGATCCTGAATTGACTGTCCGGGCATCCCACGACATCGCCGAGCAGGTGCGCCAGCACGTCCGGGCCGAGTTGCCTTGGGTTGCCGACGTGCTGGTCCACGTCGAACCGCACAGCGGGCCGGCCCGCCAGAACACATAGGACAGACTCAAGAGGGGCGTGCGTGGACAACGTTTCGATCGCAAGACTGCTGAGCGAGACCGCCGATCTGATGGAAATCGGCGAGGAGGACGGCTTCCGTATCCGCAGTTACCGCACCGCCGCGGGCGTGGTTGAAGGCTTCCCGGAACAGATGACTGCCATCCTGGCGGATCCCTCACGGAAGTTGACTGACATCGCGGGCATCGGCAAAGGCATCGCCGCGGTGATCGCGGAGATAATCGCGCGCGGATCGTTTGAGCGCCGGGACGAAATGCTGACGAAGTACCCTCCGACCGCCCTCGAAATGCTCCGTATCCCGGGCCTCGGCCCGAAGACGGTTCGCACACTGTGGGACCACTTTCGTGTGTCTACGCTTGAGGAACTGGAGCAGCTTTGCCTCGACCACCGGCTTCAGGAGTTGCCGCGCATGGGCGCGAAACTCGAGGAGAAGATCCTCAAAGGGCTGGCTCATCACCGCCAGTCAGCAGGCC
Organism: uncultured Candidatus Solibacter sp.; assembly: GCA_964604945.1. Lineage (GTDB taxonomy): Bacteria > Acidobacteriota > Terriglobia > Bryobacterales > Bryobacteraceae > PNKE01. Next base: position 5,537 of record CAZSBK010000050.1, read on the forward strand.
GTTTTCTGCTCGGCTTCGCCACAGCGGCGGCGAACGACTTAATGGAATTCCTCTCTCAGACGCCGGGCGTGGAAGAGACCGCCATTGCGGGTAGCCTGCGGCGCGGCCGGGAGACGGTGGGCGATCTGGACTTGCTGGTCACCGGCGAGGGGGCCACGGCGGCAATAGAACGGTTCGTCACCCACCCAAAGGTGCATGACGTGCTGGGCAAGGGTGAGCTGAAGTCCAGCGCGCGTTATGGCATTGAAGGCATCCAGGTGGACGTCAAGGCCGTGCCAGCGGAGAGCTATGGCGCAGCGATGCAGTATTTCACCGGATCGAAGGACCATAACGTCCACCTGCGCCAGCGGGCGCAGCGCATGGGCATGACACTCAACGAATATGGTCTGTTCCGGGTGGACGGCGGGAATCGCGTCGCCGGTGCGACGGAAGAGGATATCTATCGCGCTCTCGGCCTGGATTGGATCCCGCCCGAGCTGCGGGAAAACCAGGGCGAGATCGAGGCGGCGGAAGCCGGCGGACTGCCGGAGTTGATCGAAGTGGGCGAGATTCGCGGCGACCTTCACATGCACACCCGCGCATCCGATGGCCGCGGCACGCTTGAAGAGATGGCCGAGGCGGCCCGCGCGATGGGCTATGAATACATCGCCGTCACCGACCATTCCAAGGCCCTGGCCATGGCCAACGGCCTCGACGAGTCGCGCGCTGTCGCTTTTGCCGGGGTAGTCCGCGAGTTCAACAGCCAGGATCGCGGCATCCGTGTATTCTCCGGACTTGAGTGCGACATTCTGCGCGACGGCCGCATGGATCTCTCGGAGGATGCTCTGGCTGAGTTGGACTTCGTCGTCGGCAGCGTCCATTCCTATATGAATCTCGAAACCGCCGAAATGACGGACCGTCTGATGCGTTCCCTCGAAAGCCCGTCGCTCAAGGCATTTGGACATCCCACCGGCCGCGTCCTGATGCATCGCGACGCATACAGCTACGATTTCGACAGCGTGGCGGCGGCCGCCGCCGCTCGCGGCGTATGGATGGAAATCAACTCAAGCCCCGAACGGCTTGACTTGCACTCGTCGCTGATCCGGCGGGCGCACGCACTCGGCTGCAGGTTTGTCATCTCAACCGATGCTCATCATCCAAAACACTTGTCCAATATCACGTTCGGCGTCCGCATGGCCCGCCGTGGCTGGCTTACCGCCGCCGATGTCGTCAACACGCTGCCGCTGGACGCGATGCTGGCGGCGATAGCAAAGTAGAAAGATGACACTGATTTCGTCAGAGGAGATCTGCCGCACGCCCATTTTCTGGGTAACGCTGGACCAGGCCGTCGATCCCGGCGGTTTCCAAATCAAGCGCGCCATCGTCCAACATCAGGGCTCGGCAGTGATGATGGCGGTCGATGAAAAGGGACGCGTGCTGCTGGTGAGGCAATACCGCCTGCCGGCTCGCGCGTATCTGTGGGAACTCCCGGCCGGCCGGGTCGATCCCGGCGAGACCGTACTCAAGGCGGCCAGGCGCGAACTGATTGAGGAGACCGGCTACAAGGCCCGCACCTGGACCAAACTGTTTACGTTCTTCGCCAGTCCCGGCTACGTCGCCGAGCGGATGACGATCTATGTTGCCCAGGACCTAAAGGCCGGCGCGGCCACGCCCATGGAGGACGAGCGCATCGAAACGCGTTGGTTCACGATGTCGGAGATCGGGCGGATGATCAGGTCGAATGAGATCGTTGATGCCAAAACTGTCATCGGTTGGACGGTCTGGCGCGAACGCCTCAAAGATTCCCGCAAACGTAGCTGAGCATGTCCTGGAGCGCCTGGCCTCGATGGCTCACCGCCATCTTTCGCTCGGCGCTCACTTGGCCGAAGGTGCATCCAAAAGGCTCGTGGAAGAACAGGGGGTCGTAGCCGAATCCCTCTGTGCCAACAGGCTCTGCCGTGATGCGCCCCTCCACCGACCCATTGAATGTGCCCAGCAGCCGCCCATCGTGCGCCAGGGCGATCGAACAAACGAAGTACGCGGTGCGGTTTTTCACGCCTTCCAGCCGTTCGAGCAGAAGCCGGTTGTTGGCTTCATCAGTGGCGCCAACTCCGGCAAACCTGGCTGAATAGACGCCTGGGGCGTTGTCGAGCGCCGGCACGGCCAGTCCCGAATCGTCGGCGAACACGGGCCGGTGGGCGTAGACGCTGTAGTGCAGCGCCTTCTTGATGGCATTCTCCTCGAACGTGGCTGCGTCCTCGACGCAATCGGGCAGTTGGTTCAGCTTCTCGATTGGTTCGATAGAGACATTCTTGAATCCGAAATGGGCCGCCGCCAGACGAAACTCGCGCAGTTTCCCAGCGTTGGTCGTGGCGCAGCGGATCAGCTTCATGGCCGGCTCCCCACCGCGTCACTCTGCGCGGCAAACAGATCAGCGACGCCTTTCCTGGCGAGAACGATCAGCTCGGCCAGCCGCTCGTCGCCGAAAGTCGCCTTTTCGGCGGTGGCCTGAAGTTCGACAAATTCGCCGGACCCGGTCAGGACGACATTCATGTCAACCTCGGCCTGCGAATCCTCGTCATAGGCGAGGTCGAGCATCGGCGTTCCGTCCACGATGCCGACGCTGGTGGCCGCCACCATGTCGCGCAGCGGGTTGCGCGTGAGAACTCCGAACTCGAGCAACTTCTTCACAGCCAGCGCTAGCGCGACATAGCCGCCGGTGATGGCCGCCGTGCGCGTTCCGCCGTCGGCCTGCAAGACGTCGCAATCGACGATGATAACGCGTTCGCCAAGCGCTTCCAGGTTGGTCACCGCACGCAGGCTGCGCCCGATCAGGCGCTGGATCTCCTGAGTGCGGCCCGATGGCTTTCCCTTGCTGATTTCGCGCGGCGTGCGGGTTGCCGTGGCTCGCGGCAGCATCGAGTATTCCGCGGTCACCCAACCACGGCCGCTGCTCCTAATCCACGAAGGCACCGTATCTTCCACCGATGCCGCGCAGAGGACACGCGTATGGCCGACCTCGATCAACGCCGATCCCTCGGCCGTGAGAAGGTAGTCGGTTGTGATCTTGACGGGCCGCATCTGGGCGGCTTCGCGCATGTCGCTTCGCATGGAGACCGTTAACCTCGCGAAATAGAGAAATAGAGCAGTGCGCCGAGTAGCAGAAATCCAATGACGACGATGAGGATGCAGCCGACCGCGCTCGGCGCGGCTGGTCCCGACTTCGCCTTCCGGCTCCCCTTTGCTCGTATCTTGGCCATAAGTATCGATTCTAGCGCCGAAGCCGCTTCGCCACCTCGGCGAAGAACGCGTCGAGCGAATCGATCGAGGCGGGCGACAGATCCTTCAGCAGAATTGAGACGACCGGCCTGGCGCGCTGTTGGAGCGCCAGTTGCGTGGCCAGAAACTGCGCCCGGTGGTAACAGGATGTGTAGCCGGCCTCCGGCAGCGAGTCGAGTCTGTCGCTCATTACCACCGTGGAGAAGCAGCGCCCGTGCCCGATGACCATCTCGTGGAAGCTGTGGTTCATCGCCGGCCCTTCATATACGTCGGCGGGCATTTTCAGCTTCGAGCGAAAGACGCGCTCCGCGGCCCGGCCCAGGACGCGCCGGACGGCCTGGCCGCGCCCGTCGTAACGCGTATCACCGAAGAAGGTGAGTTCGCCGTATTCTGCTGCGCCGGCGGCCCAGAACTGTTCGAGGATGGCGGCATAGATGGCGGGTGCATCGCGTCCCTCGGACTCGACTGCAATGCGCAACTTGTCATAGAACAGCGTCAATGCGCCCCACTTGGCCTGACGCGGTGCGGTCTTTAGCGCCTGCCACTCTGGAGTAAGAGCCGTGCCGCCGAGCACACGGCCATATTCGTAGATCGGCTGGGTGATGGACTTGTACAGTTCGACGCTGGGCTGAGTGACGAAATTCATCCGCCGCAGCCACGCCAGGCCGAAAACGGTGTAGTGGACAAACTGCATGTAGGCCGACAGCGGCGCGCCGCTCTCCAGCACCAGGTGGGCCAGAGGATAGCCTGATCGTTTCAACGTGGCCAGTTTCTGACGGTCCAGCCCGCTTTCGCCCTTGCGTTCGATCGCCAGAAAGACCCGGTCCTGGCACGCATCCTTCACCGGCCGGTAATTGGCCATGCGCGGCGTTTCGTTGATCACGATCTTAATCCCGAGTTCCTCGCTCTTGCCCAGGCTCTCTTCGAAATCCTGTTTGGTCCAGAGGGAAGCGGCCGAAACCGGTCTGGAGGCGAGCAGCGTCACTTTGTCTCGGCCGGCCGCGCCGTGGGCGTGAAGAAACGCGGCTAGCTGGAACGCCTGAGCGATGTCGGCGTCTGAAAGCAATGTTGCCTCGATCCACTGCTTCAGGTCCACTCCGGCGAGTGCCAGCGGCAATAGGCTGCCCATGGTCAGCGGACTGGAATGACGGCCGGCGGTGGAGTTGCCCACATCAAGTTGGAGTTCTATCTTTCGGTAGCCGCGCGGGCCGGCGAAGCGGTCCAGAATGGAGCCGGGCAGAGTCATGTATACGAAATTCGGACGGCTGTCGATGTCGAGCTTGTCGTAGAGAGCCGCCAGCTTCTCCAGGTTGAAGACGGGCTCGAACGAAGTCATGCCCATGGCCATGCCGACGACCAGCGTGGACTTCAAGCCGGCTTCGAGCGACCCGGCGCGAGCCTGGATGCTCGCCAGGATGGCCTTGAGCTTGGCCGGGTCGGTGGAGTCGAGCACGAAGCACTTCGGCCCCTTGTCGAGTAACCCGGCGGCGACATAGGCCGACTTGTCCTCGGCCGAGCCGCCCATGCCGGCCCAGATCAGGAATCGCAGGCGCGTGCCGTGCGTCTGCTTCAGCCGCGACTTGATTCCAGCGGCCTCGATCTGGACACGGGCGGGCCAGTCACCGTGCTTCGCTGCCAGCCAGGCGAGATGAAACACTCCGTAACTGTTCTTGACCGCATTGCCCGCCGGATCGCATTCCATGCCAATCCGAACCAGGTCGCTCTTGTTGGCGTTGAGGCCGGCGAGACCCTTGCGGCGCGCCTTCGCGTCGAGCACAGTGAGTTTCTTGAGCAAGTCTCCGGTATTGAGCCGGCCGGCCGAGGGCTGGGAAAGGGCGTGATCGCCAGACAAGGTGAGTCGCACGATGCCGTTGTACCACACCGCGCCCTGGATGCTATGTTGAGGCATGAGACGCCGCATGTTGCTGGCAATGGCGGCGGCAGTGGCCGCCTGTAGCCGATTGCCGCGCAAGCCCCTGGTTCGCGTCCCGCCGGAAGGACTCGGGGCATGGAGACGCGCGGCGATGGCGACGCTGGATCCTGTGGGTGCGCCCGAGCCGGCCGCCGGCCTTAGACCAGTCCAATGGGTCCAGCTTGCTTACTCGAGCGGCGTGCGGATCATCGGCGTCACGGCCTTTGCGTTCACCACTGACGCTTCAGCGTTTGAGTTGCAGCAGAAATGGAATCGGGGCACGGGCGACGTCACTTACCGGAAGAATTCGATCTTCGTGGTCTGCAGGTCCGAGACCGAGTCCGCGCAGGAGTTGGCCGCCTTCGCCAGACGTTTGGAGCAGGAGTGGCCCTGACAGCTGTCAAACGCGAATCGCCGGCCGGCCGGTTCTTCCAGATTTCGATCTGGGTGATGCTGGCTAGCGGCTATCTCGCCATCGCCGGCTCCTCGGCCCTGGACTTACCCAGCGTCCTGGTCACCGGAGTGGCGCTGCTGGTGCGCGCGCTGACGCTAGCTGGGGTAATCGAACCGCGGATTCCTGAGCGCTTGCCCGGCATCGCGTCGTTGATCTACATCCTGTTCTTTCCTGTCGATTACTATTTCCTGTCGCGGGACCTGATTCAGGCGACCGTCCACCTGATCCTGTTTCTGGCCGTCGTGAAAATCCTCACTGCCACCACATCGCGCGACCACCTGTTTCTGGGCATCATCGCTTTTTTGGAGATCCTGGCGGCGGCAATGTTCTCGTTGAGCCTGAGCTTCTTTCTGTTCCTCGTGGTCTTTCTTGTGTCGGCAGTGGCGGCCATGACCTCGGGCGAGATCCGGTCCGCGTCGTCGGGTAGAAGAATCGCGCAAGCCTCGGCGTCACGGCTGCCGAGGCGGCTCATATGGCTGACTTGCCTGCTGACCCTGGGCGTGCTCGTCTCCACTCTTGGGTTGTTCCTGATTCTGCCCCGAACCGCGCGCGCGGCCTTCGAGCGATTCGCCCGGCCGGGCGACAGGGTGGCCGGGTTTTCGCGCGAGGTAACGCTGGGCCAGATGGGCAACCTGCGCAAGCCGTCCCGGGCCGTGATGCACGTCTACTTCGATCCGGCGCCGCCGAAGCACGGATTCCATTGGCGGGGCGTTGCGCTGTCGGAGTTCAACGGCTGGAAGTGGTACAACTCCCCATCGAAGCCGCGGCTTCTCCAATCACGAGAAGGCTTGCTGACGCTGGTCGACGACGATCAGTTGAGGCGTCGGGGCGGCCCGCGAATCAACTACGAGGTTGTCCTGCACACGCCGCCGTCGGAGGCGCTGTTTGTCGCCGGCCTAGCCGAGCGGGTGCTGCTGCCGACCAACTTGGTCTGGCAGACGGCCGATGGCGGTTTGCAGGTCCCATTCAACGAAGACTCGAGCTTCCGCTACTCGGTTTACAGCTACTTTGGCGGGCCTGACGCGCCCGACTACATGGGCAACAGCCGGTTGCCTGAGGAGATCCGCAATCACAACCTGCTGCTGCCGCCCGTGGACAGGCGCATCCTTGACCTCGCCGCTAAGCTGACCTCGGGAATGCCGGACGATCTGTCGCGCGCCCGGGCGATCGAGAACCACCTGCTCACCCGGTATACCTATTCACTGGCGCCGCTAGAAAAAGAGGCCGACGATCCGCTGGCGTATTTCCTGTTCGAGCGCCGGATGGGCCACTGCGAGTACTTCGCCTCCGCCATGGCTGTAATGCTGCGCGCCGCGTGGATTCCGGCTCGTCTGGTGACGGGCTTTCAGGAAGGCGCGAACAACCCGTTGACCGGACTACATGTGGTCCGGGCGTCGGATGCGCATTCCTGGGTCGAAGCCTGGATTCCCGGCCGCGGCTGGACCGCGTTCGATCCGACGCCGGCCAATCCGGACCAGGGCAAAGACCTGATGACGCGGCTGTCGATGTGGGCCGACGCGGTCGATGTCCTGTGGCAAGAGTGGGTGATTGGCTATGATCTGGACCGGCAGTTGACGCTGGCGTTTCGCATCGGCCAGTCGTCGCGCCAGCGCTTCGCGCTGCCAAACGTCGGGGAGTGGATCGGCCGGGTGAAGGGCGCCCTGCGGCTGATGGGCCCCTCGATGGACTGGCGCCGCGGTTGGTGGATGGCGCCGCTTATCGCAGGCGCGGCACTGTGGTTCTACATCCGTCGCAGACGAAGCAGGATCTTGCGGAAGGCGGCGCGCGGCGAACTCACCACCAGCGAGGCGGTGCTGCTCTACCGCCAGTTTCTCGATGCTCTGCGCCGCCGCGGACTCACTCGGAGCGCCTCGGCGACGCCAATCGAGTTTGCGCGCTCCATCACGCAGGCGGAGCTTGCCGGACCGGCGATGGAGTTTACGGTTGCCTATAACGAATTGCGGTACGCCGGCCGGACCAGCCGGGCTGCCCGCATGGCCGCATTGCTGGATACAATCGAGCGAGTACCATCATGACTTTGCCACTTCTTCTCCTCACATCAACGTTGCTGACCGCCTCGCCGGCCGACTACAACGGACGCTGGAACATTAAGTTGGACCATCCACGCAGCCGCGTCTGGTGGCTGGAGGTGAACGGCGCCGGGACACCCGCAGTGAACGGCTGGTTCGTCGGCGTGCCGGGCGGCCAGGTGGACAAGATTGAAAAGATCCGCATGGACGGTGAGACGCTCGTGTTCTCTTTCACGCGGAAGCGCGATGAAAAGCCGTTGGAACTGGTCTACAGGGCCAAGTTCGAAGGCGGGGTGCTGAACGGAGAGTTCGTTGAAACCTTCGAGGGCGTCTCCAAGCCCGCGGTGAAATGGACGGGCTACCGCGCGCCGGAGATCAAGGACGCTGATGACGGGTCATGGAAAGCGGGCAAGACCGTGGCACTGTTCAACGGCAAATCGACCGAGGGGTGGCGGCAGCTGGTGGCTAACGCGCCAGGATGGTACGTCGAGAACGGGTTGCTGAAGAACAAGCAGGGCGCGTCGGATATCGTCAGCGAGGCGAAGTTCTGGAACTTCGTGTTGAAAGCCGAGTATCGATACGAAGCCAAGTCGAATTCGGGTATCGCGCTGCGCGGCCGGTACGAGATCCAGATTATCGACGACTACGGCCGAGACATCGGCCTCCACGGCAGCGGAGGACTTTACAGCCGCCACAAGGCGTCGGTCGCGGCCGTCAAACCGGCCGGCGAATGGCAAACGATGGAGATCCGGACCGTGGGACGGCAACTGACTGTTCTGCTCAATGGCGTCAAGATTCACGACAAGCGGACGATCGATGGGGCGACGGCGATGGCTTCGGATGCCGACGAGGACAAACCGGGGCCAATCGGAATCCAAGGCGACCACGGGTTGATCGAGTTTCGGAAGCTCGACGTGACGCCGCTGGTAAAGCGTTGAACCGGCTCGGGAAAATCACGACCAAACGAACTTCAGCAAGGGCAAATAAAGAGCGAACTCAATCTTGAGACGGCGGCTCGATCTTCGTCTTTTCTTCGCTCTCAGCAGGCGGAGTGGAAGAAGGGGCATCCGCAGGCTTCTTTGCCCTCAGGCCAAGAAACTTGGCCGTGGAGCGGGTGGCAGTTTTCAGAGCTGAGCCGGTCTTACGGGCACTCGTATCGAGGGCATTGGCGGTGTGCTTGTCGGCGGTCTTGATGGCCAAACCAGTGTGTTTGCCGCCAGTGCCGACGGCGCCGAGGGTGTGATTACCGCCGAGGATGAAGGCTTTGGCCGGGATGAGTTCGGGGTGGATGAAGACGATTTCACGGGGCTCGGCGGAGTCGAGGCGGGCAATGACACCGGGGGTGAACTCGGTGGTCATCTTGGTTTGGACGCCCCACTTCTTTGATGCCGCCCAGACGGCGCCGTTCAGGGGAGCGCCGGGCTCGCCGATATTGATGAGCTTGCCGGGAGCCATGGCGGCCATCGCCGGGCAGCGGTCGCCGCCACAACCGAGCCGTCCGCAGGTGTCCTTGCTCAGAAAAGAAGCGTGCTTGCCATGCGAGACCCAGACAGTGACTCCGCTGGTTTCGGCGGCGAGGTCGGCAGCACGGGCACCGTGGGCAGCGTCGCAGGGGGTACCCTGGTGTCCGGCCGCGAACCAGTATTTCGCCACATATTTGCCGGGGAGCGTACCCGAAGCCGGCGGCGCGACCAGGACGGCGATGTGTTCGACATCGAGCGGGTGGGAGCCGAAGCCGCAGTCGTTGGCCCAGAGGTGGTAGAAGTGGATCTCGATGAAATCGCCGGCGGGGAAGACCTGGCCGTAAATGGTCCCATTGCGGACGGGCTTGACGGGATCGGATTCGCCCGAACGGAACTCTGCCGGACGGCCGTCGCATTCGGTGGCGGAGAGCATGAACGTGGGCCGGAACCGTTCGAGCAGGGATTGTTCGAGGGCGTCGTCGAGCGAATCCCGGTCCAGATCAACTGGTTCCGCAAAGAGGACCGCAGCCCAGGCCAGGGTGGCAAGCGCGAGACTAGCCCGGCGGATCATCAGCTTCGATGCTACCCCAGCTTGGAGTGAAGTGGAACCGGCGAGGGCGATCCGGAAGCCGAAGTAGGGGGTTGATATACTGGAAAGTAATCTTGCCTTCTATGTCAGAGAACCCAAGTGCGGCAAAGAAAGTGATTCTTCTCCGGCCGCGAGGCTTCTGTGCAGGCGTTGTCCGGGCCATCGATGTCGTCAAGATCGCCCTTGAACTGCATGGGGCGCCGATTTATGTCCGCAAGGAGATCGTCCACAATCGGCACGTGGTGGACGAGTTGCGCGGCCTGGGGGCCATTTTCGTCAACGAACTGGACGAAGTGCCGGCTGGCAGTAGGAGCATCTTCTCGGCGCATGGGGTTTCGCCGGCAGTCCGGCAACTGGCCGAGGAGCGCGCACTCAAGGCGATCGACGCGACGTGCCCACTGGTGACAAAGGTTCATTTGGAGGCGACCCGATTCGCCCGGCAGGGGTACACGATCCTGCTGATTGGTCACCGCGAGCACGAGGAGATTGAGGGGACTTACGGCGAAGCACCGGAATCCACAATCATCGTCGAAACTGAGCAAGAGGCCGAACGCGTAGAAGTTCCAGACGCATCAAGGGTCTGCTACCTGACCCAGACCACACTCTCGCTGGACGAGACCAAGGGTATCATCGAAGTTCTGAAGAGGCGGTTCCCGCAGATGCAGGGGCCGAAATCGCAGGATATCTGCTATGCCACCGAGAACCGGCAACTGGCGGTGAAGGCGGTGACGCCGATGTGTCAATTGCTGTTAGTCGTGGGCTCGCAGAACAGTTCGAACTCAAAGCGGCTGGTGGAGGTTTGCCGGAACGCGGGCGTGCCTGGATTCCTGGTGGACGACAAGTCCTATCTGAAGGATGAATGGTTCGAAGGTGTTGAGACGGTTGCTGTCACCGCAGGCGCATCGGCCCCGGAACACTTGGTGGCGGAGCTTGTCGAGGCCCTCGCCACACGCGGATACAGGTCCATGGAAGAGGTGGACATCGTGGACGAAGACGTCCGGTTCCAACTGCCGGGGGAATTGCAGGGTGCCGGGGTGCGGTTGACGACAATCCAAACGGCCTCACTATGAGCGTGGGGCAACAGGAACGGGAATCGCTGATACGAGGCGCCGCCGGTGCGGCTGCTCGGGCGACGGCTCTGTTGCGCGGCAGGCGCGCCAAAGCCGAAGCGGCGGTATCGGAACCAGCGAGCGAGGAGTGGCCCGCATTTCTGGATTCGATCGAGGCGCCGGTGGAGTTCATCACTCTGCCGGAGCGGAGGGACCAAGTCCATCCGCTTTGGAGGCCGATATTTCTGCCATTGTCGATTCTTCAAGCCGAAGGCCGGGCTAAGACGAGCACGGGCGCGCGCCAACAGCCATGGGAATCGTCGCTTTCTCTGGTTGAAAAGCTCAAATCGAAGTTGGGCGGGGGCGCACTGGCGCTGGCCAAACGAACTCTGATGGAAACAGGCGGGCGGGCGGCATGGTGGTTGCCGGCGAGGCTGGAACTGCTGGCGGCAGGCGAGGCGGCGGCTGAGCCGGTGAAACAACGCTGGGATTTGACGAAACGAATTCAGGCCGACTTGTCACGCCAGGATCAGGCGCTGACCGCCCTGGCGATCGACCCGGACGCTCCGCCGGCGTTCGAACCGGGCGATGCGGCACGGCTGACAGACGACCAGGGGACCGAAGGGAGTTGGGCGCTTGACGGCTTTTCCGGCCCAGTGATTTCGACGGCTTTTGCTCTGGACGCACTGAGGCGCCAAGGAGTGGACGAGCGCGAAGCGGTGGTGTTACGCGGGGGCGAGTGGCTTCGTTCGGTGCAGAACGCCGATGGCGGGTGGGGCGCCGGGGGCGAAGCACGATCTTCAATCGGGCGGACAGCCTGTGCTGTCTTTGGCTTGGTCTCGGGTGGCGACGCGGGCAGCGAAAGCGTTCGGCGCGGCCTCGATTACTTGTTGGCGGCCCAGGATGCGGATGGCGGCTGGGATGACGATGGCTGGAACTGGCAGTTGCTGCCAGGATTTGTCGAGTGCCGGTCGAGCCTGGACGCGCTGGCACTGCCGTTGATGGCGCTGAACGCATTTGTAAGGCGGTCCGACGCCGGCAGCGCCGGCAAGCCGGGAGTTCAAGGATGAGATTTCCACTTTCACTGACGGCCGGCATGGCCGGCTATATCGCCAAGAACAAGATGCGGCCGCGGCCCGAGTGGCAGGTGAAGCGTGCCCCGAAGGCAGACGCGAGCAATCCGTTCCAGATCCTGCATTCCTCGATGGGCAATGAACGCCAGACGCCGCACCCGATGATCAACAAGCGGTTCCCGCTAGTGCTGATGCTTGAGCCGCTTCATGCCTGCAACCTGACGTGCACGGGCTGCGGACGAATCCGCGAGTACGAAAGCACGATCACGGAGCAATTGAGCGTGGAGCAGTGCCTGCACGCGGTGGACGAATGCGGCGCGCCGATCGTGTCGATCTGCGGCGGCGAACCGCTTCTGTATCAGGCGATGCCGGAGTTGACTCAATCGATCCTGGACAGGGGCAAGCACATCTACCTTTGCACGAACGGGATGTTCATCCGAAGGAGGCTGAAGGAGTTCAAGCCGCATCCGCGGTTGTTCATCAACGTGCACCTGGACGGGTTGGAGGCCACGCACGACATGGCGGTGGAACGCGAGGGCGTGTTCAAGGAAGCCGTGGAGGGCATCAAGGCGGCAAAGGCGGCCGGGTTCAAGGTCTGCACGAACACAACGATCTACAAAGAGACCGACATGGCCGAGATCAAGGCGCTGTTCGGGTTTCTTGAGACGTTGGGCGTGGACGGGCACATGGTGTCGCCGGCGTACGGGTATTCAGCGGTGAACGACCGCGAGATCTTCATGACGCGGGACGACGTCATCGAAAAGTTTCGCGACGCGTCTGAGTTGTGGGAACGGTTCGGGATCAACAATTCGCCGATCTATCTGGACTTTCTGAAGGGCGAGCGCGACCTGCCCTGCACGGCGTGGGGCAACCCGACCTACAACACGTCCGGGTGGAAAGGTCCGTGCTACCTGATCACGGACGGCCATTACAAAACGTTCGAGGAGTTCATGACGCAGACGCCGTGGGAGAGCTACGGAGCGGGCAACGATCCGCGCTGCGAACACTGCATGACGCACTGCGGCTACGAACCGTCAGCCGCTTTGGGCATCAATTCCAAGAGCGGCGATTCGCTGAAGCTACTGAAGTGGGCGTTGAAGTAGAGTCCGCGCTACAACCGGGAAGGCAGGCCAGATGAAGCCGGCGCTGGTGACGGGCGCTTCGGGGTTTCTGGGCTGGCATGTGGCTCGTGTCCTCATCGACCGGGGCTACCAGGTCCGTGGGCTGGCGCGGCGGTCAGGTTCGATTGCCGATCCGGAGATCGAGGAAGTGGCGGGCGACTTGCGTGACGCCGATTCGCTGAAACGGGCAGTGGCGGGCTGTGGGGTGGTGTTTCACGTGGCGGCCGATTACCGGCTGTGGGCGAAGGATCCGGCGGAGATGTACCGGTCGAATGTGGAGGGCACGCGCAATCTTTTAGAAGCCACTCTCAGGGCCGGAGTCGATAGAATTGTGTATACGAGTACGGTTGGGTGTATCGGACTAGTCAAGGGATCGCTCGGCGATGAGACGACGCCGGTATGCCTGAAAGATATGACGGGGAGTTACAAACGGTCGAAGTTCCTTGCCGAACGCGAAGCGATAGCGTGTGCGGGGCGAGGACTGCCGGTAGTGATCGTGAACCCAACCGCTCCAGTGGGATCACACGATGTGAAGCCGACACCCACGGGAAAGACGGTGCTGGATTTCATGCGCGGACGGATGCCGGCGTACCTGGACACGGGTTTGAATGTAGTGGATGCGCGGGAAACGGCAGAAGGGCACTGGCTGGCGTGCGAGAAGGGGCGTGTGGGCGAGCGCTACATTCTGGGCGGCGAAAATCTGACGCTGAACGAGATCTTCAGGAAGTTGTCGGCAATCACGGGCCGGCCCGCGCCGAAAGTGCGGATTCCGTGGGTGGTGGCCTATGGGGCAGGGGTCGTGTCCACGGGCGTGGCGAACATGACGGGCACGCCGCCGCGAGCGCCACTGGACGCAGTGCGGATGGCGAGGAAGAAGATGTGGGTCTCGGTGGAGAAGGCGCGGCGGGAGTTAGGGTTTAACGCGTCGCCGGCGGAGAAGGGGCTGCGGAACGCGGTGGATTGGTTTAACGCGAATGGATACAACTGAGCAACCGGTAGCAGCCATCGCGGCCGAAGCCAGGGAGTTTTCCGGGCTGCTGGCGCACGCCACTGCCGTGGAGGCGGTGAAAACGCAGGCAGCCTATAGCTGCCGGGCGCAGATTGGCGGCCGGTTGTGGCTGCTGGTGGCTGACGGACCGGGTCCGAAGCGGGCCGAAGCAGCGGCGCGAGTCGCGTTCGGACTCGGACCTGCGAGCGCGCTGCTCTCGACTGGGTTTTGCGGCGGCCTGGATCCAGAACTGCGAGTGGGCGACGTGTTCATCGCCGAGAGGGTGGCTGGCGCGGACGGAAAGCTCTGGGAAACGGCGTGGTTTGAGGATCAGGGTGTGAACGCACGGATGGGGACACTGCTGTCATGCGACAGAGTGGTTATCACCAGCGGCGAGAAGCAGTCCCTGTACCGCGAAACCGGCGCGAGGGCCGTCGAGATGGAGGCCGCCGCAGTGGCGCGGATGGCCGGGGAAAAGGGAGTCCCATTTTACTGCATACGAGTGGTGAGCGACGCAGCATGTGAGACGCTGCCACTGGATTTCAATCTGTATCGCGCCCCATCGGGGCGTTTCCGCCGCGGCCGGATACTGGGCGCGGTGTTGGCCCGTCCGTGGTCGATTCGTGGACTGATGCGTCTGAACGCGGATAGTTCGCGGGCGTCGCGCTATTTGGGAGATTTTCTTGTCAGTTGCCGATTTTGAGCCAATCCCCTCGAAGATGAGGGCCGCCGTCTATACAGGTCACGGGAGGCTGGAAGTCCAGCAGGTGCAAGTGCCGGAGATCGGGCCGGGCGAGATGCTGGTCCGGGTGCAGGCCTGCGGGATCTGCCATACCGACCTGAAGAAGGTGGAACACGACCTGTTGCCGCCGCCGCGGATCTACGGCCACGAGACGGCCGGCGTGGTGGTCAAGGTGGGCGCGGGAGTGGAGAAGTTCAAGGTTGGCGACCGGATTGTGGCGTTCCACCATATCCCGTGCAGGAGCTGTTTCTATTGCGATCGAAAGCTGTATGCGCAGTGCAGCGGGTACAAGAAAGTGGGCATCACAGCCGGCTTCGCGCCGGCGGGCGGGGGTTTCGCGCAGTACATCCGCATAATGGACTGGATCGTACGGGACGGCGTGGTGGGGATCCCGGACGGTGTGCCGTACGAAGTGGCGAGCTTCGTCGAACCTGTAAACACTTGCCACAAAGCGGTGGTGGAGATGAACCCGCAGCCGGGCGACACCGTCCTGATTCAGGGGCAAGGGCCCATCGGGCTGATTTTCACGATGCTGGTGAAACGGACGGGGGCGCGGATCGTGGCCACGGACACAATACGGGAGCGGTTGGCGCTATCGCGCAAGTGCGGCGCCGATGAGTCCTTGGATCCGAGGACGGCGGATGTGGCGGCTTTGATGAAATCGATGACCGAGGGACGGGGTGCGGACCAGGTCTTCGTTGCGGCGTCGGTGCCGGGGATCGTCGAAGAGGCGCTGGGGGCGTCGCGGCCGGGCGCGAAGATATTGCTATTCGCGCAAACGTCAGATACCGAGAGAATCGAGATATCGGGGGCTGGCATCTGCAAAGATGAACGGTCGCTGATCGGCGTGTATTCGGCTTCAGTGGATTTGCAGGCCGAGTCGGCGAGGCTGGTTTTAGAAGGAGAGTTGCCTGTGGCGGACCTGATCAGCCACTCGATGGGCCTCGACAAAATCAACGAAGGAATTCAGATGGCGTTGCATCCGGACGGCAAATCGTTGAAAATAATGGTTCAGCCACAGAGGATATCTTAAGTGAACACCGACATGCTGGCTGCCGTGCTTTACGGGAAGGAACAGGTCCGCGTAGAGCGAGTAGCTATTCCAAAGCTCGATCCAGGAGACGTATTGGTACGCGTGCGGACAGCGCTGACCTGCGGCACGGACGTGAAGGTCTTCCGGCGCGGGTATCATGCGCGAATGATCGTGCCGCCGGCGTTGTATGGACACGAGTTCGCGGGCGACATCGTGGCCGTGGGCGAGCATGTTGACAACTTCAGGGTGGGGCAACGGGTGGTGGCGGCGAATTCGGCGCCCTGCCTGAACTGTTTCTACTGCCGCAGAGGGTCAGAGAACCTGTGCGAAGACCTGCTGTTCAACAACGGTGCTTATGCCGAGTATCTGCGAGTGCCGGCGCGGATCGTGCAGCGCAACCTCTATGAGATCCCGCCGCATCTGGACTACCAGGACGCCGCGCTGGTGGAGCCGTTGGCGTGTGTGCTCAAAGGATTGGAGGATTCCAAGCCGAGACCGGGCGACAACCTGGTGGTGATCGGGCAGGGACCAATCGGGATGATGTTCGTGCGCCTGGCGAAGGTTTACGGCTGCCGGGTGATCGCGCTGGGGCGGCGGACGTCGCAACTGGACCGCGCGCTGCGCATGGGCGCCGACGACGCATTGATCAATACGAACGACGACGAAGTGGTCCGCCAGATCCGGAAACTGACAGCCGGGCATGGAGCCGATATCGTGATCGAGGCCGTGGGGAATCCGGAGACGTGGGAACTGTCGGTGAAACTGCTGCGGCGCGGAGGTGTGGTCAATTTCTTCGGGGGGTGCCCGAATGACACACGGGTGAACCTGGAAACGTCGTTGCTGCACTATTCGGAACTGACCTGCCTGGCGAGTTTCCATCACACACCGGCTTACATCCGCAAGGCGCTTGATGTCGTGTCGCACCGCCATGTGACGTCGGACGACTTCATCAACCGCGAGGAACCACTGGAGAATCTGCTGGACGTCATGCGCCACTTGATGAGCCACAACGGGCACATGAAGACGGCGATCATTCCATAGACTGACGCGAAGGTGTTCCGTCAACCCATCGACTTCCTCGCCGACGGCGAGTTGATGAACCGGACCTGGTCCGAGGAAGAGTCGTTGGAGTATACGCGCTGGCTGGCGACACACCATTACGAGAATTTCCACGTGGTGAGCCTGTTTCTGCCAAAGCGGCTGCAACAGGATTTCTTTAACGTGTACGCCTACTGCCGGTGGTCGGACGATCTGGGCGACGAGGCCGGCTCCACGGAACGATCGCTGAAACTGCTGGCGTGGTGGCGGGATGAGCTGAATTCACTTTACGCGGGCAAGCCGGCGACGCATCCAGTGTTCGCCGCGCTTGGCCGAACGATCGAAAAGCACCGGTTGCCCGTGGAGCCGTTCAGTAATCTGTTGGACGCTTTCGTGCAGGATCAGACGCAGACGCGCTACCGGGATTGGGCGGATGTCCTGGGTTATTGCGTGAACTCGGCCAATCCGGTCGGGCGGTTGGTGCTGATGCTTGCCGGCTACCGTGACGAGGAACGGTTCCGGTTGTCGGACGCCACCTGTACGGCGCTGCAACTGGCCAACTTCTGGCAGGACGTCACGGTGGACCTGCTTAAGGACCGCATCTACCTGCCGGAGCATCTGTTCGAAAAGCACGGCTACACGGAGCCGCAGCTGTATCATCTGGAGTACGCACCCGAGTTCGCCGCGATGATGAGGGAGGCGGTCGAGTACGCGCAGGCTCTGTTCGAGCAGGGATTGCCGCTGGCGAGGATGCTCGACCGGCGGATGGCGCTCGATATCGACCTATTTTCCCGCGGTGGCATGAAGGTACTCGATAAGATCCGGCGGCAACACTACGACGTGCTGTCGAAGAGGCCGTCAATTTCAAGGGCCGAACGTGCGGCGCTGCTGCTCGGCAGTCTGGCGCGCGCGGCATTCGCGGCATGACGACGACAGCGGAATCCTATGCCTATTGCGAGGGCGTGGCCCGGAGCAGGGCGCGGAATTTCTATTGGTCGTTCCTACTGCTGCCGAAAGCGAAGCGGCGGGCGATGTGCGCGGTCTATGCCTTCATGCGCGAGTGCGACGACCTGTCGGACGGCGAGCGCGCCTCAGCCGAGGCGATGGCCGGGTGGCGCGCGGACCTGGACCGGGCGCTCACTGGCGAGCCCGGCGCGCACCCGCTCTGGCCGGCGCTGATGGATACAGTGGAGCGGTACCAGATTCCACACCGTTATTTGATCGAGATGATCGACGGCGTGGAAAGCGACCTCAAGGCGCACGATTTCGAGACCTTCGACGAGTTGTACCGGTATTGCTACCTGGTGGCCTCTGTGGTCGGGCTGACGATTATCCATATCTTTGGATTCGACGATCCGGCAGCACTGGTGCTGGCCGAGAAATGCGGCGTTGCGTTTCAATTGACCAACATCATCCGCGACGTGGCCGAGGATCGAGACGAGGGCCGCGTGTATCTGCCGAGGGAGGAGATGCGGCGGTTCGGCGTCGAGTCAGTGAAGCAGAATTCGCCTGAACTGCGGCGTTTGCTCGAATCGATGGCTGGACGGGCGAGGGCCTATTACGAGGAGTCGAGGCCGTTGATCGGGATGATGCACAAGGATTCGCGGGCCTCGCTCTGGGCCCTGGTCGAGATATACAGCCGGCTGCTGGATCGCATCGCCGCGAGCAGCTACGACGTGCTGCCAAAACGGATCCGGCTGTCATCGTGGGAGAAAGCGTGGATCCTAGTCCAGGCGCAATTCCATGATTCAGGCATACCGGGCGGGCGGCGTCCGGGTTAAACTGAGGTTTCTCACTGCTATGTCACTGGCGCTGGAGACCAAGACGATTGGCGACGTAACGATCATTCTGCTGACGGGCGACCTGCGGCTGGGTGAAACTTCGACTAACTTCCGCGACGCGATGCGGGCCCTGCTGAATTCTGGGGCGAAGAAGGTTTGTATCGATCTGAATGGCGTGGAACACCTGGACTCATCCGGAATCGGAGAGATTGTCGGAGCCCACTCGCTGGCCTTCGCCTCGGGGGCCAAGATCAAGCTCATCCGGCCGCCGGAGAAGATCATGAAACTATTGCAGATCACTCGGCTGGCGACTGTCTTTAAGGTTTGCGAAACCGAGGATGAGGCGCTGGCGACGTTTTAGATAGCGCCACAAAACTCCGTTTCGGTCAGATTCCTGGATATCTAGCGCTCACCCAAGCCGCTAGCCCCAGGGGAATTGGCTCGACGTTGATCCCAATGGTCTTTTGTAGGCACCCCGCTACCTGTGTTGCGTCCGGGGAAACGATCACGAGACGACGACCGCCGCCTCGGCTGAATCTCTCCAGGATCGGCCGGTAGGAGGCTTGATCGTGTTCGCTGAAGCTGTAGCCGATCGCGACGAGGGTTTTCGCACCCGCGACCGCATCGCAAGCCACGGGTAGGGTCATCTCCGCAAACGCTCCTGTCAGGAATTCGGACTTGTCCGGCACGGGAGGCGCAACCCGTTCGGGCCGGCGCTCACGAGCCGTTCGCCGGGTTGCCGAGTAGGGCCAGAAAAGGCCCCCGAGGCTACTCGGGTCGAAGTCGACACGAGGGGTAGTAAGTTCGTTCCGCCATGCAATCGCCCCCCGCTCGCTTCGGGTGTAAGTGGCAGTCTCGGTATGCAACACCAAAGAGCCATGCAGATGGAACACTTTCGAAAGTGAGCGGCCAACAGGAGGTGGAATGGCAACTGGATCTCGACCGACCTGCACAGTTATGCCATAGCCATCAACAGGGGACCAGGCGCCGAGGCGCACGAGGAGGATTTCGACAAGGGAGTCGTAGTTGTAGGTGAGGAAGTCCGAACCGTGAAAACGCTGGAGGAAGTCCCGATAGCAGTTCTGCCCGTCCCGCAGGGCGCCGGCTATGTAGTAATCACATCGGAACAGATGTTGGCAGAGATCGAGGACGGGCTGCTGATTCGCGCTGCGCAGGGCTTCCGCGAACGCTTCCTCTATTGACCGGTCCAACTGCCGCGGTTTGCCGGGGAAGCATATTTCCCAAAGATCCGACACCAACGGATATGCCAATCCTGGCTGGGAGTTATTCTGGGAGGCCCAAGCTTCGCTTGCGGCACTCACGTTGAAGCCTGCACCAAGTACGAACCACGGCTTGGCCTGATCATTCATTGCGTCACCTCCGCGCTTTTCGATCCACATAGTAATATTGCCGGACGCGTCCCAACATTCTTGCCCCGTGTTCCAGCCACAGCCGTGATCGTCGTCCAAGCCCGGCCAGGTGATAAGTTAGTTGATTGAAACCGATCCTTGCAGTACTACTGGCAGGCTGCCTCGCCCACGCCCAGCAACAACCGGACACGAAGAGCAAGCGTGTTGAACTGAATCTGATCGGCACCGCTGCCACCGACGAAGGCGAGAGCCGGCGCAACGAGAATATCCAGTTCAACCTAGTGGACAACAACGCGTTGAAGGAATTGAATGTCCGGCTGGGCGTCACGGCGACTCTGGTAGAAGAGTTCACGCCAGTGCGGAACTGGTGGGGAGCCAGCTTCGGCCACGCCGTGCCGGCGCCACTGCATATCGCGCCGCGGACTCCACTTGACAACTTCCACGGCAGCATCCGCTGGAGCCATTTGAACTCAGTGACCAGCGCGCGGACTTTTTTCCAGGTGGGAGGTGTTCGGCCAGGCCACGAGAACGACTTTTCGGCGGATTTCCAGGTGAAACCCTGGCGGGGTGCGGCCTGGAGCGCAACCTTCGGCGACCAGGCGATCCGGAGCATGGTCAACGGCAACGTGCTCGTACCGCGCGCCGACGAGCGCACCCCGCTGACCACGGATCCGGCCACGCTGGCTATCGTCACGCGGTACCTGAACGCCTATCCAAACGAACTGCCCAACCGGACCGACGTCCACCCGCGGATGTTGAACCGGAACTCGCCACAGCTGATCGACTCGCTGCGCGCCGGCTCCCGTCTCGATCAGAACCTGCGCGGTGATGGCCGGCTGTTTCTCGACTACCAGTTCACCGGCCAGACCGTGGACGCCTTCCAGTTGGTCGCCGGCCAGAATCCCGATACGTCCACGCGTTCCCACCGCGCGCGTGCCACGTGGTCCCGCCCATTTTCGAAAGGGTCGGCGGTCGAGGCGACTCTCGGCTTCGACCGGGTAGGCTCGTTGCTGGTTCCCGAGCCGAACGCGGTCGGCGCCATGGTCTCGACGGGCGGTCTGGAAACACTCGGCCCCCAGGCGGTCATCCCACTGGACCGCGCGGTGAACAACTATCGCGCCGGCGCTCAGTACCGCCACGGTTCGGACCGTCTCGATTGGGGTGTGGGCGGTGGTCTCAACCGCCGCCAGTTGAATGGCGCGGAAACCGACGCTCATCGCGGCTACTTCAGCTTTGGCAATGACTTTGGGCGCGATTCGGTGACCAACCTTCGTATGGGCGTACCGTCCCAGCATCTGATTTCGATCGGCGACATCCACCGCGGATTCCGCAATTGGGAAGGCGACACGTGGATCTACGTCCGTTGGCGTCCGTCGGCGGCAGTGTCGGCCTACGCCGGTCTCCGCTACGCGCCCACCGGCAAGCCCACCGAGGTCTACAACCGGAACACACTCCTCTACGATGCTGACCTGAACAATGTCGCCCCGTCCGGCGGTTTGGCCTGGAAACCTGGACGCCGCTGGGGCGTACTGCGAGTGGGCGGCGGCGTCCATTTCGGCGAGATCTATCCGGTCACCTACCAGCAGGTCCGTTTTTCGCCGCCCGGCAGCGTCAAGATCGTCGTGATGGCGCCATCGCTGACCAATCCGCTCCAGGGCGCCGACCCTGGTTCGGCCAAGGGCAACATCTATACGCTCGATGCCGATCTTTGCACCCCGTATGAGTACCAGTACAACGCCAGTTGGGAACCCAGCCTTGGGAAGAATTGGCGGCTGCAACTCGGCTACACCGGCAACCGCTCGCACAAGCTTCTGTTCATGTACTACCAGAACCGGGCCCACCCGGTGGAGGGCATCGCCCAAACCACGGCGACAATCAACCAGCGGCGGCCGGATGCAACCATCGCCGACTACCGCCGCGTAGTGAATGGTTCACAGGGATACTACGACGCCGCGCGGGTCTCGCTGTCCGCACCGCGGGTCAGAGGGTTCACGATCGATTTCAGCTACTGGTTCAGCAAGGCGATGGACCTGGGTTCGGCCTACACGAATACCGCCTATGACGCCGATACGCGGCTGGGACGGAATCAGTGGGAGTATGAATCGCAGGTCGACTTGAAAGCGCGGAGTGATTTCGACCAGCCCCATGCGATGCTGGCTCGGGCCTCATGGGAGTCGCCCGCGAAGGCCGGGCGTTGGCTGCGAGACATCAGGGTATCGTTCGTTGGGCTGCTCAAGTCCGGAACGCCATTCTCGGTTGTTTCCGGTTCCGATGCTCCGGGTTATGGCAACGTGGACGGCAACGGCGGCGACAGGCCGAATCTGACTGATCCGTCGATTCTTGGCCGGACGATCGGCGACCCGGATACGTCGCGCGCCCTGCTGCCGCGATCAGCGTTCTATTACATGAAGCCAACTGACGCCAAGGGCAATCTGGGCCGCAACACGTTTCGCAAGGGCCAAATCGCGAACGTGAACTCGAGCGTTGAGCGCGAATGGCGCATCAACGGGACGCGGCGGCTGGTCCTGCGGGCTGAATCGGTCAACGTGCTGAATACTCCGCAGTTCGCCGATCCGGGCAAAGAACTGGCCAACGCCAACTTCGGATTCATCACCAACACGCTGAACGAGGGCCGGACCTTCCGGGGGGTCCTATCGATAGGCTGGTGAAGCGTTTGGCTGAAGATTGTTGTATACCTCAGCGGCGAGCGGGGCGTCTCGTCTACCATAGTAGATGGCTAGAATCCTGCCTGGACGTTTGCCCAGCCGCGGTGGGGCGGTGCTGTGAATTCCCGGGCCATAAACATAGTGAAAGGAAGCCGACTGTAGTGCTTCGAAATTGCTACCATGCTGGCGGTATCCTACTGCTCGCCGCAGCGACCCTGGTCCCTGTCCAGGCACAACAACAGGCCTTCCACAAGAAATTCGAGGTCGGAATTCGCGCGGGCTATCTGC
Source organism: uncultured Candidatus Solibacter sp. (assembly GCA_964604945.1). Classification (GTDB taxonomy): domain Bacteria; phylum Acidobacteriota; class Terriglobia; order Bryobacterales; family Bryobacteraceae; genus PNKE01. Next base: position 28,392 of record CAZSBK010000050.1, read on the forward strand.
CGTTTGATCTGATGCGCACCTCCGAGTCCACCATCGACTACACGTCCTTCACGCCGCCGGTTGCCATGCTGCAGCGCTCGACGGGTCAGTCAAGGCCTGCCACTGTAGGGGCATCGCTGGTTTTCCACTTCAATGACAAGTGGGGGCTTGGCGTGGATGCGATGTACCGCAACGCCGGCTACGACCAGTTCATCCACAGCGAGACCATCGTGGATGAGGATGACGAGGACGATGAGGATCCGGTTCTGCTCGGTTACACCAATGACCGGACACGCGCCACATTCTGGGACGTCCCAGTGCTGCTGCGCTACACGCGCAGCCAGCAGAAACGATGGCGGCCAAAGATGACCGGGATGATCGGAGTGTCGGCGAGGTTCACGACAGGGATTGAAAGCTATCGGGAGACAGTGGACAAGGATTATTTTGTTGTCCAGACCACCGAGCCGGTGAAGCCGGCCCACAAGCTATCGCCCGGAGCGACCGTAGGCGTTGGGATGGAGTGGAAGGACGAGATCGGGGTCCGGGTGAGCATCGAGGGACGGTACACGCGGTGGCAGAATGGCGCTTTCAAGAGCGGACCCACCGTGATGGGACGCAATACGGTGGAAATACTGCTGGGGCTGTCGTTCTAGGCTGTCGGAGCGAGACGAAATGCGAATGAAGATTTATCAAATTGGGCTTGTTGCCCTCCTGAGCGCGATGGCTCACGGCCAGGAATCGGCCTCGCTGGCCGGCGGAGTGATCGATACCGCGTACAACGTGGTCGCCGATGCGAAAGTGACGTTGACCGAGTTGAAAAGGGACACGCGGACCAGCACGGCCACAAGCGGCGACGGCCTTTATGTGTTCGAGGGCATGCAGCCGGGCGACTACGTGATGGAGATTGAGAAGCAGGGTTATCACTCGCTGCGCATTGAGCGGATCCATCTGGCGGCGCGCGACCGGCTGTCGCTGACTTTCACGCTGGAGCCGGCCGAGGCGGGCAAACAGACAGTGAAGGTCCGGAGCGACGTGGAACCGGTTTCTGTCGACCTCTCGTCGGCTTTGGCCGTGGATCGCGAGAACGCGGAGAACCTGCCTGTGAACGGCCGGAATCTGCAGCAGTTGATGATGTTCATGCCTGGCGTTGTCAATCCGGCGGGCGGCGTCGGCAGTGTGGATGAATTGAACGTGAACGGGCTGCAGGCCTCGGCGAACTACTACATGGTGGATGGCCTCAGCGCGAATCGCGGAGCCAGCGGGCGAGGCGGCATGCAAGGCGCCGGGGGCGGCGGACGCGGCGGCAACGGCGGAGCGGGCATATCGGCCGGGCGAGGCTCGGCGACCGGATTCGCCAACGATCTCTTGCCGATCGAGGCAGTGGAGCAGGTTCGTGTTCAAACATCCACGTTCTCGCCGGAGTTTGGGCGGACGCCCGGCGCGCAGATATCGGTAACATCCCGCGCCGGCGGCAACCGGCTGAGCGGGTCGCTATTCGGAATCTACGGCGACAACTCCTTCGCGGCAAACGACTGGTTCGGGAATCGCTACGGTCTGACTCAGGGTGAACTGCAGCATAAGAACTTCGGTGCGTCATTGGGTGGACCAATCGTCGGGAACCGGACCTACTTTTTCGCGGCCTATGAGGGGTTGCGGTCGACGCACCCGGAAACCTCGGTGAATTACGTCCCGGACGCGGCCACGCGTAGCTCGGCCGCTGTCGCGCTGCGGCCTTACCTGGAGGCGTTCCCGGTGGCCAACCTGGCGACATCGGTTTCCGGAGTGGGCATCTTCGCGTCCTCGTTCTCGAACCCGCTTGACGCCGATTCGGCCAGCCTGCGGCTCGACCACGTGTTTTCCGAGAAGCTCCGCGCATTCGTCCGCGCCAGTTGGCTGCCTTCGAACTGGTCCTACCGCGGCGATGAACTCACCACGGCCAATGTGATCACTTCTGCCGACAGCAAACCGTGGTCGGCGGCTGGCGCCGTCACCTGGACGCCGTCGGCGAAGACATCGAACGACCTACTTTTCGGCATCTCCAACAACACCATGACCACGGCGGTGACGATGGATACGTTCGGCGGAGCAAAGAAGCTCAGCGATTCTCTGCTATTCCCTAGCGGCGTCAGCGCAGCGACGGCCGAATACCGGTTCGGAGTACTCGGCCTTGGCGGGTACACGGTGACGGGCGGAGCCAGGACCGAACAGATGCAGTGGAACGTGGTCGACAACCTGACCACGATCAAGGGATCACATTCGTTCAAGTTCGGCGCCGACTTCCGGCGGACCACACCAACGTACATTCAGCGCCCGTACTCCGCTGAAGTTACATTCAATGGCCTGTCCGGCGACAGCGGAAGCCTGCTCAGCGGCGTGGCCACCGCCGCTTCGATCAGCTCAAACATGCCGCGGGTGGAGCCCGTGCTAAACAACTTCTCGTTCTTTTTCCAGGACAACTGGAAGGCTGACGACCGCACGACAGTCACCTACGGACTGCGGTGGAGCGTGAACCCGGCGCCGGATGTGCGCAGTGGGTCACCGCCGTTCGCTCTGGCGCAGGATGGTTCCACCGTCACCCGTTTCAGTCCGCTGTATAAGACCCGCTGGAACGACATCGGACCACGCTTCGGCATGGCCCACCAATTGGAGAACACCCCCGGTTGGGAAGCCGTGCTCCGCATGGGCATGGGCATTTTCCACGATCTGGGCTATGGCGCGACGATGTCGGCGTTTAACGGCGCGCCCTATTCGAGCCAGAACAATTTGATCATGCCGACTTTCCCATTGACCTCCACAGCCATCAAGGCTCCGTCGCTTCCGGCTTCGAAGCCATATGGCCGGCTGAGCGTCTCCGACCCGATCCTGATGTCGCCAAGCATCACGCAATGGAACATCAGCCTGGAGCAGACCATCGCACACAAGCAGACGCTGACGATGTCCTACATTGGGAACTCGAGCACATCCCTGCTGCTGACCGACACGCAGGCCTCCTATACCTCGGACTACATCTTCCTGCGGCTGACCAGCAACGGCGCGGAATCGTCCTATCACGCCGGCCAACTTCAGTACCGCCGGCGATTCTCCTCCGACTTGCTCGCGCAACTCAGCTACACCTATAGCAATTCGATGGACACGCTGCCGACCAACCCCAGCCGCAGCGGCTTCGTCACGGTAAGCTCGGGCGACAAGGTGCTGTCCGATTTTGACGTCCGGCACACCCTGGCAGCTTCAGCCAACTACCGGCTGCCCGGCCCAAGAAGCGGTCCGGCCCGGCAGATTCTGGGTGACTGGTGGCTGGACGGCGTGTTGTTCGCGCGCACCGCCATGCCGATGGATGTCCTGGCTCTAGCGTCGCAGACCGGCGAGGATGACGACGGCGAGGAGTACATCAGTTCATTTGCCCAAGTCCGGCCGGATTATGACGGGGACTATGAAGTCTGGCTGAGCGACGCCAACGCCCCGGGCGGACGAGTACTGAATCCCGAAGCGTTCACCGCGCCCGAGGAGTTCACAAACGGGAACCTCGGCCGCAACGCACTGCGGGGCTTCAACGCATTTCAGTTGGACCTGTCCCTGCGCAAGCAGTTGAGTTTCGGTGATCGAGTGAAGCTCAACGTCTTCGCCCAGGCGTTCAACGTGTTCAACCATGCCAATTTTGCCAATCTGACGGCACAGGAAGGCGCCAATCTGGCCAGCCCGGCATTCGGATATGCAACGCGGACGCTGAACGTGTCCGGTGGCGGTGGCGCCGGTTCCATGTACCGTATCGGCGGACCCCGTTCGATGCAGTTCGGCATGCGATTCACCTTCTAACCAGGAGCAGTCAAGTTGACCTCAAAAGTCGTGAAAATCGTCCCGGCCGCGATGCTCGTGGCCACCCTGGCACTGGCACAGCAACCGGCGCAGCCGCAGGCCGCGCCCGCAGCCCCGGGCGCCGCCCAACCCAGCACCCCGGTTGAAGTCCGCAATTGGCGGGCCGGCGTGAAGCTCAGCACAGGATTCCTGAGCTTTTTCGATGAATCCCAACTAAACACGTTCGATTCGACCACCTGGAAGTACTCCTACGCCGCCACCACCGACATCTCCAATCATCTCGGGTTCGGCATGACGTTCGGTTACGATATTTCCAGCCGCGTCACGCTCAACGTCGACGCCCTCTACCGCCGTGCCGGCTTCCGCTCCGGACTCGACATCACCGAGGGCGAGGACAACGAAGACACCGACGAGGACGAACGCAAGTACACGTCGGGCTTCTTGCAGACCAAATTGGACTATTGGGACGTGCCGGTGACGCTGCGCATCCATGATGGCCCGGCGGCACGACGGGTCCGCGGCTTCATCGAGGCCGGCGTCGTCCTGCGGCATGCCGCCAGCGTGCGGTCCTATTCCGAAATGGCGGAGCCCGGCGAAACGGCCGTGGTCGACACAACTCCAGGTAAGATCTCGCATCCGAATACGCTCGGCGGTGTGATCGGAGCCGGATGGGACTGGCGGACGAACAGGCAGGTCCATTTTGTCCCACAACTGCGCTACACGCACTGGGCCAAACCCGTCTTCGACACCAGTAGCGCCCGTAGCTCGCGCGGCCAGATCGAGTTCCTGCTCGGAATCACGTTCTGACGCGCCGCCAACCACGGTTGTTTGGCCCCGGGCGCATAGCGCACCGGGGCTTTCTTGTTGCACGCGGAAACGCCCGCTTGCGCCGGTGCGGGCTCAGCGCTTAAATTCGTAGTTCCGGGCACCGCGGACTGGCGCGGCCGGACAACAGGATACACACCATGACAGTACTCACCGAATCCTCGATTCCCGCCCTGCCTCTGGTCGCCCGCGGCAAGGTCCGCGACGTCTACGCTGTGGGCGCCGACAAGCTCCTGATGATCGCCACCGACCGCATCTCCGCATTTGACTGCATCCTGGGTTCTCCGATTCCCGACAAGGGCCGTATCCTGACGCAGATCTCGCTGTTCTGGTTCGAACTGCTCCGCGACGTCGTGCCAAACCACCTCATCACGGCGTCGGTGGATGAGTACCCGGCCGAATTGCAGCCCTACCGCGATCAACTCGAGGGCCGGTCGATGCTGGTCCGGCGCGCAGATATGGTGGATATCGAATGCGTCGCGCGGGGCTACCTGTCCGGCTCCGGCTGGAAGGAGTACCGTGGCAACGGAACGGTTTGCGGCATCAAGCTGCCGGCTGGCCTCGTCGAGAGTTCACAGCTGCCCGAGCCGATCTTTACCCCCGCCACCAAGGAGCAATCGGGCCACGACATCAACATCAGCTTTGCGTCTGCCGCGGAGAAGGCCGGCTTGGAACTGGCCACCCGCCTGCGCGACCTGACCCTGGCGATCTACTCCAAGGCCGCCGATTACGCCCTGACGCGCGGCATCATCATCGCCGACACCAAGTTTGAATTCGGCTTCATCGATGGGGTGCTCACCCTGGGCGACGAAGTCCTGACTCCTGACAGTTCGCGTTTCTGGCCAGCCGTCGACTATCGGGCCGGCGGCGCCCAGCCGTCTTTCGACAAGCAGTTCGTGCGCGATTACCTGGAGACGCTTAACTGGAACAAACAGCCGCCGGCTCCCGTACTTCCTGATGATGTGGTCGCGGGGACCAGGGCCAAGTACCTGGATGCCTACACCCGCCTGACGGGAAAAACGCTGTGAACTGGCTCGACATCACAATCATCGCTTTGCTGGCCGTGTTTGTCGTCGAAGGCGTCACCAAAGGGTTCGTCCGTCAGATCGTCGGCGTGGTCGCGCTGCTACTTGGCATCCTGCTGAGCGTCTGGTTCTATGGAACGGCGGGGTCGTTCCTGCTGCCCTATGTGAGCAAGCCGGCCATCGCCAATCTGCTCGGCTTCCTGATGGTCTTCGTGGGAGTGCAACTGCTGGGCGGACTCGCGGGTTGGACGCTCTCCAAAGCGATGAAGGCGACCGGACTCGGTTGGCTTGACCGGCTGATGGGGGCGGCTTTCGGATTTGTGAAGGCGGCGCTGGCCGGCGTGGTGCTGGTGATGGTTATCACCGCGTTCCCGCTTAAGCCGTTACCGGACGCAATCGCCGGATCGCGGTTCGCGCCATACCTGATCGACGCCTCGCATGTCATCACCTACCTGGCGCCACGGGAGCTTCGCGACGGCTTCGTGGAAACCTACCAGCGCCTGCGCGACTACTGGATCAAACACGACCCGAGAACCGGGAACAAGCTGCCGTCGGCCGAAGCCTGAGCCGGACCCCGGGTTCCGCCGCAAAACCCTTCCAATCCGGATGAAACCTGCGCACCTGCTGATAGACTGTGGATGAGGGGCGAGCCAGCCGTGTCCGTCACCAAGGACGAAATCGAAATCGGCAATCTCCCGGGCGAGCAGGATCCGGTTCGCAGCCTCGCGGGCAGGCTCTTTGCGCTGGCGCTGATCGTCGGCTTCCTCTATATCGGCCGTCTCTTCTTCATTGCGCTGGTCAGCGCCGTGCTGTTGGCCCTGATCCTTGAACCTCTGGTGAACCTGATGATGCGGGCGCGGCTGCCGCGGGGCCTGTCCAGCTTCATCGCCTCCGCACTGATGATCACGGTGCTGTACCTGGCCGGGGTGATGGCCTGGTCGCAAGCGGTGGTCTTTTGGGCGGACGTGCCGGCCTACACCAGCCGCATCGCGGAACTGATGGACTCTGCCACCATCCGCATCGAGGAGGTGGAAAAGGCGGCTCAGGACCTGATGGTGCCCAAACGTCTGCGTGACGCGGCGGCCAAGGCGACGCAGGCGGCCGAGGAGGCAAAGAAGGCCCGTGGGGCGCGGCGGCGGCCCGTCGAGGCGCCTATGCCGCCACCGGTCCAGGAGGTCCGGATTAAGCAGGACGAGAGCCCGCTGGTCAGCGCCGTATACGAGTGGCTTGACCGCTATTCGAGCTCTCTGTTGATCGCCTCGTTCGTTCCCTTTCTGGTCTATTTCTTTCTGAGCTGGCGCGACCACTTGAGGCGCAACCTCATGAACCTCGTCAAGGGCGAGCAGCGTGAGATCATTCAACGAGCCTGGGATGGGATCGGGCGCGTCGCGCTGGCGTATGTGGTGGGCAACTTCCTGCTCGGCGTGCTGCTATCGATCGTGACGGCGCTGTTTCTGTACTACGTGAAAGTGCCCTACTGGCAGGTGGTCGCACCGGCCAGCGCGTTTCTGAGTCTGGTGCCATATCTGGGCTTGCCGCTTGCCTTGCTGCCGCCGTTTCTGGCAATGCTGCCTGCCTACTCTGGCCTGCCGGCCTACATCTTGGTGGGCGCCGTGGTGGCGTTTCTGCACCTGCTGGCGCTGAACTTGCTCTATCCCAAGGTGGTCGGCGCGCGGGTACACCTCAACCCGCTGGTGGTCACCGTGGCGATCATGTTCTGGTTCCTGCTATGGGGAGCCGCCGGACTGGTCTTGGCCATCCCGATCACGGCCGGCATGAAGGCGGTGTTCGACAGCATCCCCTCGCTGCGCGGCTACGGGCGCCTATTGGGCGACTAGCAACCGCAGGCGCCACCGGCCTTTTCCATGAAGTAATAGGCGATCATGTGGCAAACGATCATGTGGCCGTCCTCGATGCGTCCCATGTGCGGATCGGCAACCCGGATTTCCAACTGTGACAGCCGGCCCAGTTGGCCGCCGTCGCGCCCGGTTAGACCAATTGTCTTCATCCCGGCCGAATTGGCCCATTCGATCGCCCGCAGTACGTTGGGCGAGTTGCCCGAGCCTGAGATTGCGATGAGGATGTCGCCTGGCTGGGCGAAGTTCTTCAGCGGCTCGACGAAGACGCAGTCGTAGGAGACGTCATTCGAGTACGCCGTGATTGTGGGCAGAGAATCGGTCAAGGCCATCATGCGGAAGCGCTTTTCACGCGTGTAGCTGGCGCCTTTCACCATGTCACAGATAAAGTGCGATGCGGTCGAGGCCGAACCTCCGTTGCCGCATGTGAACACCTGGCGGCCCTGGTTCAGGGCTTCATCGAGCAACTCGATAGCCGCCTGGACACGGTCAACCGGGATAGTGTCGAGGGCGGCAAGCAGTTGCTGTTTGTAGTTGGTAACGAATTCACTCATATAGATTTTCCTTTGCTCTGGCCGGCGGCCTGGACGGCGAGTTCATATGCGCCATAGAGTACGCTATCATCGCCCAGCGAGGCCGGCACGACGTCCACTCGGGCGTGCGACCAGGACGTGATGCGCCGGCCGAGTTCCTCCCGGAGCGGGACGAAGAGCTTGTCTCCCGACTTGGCGATGCCGCCTCCGATAACAATGCGCGCGGGATTGAGCAGCATGATGGCCGACTTCAATCCCAGTGAGAGATTCACAACATAGTCGCGGACGAATGCAGAGTCGCCGAGCAGTTCCACGACCGGCTTGCCGTAATCGCGTTCGAGCCACAGGCCGCAGCACATGCGCTCGAAGCAGCCGTTGGCGCCGCAGAGGCAGTCTGGCCCATCTGGGCGAATGGTGAGATGGCCTATCTCGCCGGCATAGGAATCGGCGCCCCGATAGACGCCTTCACTGGTCAGAATGCCGCCGCCGATGCCGGTAGAC
>CAZSBK010000051.1:0-36541 GCA_964604945.1 uncultured Candidatus Solibacter sp.
CGCGCCGAAGTGCTTCGCCAATTGAACCGCGAAGACGCCGACGCTGCCGGATGCGGCTGAGAAGATTGCCCGGTTGAGGGCGCTGCGCGAGAAGGCGGACCGCCGTTGGATCGACAGCGTGGACGCGGCTATCAAGTCGCTGGAAGAAGAGACCAAGCCATAGCCGGCGCGAAGACTGGAAAGCCCGCCAGGTTCGCGGCTGGCGGGTTGGACGGGCATTATATTAGGCGATCGGGCCGAGTCGTTAGATGTCGTAATACAACGCGAACTCGTAGGGGTGCGGACGCAGACGGACGGCCTCGGCTTCGTTCTTGCGTTTGTAGTTGACGAAGGCTTCGATCAGTTCGTCGGTGAAGACGTCGCCCTTGAGCAAGAAATCGTGATCGGCGTCGAGGCAGTCGAGCGCTTCGTCGAGGGAGCCCGGCATGGACGGAACCTTGCGCAACTCCTCGGGTGACAGATCGTAAATATCCTTGTCGAGCGACTCGCCGGGATCGATCTTGTTCAGAATCCCGTCGACACCGGCCATCAGCAGGGCGGAGAACGCGAGATAGGGGTTTGAGGAGGGGTCCGGCGGACGGTATTCAATTCGTTTGGCTTTGGGGCTGGCCGAGTACATGGGGATTCGGACGGCGGCTGAGCGGTTGCGGCGCGAGTAGGCCAGGTTGACCGGCGCTTCGTAGCCGGGCACGAGGCGCTTGTAGCTGTTTGTGGTCGGGGCAATGATGGCCGACAGGGAGCGCGAGTGTTTCAACAGGCCGCCGATGTACCAAAGCGCCATCTGGCTCAGGCCCGCGTAGCCGTCGCCGGCAAACAGGGGCGTGCCCGAGCGCCAGAGCGACTGGTGAACATGCATGCCGCTTCCGTTGTCGCCGAACAGCGGTTTGGGCATGAAGGTGACCGTCTTGCCGTAACGGTAGGCGACATTGCGGACGCAGTACTTGTACAGCATCATGTTGTCGGCCGACTTCACCAGGGTGTCGAATCGCTGGTCGATCTCACACTGGCCGCCGCTGGCGACCTCGTGGTGGTGGCATTCAATCTGAAGTCCGACCGAGAGCATCACTTCGACCATTTCGGCGCGCAGGTCCTGATAGTGGTCCGTGGGCGGAAGCGGGAAGTAGCCTTCCTTGTATCGCGGGCGGTAACCGAGGTTGTTATCCTCACGGCCGGAGTTCCAGCGGCCCTCCTCGGCGTCGATGAAATAGAAGCCGGAGTGCTGGTTCTGATCGAAACGGATGTTGTCGAAGATGAAGAACTCGGCTTCGGCGCCGAAGTAGGCTGTATCGGCCAGGCCGCTGTTCTGCAGGAACATCTCGGCCTTCTTGGCGATCCAGCGCGGGTCGCGGTCGTAGCGTTGGCGGGTGATGGGATCGATGATGTCGCCGACCATGCAAAGCGTCGGCGTCTCGAAGAAGGGATCCATGTAGGCGGTGGTCGAGTCCGGGATCAGCAGCATGTCGCTTTCGTTGATCGCCGCCCAGCCGCGGATGCTCGATCCGTCGATGCCGAAGCCCTCTTCGAAAGAGTCTTGGGTAAGCTGGGAAATGGGGTAGGAGATGTGTTGTGACAGCCCAGGCAGATCGGTGAACCGGATGTCGATTTGACGGGCGTTTTGGGCCTTGGCGAAGTCGAGGACTTCTGAAGGGGACATGGTGATGGGCGCCTCCAATCGTTGATTTGTGACCCTGAGTCTATCAGAATCCTGCTCATGCGACTCCCATCTGAGGCGCGGCCTTTCCACTGGGGATATGCTCATATGTTGTTGATTTTAAATATCTTGTTCTGGTTCTCCGAGGAACGATCAATTCCGCAAACCGAACCCATAAAAAAATACGATGGCGGGAAAGGGCCAAAACGGTTGCGGGGCTGTCGGGGGGGTGCATGATAATGGGCATTAAGTTGACCGCTCGCCAGACTAGCCAGGGCAGCAAGGGCCATGACCTAGAATGAGAGATCACACGAGCCGGCCATCACATCCGCCGCTCTCCACGACGAGAGTCCAATAGCAACGAGACGAAACGAGGAGTATTGATGCCCACCCCACTGCAGGACTTTCTGACCCTCTCTTATGCCGAGCTTGAAGAGTTGAATCTCCAGGCGAAGGAGCAGCGGAAGAAGCGCGTTCCGATCGGGAAGATCCAGGAGGACCGTCTAAAGTACCTGACGGACGAGAAGCGGATCAAGGCGGTCACGGTGATGTTCAGCGACCTGGAAGGCCGCTTGCACATGCTGGATTACGACAAGAAGTTCCTGCTGAAGAGTTGGGATAACCTGACCTTCGACGGTTCGTCGATCCGCGGCTTCACGGCCCAGCGCGAAAGCGATCTGCGGCTGGGCATGGACTGGAGTTCGTTCTATTGGGCGCCGTCCGACATCTTTGGGCCGGGCAAGGTGCTGGTGTTCGGAGAGGTGATCGACAAGGACGGTTCGCCATACGCCGCCGATTTGCGCGGCGTGCTCAAGACATATGCCGATGCGCAGTTCGCCAAGAACGGCTACACGCTGAACGCGGCCAACGAGATCGAAGGGTTCCTGTTCGACGGGACCAACGCCGAGCGTCGCTACCACGAGACCAATAAGTTCGAATACGTCAACACGGGCGGCTACTACCACTCGCTGCCGGGCGATCCGCTCCGCCAGTTCATCGACTACGCGGCTGAAGCGCAGCGGGCCATGGGCTTCGAGAACGAGAAGGACCATCCGGAAGTCGCCCCGTCACAGTTTGAGATCAACTACAGCTACGCCGACGTGGTGACCGCAGCCGACCAGATCCAGATTTACAAGCTGATCTGCCGCCAGGTGGCCACGAAGATGGGGCTGACGGCGACGTTCCTGCCCAAGCCGGTTGTCGGCGTCAACGGCAGCGGCATGCACACCAATGTGTCCATCACAAAGGGCGGCAAGAACATCTTCTGGGATCCGAAGGGCGAAGAGAAGCTGAGCAAGTTCGGCTGGCAGTTCATCGACAGGATTCTGACTCACGGCAACGACATCTGCTTGATGCTAAACGCCAGCGTGAACGCCTACCGCCGTCTTGACCCGCACTTCGAAGCGCCGAACCAGATCAAGGCCTCGGCCACTGACCGCGGGTCGATGGTCCGTGTCCCGATCGGCAACGAGCGCAGCATGAGAGTGGAGGTTCGCTCGGTTGGACCGGACGCCAATCCCTACATGGTGCTGCATTCGGTGTTCAAGACCGGACTGGAAGGCGAGACGGCCAAGATCAAGAATCTGCGCCAGGCAGAGCGATACCTTCCGGACAACATCTACGACGCCATGGAGAATTTCAACAAGTCGGAGTGGACGACGAAGCTGCTTGGCGAGGACGTCAAAGCGCGTTACGCCGAACTGAAAAAAGGCTCGGCGGACCGCTGCCCGCGGCTGCTGGGTTCCTTCGTGAAGTCGCCCGAGGTGCAGTATCACCACGAGGTTTACAACCAGTTCCTCTGGAACATGTTCTAACTCCCGCCGCTCCAGTTCAGCAGCGCCCCGGTGGTTGCCTCCAAGGCCGCCGGGGCGTTTGTTCGTCTGGAAGTGGTTGTGTCAGGCTGGGAGAGTGAATCACCGGCGGAGACTGCGATGGAGCAGATGAGCATCGAGGGCGTCGGGCCAGCCGCTTACACAGTTACGGAACTGACTGCCGCGATTCACCGCCTGTTGACGCTGAACTTCGACGACGTGCGCGTGACGGGTGAAGTCTCCGGATACAAGGTGTGGACCTCGGGCCATGCCTACTTCACATTGAAGGATGGCGCAGCCCAGGTTCGGTGCGTCCTGTTCCGCAACGTGGCGCGGTATCTGAAAGTGAAACCCGCTGACGGGATGCAAGTGCGCGCGCGGGGATCGGTCGAGGTCCGGCAGGAGCGCGGTGAGTATCAACTGGTAGTCTCCGGCATCGAGCCGCAAGGCGAGGGCGAACTTCAGTTGGCGTTCGAACGATTGAAGCGGAAGTTGCTCGAAGAAGGTCTTTTCGAAACGGACCGCAAGCGGCCGTTGCCGGCTTTTCCGTCGCGGATCGGAGTCGTCACTTCGCCCAGAGGGGCGGTGATCCGCGACATCCTGTCTGTGCTGGGAAGGCGCTGGCCCATGGCGCACGTCAGGCTCTATCCAACCAAGGTGCAGGGCGAGGGAGCGGTGGAAGGGATCTGCGCGGCGCTTGAGCAGTTGGGCGGATCGGGATGGCCGGAAGTGATCATTCTGGCGCGGGGAGGCGGTTCGATTGAGGACTTGTGGACGTTCAATGAGGAAGCGGTAGCCAGGGCGATCTTTAATTGCCCCGTGCCGGTAGTGAGCGGTGTCGGGCATGAGACGGATTTCACCATCGCCGACTTTGTTGCCGATTTGAGGGCGCCGACACCCTCGGCAGCAGCGGAGCTGATTGCGCCCGATCTACTCGCGCTGCTGGACCATATCGACACTCTGGGCGACCGCGCTGGACGCGCCTTGTCGCTTCGCGTTGCCCGTTTGGCGCGTCTGCTCGCCGAACGCGGCTCCTCGCGGCCCGCGCGCCTGGTGCAGCGGATGATCGGCCGGGCACAGCAACGCGCCGACGAACTCGATTACGGACTGCGCCTGGCGGGCGGAAGGCAGGTGGCCGTAATCTCAGCACGGCTGGAAGGGCTCGACCGTCGCCTCCGGAGGCAGGACGCGCGTTTGAAGCTGTCACAGTCGCAGTTGCGGGCGTCTACGCTGACCAACCGGCTGAACGCCGCCATCAGGACGCCCATCCAACAGAGTTGCGCCCGCCTGGGCCAGGCTGCGGCGCACTTGGACGCGTTGAGCCCGCTGGCAGTGCTGGGCCGTGGCTATGCCATTGTCGAGGGACCGCATGGGATCCTTCGCGACGCGGCGGATGTGAGCGCCGGGGATCCCCTTGGTGTTCGTTTGAGCAGAGGCCGTCTTGGGGCGCGCGTCGAATCGGTCGAGCCGGCTGAACCCGCCCCGTCGACGAGTAGACAGCACGCCGGACCTCGCCCGTCAATCTCCGGTAAGATCGCTTAACGGAGGCCCTAACCATGTGGCTGGCGTTGCTCTTGATGTTCGCCGACGATTTTGACGCCAAGTTGACCAAGCGCGCTGAGGCGCTTTGGGAGGCGCGCGAACGCGCCGTGGCCGAGTTGAAGACGCCCAAACAGATCCAGGAACGTGCTGCTCGGGCCCGCGCCTGGATGCTGGATTCAATCGGCGGACTCCCCGATCGCAAGACGCCGCTGAACGCGCGGATCACCGGCGTGTTTCCGCGCGATGGCTACCGGGTCGAGAATGTCGTCTTCGAAAGCCTGCCGGGGTTCCGGGTCACTGCCAACTTTTATGTGCCGACTACTGGTCCTGGTCCGTTTCCGGCCATCCTCGGTGTCGCCGGACATAGCGTCAACGGCAAGGCCTCGGCCACATATCAATACGCCTGGATCGGTATGGTAAAACGCGGCTATGCCGTGCTCGCTTTCGATCCACCAGGCCAGGGCGAGCGGCTCGAAACGCTCGACCCCGTGACACTGCGCTCCCGCGCCGGGGTCGGAACTCCGGAGCACATCCAGGCCGGACTCCAATGTCTGCTCACAGGCACGACCATTGCCCGCTATTTCGTCCACGACGGCATCCGCGCATTCGACTATCTGCTGACCCGCCCCGAGGTCGATCCAAACCGGATCGCTGTCGCCGGCAATTCAGGCGGCGGCACACAGGCCGCCTATCTTGCCGCGCTCGAGCCTCGATTGGCGGCGGCCGTTTCGTCCTGCTATATGACGAGGTGGCGGGAACTCTGGTCGGGCCCAGGGCCCCAGGACGCCGAGCAGATCATGCCGGGCATGGTGGCTTCCGGCGTTGACTTCGCCGACTTTGCCCTGGCCGCCTCGCCGAAGCCATACCTGATGACTACCGCCATCCAGGACTTCTTCCCCATCGCCGGCGCCAGGGCGACCTACCAAGAGATTGTCAGGCATTACGAACACCTCGGCGTCTCGCAGGCCGCGGGCTATTACGAGTACGACGACACGCATGGCTGGTCCCAGCCGCGCCGCCAGGCGGCTGCGCGGTTCCTTGACAAGTTCCTGATGAACCGCGAGACTGACGGGGCGGAGCCGCCCATCGCGCCGGAACCGGAATCGCTGCTCTACGCCACGCCGACGGGCCAATTGCAGACGTCGTTCGGATCTGAGACCGTCGCTTCGCTCAATCTGAAGCTGGCCATCGACTTGCACGGACGCCGGGCGGCTTCGAAGCCGATGCTGCCGGATCAACTGGCCCGTCTGGTCGCGGCACGGTTGGCGATCCCTTTCCAGCCAGCGCCGGCGGCATGGACGCCGGGCGCGCAGAAAGCCGCCTCCGCCTGGACGGAGACTGAGGGAACCATCGTGCCCGAGGGCGGAGAGCCCGTGTCAGCGATTCTCTTCGAGCCTTCGAAAACCGCGCAGGGCACGATCGTCTACACCGGCCCCGCGGCCGACGCGCGGAGCCTGGCGGAAGCCGGTTGGCGAGTGCTTGCTGTCAAGCCACGCGGTTTCGCTGGCGCGGAGCAGGCTGGACGCTCGGGCTATTCGCCCATCTATCAATTTGCGGCGCGTGCGTGGCTACTAGGCGAGAACGTACCCGGCTGGGCCGTCGCCGACATGCGAGCCGCTATCGCGGCAGCACGCGCCCTGCCTAGGGCGGGCAAGATCGTGCTGATCGGGCGCGGCGGAGTGGGTGTCATCGCCCTGCTAACCTCTGCCCTGGAACCAGGTCTGTCGGGCGTGGCGATGGAAGGCTCGCCGCTCAGCTACCTGGAGTACTGCCGCGCGGTCGTACACAACGGTCTAGCGGAACTCGCCATTCCTGGCGTCCTTAAGGATTTCGATCTGCCCGATCTAGGACGCGCCTCAGCAGGGAAACTGCTCGTCATCAGCCCCGTGACGCCGATGGGCACAGCGCTGCCGCCAAACCTGGTGCCGGTGTGGTCGAAGAAACACTATGGCGCGCCGTTCGTCGAGCGGATCGAAGGACAATCCGCTGCGGCGTTTTACCAACCGTGGCTGAACAGCCGTTGATCAGGCGATCGGTGGACGCTTCTTGTGCCAGTCAGTCGCGTGTTCGTAGGCCAGCGCGGCACGTAGAATCGTGTCCTCCCGCCACCAAGGGCCGATGAAACTGAGACCTTGCGGGATCCCCTTGACGAACCCGCACGGCACGACCATCTGCGGATGCCCGGTCAGATTCGTCGACGAGAGGTGCGCATACGGTGGGCAGACGACCACGTCCCAATTCTTGAAGAAGTCATCCAGGTCCCGCATCAACTTCCTCCGCGCCCGCTGTGCCTGAATGTACTCAACCGCCGGAACAAGCCGCGCTGAACGGAACTGATTGGGCCAATCGCTGCGCTTCTGGCCGGCCAACTGATCGACGCGGCCATCGCGGGTGATGTCGTCAAACGCCGCAGCCGCCTCTGGTCCGAGCACAAAATGGACGATCGCGCCGGCGGTCGAGTCAGGCAGTTCCACCGGCGTCATCTTGAATCCGGCTCGCTTGAGATCCTCCAGCGCCTGGTCGTAGACCTTTTTCGCTTCGCCCTCCATCTTGTCGAATGCTCTCTGCGCGACGCCGATCCGCAGCCTGCTGAGCCGCTTGGCCGGCTCATAGTGGAGGGGCGCGTCGAGCACGGTCAGGTCCTTGCCGTCTGTCCCGGCGATCGCCTTCAGGACCAGGGCGCAATCCTCTACCGACCGGCAGATGGGGCCGATCTTGTCCATCGTCCAGCACAGCGCCATCGCCCCGTGGCGGCTCACGCGGCCAAAAGTCGGCCTCAGCCCGGTCACGCCACATCGAATGCTGGGTGAGACAATCGAGCCGAGCGTCTCGGTGCCGATCGCGAAGCCCACCAAGCCCGCGGCGGTAGCTGAAGCCGATCCGGCCGACGATCCGCTGGATGTCTTCTCCAGGTCCCAAGGCGTCTTCGTCATCCCGCCGAACCAGAGCCCGCCCATGGCCAGTGCGCCCATCGACAGTTTGGCCACCAGCACCGCGCCGGCCTCCCGCAGCCTCAGATAGACGGTCGCGTCCATATCAATCGTTTGGTCGCGGAACGGTTCCGCCCCCCAGGTGGTCTTCGTTCCTTTGACGGCGAAAAGATCCTTCAGACCATACGGAATCCCGTGCAGCGGACCGCGGTACTTGCCCTGTGCGATCTCTTTGTCCGCTCTGGCAGCCTGCTCCATCGCCAGGCCTTCGGTCAGGTTGACTACGCAGTTCAGCTTCGGCGCATAGGTCTTCAGCCGGTCCAGATAGAGCCTGGTCAATTCGGTGGACGTGATTCGTTTGGTTCGGACCAGGGCGGCGAGCTGCGAAGCCGGCAAAAAGGCGAGATCCTCCTGCCTGACCGGCTTGGCCACGCTCGTCGGAACCGGTTGGAATCTGGACACTTCCGGCCGGGGCCGCCGTCCCGGTAACTCGGCGCGGAACGTGAACGCCGTCTCCACCTCGTTGCCTATCTGGATGGCGCGTAGTTTGGAAAACTGCTCATAGCCCTCGTTCACCTCAGGCAGCATCAGATCCAACTGCGCCTCGGTGAAAGACAGGTCCATCACCTTCAGCGCCGCCGCCAGGTGCTCCTTTGTCAGCGGACCCGGTTTTGGCTTCGCCGTGTTCTGCTGCGCCCCGGTTGGCCGCGCCGCCGCCAGCACGGTCATCAGTTGGATCCATTGCCTGCGTTCCATGGATCACATGGTAGCTTCGCGGGCCTTGTCCGCGCAGCGGCCAGACGATCTCACACTTTTTCGTAGACCGTCGATGGAGGAAGCAGCGAAATATACCGGCTCGGCGATTGCTCGCGCCCAAAATCGTTGCGCGTGTGCCAGGTCACGAACAAACGCCGTTTGGCCCGGCTGATAGCGACATAGAACAGCCGGTGCTCCTCGTTTAGGCGTCCTTCGCGGCGGCTGCGGCGGCTGGGGAAATCGTCGTCGGTGGCCGATGCGACGAAAACGGTGTCGAACTCAAGCCCCTTGGATTGGTGAACGGTCAGAATCGGGACCCGGTCCTCGGCCTGCATCTGCCGTTCGATGTCGCCGGATAGCGACGCCAAATTCAACGCCGCCACCAGGGCCGCCTGCGGCGCCAGTTCGGGGTTGTCGTATCGGGCCAGCAGACGGCAGAGCTCTTCGAGGTTCATGAGGCGCTTTTCGCCATCGGCCTCATCCTCGAAATGACGGCCCAGGCCGGACTCCTGCACCACCCTTGCCAGAAGTTCGTGCGGACGCTCGAAGGCGAGCCGGCCGCGCCATTTGGTGAACATTCGGGCCAAGGGCGTAAACAACTTCCTGTGTGCCTCGACGGCCTGCCGGCGCTCGGCGGCTCCCTCGGCCAAGGTGAGTGCCAGGCGTTGGAGCAGTTCAACCGTTGTCACCACATCGTCCATCGCCTGGTGCGTCGGAACGGACTTCAGACCTAGCGATTCGGCGATCTGTGACAGCCGGTATCTCGGCAGGCGGTGGAAACGGCGCGTGATGTCCAGCGTGTCGAAGGTCGGGCCGAAGTCGCCGTTGGGAAACAGCCCAGCCCGGTCCAGGCTCGCCCGCAGGATGGGGATATCGTAGGCCTGGCTATTGTGGCCGCAGAGAATCGAGTCGCCACAGAACTCCATGAACCGCGCCAGGACTTGCCCGGGCGGCTGTCCATTTTCGGCCAGGTAGGCGTCGGACCAGCCGTGGATTGCCTCGGAATCTCCGACTGGCCGTGACGGGCGCAGAAACTCGTGGAACGTCTCCGCCGTGCCCGACGCGCCGCAGCGGGCCGCGGCGATCTCGACAATCTCGTCGGAATACGGATCCAGGCCGGTGGTTTCAGTGTCAAAGACGACAACCCGGCCGCGCTCGAAAGCACCAAGCAGCGGCGCGAAAGGATCGCCTGCCTCAAGGGCGCGTTCGTCGAGTAGATCGCCCACTTTCAATCCTGCTCGCCGCGGAGCGCCGCAGAGCGCATTGTAGGTCGCTTCGCCGATCCCCTTGGGCGGTGTTTTCAAGTAACGAAGCAGGCTGTTTCCGTCGTGTGGCGTCAGGATCAGTTTGAGCACTGACATCGCCGCCTTGATCTCGGCGCGCTGGAAGAACTTCTGCTGATCCACTTGCAGGTGCGGAATCTTCAGCCGGGAGAAGACGGCCGAGATGTCACGTCCCTTGAAGTTGGTCCGGGTCAGCACGGTGTAGTCGCTCCAGCGGTTGCTGCTGGCGGCACGCAGTTGCCGGATCTGACCGGCGATCCATTCGGCCTCGACCTCCAGCGCCGGGGCCTGCACGACACGCACCGGGTCGCCCATATCGGCGCTGTGCGCTTCAATCGCCTGGGTGACTGCGCCCGGACATCGCCGGACCACCGCCCCGCAGGCTTCAAGAATCGCCCCGGTTGACCGGTAGTTGCTCACGAGGGCAATCTCCAACGGCTCGAATTCAGCCCGGTACCGCTCCAGTATCACCTGCGGCGACGAGCCGCGCCATTCGTAGATCGTTTGGTCGATATCGCCGAAAAACGACAACTGCCGGTGTTCAGCGGCCAAGTTCCGGAGGATCGAATACTCGGACAGGCTGGTGTCCTGGACCTCGTCGACCTGAATCCAGGCAAAGCGCCGCCTCCAGCGGTCCAGTACACCCGGATGCTCGTTGAACAGATGCAGGACGCCAAGTTGAAGGTCGGTGAAATCGACGGCATGGTTCTCGCGAAGTTCGTGAACATACGAGGCCAACCACTGCGGGAACTTCAATTGGCGCAGTAGCGCGGCGTCGAAGCTGGCTTGGGCGAGGAGCTTCAAGTAGACTTCGTTTGGCGTCTCCCGGTGCTCTTCATACCTTGCCAGGCGCGCCTTGCCGGCGGCTTCAAAGAGGAAGAAGTTCACGGCATCGGCGTCTTTGCGGCCCAAGTGGATGCCGGAAGCGGCGAGCAGACGTGAGATGAGCTGGGTCGAGTCCTCTTCGTCGTATATGACGAAGTCGGCATCCAGGCCGGCGGTGGAGGCCTCGGCGCGCAGAATAGAGGCGCAAAGGCCGTGGAAGGTCGAGATTGTGATCTCGGCTGCCAGCTTGCCGCAGAGCGATGTTAGCCTGTCTTTCATCTCTCTCGCGGCCTTGTTGGTGAACGAAAGACACAGCAGCGACCGCGCCGCCAGCCCGGATTCAATGGCGCGTCCGGCCCGTAGGGCCAGGACGTTCGTCTTGCCCGTCCCCACTGGCGCCATCACCAGCACGGGCCGGAGCGTCGACTCAACTACGGCGCGCTGCTCCGGGTTCAGATTGTTGGCGGGAGCGGACATGGCCGGAAGACCAGCATACAGGGTTTCCCTGGCCCGTCTCACCTGTTAATGGGATTCCGCGCCCGCCAGGGCAGGATTCAATCTGAAATGAGTGGCGGCTTCTCGACACGCAAAACAGATCCATTCCATGCCGGCTGAGGCCCGCTCGGCGGTGGACGAGATCCGCCATGCCGATATCGTGGTGGGCATTCCGAGTTTCAACAACTCAAAGACCATCGGCCATGTCGTGCAGGCCGCGCACGCCGGCCTGGCGAAGTACTTCCCCCAGTTCAACAGCATCATCATCAACTCCGATGGCGGCTCGAAGGACGGCACTCCTGACGTTGTTACGCAGACCAGCTTTCAGGACGCCCCGTTGTTGATGCTCAACACGCCCTTGAAGCCCGTCCACCGGCTGTCGTTTCCCTATCACGGAATCCCGGGCAAGGGCAGCGCCTTCCGGATGATCTTCCAGATGGCTTCGATGCTGGACGCCAAAGCCTGCGTCGTCGTGGATTCCGATCTGCGGTCAATCACGCCGGAGTGGTTCGATCTGCTCATCCGTCCGGTGATCGACGGCGGCTTTGATTTCGTCGCTCCCTACTACCACCGCCACAAATATGACGGAACCATTACCAATTCGATCGTTTATCCGTTGACTCGCTCTCTCTACGGCCAGCGGTTGCGCCAGCCGATCGGCGGCGATTTTGGCATGTCGCATTCGCTGATCCGCCGCTATCTCGAACGCGACGACTGGGAGACCGACGTCGCCCGTTTCGGCATCGACATCTGGATGACCACCATCGCCGTGGCTGAGGGTTTCAAAGTCTGCCAGAGCTTCCTCGGCGCCAAACTCCACGATGCCAAGGATCCGGGCGCCGACCTGAGCGCCATGCTGCAGCAGGTGACCAGCAGCGTCTTTCTGCTCATGCGCGAATACCAGGAAACGTGGCGTTTGCGGGCCGGCAGCGAGCCTGCGCCGTTATTCGGATTCCGCTACGACGTCGGGTTGGATCCCGTCAACGTCAACCTCGACCGCATGTTGGCCGCCTTCCGCGGTGGAGCCGGCGATTTGGCTGAAGTCTGGCGGCTCATCCTGAAACCCGATACGCTCGCCGCCGTAACCTCCCTGGCCAAATCCGCGCGCGCCGGCGATTTCCACCTCGACGACGAACTTTGGGTTCGGATCGTCTATGAATTCGCCTGCTCGGCCCGCTCGAACCGGCTCGAGCGGACCACGCTGCTGAAATCCATCACGCCACTTTATCTGGGGCGCGTCGCGTCGTTCGTTATCGAGACGGCCGAGATGGGAGCTGCCGAGGTGGAAGGCCGAATCGAGAGCCTCTGCCTCTCCTTTGAAGCAATGAAGCCTTACCTGATCGAAATCTGGTTCGGCGAACCCGCAAACCAGCCGGCTGCGGCCCTGCCGCCACAGGTCGAAACGGCCGTCAGATTGGAGGTCTAGGTCATGGTGAGAGCCCTCGAACAACTTCTGGAAAGCGTGGTTGGCGGGATACTCGCGCAGTTGAACAGCCTGCTGCCTCCGCTTATCGTGGCTGTGTTCTTGTTCGTCGTTTTTCTCGCCGCCGCCGTCGCCGTGCGTTGGGTGCTCACAAAGGCAGTCAAGGGCGCGCGGCTGGACAGATTCCTGAAGGATGTCGGCGTGTCGAGCATGCTCGACGATCATGGCGATGTGCATACAACCCCGCTGGTGGCGGGCGCCACCTTCTGGTTGATCGTGGTTGCCGGCGCGCTGATCGGTCTGAGTTTGTTCAACACGCAACTCACCACGAGGATGGTGGAATCCGTTGTCTTTCTCTTCCCGAAGCTTCTCACCGCCGGCCTGATTCTGCTCACCGGCATCTGGCTGGCTCAGTTTCTCGGCCGTTCGATCCTGGTCTGGACCCATAACGAGGCCCTGCCGGCGCCCAGACGCTGGGCGGCCGTGACCAAGGTTCTGGTGCTGATGGTCGCCGTCGTGGCGTCTTCTGAAGTGCTGGACTTCGCTCCCCATGTCTTCTTCGCCGCATTTGTCATCCTGGCCAGCGGACTCGTGCTGGCCGCAAGCTTGGCCATCGGCCTGGGCGGGCGGGATGCGGTGAGGAGGTTCCTGGACTCGCGCGCCGCCGGCAAACGGGCCGAGGAGGAGGAGAAGTCGCTCTGGAACCATCTCTGATGCGCCGCCCGCGCTGAAATCAAGCGCGCCCGCCGCGGGTTCAAATACAATGGACCCCAAGCATGTGGCGCCAGACTTACGATCCCATCGCCGGCCACCTTGGCCTCTCGGCCCTCGCCGCGGCGCTGCCGCTTTTTGTACTGCTGTACCTCCTGGGCATCAAACGGACCACAGCCTGGGTCGCCGGACTTGCAGGACTCGGTTCTGCTTTCGCCGTTGCAGCCGTTGTCTATCGCATGCCGGTCGGCATGGCGGCCAGCGCGTCGGCCTTGGGAGCGGCGTTTGGGCTTTTGCCGATCACGTGGATCGTTTTCTGGGCCATCTTTCTCTATCGGTTGGTGGTCGATACCGGTCGCTTCGAGTTGGTGAAGGACTCGGTGGGCAGCCTCACCCAGGACCGCCGCCTGCAGGCGCTGTTGATCGCCTTCGCTTTCGGCGCGTTCATTGAGGGCGCCGCCGGATTTGGCACGCCCGTCGCCGTTGCCGCGGCCATGCTGACCGGACTCGGATTCTCGCCGTTCTATGCCGCCGGCATCTGTCTTCTGGCCAATACAGCGCCAGTGGCCTTCGGCTCGATTGGTATCCCCGTGGTCACGCTCGCCGGCATCACTTCACTGCCGGCGCACTCACTCAGCGCTGCCGTGGGCCGCATCTGCGCGCCTGTCTCGCTGTTCGTGCCTGCCTATTTGATCCTCGTGATGGGCGGGTGGAAGGCGTTGCGCGGTGTGTTGCCAGCCGCCGCGGCCTGCGGCGTCGCCTTTGCGGGAACTCAACTCCTTGTGTCGAACCTAGTCGGTCCAGAGATGACCGATATCCTAAGTTCGCTGGCTGCCATCGCCGCCATGCTGGTTATGTTGAAGGTCTGGAAGCCGGCCGATCATTTCCAGTTCGCCGAGGCAACCGCCATCGCGACGGAACCCAAGCGGCACTCCGCTGGCGATGTCTTTCGTGCCTGGCTGCCCTTCGGTCTTCTCGTTGTCTGCGTCCTTACCTGGAGTGTCCCAGAGGTCAAGAAGGCGCTCAACTCTGTCACTCGCATCTTCGAATGGCCCGGTCTCCACAACCTGGTCATCCAAACGCCGCCAGTCACCGCCGCCGAGACCGGCTATGCCGCCAGGTACACTCTGAACTTGCTGTCGGCCTCCGGCTCGGCCTGTGTGCTGGCTGCGCTGCTTTCCATCGTGTTCCTGCGCATTCCGCTGGCCAAGGCCGGTCAGATCTTCGTAACCACTGGCAAACAGATGGGGAAGCCTACAATAACCGTTTGTTCAGTCTTGGCGCTGGCATTCCTGATGAACTACTCCGGCGCCACGGGAACCCTTGGCTTGGCCTTTGCCGCCACCGGCGCGGCCTTCCCTTTCTTCAGTGCCCTGCTGGGCTGGTTGGGCGTCTTCCTTACCGGCAGCGACACCTCCGCCAACGCTCTTTTTGGCAACCTCCAGGTCGTGACCGCCAATAAGCTCGGCCTGAACCCCGTGCTGATGGCGGCGGCCAACTCAAGCGGCGGCGTCATGGGCAAAATGATCAGCCTGCAGAGCATCGCCGTGGCGGCCGCGGCCACGGCCATGAGTTCGTCCGACGAATCCAAGTTGTTCCGCTTCACGCTTCGCCACAGTATCCTGCTGGCAGCCATTATCGGCGTGGTCGTACTCTTTTATGCCTATGTCATGCCGGGCTGGGCGCCGCGAATTTGAAAAAGGGCGGGGGCCGTCAACCCCCGCCCAACGTGTCATCAGGGACAAACGGACCGACAGAAATATCTACATTCGGGCCCGGCCTCGACCGCGCCACCGCTCGGCCCGCGTGGCCTCGCCACCGGCCAAACCCGCGGTCCGCGGCGCGTCCACTAATCCCAGCGCAACCGCCTGCCTGGCGGCCGGACCCAGCCTGACTGTCTCCTCAAGCTGTTTCAGCTTGGCCTGTTGATCGGCGGTGAGGACAGCCTTTGTCTGGTCGCTCAGACCGCCGCGGGCGGCTGCCGCTTCTTCGCGCATCTCCTTCAACTCAATTGTCAGTGCGCCCACCTTGGCTGGATCGGGGGATTCCGACCGCATCAACTGGCGCAATTCCAGGGCTTTGGCCCGGACCACCGCCGACTGTGCCTGCGTGCCCGACGCTTCCTTTCGGCGCAAGTCCCGCATCTGCTCGACTTGAGCGTCGGTCAGTCCAAGGTACTCCTTCAACGCCCCGGCGCCCGCCATCCGCTGGCTCATGACTGCCTGCCGCGGCATCATCCCCCTCTGGGCGGGACCACGCCGCCAAGCCATCGGGCCCTGAGCTATCAAGAGCCCAGAAAATACGGCTAACGAAATCAAGACCTTACGCATACCCTTGCTCCTTTCACGACTGTGTAACTTTCCTGTACAACTCTGTCAACTACCATGACGCGGTCTGCTCGCCCAGGATTACGCGCTGGGACCTTTGGCCAGAGCCTTAGTACTGCTAAGTAGAAACCCCAATAGAAATCGACTGGCCGTCCGGAGTTCACTAGTTTAGGGACTCTCCAATGCTCGAGCTACGACAAAGAGGACGGCAACTGACTCAGGGCAAAGTCCGCGTCAACTGGCGGGACTCGAGTGGGGCTTCGTTTGGATGTGTGGGAAGAGTTTCGAACGCATCTGCCCGCGGGTTCTGTATCGACCTGGACCGGCGCATCATCACCGGGCAGACTGTTCTGATCGAGTCATCCGATCTGAAGGCGGCGGGCCTGGCTGTGGTCAGGCATTGTCAGCCCAAGGGGATGGGGTTCCGCGTTGGGCTTCAGTACGAGGGTGGATCCCGCGAGTAAGTTCGCCTGCAATTCTGCTTGAGAGTCTGGCGTGAAGGAGCCACTACTTCTTCAGGGGGTGCCTGCACCCACGATGACCCAGGACACAAGCCAAAGCGACGAGACCCTGTTAAGCCACTTGGACCGCCTCGAATCCATTGTGTCGCGCAAAGACGTCGAACTGGCGCATCTGAGGATTGAGTCTGAACTGAAAGACTTGCTGATCAAGGAGATGCAGTCGGCCCTTGGCGGCCAGGGGTCTCAACTGGCCAACCTCCAAAGTAGGATCGAAGAACTCGAACGGAGGCTTTCGGCTACCCGGATCGGGATCTGAGCCGGCGGGGTCAAACAGCCGGAAGGACCGCCTTGGCGACTGCGCGGATCAACTCCGGGATCCCTTGTCCCGTGACTGCGGAAATCTCAAAGAAGGGCATCTGCGCTTGTGCGGCGGCAGCTTTCAGCGCCGAGGAGCGATCGGCGTCCTGGGCAGCATCGAGTTTCGTAGCTACGACAAACATTGGTTTGCCCGGCAATGCGTCGCTGTAGCTGGCCAACTCTCCGAGGATCACCTGAAAGTCATTCACTGGATCTCGCCCGGAAACTTCTGATACATCAACAAGATGGAGGAGGAGGCGAGTCCGTTCGACATGGCGGAGGAACTGGATCCCGAGTCCGTGGCCCAGATGCGCGCCTTCGATGAGGCCGGGGATGTCAGCAACGACGAAGCTCCGCAAGTCATCGGCGCTGACCACGCCGAGATTCGGCTCCAACGTGGTGAACGGATAGTCGGCGATCTTGGGCCGGGCGGCGGATATCCGCGAGATGAGCGTGGACTTTCCGGCGTTGGGGAAGCCGACCAGTCCAACGTCTGCCAACAGTTTCAGTTCAAGGCGAAGCTTGAATTCGTCGCCCGGGCGGCCAGGTTCATGACGCGTCGGCGCCTGGTGGGTCGAGGTGGCGAAATGCTGGTTGCCGCGCCCGCCACGGCCCCCTCTGGCGATGGTGAATCGTTCGCCTTCAACGGCAAAGTCGTGGATCAGCTCACCGGTTCCGGCATCGTAAACAATGGTGCCGACCGGAACGGGAACCTCGATGGATGCGCCGGCATGTCCGCTGCGGTTACTGCCCTCACCGTGGCGGCCGCGTTCTGCCGTATGTTCGGGATTGAAGCGAAAGTGCAGCAGCGTATTGTGGTGTGTGCTGGCATAGAACACGACATCGCCGCCGCGGCCGCCGTCACCGCCGCTTGGCCCTCCCTTCGGGACGAACTTCTCCCGCCGGAACGCCATGCAGCCGTTGCCGCCGTCGCCCGCTTTCACCTTGATAATGACTTCATCGACGAACATATTGGCTTACAAAGAGAAAGGGCCGCCGGCCAGATGACCGAGGCGGCCCGGAACTTCATGATTGGTTGCCGGCCGGATTAGGCCTCGACCGGCGAGACGCTGACAAACTTGCCCATGCGTCCGCGGTCACGCCACTCGACGCGACCGTCGACGGTGGCGAACAGGGTGTCGTCCTTGCCCAAACCGACGTTCTCGCCCGCCTTATAGCGGGTACCGCGCTGGCGGACGATGATCGATCCGCCGGTGACCACTTGGCCGGAGAAAACCTTCACGCCGAGGCGCTTGGACTGCGAGTCGCGCCCGTTCTTGGAACTGCCAAGTCCTTTTTTATGTGCCATATTGCCTTGCCTCTCCCGCTACGCCAGGATCTCGTCGATCTTCACACGGGTCTGGTTCTGCCGGTGACCGTTCGTGCGGCGGTACTGCTTCTTGCGCTTGAACTTGAAGACGATGATCTTCTTGGCGCGGTCATGGGCTTCGATTGAAGCGGTCACCTTCGCCGATGCGGCGCCGGCACCGGCGAGCAATTCGCCGGAATCCTTGCCAACGGCCAGGACCTTGTCAAATTCGACGGTTGAGCCGACTTCGCCGGCCAGCGTTTCGACTACGATGGAGTCGCCCGGGCAGACGCGATACTGTTTTCCGCCGGTCTCGATCACTGCGTACATGGTTCGATCCTCTTGCTTTTAACCGGGAATCGCCATCAACGACGGCCTACCGGAAGGGTTCACCGTAAGGCATGGGCGCACAGTTGCCCCATGCGAAGGTGTCGCAACTTCTCATCCTACACGATCGCACCGGACTTGGCAAATCCGCGAACTCAGCGAAAGCGGTTCCGGATGCGCCAGCGCCGTACCCTGCTGGGGGCCGGGCGCATATTGAGGCGGCACCACCGGCGGCATTGCCGGCGGCGGAGGCATGGGCGGCGGCGCGCCCGGCAGTTGTGGGCGCACGTCAAGGGGCTTTCCACAAGTGCCGCAGAATCTCACGCCGGGTTCAATCGGAGATCCGCACTGGATACAGAACTGGCTCATGTTGGCCTCCAGCGTTCCAGGAGTGGTAAGTATCCTCCGGCAGAGCCGGAGGCTTTACGATTGCGGGCCCCTCAAAGAGGCCTCTTCGCAATCGTTGAAGACTACGCGCCCGCAGGCAGGGTCAACCAGGACGGCCGATCTGCTCAACTGATCGAAAGCATCCTTTGCGCGAGGCGCTATTGCGCGAAGCAGCCGTCACACTGCGCCCCTATTTCAGGAACTGTCAAACTCCTACTGCCGCCCCGGCAGAGCCGGGGGGCCTCCCGGGGTAGGCTAGTTCAACACCTTCCAACGAATGCTGATGACGATGTTCTGGCTCTTCTTCGAGCGCAGCGATACCTTCTTCCACCCGTTTGAAGGACCCGGCATTTCTGCGAAACCGATGTTGGTGAGGTCGGTTTCGAGCGTCACGGGGACACCAGGCAGTGCACCCGTGAGCGTACCGGCGGATGCGTGGTTGCCTTCGATCGTGACGACGCCGTTCTTGTCGAGTTTGCCAAGCCACATCAGCATGCCCGACGTTGGCCCGGTGTATCGCGATGCCGATGAAGCCGCGGGAGCGGAGACCGGCGGCGCGGCAGCTTGAGGAGGCGTCTGCGTCACCGGGGCCGGTGGAAACGACCGTTCCTGCGGCTGCGCGGCCGGCTGAGCGGGTGGACGCGATACCGGTGCGCTTGGTTGTGCCGGGGGCGTGTAGGCGGGCGTACTTGGCTGCGCTGGCGGTGGGGTATAAACAGGAGCCTGCTTCTGCTGGGGTGCCGTGGACGGAGGCTTGGTTCCAACACTCTGAGTGGGGGCGGGCGTGGAGGGTTTCACTGCAGGCACCGACTGGTTCGCCTGCAGCTGAGCGCTTTGTCCGCTCCCGGAGTCCGCCGGCGGCTGGGATTGGGCCACTTCAGCGGGCGGTTGTTCAGCGGGTGTTGATGTCGCTGGCTGCGCCGGGTCCACTTGGGTCTGGACCTGCGCTGCATCTTGCGACGGCTCCTTCGGACCGAAGAACTGCTTGTAGCCGAAATAGCCT
This sequence comes from uncultured Candidatus Solibacter sp., assembly GCA_964604945.1. Taxonomy (GTDB): domain Bacteria; phylum Acidobacteriota; class Terriglobia; order Bryobacterales; family Bryobacteraceae; genus PNKE01. The sequence goes on from CAZSBK010000051.1 coordinate 19,599, forward strand.
CCAGCGGCCAGGACCAGAGCGCCCAGCACCAGGCCCACGATCAGGCCCATTCCCGCGCCCTTCCGCACGACCGGCGCGGGAGGCGCGCCCATGGGCTGTCTGTCATAGGGCGATGGGCCGCCCGCGAAGGTCGGCGGCGGCGGACTGGCGGGCATCGCCGCCACGGGCGGAGCAGCCTTCGCCGCCCCCGCGCCAACCGCTTGCCCGCACGTATTGCAGAACTTCATTCCGGAGGGCACTTGTGCGCCGCAATTGGAGCACTTCACGCCAGGCACGGGGACGGGAGGCGGGGCGGCTTCGAGCTTCGGCGGCGTCGGCGGGACTGGAGACGGCGCAGGCGGGGCCTGGGCGGATGCGCCTGCGCCCAAAGGCTGGCCGCACACGGTGCACAGTTTTGATCCAGACGGCACCTGGGACCAGCAAATCGGGCACTTCACCGTGCTTGCGGTCGCGGCTGCAGGCGCCACAGCAACCGGAAGCGGCGCAGCCACGGATGGCGGAGATCCAACAGGGTGCCCACAGGCCGTGCAGAACTTGAGCCCGGCCGGAACGGCGGCGCCGCACTTGGAACACTTTTCGCCTGATTCGGGTCCACCAACTCCGGGCCCGACCGGAGCGGCTGGCTTCGGAGGTGCCGCGGCTGCCGGAGCCACCGCGACCGGCGCGCCGCAGCCTGTGCAGAACTTCAGCCCGGGTGGCACGGCCGCTCCGCATTTCGGACACTTATCACCCGCCGCGACTGGAGCCACTGGAGCCGGGGGCTTGGGTGGAGCAATTGGCGCCGGAGCCGCCGCAATCGGAGCGCCACATCCGGTACAGAACTTCAACCCAGCCGCTGCGGCTGTTCCGCATCTCGGACACTTTGGACCCGCCGCGGCCGGGGTAGGCGGAGCAGCCGGCAACGGCTGGCCGCATGAGTTACAGAACTTCTGTCCAGGGGCGTTCTCCTTGCCGCAAATACCGCATGTCGCCATATGTCCTCCAATGCGCCGCTCGGGCGCGGTCCATCGACCGATGCCCGGAATCTCTGTTATATGCCATGGCGTCTTCAAACACCACCCGGACTCGTGGCCATCCGCCTGCACGCACGCCGGGAGAGCGCAGTCCGACCTGTCCCAGCGGTTCTGGTCCTCATCATACCGGACCACGATCAGATCCACGTGTCAGCGGAATCCCCGATACCGCCTTCCCACGCCAGGAGAGGCCGGGCCGGTTTCCTCTTCGACTACGCGTGGTGGTATGAATTGGATGCGGATAGTCGGAGACGGCATTACCGAAACGGCTAGACCGGCGAATTGAAACTGGACCCACGGGCATTGGAGGCAAACCATGAGGACTGGATTCCTTTTCATATTGTCGGCGGCGCTCGCCATACCTTGCGCCGCACAGCAAGTGCAGCCCAAGACCGACTTTACTGTCAAGCTGCTTGCCCCCTTGAGCACTGAGACCGCAAGAAAAGGCGACAAGATTACGGCCCAGGTCGTCTCGCCGGCTGGATTTGCCGGGGCGATCATGGAAGGCGAGGTAAAGGAGTCCAAGAGCGGCAACAAGTTCAAAGGCAAATCGACGCTGTTGTTCACGTTCCATTCACTGGCCCCCAAGACCGGCGACGCGATTCCGGTCAGTTCCGACGTGAAGGGCTTCATTAACTCCAAGGGTCAGCAAAATGTCGATGAAGAGGGTGCAGTGATCGAGAAGAAGAACAACCTCGGCAAAATGGCCGCGGCCACCGGGGTGGGCGCATTGATTGGCGGACTGGCAGGCGGGGGCAAGGGGGCAGCCATCGGCGCGGGCGTAGGCGCCGGGGCTGCTTTGGTGATGATCCAGGTTGGCGCCAAGGCGCCAAATATCCGCTTCGATCCGGGAGCGGAGATTCTGCTCAGCGTCAGCCCTCGACGCGAGGACGCGAAGAAGTAGACGCGGCGCGGGCCGCGTTGGCTAGCTGCCGGCGGGTGCAACCTGCAGGCCATCGACCACGACGTCGCCGTTCACCCCCTTGTTGGAGATGGTGACGGTGAATGTCGCAGGCAGGGAAAAGACGCCGATCCAATCTGCCGGCTTGCGCTGATTTACAACCACGGGATACGCCCTGCCGTCACCTTCGATGACGACGGGCACATTGGCCGCACGGCTGGCCTTGGGGGGATAGAGCAGTTTCACGCGATAGCGGCCCGCCTGGGGCACAGTCACGCTGAACTGGGCCGTCGCTCTGCCGTCACGGGCGTCAAGGTCGTGGAAGTAAGAAGGGCCAAGCCGGGGATGATCCGTGCGGGCGCCCTTCCAGGCGGGGCTGAGCCGGGCGAACTGGCTGTCGATGACTATGCCCTCCATTTGCGCGGGATCGATATCGCCCCTTTTCGACTCAGCGGGCGCTTCGAGCACCTGTTTGCCGGCCAGCAGCCGCTCGCGCAGTTGCAAGTAGTCCACATCCTGGACGTCGAGTTTGCCATTGATCGCTAAGGCCGCAGCGGTGGCGGCCGATTGGCCCAGAACCATGAATACTGGCTCCATGCGGATGGACCCATAGGCGATGTGGGTTGCCGACAGGCAAACGGGGACCAGCAGATTCGACACTTCGCCCTTCCTCGGTACGATGGACTGATAGCTGACTGGATACGGCGGGAAGCCGCCCACCTGCACGTTACCCTCGTTGCGGACGAAGCCTGCCTTTGTGACGTAACGCTGCACGTTGTGCGAGTCCATCCCGTAGGCGCCCATTCCGATGGAATCCTTGGCGATGATGCGCGCCATGACATGATGCTCGGTCATGACAACGGCGCCGAGCATGCGCCGCGCTTCCCGGATGTAGAGTTGCGTGGGCCAGCCACCGTTGCTGGTAAACTCATCCTTCGGCAGACCCCATTGGCGGTAATAGGCACGGATTCCCTCAGGGACGCGCGGGTGGTTTTGCAGTGTCCACATATAGCCTTTTTGATAGACTTCGTGGCGCTTGATGATCTTCTCGCGCGTGGCGTAGTCGCCTTCCGGATAGTCCCAGTTGGCGCCCATGTAGTCGGTTGAGACGGCACCGTGGTTGTTGGTGTCGGTCTTCAGGTTCGGGATTGGGTCGTACTTGCTCGCCGGGTTGTGGTACTTCCCTGTTTCGGCGAAGCGAAGCAGCAGCTCATGGTCCTTCTCGTCGTAACCCTCGGGCTTTTCGATCGAAACCCGGTTCTTCAAGTCATTGGTGAGGCACATGCGAAAACAATAGGCCTGGATCCGCTTGTCGCCCGCCCCTTCCTCGCCAGGGCCCTCCGGGTCAATGATCGGCAACAAACCACTTTCAGGCTTGCCTGGGATGACATAGGGATCGACGTTTGCTGCATCGGGAAACTGATGATAGTGGAAGTGCGACGCCTGCGATCCGTTCCACGTCTCGTCGTACTTGGAATTGGCCTCGCGCCCGACCGTGTAGGAGACTCCCGCCTTGGCCATCAAGTCGCCCTCATACGTGGCGTCGATGAACATGCGGCCTTCGTATTTTGAGCCGTCTTTCATTACGATTGCGACGATGCTCCCGGCGTGCTTGACAACGCCCTTGCCTGGCGCGAGATCCAGGCGCGCGCCGGTTATCACTTTGACGCCCGCCTCGGTCAACATTTCGCGATAGACGGCACTGGCCACCTTCGGCTCGAAGGTCCACATTGCGTCCTCGTTGATCGCGTTGGGGCCCCGGCGGCGTTCGAAATATTGTTCGCGTGTCTCAGACGTCCACAGTTTCGGGTCCTCGTACTTCTTCTTGATCCGCTGATAGAATTCGCGGGCGATACCGCCGATCACGACCTTATTGCCGATGTCGGTCCAGCTGAGGCCGCCAGTGGTCAGTCCACCAAGGTGAGTGCCGGGCTCAAGCAGGATGACGCTCTTCCCCATGCGGCTGCACTGGATGGCGGCGGCGATGCCGGACGACGTTCCACCGTAGACAATGATGTCCGCCTTCCTGCCCGGGCCACAGGAAGCGGTCCCCGCAGCCAGGAACAGGGCCGTTACGGCCGCCGCGAAACGCGACGCATGTTTGAGAGTCATTTTGAACCTCCGAACGCGATCAGTATTCCCAGTTGAAGCGGCCGACACCCTTGGGCTGCATCTGCCTATGGATGATCTCCATGGCGTCCTGCTGAGGCGTGCGAATGTAGTTGAATACGGCCGCTTCGGACTTCAACGCCTTCTGCAACTCCGCCACGTCGATGTCCTGCACGGCGACGCCGGCTTTAACAGCCATGGCCGAGGCCACACCCGCCGCATGGCCGATAATCATGTACTGCGGCTCCATCCTGAGCGACGAATAGGCGACGTGGGTGGCCGAGAAGCACACCGGCACTAGGAGGTTTCGCGCCTGCTCTTTCCTGGGCAGGATAATGCGGAAGGGGATTTGGTACGGTTTTACCGCCACCTGCATGTCGCCCTCGTTTTCGGCCATACCGCGGGCGTTCACAAACCGTTGGATGTTGTGCGAATCCGAATTGTAGCTACCCATGCCGATCACGTCAGACTTGTGAAGATCGGTTTGCAGATCCTTCTGGCTGGCCACATAGACGCCCACCATACGACGAGCTTCGCGCACATAGAGCTGGTGCGGCCAGTGGCTGGTGTCGGCATATTCGTCGCGCGGCAAGCCCCACTCGTTCACTTCCTTCTGTAGGGCTTCTGGCACCCGGGGATCGTTGGCCAGGAAATAGTAGAAGCCCTGGACGTAGTCGACATGTTCCTGCCAGATGCGGTCGCGCGTGGCATAGTCGCCGTCGGGGTAGGCGTAGTTCTTGCCGATAAAGTCGGTCGAGAACGGGCCGTTATTGTTGAAATCGGCCTTGCCGTTGGGAATGGGCGCGATCAGGGTCAGTTCGTGGAACACTGGCGAGCGGCCTCTCACCTTGACGAAGGTTTCGAGATATCGCGCCAGCAACTCGTACCGTTTCACTTCGTACTTGGCCGGTTTCGGCCACGGCAGGCGGTTGGATGTCACGTTGGTGGCAATGATACGGAAATTGTAGGCCTGGATCTTCTTGTCGGCCGTGCCCGGGGGCTCCGGCTTCGTTGCCACTAGTTCCGGCAATGGCTTGCCCGAGGCGTCCAGCGCGGGGACATCAAAAAGGAACTGGTGGTATGGGGTGCGGTCGCGCACGCCGGCTAGCGACTCGCCATACTGCGCGGAGCCTTCGCGGCCGAAGGTATAGCTCACCTTCGATTGAGCCATGAGGTCGCCCTCGTACGAGCAGTCGGCGAAGACCTTGCCTCGAAAGCGCTGGCCATTCTCCGTAGCTATCTCGACCACCTGGTTGCCGTCCATGGTCACGCCGGTTTTCCCGCGCAGCCGGTGGTTGAACAACACGGTGACGCCGGCTTGCTTGAGCATTTCGAGCATCACTGATTCGCCCACTTTGGGCTCGTAGAACCAAGCGACAGGATTCTTATACCGGGTCATCTCGTAACGCGCCCCGACCCGGTAGTAGAACTCGAGCGCCAGTCCACCTAGTACCTCGCGCACGCCCGTATCGGTCCGCGATAAGCCGCCGGTTGCCATGCCTCCGACGTGAGCGCGCGGCTCAAGCAGCGCCGTTCTGAGCCCGTGGCGGGCGCCGGCGACGGCCGTCATCACTCCGCCAGCCGTGCCTCCATAAACGACAAGATCATAGCTCTGCTGTGCGAGGAGCGAACCGGCGAGCACACAGCCCGCTGTAATCAAACGAAACCAGCTCATCACGATCTACCTCCGCGTCTCTATCTCTTCTCTGGGCGGGCCCATGGCGCCGGTCCTTTGCGTGCCAGGGGCCGGAATTTCTGACGAATGATGCTCAGCGCCCTGGTCTGGTGTTCGACGCCGTATTCGAAGATGGCGCCCTCCTCCAGAAGAGTCTTCTGCAGCTCCGCAATCGGGACGTCCTGAATTGCGGCGGCTTTCTTCACGGCCAGCGCCGCGGCCACGCCCGAGGCATGGCCGATGATCATGTACTGCGGCTCCATTCTCATGCTTGAATACGCGACATGGCTGGCGGAGAAACAGACCGGAACCAGGAGATTCTCCGCCTCGGAACGCTTCGGCGTCAGTGACCTGAATGCGATCTGATACGGCTTCACGCCCACTTGCACGTCGCCTTCATTCTCGACAAAACCCCTGTTGTTGATGAATCGCTGCAGGTTGTGTGAGTCGCTGGCGTAGCTGCCCATGCCAATCACGTCCGGTTTGTTGAGGTCGGTCTGCAAGTCCCTCTGGATCGATACATACTCGCCGACCATCCGGCGCCCCTCGCGCACGTACAGTTCGTGGGGCCAGTTGCCGCTGTCTGTGAACTCATCCTTCGCCAGGCCCCATTCCCGCGTTGTGCGCCGCATCGTCTCAGGCAGGCGTGGATCGTTTGCCAGGAAGTAATAGAAACCCTTCTGGTAGTCTTCGTGGTCCTTCCAGATCTTCTCTCGCTCGGCGTAAGTGCCGTCGGGATAGCCATAGTTCTTGCCGATGTAGTCGGTCGAGAAGCCGCCGCGATTGTTGTGGTCGGCTTTGCCGTTGGGAATCAGCCCGGGCCCGCTGACATCCATGAAGTCCATGGTGCGGCCAAGATAGGCCGTCATCCCGTGGACGTAGCGCAGCAGCAACTCATAGCGCGCGGGGTCATAGTTAGCAGGCTTCGGCCATGGAACCAGATTTTCCGGGACGTTCGTTGCGATGATCCTGAAGTTGTAAGCCTGGATCCGTTTGTCGGCTGAGCCAGGCTCGCCACGTGGTTCCGATGAAACTTCCGGTAGCAGTTTCCCGCGTTCGTCATGCGCGGGGATGTCGATTGGGAACTGATGGCTGGGAGTGACGGCGCGAACGCCTGCGAGAGACTCGCCATACTGCGCAGTGCTCTCGCGGCCGAACGTATAACTGACTTTGGATTGGGCCATCAGGTCTCCCTCGTACGAGGCGTCAGCGAAGACCTTTCCCCTGAACTTTGCGCCGCTCTCTGTCATGATTTCAACGAGGCGCGCACCCTCCTTGCGGACACCGGTCTTTTCTCGGAGGCGTTGGCTTTCGACCAGAGTGACGCCGCTCTCCTTGAGCATGTCGCGCATGATCGCCTCGGCCACCTTTGGTTCCGGCAGCCAGGCGATCTCCTGGCCATGGCGGCCAATGCTATAGGCGCGGCCGGCGCGGACATAGAATTCGAGCGACAAGCCGCCGATGACTTCCTTCCTGCCATAGTCCGTCGCCGACAGGCCGCCACTCACCATCCCGCCGACATGGCGTTTGGGGTTGACCAAGACGACTGACAAACCCTGCCGCGCAGCAGCGACGGCCGTCATCACCCCGCCCGCCGTGCCACCGTAAACCACAAGGTCGAAACCCTGTTGCGCAATCGAGACGCCTGCGAGGCAGAAGCCCGCGGCGGCCAAACGAACCCATTTGTTCATGGCGGTCACTCCGTCCTATTTCGGTTCCGGCCGGGCCCATGGCGCCGGGCCCTTGCGAGGGGGGCCTTGGTACCGCTGCCGGATCAGAGACAGCGCCCGGTTGTGATACTCGATTCCCAACTCGAAAACCGCGCCCTCCGCAAGTAGCTGTTTCTGAAGTTCAGCAATCGGGACGTCCTGTACCGCGACGCCGTTCTTCGCGGCCAGCGCCGCCGCGATGCCCGCGGCATGGCCGAGGAGCATATACTGAGGCTCCATCCTCATGCTCGAATACGCGACGTGACTGGCCGAAAGGCAGACAGGAACCAGTAAGTTTGTCGCCTCGGCACGCTTCGGCGTTAGCGACCGGTACGAAATCTGGTAAGGTTTGACTCCGACTTGCACGTCGCCTTCGTTTTCAACAAATCCTTTGGCGTTCACAAATCGCTGCAGATTGTGCGAGTCGCTGGAGTAGCTGCCCATCCCGATCACGTCAGGCTTGGTGAGGTCGGTCTGCAAGTCTTTCTGCGTCGCGATGAACTCGCCGATCATGCGCCGGGCCTCCCTGATGTAGAGCTGGTGTGGCCAATTGCCGGTGTCGGCGAACTCATCCTTGGCGAGACCCCATTGGTTCATCTGGTCCTGGAGCGGCTTCGGCACTCGGGGATCGGTGGCCAGAAAATAGTAGAAACCCTTCTGGTATTCCTCGTGCTCCTCCCAGATCCTGGTGCGGGTGGCGTAGTCTCCGTCGGGATAGGCGTAGTTCTTGCCGATGTAGTCTGTCGAGAAGCCTCCGCGGTTGTTGAAGTCGGCTTTTCCGTTAGGAATCACCCTCAGCAGGTTGACCTCATTGATGTCGAGCGGGCGCCCCATATGTGGGGTCATGGCCTTGAGATAGCGCGCCAGGAGCTCGTACCGCTTCACGTCATAGTTATCAGGTCTCGGCCAGGGCAGGCGATTCTCGGGAATGTTCGTTGCGATCACGCGGAAGTTGTATGCCTGAATCCGCTTGTCCGCCGCGCCTGGTTCGCCGCGAGGTTCGGATGATATCTCGGGCAGTAACCTGCCATTTTCGTCTCTCGCCGGGATGTCGACCGCGAACTGGTGGCTAGGTGTATGCGCCCTAATGCCTGCGAGCGATTCGCCATACTGCTGCGTGCTCTCGCGCCCAAAGGTGTAGCTTACCTTGGCTTGCGCCATCAGATCGCCCTCGTAAGAGGAATCCACGAATACCTTGGCCCGGAACCGCGTCCCGTCCAGCGTGGTAATCTCGACGATCTTCGTCCCATTTTTGACGACGCCCGTCTTCTCGCGCAGAGGACTGTTTTCGATCAGCGTGACGCCCTGTTCTTTCAGCATGTCTCGCATGATCTGCTCGGCCACCTTGGGTTCGGGCATCCAGGCGAGTTCCTGCAAATGCCTCTCCAGGTTGTAGTAGCGGCCGGCACGGAAGTAGAATTCGAGCGCCAGTCCGCCAATCACTTCTTTCCTGCCGGTATCCGTGCCCGATAGGCCGCCGCTCACCAACCCGCCGATATGCCTTCCAGGGTTGACGAGCACGACCTTCAAGCCCTGACGGGCGCCCGCCACCGCTGTCATCGCTCCCCCCGCCGTGCCGCCATAGACGACGAGATCGAAGCTCTGCTGAGCGGGAATTGTACCCGCCGTTATTAGGGCCGCCACGGCCAAACGGACAAACTTCATGGGACTCACCTCCGCATCACCATCTGATTGCCTGACCATCCGTCCAGGTTCTGTTCAGACCTGGAGGGTGCGCCGCACTCATGCCGTCTTCCGGCTCATCTGCTTGCTTGTTGCGCTTTGCGGAAGATACGCTCCCGCCTTCCGTAGAGTTTCGACAAGAAGCTCCGTGTCGATCTCCGCCGCGGACCTTTTCGTCCGGACCGACTGCACTGCCGCCGTTCCGGCCGCCTGGCCCATCATCACCGCCGCCGGCTGCACCCGGAATGCTCCATGTACCTGGACGTCCATGGAGGCGCATCGCCCGGCCACCCACAGGTTCTTGAATCCCTTGGGCACGATCATTCCATAGGGCAGTCCCACCGATTCGCCCGGCTTCATTCTGCCTGTCTCGCGGAACTCCTTCGAATAGCGCGCATACTGCTGATCTGACGTGTCATAGACGTGAATATCGATGGGGTAGTTGTACACGCCGATCTGATCAGGAAACTTTCTCCGTGCGTTGTAATCCGACAGGCCCAGTTCGTACTCTCCGAGGACGCAGCGCGATTCACGAAGTCCCATCAGCGGCGCCGTCGTGACATGCTCGACGTTCTCACAACCTGGCACGTACTTGCGGTAGAAGGCAATGAACTCCTGCGCCAGACGTCGGCCCTTCATCATGCCGTCAGTCATGCTCTTTTCCCGCAAGGCGTCGAGATGAAAGAGGTGGCCCCCATTCAGCAGCCCGATGTGGTTGCCGATCTGCTGCATGCCGGGGAAGTGGCGGTCAGGTTGCGAGAAGAAGTTCTCGGCCAGCGCCTTCTTCATGGCAACCTGTTGGTCGCCCATACGGGCCCAGTCGATGCCCGCGAACAGCGAAATGAGCGTCGGCGGCATGATGCCCGGCGTATCCGTGCCCGCATCGCGACACTTCGCGCCGCAGAGTTTCGCCATCACCCCGTTTCCCGTGGCGTCGATGAAGGCGCCCGCCTTAACGTATCTGTAGCCTTCTATGTTGTGGATAATCGCGCCGCGAACCTGGCCGGTCCGAGCATCGGCGTCAGCATCAATCAGATGCGTGAAAAACCGCGTCTCGACACCCGAGGAAACTGCGAGTTCGTCGAGAAGCAACTTCAAGCCTTCTGCGTTGAACGGGACCCAGGAGCCGTACCGCTTCCGCCAAGCGTCAGGTTGAATGCCGGGCTTCAGGAATCCGCGCTTGTGCAGCGTCTCGATCCACTCCAGCATGAGGCCGCCCGTGAGGCACTTCTCGCCGTCGGCAACGGGGCAGAACGACATCATCATGCCCGACGTGGCCATCCCCCCGAGACATCCTGTCCCCTCCACCAAAAGCACCTTTGCGCCCAACCGCGCAGCCGCAATCGCAGCGGCTGAGCCCCCGGGCCCGCCTCCTGCGACCAGAAGATCATACTTAGCCTCAACCGGGATGTCGCGCGACAGCCGGTAAGTGCCCAGTTTGGCCGGTTGACCTGAATTGCTCGCCAGTGCGGCGCCCACACTTGCGGAACCGCCGGCGGCCTGCAACATCGTTCTTCTACTAAGCATCGCCATGGCTGAATACCTCTCTTACGCGTGACTCAGCGTCTTGCGGGTCTGTACCTGCGGCAGGTACGCGCCCGCCTTCCGCAGCGTCAGGACTAATTGCTCCGTGTCAATGTCGCGCGCCGGGCGCCCCGTTCGAATCGATTGCAGCGCCGCAGTCCCGGCGGCCTGACCCATCATCGACGCCGCGGGCTGCACCCGCAGAGAACCGTGCACCTTGACGTCCGCCGAGACCGGCCGCCCGGCCACCCACAGGTTTTTCCAGCCTTTCGGCACCAGCACGCCGTAGGGGATGCCGAAGCACTCGCCGGACTTCAAGGCGCCGGTCTGTTTATACTCCTTGCTGAATCTCTCCCACTCGGTGTCCGACGTGTCGTAAGGATGGATGTCGACGCTCTTGTTGAACACGGCGATCTGATCGGGGAACTGCCGCCTTCCCAAGTAATCGTCAAAGTTCAACTCGTACTCGCCGAGAATCCGCCGCGACTCCCTCACGCCCACCAACGGCGCCGTCGTGACGTGCTCGATCTTTTCACACCCGGGTGCGTATTTGCGGTAGAAGCTCATGTACTCCTGGGCGATCCGGCGCCCCAGCATGATGCCATCGGTCAGGCTCTTGCACCGCAGGGCGTCCAGGTTGAACATATGGCCGCCGTTGAGGTATCCCGTCGTTTGCCCGATACGGCTCATGCCGGGCAGGTGTTTGTCCGGTTGCGTGAAGTGGTTGTCCTTGAGCGCCAGCGCCAGGAGGTCATACTGCTTCCCTCGTGGAAAACGTTCCCAGTCGATGCCGGCAAAGAGGGAAGTCAAGGTTGCGGGCATGATGTGCGGCGTGTCTCGCCCGGCTTCCCGGCACCTCACCCCACACAACTTCGCCAGGACCGCATCTCCGGTCCCGTCGACGAAGGTCTTGGCGCGGACAAAGCGATAGCCCTCGATATTGTGAAGGACGACGCCGTTCAATGTCCCGGCTCCTGCGATAGAGTCGGCGTCGATCACTCTCGTAAAGAACCGCACCTCCACGCCGGCCTGCGTTGTCAGCTCGTCCAGCAGCAGTTTGTAGCCTTCGACGTTGAAAGGGGTCCAGGTCATGAACTTCTTGCGCCAGGAATCGGCACTGAGTCCGGGCGGCAAGAATCCACGGGTATTCAGCGTTTCGACAATCTCGCGCATGAACCCGCCAACCAGCATGCGTTCGCCGTTGGCCATAGGATCGAAAGCCGTCACCAGGCCCGAGGTGCCCATGCCGCCCAGGCAACCCGTCGCTTCGACCAACAGCACCTTAGCGCCGAGGCGGGCCGCACATACCGCGGCGGCCGTGCCGGCCGGGCCGCCCCCGGCGACGACGAGGTCGTAGCCTTGCTCGACAGGAATGTCACGGACTAGCCGATAGTTGCTCGCCTGTGCTTTTGCGCCGCCGGCTGCCAGCGCCGCAGGAGACCTGAGTAGAGAGCGTCTGCTGACCATTGGAGTCTCCACGGAAGTCGAGGCGCGGAGATAGCGTTAGGCTACTCTCCGCGCCTGGATCGAACAGGACCGTCAGAAGGTCAGTCGGAGCCCCAACTGGACGCTTCTGGCTTTCATCGAACTAGTGATCACGCCGAATGAAGCATTCGTGTTCACGCCTGCTGCGTTAGGGGAGAATGTCGTCCCAGGGTTGTTCAAGTTGACGTGGTTCAGGAAGTTGAACGCTTCGGCGCGAAACTCCACGACCGAATGTTCCCTAAGCCGGAAGTTCTTGAAGGCCGATAGATCCATGCTGACCATGCCCGGCCCACGGGTGTTAGGCAGGGTCCGTGGCGCATTGCCGACCACGAAGTTCGGAGGATTCGCGAAGGCGGTGGTATCGAACCACTTCGATACGCCGCGATCTTCGCCCTTCAGCGTGGGATCCTTGGTGACGTTGGGCCAGTTCAGCGCGTTGTTGTTCGCGCCGCGGACAGACAAGGGAGTCCCCGTCTGAATTGTGGTGATGGTGTTCACCTGCCACCCGCCAATGATGTAGTCGACTGCCATGGGGGCGTCACTTGCGAATTTCTTGCCCTTACCGAACGGCATTTCGAAGACGCCGCTGGCGACCATACGCTGAGAAACGTCGTTCTGGTCGATTGCGCGATCACCGCGGCGGTTCAGGCGGCCGATGCGGAAGTCGCCCGTTTCGCCGGAACTGCCCGCGCTGGAGAAGCTCTCGTCAATCAGTTTGCTGCCTGTGTAAGAAATCAATGCGCTGATACCCTTCGCGTAGCGCTTCTCCAGGGTGAATTGACCGGAGTGATAGCTGCTCGAGTTGCCATGGTTGGCCATCGTCATCACGCTGCCGTAGTCCGGATAGGGCAACAACAACTGAGCGCGCGATACCGTGGCACCCGCCAGACCGCCGGAGGCGATCTGGCCATAGAATGGGTTGGCCACCTGGTTCTGCAAGGCCAGTCCGTATTCCAGGTAGTACTTGGGGTCGAGCTGGTTGAGGTTGTAGTTGGAGCCGGGGATGTGCACGCCACGGCTTCCCGAGTAGCTGGCGCTCACCACCCACTGGCCCATGATCTCGCGCTGCAGGGTCAGGTTCGCCTGCTGCAGGTAGGGGGGCGGCGCTTCGAGGCTCTGCCAGCGCACAGCCAGGCCCCGGAACGCTGAAGGTCCGCCGGCTGCGCCCTTCGGCTGAACCAGCAGCGACGGGCCCGTGCTGAACTGGAAGGCCGGATAGTTGCTGCCCTGAGTCGAGGCGAACGTCGTGGTCGCTTCCCAGCCCAGGGAGTTGGAGCTGTCGGCCTGCATATCGTAGGACTCGGTAAGCATGTGGACGATGCCGTAAGCGCCGCGGATGACAGTCTTGCCATCGCCTGTAAGTGCGTAAGCGAAGCCGATGCGGGGACCGAAGTCAGTATTGTTGCGGTCGACAAAGTTGCGCGGCGCATCCACGCCGGCATACGTCAGCATGCCCAGCATCTTGGTCTCCGGGTTGGTGCTGAAGGCATCGAAGTTGGAGTGTCTGTTCCAGCGCTCAACGGGCCCGGACCGCAAGTCGTAGCGCAAGCCGAGGTTGAGTGTCAGACGCGGCGTGACCTTGTAGTCGTCCTGGATGTAGCTGGCATGTGACCAGCTATGGAACGACATGTGGTTGCGGACCGTTAGACTTCCGCCCGTGACGGCGCCCAACAGGTACGTCGCCTGGCCCACGCCGGTGCCCGCCTGGCTTTGGGGATTGCCCGTCATCGCCGCGGCGAAGGAGAACTGGCCCGAAGGATTGGACTTGTTGATCCAGTTCTCGCGGATGTAGCGCTGATCGACACCGATCTTGATCTGGTGCTTGCCCTTGATCCAAGTCAAAGTGTCCGCGAACTGCACCTGATTCTGGGCTCGCTGTCCGAAGGAGAACGAAGTCGGTCCGATCTGGAGCATTCCACCGATGGTGACGGCCGGGAACATATCGTTCGGGATGATGCTGGGGTAGCCAAGCTTCTCGGGCCAGTCGCCGCCGTAGCCGAGCGACTGGAATGGCAAGTTCTGGCGCGTAGCGTTGGCCTTGAACTCATTGATGATGCTGGGCGAGAAGATGTGGGTTTCCGTGGCGATAAAGTTGTGGTTGTCGCGCTGGTCGATGCGGGCGAAGATGTCGGGATCGGCCGGACCCAGCCCATAGCCCTGGCCCCAACGGGTGTTTCGCGTGCCAGAGTAACGGAAGAACGTGCTGTCCTTGTCGCTGATGCGGTGATCGATCCTGATGTTCGTTACGCCCTGGTTCGAGGGCTGGACAGCCATCGAGTAGAAATTGTTCGTATTCGTGAAGGCGTCCAGAGGCGGCGTGTTCGGAAGGGGCATGAACTCCTGCACCCTCAGGCTGAGCGCATCCTGACGGTCCTTGGGGACCAGATTGCCCGGCATCACAGTGCGAACGAAGCCCGAACCGCTGGGGTTGGGCTTCGTGGTGGCGGGATCATAAATCGGGATCAGCGCGCCCTTCGAGTCGCGCGTGTTCGAGAAGTCCCCACCTCGCTCAAGCGCCGTGGGAACCGTGGCACGGCGGATTTCCGAATTGCGGTATCGCCACTGCTCGTAACCGACGAAGAAGAAAGTGCGATTCCTGCCGTCGTAGATCTTGGGAATCCACACTGGGCCGCCGGCGGTGCCGCCATATTGGTTGTAACGCAGGACCGGCTTGATCCGGCCCGTGCTGGATGCCACCTGGGTGGCGAACGCGTTGCGAGCATCCAGAGCATCATTTCGGAAGAACTCGTAAAGCGAACCGTGCAGTTCGTTCGTGCCGGACTTAGTGACGATGTTCACCACTCCGCCTGACGTCTGTCCGAACTCGGCTTTCAGTCCGTTGGTTTCGACCTTGAACTCTTCCACCGCGTCCACCATCGGCACGACGCCGATCTCGTTGTGAACCGGGACGGTGTTGGCGCCTCCATCCAGGTACATCTGGGTGCCGTAAACCGGCGCGCCGTTGAACTGAATCTGTGAGAAGCCCTGGTTTGTGATTTCGCCGAACCCGTCGGCGCCGCGGTCGATTGGCTGCACGCCGGTGACCAACTTTACCAGGTTGAACACGTGACGGCCATTCATCGGAAGCTGCTCGATGCGGCGGCGCTCGACGACGGTACCGAGCGACGACTCTTCAGTTCGCACGCGCGAAACCTCGCCCTCAACAGTAATTGTCTCGGTCAGTTGCCCTAGTTCCAGAGTCATGTCGAGCCGCAGTCGCTGCGAGACTTCCAATTGGATGTCGGTCCGACGGAACGTCTTGAAGCCAGACGCTGTCGCATTCACCTCGTACCTGCCTACGGGCAGGGCAGGAATTACATAGATCCCATCCTGGGAACTGCTCCCCTTGAATGTCAGATTTGTATCAACCTGGGTAGCAACCACCTCGACGCCAGGGACCCGAGCCCCCTGCGAGTCAGTGATCGTACCCGTGATCGTGCCCTGCGGGGATTGTGCCAGCAGCGGCGCAGTCGCCATTAAGGCGATCAGCGCCACCAAAGACCAAATGCGATTCATTATCACCTCCAAAGACCCAACCAAAGCGTGCGCAGCAAGGGAGCCGCACAATTGACTTCAGCGATCCGTCCTACAACCAACTCCTAGACCCACACCACGGCACATCCAGACAGGGTGACTGGGCCGCCTGCTCCGACACATGTAGGATTGCGCGCTCGCATGCGGGGCACAGTCAAACACGACCGAGCAGTTGATATTCGTGCGGTGATGGGGGTCCGGGCCGTGAATCGTCCTCATCTGCTCTATGGAGACGGGGGATGAGGGGATTATCCCGAGTAGACTGTGATCGGTGACGTCGGAGACTCCAAGGCGAAGCCATTGATACCTTGCGAGCTCGACAGCCATGAGAGAAACGGGACTCCCTGTTGGTGCTTGCGACATGGACCAACCTACTGGCTGCGATTCTAGGCTTGCATCACGTTTGAGAGGGGATAGAATGGGGTGAGTTAACGGTTAAGAAAATTTGCTTTCAAATACATCCGACGTCCAGACCGAACTCGAACACATCCTGGAGAGCCGTTGGTTTCGGGAGTCTGCGCAACTGAGAGTCATGCTCCGGCACGTGGTTGAGGAGACTCTTGCCGGTCGCCAGGACGGGTTGAAGGAATACTCGCTCGGGCTCGCGGTATTCCACCGTGCGCCGGATTACGACCCCCGCAACGATGCCATCGTGCGTGTCCAGGCAAGCCAGTTGCGCAAGCGCCTCGCTTCATATTATGAGCACGAGGGCTCCAGTTCCACGCTGCATATCGATTTGCCGCGGGGAGGATACGTCCCGGCCTTCCATGAAGCACAGCCCCAGTTGCAGGCGATTCCTCCGGAACCGCCCATTGCCGCCCCGCCCCCCACCGTTCGCCGGTGGCGAGTGTTCTCGGCCGGTGTCACCGTGGGCGCTCTCTTCGCCGTCGGCGTGCTGCTCCTTTCTGGACGGCGTCAGGACCGTCCACCTCAGCACGCACCGGCTTTGTGGGGCGCATTCGTCGCATCGCCCGCCGAGACTATCGTCAGTTTCGGCGTACCTCTGTTCTATAGCGGCGGGGGTTACTTTGTCCGCGATACGAGAGTGAATGATCCAGGCCAGATGCCAAGCGAAAGGTATCGGGAGATCGCGCGCGCACTTGGCACTCCTGTCTACCCACAAGAAGACATCTACACGGGCATCGGTGACATGGTGGGCACGCATGAGGTCATCCGCTGGCTTAATCGGTTTGGCGTGAAGACGCGGCTCGCGAATTCTCACTACCTCGGTCATTCCGACATCCTCGGCAAGAACCTAGCAGTCCGTGGTAGAAGTGCCTTTTTGGCTGGCCACCGGCAGACGACACCGA
>CAZSBK010000052.1:0-36220 GCA_964604945.1 uncultured Candidatus Solibacter sp.
GCAGTTACACCTGGGACGGCGGCATCGCGGACAAGATCGCCGGCTGGGGCCCGGGCTCGACACCTGTACCAGGGCGGTGGTAGCAAACCGCTCTCGCATCCACACCCATACGAACCTCTGATATAACTCCACCATGCTCCGCCGGACCTTCCTCACAAGCGCCTCCGCTGCCCTGGCGCCCGCCGCCGATCCCTACTCCACCCCCGCCTGGGAGGCGCCCCTGTTCAACCTCAGGGACAAACTGAAGTCCCCGGTCCGCATCGCCTCCATCGACGTCCTCCGCGCAGGCGGTAAGATCCTGGTCCGATCCACTTCCTCCGAAGGCGCCACCGGTATCGTCCTCGCCAAGGATCCCATCGAGGACTACCTCCCTATCCTCCTGCGCCGTGTCATCCCCTTCTACCTGAACAAGGACGCGCGCGACCTCGAATCCCTGATCGACGGCGTCTATCAGCAGCATTACAAACTCGCCGGCCAGGGTTTCTGGCTCCCTGTCGCCGCCGTCGAGATGTCGCTCTGGGATCTCCTTGGCCGCACTTCGAACAAGACCGTAGCCGACCTCATGGGCGGCGCCCGCATGAAAGCCGTTCCCGTCTATCTTTCCGGATCCGGCCGCGAAGTCACCGCCGAAGAGGAAGTTGACGTCTATGTCCGCGGCGTCCAGGAGACCGGTGCCAAAGCCGTCAAATTCAAAATCGGCGGCCGCATGAGCCGCAATGCCGACACCTACCCCAAGCGCACTGAGACCATGCTCGCCCTGGCCCGCAAACGTTTCGGCCCGGACGTGAAATTGTACGCCGACGCCAACGGCTCCTATGATGTCCGCCGCGCGATTGAAGTCGGCCGCTTCCTCGAATCGCTCGACTTCAAGTTTTTCGAGGAACCCTGCCCCTGGGAGCAGATCGAATGGACCAAAGCCGTCGCCGATGCCCTCAAGATCCCGATCGCCTTCGGCGAACAGAACTCGTCGCTGGCCGAATTCCAGCGCATCATCAACCTGCGCGCCTTCAAGATCGTCCAGCCGGACCTAAACTACAACGGTGGTATTGTCAAAGCCGCCCGCGTCGCCCGCATGGCCGCCAAGGCCGGCATGACCATCGTCAATCACAACACCGAGACCGGAGCCGCCGGCGCCAAACTGCTCCACTTCGCCGCCGCCACCCCCAACTTCGGTCCTGATATCGAATGGGCCCGCCGTACGCCGCCGAAACCCGTCTCCTGGCAATCCCCAAACCTCGACGTGGTCAGCGGAGCCGTCCCCCTGCCCACCGGCCCCGGCTTCGGCATCAAGTACGACCCCGACTATCTGAAAAAGGCGCAGCGAGTGCTATAATTTTTCCGGCTCGGGCGCGGGCGAGCCGGCGATGTGGTTCTTCGACCAGCGGTTTCTCGGCATCATCATCCTTCTGCTGTGGGCGATGCTGGTGGTCGCCAAGTGGTTGGCGACTGGCTCTCTCCTCAGGAACAGACCCCAAGGTGGTGCGTGGATCTGGTTCATCCATCTTTTCAACTTCTTCTTCCTCCTGGTGGTCAATCCTCTCGCCGCAATTCTGCTCATCGTTCGCCCCCCACAAGCCCATTTGATCGGCCTGGAGCCGGCAGGCATGCTCCTTTGTACTGCCGGGTACCTCCTGATGGCTTGGGCCCTCTTCACGCTGCGCGCGAACTACCAGGTGGGTGGAAGCGCTCCGCGAACCTCGGATGCGCTAGTAACGAGCGGACCCTACCGCTTTGTCCGGCATCCCATGTACGCTGCCGCGCTATTCATTTCTCTCGGTCTTGCCTGCCTCACCCACTCGCTGGCCTTCTTCTGCGTCTTCTGCATCTACGTCCTGCTGATTCTGATGCTGATCCCTGTCGAAGAGGAGGGGTTGCGGCGGGCGTACGGGGAACCATATGCGGTCTATCAGGCCGCGGTGAAGCGGCTGGTCCCATCTCTGTTTTGAACGAAGAGGCGATTGATGCTCGAACCAATTGTTGTGACGATCTTACCTGTGGCGTTCCTCGCGGTCCTGTCTATCGGCGGCCAGCGGTTCCGGCGCAGGCATATTGATATGGATGGCGACGTTCCAATCAGCAGGGCGCTGTTCTATGGCAGCAAGTACTTGATCGTGGTGCTGTGGATTGCCATGGTCATCGATACCTGGGGCGTGGACCTCACCTTCTTCACGCCGCCGGCATCTCTGAAGTGGGCCGCTCTGTGCGTCTGGGTCGCGGGGTTCATACTGCTGTTCGCCGGCCGGTTCGAGCTTGGGCAGTCTTTCCGCATCGGGCGTCCCAAGGAAAGCACCAATCTCCAAATGGCAGGGTTGTTCCGTGTCAGCCGCAATCCGATGTACCTGGGCGTCTATGCCACACTACTCGCCTCGGTTTTGCGAACATTGAATCCCGTCTTGCTGGTGCTGGGTGCGTTCATCGTCGCCGTGCACCATCGGATTGTCCTCGCCGAAGAAGCGCATCTTCGGGAGGCCTTTGGTGAAGAGTACTCAGAATACTGCCGCCGGGTCAGACGATACATCTAGACTGCGGACATTGTGCGACTCCCCGATTCACGGTCTGGACGGCATTGCCGCGGCCCCACGGCGCTTTCCCCCGCAGCCCTCAACCGCTGGCTCCAGTCCCCGGCCCCGGCTTCGGCATCGAGTACGACCCCGGGTTCCTTGGCAAAGCGGAACGAGTCAAGAGCGCCTGACCCTGAGGTTCTGCCCCTTCCAGGCCAGCCGCAAGCGTAGCGGGGCGAGTGCGTGCACTGCCTCGGCGGCGTCTGCCCTCACTCCGGCTCGCGTGCCAATAATCCACTCAAATTAGATCAGCCATCCAAGGCCATCCATTTGAGCTGATCCAAATTGGCTGGTCTCCAATTTCTCTCCCCAACGAGGCCTGCGAGCCGCCCGGATCCCGTCAGCTTGACAACATGGACACAAAGGTATGATGTCTGTAAATAACTACAAATAAATAAGTTATATGTATGTGAATTCGTTTGGTCGCGATTCTCAAGCTGGGAGCCGCCCCCGCCCACCCTGCTTGCCGGCAGGGTTCTCCGCGACGTAGACCTGCGCAAAGCCGGTCCGGTTGCTGGTGAATGTGACGAGTTTCTCATCCGGCGAATAGCCGGGATGCGGGTGCGTCCACTGCGGCCCGTAGATCGAATCAGTGGGCACTTCCAGCCAGCTCAGCGTCGACTTGGCGTCCGTCTTCCAGTTCGCCGGGGTCTCCTTGGTCCACTGTGTCCCGCCGTTGTCCGACTCCGCCAGGCAGATTGGCCGCCGGACGCCGCTGGCGACATCAATCTCGAAGATCCCCAGGTCCGGGTGGTTGGTGTCGCACAGCACTTTCGTCCCGGCGCGGTTCGGGCTGACATGCCAGACGCTGTAGTCCGTCACGGGCTTGATGGCGCGCGTCGTCCACTCCATGCGGTACAGGCATTTCGGCCAGTGGACGAAGATCATATCGCCGGTCGTGCCGAGGAAGGTCTCGTGCGTAATCCACTTTGAGCCATCGTGCTCGAACAGGCATTCGAGTCCCGAACCGTCGCGCCGCACCCGGTACATCCGCGGCGCCGGGTCGCCGGCAAACTCGATCCAGTCCGGCTCCAGCGGGTGGAATTGCGGGTGGATCACCGTCCGCGTGAACGGAACGATCCGCCAATCCGACCCGTTGATACGACCGTTAACCAGGCCTTGCAGTGAGCCTTGCTTGATGGCGGCCGTCATCCACTGTCCCCCGGCGCCGAGCGTGCATTCGCCCAGTTGCGCTCCCGCGAACTCGACCACCGGAGTCTCATTCAGGCTTGCCCGCTCCAGCGCCCAGATGCCGCCGCCCCGGACGAAGTAGACACGCTTGCCGTCCGGCGAAAGGGTGGGCGAGTAAGGGTGAATGGGTGTGCCATCGGTCAACTGGCGCATTCCACCGTCTGGGAAACCCGCTTCGAACAATTGGGCTTTGCCAGTCCGGTACGACGTGAAGATCAAGTTTCGCAAATCGGGTGTGAATGAGCTTTGCAGGAAGTAGCTGAGGTGGTTGATCGACGGGTGGTTTGTGACCTGCCACATGCGCGCGCCCGTGGAGCGGGAGACATAGGAGGCCACCTCGGATGAGTGGAGACTGCCCTTACCGAACTTGGGTTGCTGCACCGTATCAGAATAGCCGGACAAGAAAACCGGCGCGGGAGCCGTCAGGCCGCCGCGCCGGTTTCAGACTGCGGAATGGGCTAGAACGAGAGCCGCAAGCCGAAACGGAATTTCCGCTCGTCGCTCGCACTCGTGATCGCCATGAAGCCGTTAGCGTTGGTTACCTCGCCGGTGGTTGCGTTCACAGTCATGTTACTGACGTTGGACGCAGGGTTGCCCAGACGGGGGGTGTTGGTGAAATTGAACGCCTCGGCCTTGAACTGGAGGACGAAGCGCTCAGTCATCTTGAAGTCCTTGAACATGGCCAGGTCAACCTTGGCGAAGCCGGGCCCGCGCACAGAGTTGCGGCCCATGGTTCCGAAACGGTAGGTGTTGGCCACGCGCTGGAAGTTGGGGTCGCGGAATGATTTCACTGAGTAGTACTGCGTGCCAGGGCCATAGTCGCCGATATACTCGATTTCGGCGATCTGGTCGGCGGTCTGGCTCGATCCGGGGGTGTTCAGCGAGTTGGTGCTGGCAGTGACAGTGAACGGCGTTCCGCTGTAGTCGGAGAAGATGCCGTTGATCCGCCAGCCGCCCAGCACGTGATCGGCGATGCCTGAGAGCGCGTAATGCTGACCCTTGCCCCAGGGCATTTCATAGACCCAGCTCATGATGAACATGTGCGTGCGGTCGTAGCCGGTCACCGAACGATTGCGGTCCAGGGCGCTCGGCATGTTGGTGAGGGGCAGCGCCTGCCAGCCATCGTCGTCGGCCATGCTGATGGCCTTGGACCAGGTGTAGGCGCCCTTCAGGAAGAGGCCGCGCGACAGATTCTTATTGACGGCGACCTGAAGCGAATGGTAGTTGGCGGTGCCCCATCCATCCCACATCAGGGCTTCGATCAGTCGGCCCTGGGTGGCATAGAGCGGGCGGCTCGTGTTGCCGCCGCCAATGTAGGTGGCAGCATTCACGTCGCGGTCCAGGAACTGGTGGACGGTCTGGTTGCCGACATACCCCGTGGAGAGCAGGAAGTCGGCCGGGAGTTTGCGCTCGATGGTGAGGTTCCAGCTCTGGATGTAGCCGCGGTGGAGTTCGCCGGCGTACGGACTGCGCGGACCCATGTTAACTGTCGCGGGCAAGGTGACAACGCCGCTGCTGTAATCCGGAATTGCGACGTCGGGAATGCCTTCTGTGAGGGTGCCATACCAAGTATACGTAGAGGGCGCAACCCAGCTTGATGAGACTGCGGCGGGGTAGAGGCCCTTCAACGGGCGCGACAGGACCATGGGATTGAACGTGATGCCGTAGCCGGAGCGGATGACCGTCTTCTCGCCCAAGCGCCAGGCAAAGCCGAGGCGCGGCGCGATCAATTTCTTCGATACGCTGATCCCGTTGCTCTGTGGCACGTTGCCGACGCCGCCGAGGTAGACCAGGTTGGTTGACGGATCCCAGCGTTCAACGCCGCGGCCGTCACCCCGGTTCATCATCGGATAGAACTCATAGCGAGCGCCGATGTTAAGAGTGAAGTTGCGGGTCACCTGCCAGCGGTCGCGGAAGTACAATCCATGCTGCCATTCGCGTGTGTGGAAGTCGTAAGTCTGGACGGACTTGTTGGCGCTGCCGAGGATGTCGAGCAGGCCAGCCGCGTAAGTGTGACTGGTTCGAGCGACCTGGCCGGCAAGGATAGTCGCGTTGCCCGTCGGATTCAGGGCCCCGCGCGGGTTGGCGAGCTCGGGCTGCCAGTGGTTCAAAGCGTGACGCACCATGTCGACGCCCCAGCGGAATTCGTGGGCGCCCTGCACCTTCGAAAAGTTAGTCGTGAAGGTGTAGCTGTGGTCGTCATAGAAGTTCGGGTTCGACGAAGAGCAGTTGCCCCAGCCTGTGAAGCCGCTGTTGATACAGGGCTGGCCCGAGTAGCGAATATCGTCTTTATAGGCCTTGCCGCCATTGGTGCCGGGAATGCCCCAGACCTCGGAGCCCCAGTTCTTGCCGTAATCTGGCCCGAGGGCGATGTTCTTGAACTTGGTGTAGCCGAAGACACCGTCGATGAGGAATGTCGGCGAGAGGGTGAGGTTGAAGCCGAAGGTGGGGATTTTGATCTGGACGTCGGCGGTGCCGAGCTGGCCGAGCGCGGGCCCGGTGAGCTCGCCAAGAGCGCCAGCGCCTTCGACGGGCGCGTTCATTTGGGAATACTTGCCCCAGATCATGAGATTGGTGCTGACGTTATAGTTCGACTTGATGTCGTACTGGTCGCGCGTCAGGCCGAGGGTTGCGTCGCTGAAGTAGTTGCCAGAGAGATTATAGGTGTCCGTGCCCGGCTGGTTGGGAAGCGGGGCCAACGCCTGGATCTTCGTCCAGGTGGGGGAGAAACGAGCCACCGGGATCTGATTATTGGCGAAGGGCGTGCGGCCGGTTCCGGCGCTGGTGCCAGTCGCCGGGTCATAGATGGCCCCGAGCCCGGCGTAAGCCGAAAAATTGCCCGCGCGCATGTCGGCGGGGGGGACGCTGGAGTTTGCGAACTGGCCAGTCCGCTGCCACATCCGCTCAAAGCTGAAGAAGTAGAACAGCTTGTTCTTGATGATCGGACCACCGATTGTGCCGCCCGGGATGTTCTGAATGGACTTGTTCAGTGCGGGGTGATCGATGTTGGTCTTGTAGAAGTAGGGGCGGGCGTAGAGGTGCTGGTTGTCGTGGTACCAGAAAGCAGAACCGCGGATTTGATTGGTGCCGGACTTAGTGGCAACAGTGACCGCAGCGCCGCCGGCCATGCCCTGTTCCGCGTCAAACGACGACGTCGAGATGTTGACGGTCTCGATCGATTCGACAGGCGGGTTGTAGAGAGTGTGGTGAGGCAGCCAGACGTAGACATTTGTGGCGCCGTCCACTCGAGTGTTGTTGTTGTTGCGGTTGGTGCCGTTCACATTCGTGGTCAGCGAGCGCTGCGGCGAGGCGCCCATCGAGTTCTGTTCCGCCGCGGGCGTGGCCCCTGGAACGAGATTGATCATGCTCTGATAATTGCGGTAGGCCGGCAGCGGCAGTTCCACCACGGTCTGGGAACTGATCTCGGCCCGGGTGTCGGAGCGATCGGTCTGCAACGCGGCAGCGGATGCCGACACTGTCACCTGTTCGCTCACCTGTCCGACCTCAAGTTTGGCATTGACGCGGGTCACGGTGTTGATGGTGACCTCGATGCCGGTTCGGGTGAGCGTCCGGAAGCCGGATGCAGTGAAACTCAGGTCGTATGTGCCCGCGGCCAGACTAATGGCATTGAATCGGCCCTGATCATCGGCCACAACTTCACGCACTGTCGACGTGGCGGTGTGGGTGAGTGTCACCTTGGCCGCCGGGACCACCGCGCCCGAGGGATCCTCAACTGTGCCCACGATCGAGCCGTACAGGACCTGGGCCTGAACCGGCTGAATTGTCAATAGGCCCAACATCAGGACGGTAAGCAGAAGCAGCGGCGCAGCCGCAAGAGTCAGTTTTTTGTTCAGCAAAGTGCCCTCCAAATCTTAATTGGTACAGCCAGCGCCAATGTCTGTTGGCTGGGGTGCCGGCGGTACATTCCTGTCTCCCAAACCGGAGACATTCAGTGAAACCTGTAACTTGCGGACCTGACGCGCGGGCCCACGAATCGAGACTGTCACGGTGTGTAAGATTTATCATGCTGAGAGTCGAGAAGCAAGCCCTCTTTCGACTTGCCGAATGAGGCATTGGACGGGCGACCAGTCCTACGGGGGCCAGGTGCCTGACCGGCACCGGTTGAAATGTCAATGGTGGCCGGAGTGAGCCGGAGGCGCGGAGGCTCCCTGGCGTGCGTTTCCATGCACCGTGCAGGCACACCTCCGGGGGACAGTGAGCGTCTGTGGATGGATCCGGTAGCGCCGGTGTATTGTCCTGGCGTTGGTATGCGCTATACCGGAAGTATGAAGCCGCCGAAACAGGATTGGACGAAGTTGAAGGTCTTTCCTTTGTCCGAACGAAAGAGCCTGACAGAAGCCGACGCGATCCTGCGCGATCCCGATTCCGATCCGCCGCCGTGCTCAGAAGAATCCGGGCATCACATACAGGCCTGCGCTGAGGCGGTCCGGCGGGCCCGTGAGCGAGGTTCGGGCGTCATCCTGATGTACGGCGCACATCTGCTTCGAAACGGCGCAGCGCCGATCCTGGAGCAAATGATGTCCAGAAGCTGGGTGACCCACTTGGCCACGAACGGCGCGGGGACGATTCACGATTGGGAGTACGCCTGGTTCGGGCGGTCCACCGAAAGCGTGCGCGAAAACGTCGCCACGGGCACTTTCGGCGCGTGGGACGAGACGGGGCGAAACATCATGATGGCTCTGCTGGCCGGCGGGGTGCGGGGCGAGGGCTATGGGACCGCACTGGGAAGGTTCATCTGGGAGGACGGCATCACCTTGCCCGCGCCAGCCGAACTCGAGAAGACAATTCGGGCGGAACCAACTCATCCGTTGACGGCGGCGCGCGCCGATCTGCTGCGCATCATGCGACAGTACCGCCTGCCGGCCGGCCGCATCCAGATTGATCATCGCTGGAAGCATGCCTCGATCCTGGCACAGGCGTTCAAGCATGACGTGGCCATGACCGTGCATCCAGGTATTGGCTACGACATCATCGCCAACCATCCGATCTACGACGGCGGCGTGGTGGGCAAGGCAGGGGAGAGGGACTTCCGACTGATGGGCGATTCGGTGGAGACGCTGGATGGCGGTGTGGTGTTGTCAGTTGGTTCGGCGATCATGGCGCCGCAGGTGTTCGAAAAGAGCCTCAGTTGTGTGAACAATCTGCGATTGCAGGCCGGGCGGCCGACGGTTTCGGGCCATTCGATTTATGTCGTGGATCTGCAGGACGGCGGCAGTTGGGATTGGACGACGGGCGAACCGCCGAAGACCAACGCGGCGTATTATCTGCGCTTCTGCAAGAGCTTCTCCCGCATGGGAGGCGCCATGCACTACGTCCAGTGCGACAACGCCACCTTCATCCACCGGCTCTATCGTGAACTCGAGTCCCGCACCTGACCTGAGCGATTGTTTACATCCCGCCGCCGTGATTCGGGCTTGATTTTGGCTCTCTGGGGGATTATTCTTCCCATAAGACGTTTATGGGAAATACGAAAGATACGACGCTCCTCCAGGGCACCCTGGACATGCTGATTCTGAAAGCTCTCAGCCGGGGCAAGGCGCACGGCTACGCGGTGGCCGAGTTCATCCATCAAACTTCGGACGACGTACTTCGGGTGGAGGAGGGCGCGCTTTACCCGGCGCTGCACAGGCTCGAACTGCGCGGTTGGCTGGAGGCTGAATGGGGTGTGTCGGAGAACAACAGGCGCGCCAAGTACTACCGGCTGACAGCCTCGGGACGGAAGCAACTCGCCGAAGAGTCGGAAGGGTGGCGGCGGCTCAGCGCGGCGGTCCTCCGGGTGATGGAGGCTTAGATGCCGGGGGAGTTGTTCACGGCCATCCGGCTTCGCGTTCAGGCTCTGTTTCACCGTCGCCGTCTTGACCAGGACCTCGACGACGAGTTGTCCTTTCATCTGGCCATGCGGGCCGAGAAACTGGGCGGCGCGGATCAAGCCCGCCGCGCCTTCGGCAACGACACCTGGATTCGCGAGACCTGCCGCGAACTGTGGAGCCTGGGCCGGGTCGAGATCTGGTGGCAGGATTTGCGCTACGGCTGGCGGCTACTGCGGCGGGCGCCTGTGTTTTCCGCCGTGGCGCTGATCTCGCTGGCGCTGGGCATCGGGTCGAACGTGGCCATCTTCAGCCTCACCAACGCCGTGCTCTACAA
Source organism: uncultured Candidatus Solibacter sp. (assembly GCA_964604945.1). Classification (GTDB taxonomy): domain Bacteria; phylum Acidobacteriota; class Terriglobia; order Bryobacterales; family Bryobacteraceae; genus PNKE01. The sequence continues at coordinate 9,918 of CAZSBK010000052.1, forward strand.
ACCGTTGCCGGTGCGGGATCCCGATCAACTGCGCATCGTCAATTGGTCGTCGGCCGATTACCAGTTCATCAACCACAGCGGTGTGATGGAATCGTCGGCGCCAGGACGGAGGTCGTCCGGATCGTTCGCCTACCCGGTGTACAAGGAGTTTCGAGACAGCTCCGCCGGGTTCACCGAATTGGCCGCCTATGCGCCCATATTCAGCGCCCCATTGGCCACTTCACGCCAGGCGTTCACCGGTTACGGCCTGCTGGTGTCAGGCAACTTCATCCAGTGCCTTGGCGTGACGCCGGCGGCGGGACGCCCGCTTCAACCCGCCGACGACCAGCGGGCGGCCATGCCGGCGGTGATGATCTCGCATTCCGTGTGGGTGGACTACTTCGAGCGGGACCCGAGGGCCATCGGGGCGTCCATCTCGATCCGGCGGTCGCCGTTCACCATCGTCGGCGTCCTGCCTCGCGATTACTCCGGCCCCATGCCGGGCCGGCCACCCGATTTCATCGTGCCGATGACGTGGCAGCCGTTGCTGCGGGACTTTGTCAAACTCGAATCCTACGGCCATTGGTTTGTCCAGATCATCGGGCGCCTGGCGCCAGAGGCTGACGAACGCCGGGCGAGCGCAGTCATGGAAGCACGGCTCCGTCAAATCGTCGAACGCAAGGAACCGGGACTGACCAGGATGGTTCGGCTGGGGATCAGCCTGGTGAGCGGACGGAGCGGACCGGCAATGTACAAGAACTACTTCCTCCGTCCACTGGTGATTCTTAGGGTGATCGCCGCTGTCATGCTGCTGATCGCCTGCGTCAATCTGGCCAGCCTCCTGCTGGCGCGCGGCGCGGCCCGGCGGCACGAGATGGCCATCCGCACGGCGATCGGAGCTGGGCGATTCAGACTGGTGCGCCAGATGCTGGCCGAGAGTCTGCTGTTGTCCTTCATGGGTGGCGCAGCCGGATTGGCGCTGGCGCGCTGGGCCAGCGGTCCGCTGGCGTCGCTGATCTGGCCGACGCGCGACACGTTCCGGTTTGATCTCGGCGTTGACTTGCGGGTGGTGCTGTTCACGTTGGCGGTGTCGCTGGCGACCGCCTTGGTCTTCGGTCTGATTCCTGCAATTCGCGCCTCGCGCACCGACCCGGTCCACGGCCTGCGCGACCATTCAGCGCATGGCGCGCCGCGGTTGCGGCTGGGCAAGACCCTGGTGGCCGCGCAGGTGGGGCTGTCGGTCCTGTTGCTGGCCGGTGCGGGCCTGTTCGTCCGCACGCTGGTCAACCTGCATGGCGTCGATCCCGGCTTCGATGCCAATCGGTTGCTTGTCTTCAGTCTTGACGCCTCGGGCGCGAACTATAAGGACCAGGCCCTCACAGGGTTCTATGACCGGGTAGTGCAATCGGTCGCAGCCATTCCAGGCGTCCGGGCCGTCACCCTCACTGAACCGTTGCTGTTGAGCGGCGCTTCGAACGGCTATGGCTTTTCCATCCCTGGCCGTCCGGTGCGAGCCGGCGAGTTTGTGGCTGCCCAGGCGATCACAGTGGGCGACAATTTCATGGAAGTCCTGGGCATTCCCATGCTGCTTGGCCGTGACCTGAACGCCTCGGATACGGCCACCAGTCCGAAGGTCTTTGTCGTCAATGAAGCCTTCGCCCGCACTCATTTCCCCAACGGCGCACTGGGCCAGACCATCACGGTAGCCAAGTTCGACTACCAGATCGTCGGCATCTGCCGAGATACCAAGTACGAAAGCCTGCGATCGAAGGCGCCGCCCACCATCTACGCCCCGTTCCGCCAGCACGCCGCGTCTCTGTCGGCTGTCTATTTCGAGGTCCGCACGGCCGGCGACCCGCTCACCGTGGCGCCGACGGTCCGCCGAAAGATCAACGATTTGGACCCCACGATCCCGATTTCAAGATTCACCACACACATCTCCGAGATTGACCGCCTGCTCACCCAGGACCGTATGTTCGCCACCATTTGCGTCTTCTTCGCTGGACTGGCCGTTCTCCTCTGCTCGATCGGCCTCTACGGCGTGATGGCCTATACGGTCCACCGTCGAACCTCCGAAATGGGCATCCGCATCGCCTTGGGCGCGCGTCCCGACGATCTCACCTGGCTGGTGTGGCGCGAGGCGCTGCTGCTGTCGGCGCTCGGCGCGGCGGCGGGCGTGCCGGCGGCGCTGGCAATGACCAAGCTGATCAAGAGCAGACTGTTCGGCGTTGAACCGAACGATCCCGCGACGCTGGCCGCGACTGTCGCGCTGCTGGTCCTGGTCGCCGGCATTGCCGCCTGGATCCCGTCGCGGCGGGCATCGCGGCTGGAACCCATACGGTCGCTGCGAAGCGAATGACCGCCGATGCCGCGCCTGCGACCGTTGCGGCTGCCAGAGAATCACAAAGCCTTCATTCCGAGTGCGCTCGCCGAGTTGTACGCTGAGCGGATTCAGGCTGGGGGCCTCCGCGTTGGTTAGGCAAGAAGGTCTGGATGATGGGTCCGGATCCACGTCTCGACAGTCCGCCTCAGTTTCGCGGCGAGTTCAATCATTCGGGAAAGCTCAGCGTCCGTCACGATCTCGGCCCGTTCGTAGTCAGCAAGATTGCGCTTCTTGCGAAACAGATCCAGCACCCGGATGCGGTTCTCGTCGAGTCCGATCGTGAATTCGAGCGACTGGAGCGTCCGGTAGTGGTGGTTCGCCCGCTCCACTCTGTATCCGGCGGCAGCCAGTGCTGCTGTCGCCGATTGGAGAGCCGCGTTGTAGGCGATGTTGAAGCGCCAGTCGCTCACCAGGTTCGGCGTCTGGCAGGCCTTAAGATCGCGGTCGGCGAGCGCGAGGAGTGCGGTAATTTCCTGCACGCTTGTCTGGTGCGGAATCACCCACCCGTTGTTGAGCCAATCTCTTAAGCTCATCGTCGCCGCCGATCAGAAAAATCTTCGGGCTGGTCATCACACTGGAGAGGAAGTGATGACCTGACATGAGTTTATTACGGAACTCCTCCGTCCCAAAGACCGAAGGATTGATCTCCCTTCCCAACTCCTGCTGTGCGCCATACGTGCTGGCCACGACATCTTCGAGCGGGACCCGGTCGCCAATGATCATCAGGTCAATATCGCTCTCCGCCCCCTCCCGTCCCGCCGCGACCGATCCGTAGATAAAGGCGATTCTGATCGATTCCGCCAGCGAAGCAAGCGCCGCCCTGAGGACGCCACCGACGCCGAAGGTCTTGCGCACCAGGTCGCGCAGTTCGCGATAAACAGGGCAATCCCCATTCACCTGGTAGTAAACCTGGCGGCCCTCGACAGTGCGATTGACAATACCAGCAGCCGCCAGACCCGCCAGTTCTCTCTGGACGGCGCCGGAGCCCGCCCCGATCGTTGCAATGAGCTGGCGTAGATAGAACCGCCGGCCCGGGTCGTTGAACAGAGTCCGGAGGACAGCCTGACGCGTGGCGCCGAACAGCGCCGAGGAGATGGACGCGCCTGTTATGACAACACCCATTCTGAGTACAATCGTACCCACGATGGGTTCAGTAGTCAATCGTCTTGCTCCCGGCCGGCGAGGCGTGCCGCCTATGGAGCCGACGGTTCAGGGACGACGCGCGAGGCGCGTAGGGGGGTCGAACGCGCATCGAGCGATTCGACCAACTGTTGGTGGATCCGGTCATCGAGCAGGTACAACTGCTGGCCATCGACTTCCGCCATCGTCGCCATTTGTCTGCCTGCCAGCAGGATGCAGAGTTGTCTTTCGCCAGGGGTCAACTTGCGCACATCGACACTGGCCAGTCCGCCTGGCCCCGATTCGAACTTCCGCAGGAGGTCGCGGGTGAAGACCTGCGGATCGGCTCCGTCAAGCGCGGCGGATGCAGCCGGCCAGCGCTGCTCCGGCGCGCCGTGGAAGTAGGGTCCCGAGGCAAACGCCAGCAGGAAGACAATCACGTCGATGAAGGCGGCCAATAGAAAGGCGAAGACGTGGCGGCCCGTGGGGGCTGAGACGAGTTCGGTGAAAGCGAGCAGGAGTTCTTCCTGGCCGGATGCCGTTTTGTCCAAGTGGTCTGACAGTGATGGCACCGGTGGGCGTTCGGCTTTCACGGCGTGGGTCTGCTGATCAACCTCGGTCCAGGGGATGGCATCATAGACCTCGCGGTAACGCCGGATCTGGACGTCGGATGGATCGTTCGGCTTCAATTGGGAGCGGAATGCGGTCAGCGATTGTTGGGCGGCGGTGAGCTGTTCGACAGACTGGCGGGCGAGCTTCGAGTAACGGTCGAAGGCGGTGTAGCGGACGCCCTGCCCGGCGCCTTCCTTGTAGCCGTCGCTATAGGTCTGGGCCTCGCGCGCGACCGCTTCACGAATCCTGGCCAGATACGGGTCTGAATCCTGCGCGCGTGAGATGTGTCCGTGCAGTTTCTCGGCGGCGGTGAGTTCGTCAAGTGCGACAACATGTTTCTTCCCCTCGGCGATGGCCGCGGCGATTTGCTGCTCCGCCTGGCCGGCCGACGCGGTGATGGTGTCGTACAGACCGCGCTGCACCAGCGCCGGGCGCTCTCTGGCCGAAAACCACGTGTACAGGCTGACATAGGAGAACGCGATCGAGACCACCGCCGTGATGGCATAAACAGCCGTCAGCAGCGGCCGGCGCGTGGTTGTGAAGCCAATGAGCCACGCCACCAGGACGAGCGCAGACTGGATGCCCAAAGATGCGAGGAAAGCGAACCAGCCGTTGAGATAGAGCGCCATACCGGCGTATGTCGTGTACCAGGAGACGATGGAGAGTAGGACAGTCGAGACGAACAAGGATTGAACCATCGCGCGGCTGCCGGAACCGCCCGTTGATGTGGATGGGGACACGAAGGCCATGTGGACACACCTCCCGCTCGATGGTATGTACGCGCTGAGGGTGCGCGCGGTTCTGTGGACAGCAAAATGTTTACACGCGCCGAAGCAGCGGGACGGGCCTTTCAGAAGCTCAGCACCATGTGCCAGATGTAGACATAGGCAAGGGCGTCGAGGTCTTCGTAGATGCGGCGGGCCAGCATGGGATCGCCGGGAATCGGAGGCAGATCCTTGAGCTTCTCCTCCCACGGGAAGCAGACGCCGGCGGGAACGCGCGGGATCACCGGCACGGGTGCTTTGGGACGATTGGCGGGCGGCGGGGGCGGAACCGATGAGTTAGGCTGGCTCGAGTAGACGCCGTATTCGCGGGTGAAGTCGGTCATGGCGCGGACGTTTTCCGCCTTGGCGTCATTCTGCATGATGGCGCTGGCGTCCATAATGTAGCCGCCCTCGGCGCCGAGGGTGTCGATGAGGAACTTGCAGCGGTCGCGCACCTGGTCAGGCGTCCCGAGGAAGAGCAGCGCGTTGGGGACGCCGCCCGAAGTGCAGAACCTGTTGCCGAGCTTCTGGTGCGTCAAGACGGGATCACCGCGGTCGATGTGATAGATGATCGAGCCCGCGGGGAGTTCAGCGAAAGCGTCGAGATGGGCGTCCCACTTGCCTTCGGCGTAGAAGAGCACCTGGTTGCCACGTTCCCAGATGGATTCGACGATCGGCTTCAAGGTCGGCCAGTAGAGGCGATTGAAGTGCTCGTGCGAGATGAAGGGAACGCAGCCGCGGTGCATCCAGATGGGGATGGGGATGTTCTGCGTGGGGTCGAGTCCAGAGTGAGCAATCCACTGGAGGTGGGGCATCAGGGCGTGACAGGCGGCCTCGACCTTCTCCGGAATCTCCATCAGGTCGAAAGCGAGCCCGACATAGCCACGGAACTTGTCGCCAAGCACGTCGAGGGGGGCCTTCAACATCCCGCATATGGACGATGGCGTGCCGCATTCGGTCTTCATCCGCTCAAGCTGGGGGCCGAAGGCGCTGAAATAGGAAGCCATGGCCCAGGTGCTTTTGACCAAGGCAAGGTTGTGGCGGAACGTATGCGGTTCGCCGACGGGGGCCAGTTCGGCGGCGACGCGCGGATACCAGATCTCATAGAGGAACCGCACCGGGTCTTCGATCAGCTGGTCGTACTCCTCGCGCTTCATCCAGGCGTTGTCGTTGGCCGGTTCGCGGTACTGAAAGGCAACATCGGCCGGGATGTCGATACCAGGGATAGCGTAGTAACGGAGCGAAGCGGTCTGGGCGAGTCCGGTCCAGACGTAGACCATGTTTGGCACGACGGCGTCCCAATCGTAGTCGTTGCAGCAGCGGATGACAGCTTCGAAGGCCTTGTTGTAGTCGTGAGTGACCTCCTGGCAACTCATTCCGCAGTGAGCGGCGGTGAACTCGGCGGCGAAAGGCCGCAAGGGCACGCGGTCCGGTTTCAGGTTGCGTCCGGCGGTAACGTAGCGGTTGAGGCGCTGCGCGAAGAGTTCACTTTTGTCGGTGGTCATGGCAATTGTGGACCGCAAGGTCTTTAACAGGTGTATCGCCGCCGGTGGACTAATGGCAAGCGCGGATCAGCGGGAGACGAGCAATTCGATCGATGTGAAAGGGTGCGATGCGAGCAGGCGGGCGGCGCCGCGGTCGGGCAGGAGGGGAGCGAGGCACTGGAGTGAAGCGGCAACGGGCGGCTGGAGAGCGAGGCTGTAGAGATCGGCGCTCTCGCTATAGAGATAGCGGACGTATGAAGGATCGGGCAGGGCGTCGAGGAAGGAAGCCCAGAAAGGTTGGCGGAACATGCGCTTGCGCGAGGCCAGTTCGCGCGGGAGTTGATAGCGGCGGTATTGCGAGACGAAAGTGATGCGGTGGCAGAGTTGAGCATTGAAGGGGCGCGACGGATCGTCGGAAGGCATCCGGGCCAGGAGCGCGTCGAGTTCCTGGGCATCGGCAGTGAACCCCTGCCAGCGGAAACGTGACGCACCTGAGACAACGGCTCCACGTTCAAGCATTGAGCAGACGACGGCTGGATCGGTCCCCGCCGCGGCGGCGATGTAGGAGATGAGCTGTGTGAATTCGATGTCCTGCACGACGACGGGCGTCATCGAGGCATAGCCCGCAGCTTCGGAGCTGATCTTGACGCGGATGGTGGCGGGCAGTGGCACTGAATGACAGTCTATACTGCTGGAATCGGCATGAGCACGCTTGAGAGGGTGAGGGGGGAGTTGGCCAAGTACGAGCATCCACTGGTGGAGTTTTTCGCCGAGAAGGGCACGCAGGGGGTTGAATTGCGGATGCAGGTGAAGGGAGTCGAGGGGATTCATGTCTACGCGGCGCCGGTTCATGACCGCGACGCCGCCAGCGCTCAATTCGAATGGCAGTTTCAGCGCTACCTCTACGACTGCCTGCATGACTACCTTGTCGAGATGTTCACTCTAAATCCGCAGCGCCAGGACGGTCGGCCGTGACCGCCGCCGGCGAGAAGATCGCGGCCGCGATCCGGAGCAGTGGGCCCGTCCAGTTTTCTCAGTTCATGGAGACGGCGCTGTACGATGCCGAATGCGGCTACTACGTGAGTGGAAGAAGCGTATTCGGCCGGGCCGGCGACTTCTACACGTCGGAGCAGTTGCAGCCCGTGTTTGGGCGTCTTGTGGCCGCGGCGCTGGGGCGGAGAAGGCCGGAAGGGGACAAGGCGTGGAGAGTGGTTGAATGGGGCGCGGGGCGAGGGGAGATGGAGGAGCATCTGAGCGAGTTGGGCTATGCGGCGATCGATGTGGGGCGGGATGACGCGCCGGAATCGTTCGAAGGCGTGGCATTTTCCAACGAGCTGTTTGACGCCTTGCCGGTGGATGTGGCGAAGAGAACGGACGGCGTATGGAGGCTGATGCGAGTGACGGAGGAGGGAGCGCGGTTTGTCTGGTCGCCAGGCGAGAAGTTGGGGGGAGAGTGGCTGGAGTATGCCGGGCGGGCGGGGGCGTTTATCGAGCAGGACGAGGTGTGGATCGAGCTGCCGGTGCGGGCAAAGGGAGCGCTTGAACAGATCGGCGCGAGGCTTGATCGTGGATCCGTCGTGGCTATCGATTACGGATATACGGAACAGGAGTTGCGGCGCTTTGCGGCGGGAACGCTGATGAGTTACCGCCGCCATCAGGCAAGCGGGGAGGTTCTAGAGAATCCTGGCGAGCAGGACATCACGGCGCATGTGCCTTTCACTTACTTGATGGAGAGCGCGGTGGGGTTGGGATGGCGGGATGGGCGGCTGCGGACGCTGTGCCGGTGGGCGATGGAAGAGTGCAGTGAAAGCGGCCTGGAGAGGTCCATTGAAGCCGAGAATGAACTTGCGCGTGTGAAGCTGCGGTTGCAATTGAAGACGATCTTGTTCGGGATGGGGGAGAGTTTCCGCGTCGCCGAGTGGGACAAGGGCGAGCCAAAAAGCAACGAGCCCCAACTTGCGCCGGGGCTCGAGGGTTGATTCTGCCAGCCGCGCTCCGAGAGGGAGCGCTGCGTGTTTACTTCTTGGGCGCCGCAGCCTTCTTAGGAGCAGCCGCCTTCTTCGGAGCAGCAGCCTTCTTGGGGGCCGCAGCCTTCTTAGGAGCAGCCGCCTTCTTCGGAGCAGCAGCCTTTTTCGGAGCAGCGGCCTTCTTGGGCGCCGCAGCCTTCTTGGGGGCAGCAGCCTTCTTCGGGGCGGCAGCCTTCTTGGTCGCGTTTCTCATTGAGTGTTTCTCCCTGACATCGTTTGTCACGATCGCTATCGATCGCATTATGATCTCTGTATAAACTTGGACTCAAAACAAAGTCAAGGAAAAAGTGAGGGCGAGAACGGCGCGCTCGACCGAAACATGACGCTTCAAGAACGTTTGAAACACTCCGCCTCAATGTTGGCGCGGGTTCGGAGAGTTGGAGCCGCGATCGCAGTCACCATGACGCTTTGCATTTTTCTTTCGGCGTGCTCGAAGCGGAAGCGCGCGCCGCGTGTTCCGGTTGCGCCACCTGCGGGTTCGATCGAGACTGGTATCGCGAGCTGGTATGGCCATCCATACCATGGAAGACGCGCCGCCAACGGCGAGATCTACGACATGGATCAACTGACGGCGGCGCATCGCACGCTGCCGTTCGGCGCTCGAGTCCGTGTCACGAATCTGTCGAACGGCAAGGACGTCGAGGTCCGCATCAACGATCGCGGGCCCTTCGTCGGAGACCGCGTCATCGACCTGTCGCGCGCCGCGGCCAGGCAGGTCGGGATGATCGGACCAGGCACGGCGAAGGTCCGCATCATCGTTCTCGGCTACGGTCCAGCACTGGGACAGCCCTCGTACGCCGTGCAGTTGGGCGCTTTCAGGGACGAATCGAGGGCCGAGGCTCTGCGCGACGAATTGGAGGGGCGATACTCGCCGGTGCGCGTCGTCAAACGCGACGGCGACCCGGTGACCTACCGCGTGCTGGCCGGCAACAAGACAACGCAGGAAGAAGCCGAAGCGTTGGCCGAGAAGCTGCGGCGCCTCGCGCCCGATGCTTTCGTCGTCCGGCTGGACCCGTGACGCCTGTCCGCGCGCACACGACCCCGCATCGTGGGACAATGGAATTTTCCGCACCCGTCCGGTGTTCCAAATGACATCTCCGAACCCACAACTGAGAAACATCGCTATCATTGCGCACGTCGACCACGGCAAGACAACGCTGGTCGACTCCATGTTCCGCCAGTCTGGCATCTTCCGCGCCAACGAGAAGGTGGAGGAACGCGTCATGGACTCGAACGAACTCGAGCGTGAACGCGGCATCACCATCCTTGCTAAGACCACGGGCGTGCACTATCACGGCTACAAGATCAACATCGTCGACACGCCGGGCCACTCCGATTTCGGCGGCGAAGTCGAACGCGCCCTGAAGCTCGTCGATGGAGTCATGCTGCTGGTCGACTCCTCCGAAGGCCCCTTGCCACAGACCCGCTATGTGCTGTCGAAGGCTCTCGAGGCGCGCCTGCCGCAGATCATCGTCATCAACAAGATCGATCGCCCCGACGCCCGTTGCCAGGAGGTGCTGAACGAGATCTTCGACCTCTTCATCGATCTCGACGCCAACGAAAGCCAACTCGACTTCCCCGTCGTGTACGCCATCGCCCGCGACGGCATTGCCAAGCTCTCGCTTGAGGACGAGTCCACTTCGCTCGAACCACTGTTCGAGGCAATTCTGAAACACATTCCCGCACCGAAGGGCGACCCCGAGGCCATTCTCCAGTTCCAGGTCGGCAACCTCGACTACTCCGATTACCTCGGCCGCATCGCGATCGGCCGCGTCTTCAACGGCACGCTGAACATCGGCGACGACGTGTCCATCACCAAACTGGACGGCAAGGTGGAAAAGACGCGGATCACCAAGATGTACTCGTTCGAAGGGTTGAAGAGAGTCGAGGAGACCCGCGCTCTGCCGGGCGACATCCTGGCCATTGCCGGGGTCGATGGCATCACTATCGGCGAAACGGTGTCCCATCCCGATACGCCGCTGGCTATGCCGGTCATCCGCATCGACGAACCGACGATCGGCATGTTGTTCACCATCAACACATCGCCATTCGTGGGCCGTGAAGGTACCTACGTGACGTCTCGCAACCTCCGGGATAGGTTGGACAAGGAGCTGCTCACAAACGTAAGCCTGCGCGTCGAAGAGGCCGGCGGACCCGATGCTTTCCAGGTCATGGGCCGCGGCGAGCTGCAACTTGCCATCCTCATCGAGATGATGCGCCGCGAAGGTTACGAGCTGATGGTCGGCAAACCGCAGATCATCACCAAGACCGTCAACGGCAAACTCATGGAACCGCAGGAGCTTCTAGTGATCGACGTGCCGGAACCCTACGTCGGCGTGGTGATCGAGAAGCTCGGCATGCGCAAGGGCAAGATGACGAAGATGGTCAACCACGGTTCGGGACGCGTGCGGCTTGAGTTTCTGCTGCCGTCGCGCGGCTTGATTGGCCTGCGTTCCGAGATGCTCACCGACACGAAGGGCACGGCGATCATGAACTCTCTGTTCCACGGCTACATCGAGTGGCAGGGCGACATCCCGTTGCGCCAGACCGGCGTGCTTGTGGCCGACCGCCCTGGCAAATCGACCGCTTACGCCATTTTCAACCTTCAAGAGCGCGGCGAGATCTTCATCTCGCCGGTGACTGAAGTGTATGAAGGCATGGTGATCGGCGAGAATTCGCGGCCCGACGACCTGAACGTGAACATCGTCAAGGAAAAGAAGCTGACCAACATGCGGGCTTCTTCCGCCGACGAGGCAATCCGCCTGGTGCCGCCGCGGCTGCTGAACCTGGAGCAGGCGATCGAGTTCATCAACGAAGACGAGTTCGTCGAGGTGACGCCTGTCTCGATCCGGTTGCGGAAGAAGATCCTCAAAGCGAATATGCGATAGCCTTCAGCCGGCGATCTTGCCGCGTCAGCGCGAGGTGCTGGCATCTGCCAGCCATGTGCCACCTGTGCCGACTTCTGAATTCACGGAATGCTGCTACACCCGCGGGCCGGCCGCCGCAAACTGCGTTCAGTCACAGTACGGCGCATGCATCACCTCGCAGGCGTAGATCTCCGCCCCCAGCGCCACCGCCACGAAGAACAGCACCAGCCCCATCGCCACAGCCGCGTTCGTCGCGTGGAACTTCCGCTTCCCGTCCGGGCCGCGGCTGAGCGATGGGATCAGAGCCCACATTGCTCCCATTGGGATCAGCAGAAGAACGACAGCCAGCAGGACATACTCCTGCGGGCTCGAATGCAGCCCCGGCCGGATCCATGTGAATACCGGCTCCATCCGCTTTACCACAATCAGGTTCATCACCCAGAACGGCAGCATAAACAGCAGCCCCGTCCACGCGGCCATACGCGGTCGAGCAGCAATCAACTCGAACGGTCCGTTCGCCATCGCAAATGTCCTCCCTCGGCCTCCCGGCGGGAACAACACAACCCGCAGGCACCCAGCGCAAACCGCCACCTCTCCAGCCGCCCGTCCAATTGCTCCAGTTCCGCCGTCATCGCCTCGGCCCATTCGCGACGGGAGTCTGGCAACCACATGGCCAACCCCGGAATCCTCGCCGAAACATCGCGTCTCATCGAGCCAGGCCTTCCCTCAGGCCCCGCACCGCGGGTCTCGTCCGCCCGGCTTCTTCCCTTGCCTTGGCGACCTCCAGCACCGCCTCCAGCCTGGCGTTCGTTAGCCGGTAAAGGTGCCTCGGCGGTCGGCCGGAGGGCAACTCCCGCTCCCACGAGGCTCCCAGCAGTTCCCGGTCGGCGAGGCGCATCAGGATCGGGTACATCGATCCCGCCTTCAAGCCGGTCCTCAGGCAGAGGTCGTATCCGTGATGCCACGCTGTCCGTTCTTCGGCCAGCGCCAGCAGCACGCGCTACGTCTGCTCTGACGGTGGCCTGTTCCGTGGCATAGCTTACGTCTATATGGATTGACTTAAGACGTCAAGGGTCTTACTCGTACCGCAGGGCTTCGATGGGGTCAAGGCGGGAGGCTTTCATGGCTGGGACGATGCCGGCGATGAGGCCGACAAGGAGCAGGACGCCCATTGAGATAGCGATAGCGGAGATCGAGACATCTAGGTGAATGTCGCCGACGCCGCTGTTGTCCTCGAAGGCGGCGCCCAGGAACGGCATGGATCCGATGGCCTCGGTGGCGAGCAAGCCGAGCGAGACGCCGATCAAGCCGCCCATCAGGATGACCAGCGACGCCTCGGTGAGGAACTGGGACAGGATCATCCGCCGCCGTCCGCCGATCGCCTTCATCATGCCGATCTCACGCGTTCGTTCGATCACCGAGGCAAGCATGATATTGGCCAGTCCGACGCCCCCGATGGCCAACGTCAGAGCGCCAACGAAGCCCATGAGCAGCTTCACGGCCAAGGCCATACCTGTGACGATGGTCATGAACTTGTTGAAGGCGAGAATCTCAACGGCCCGTTCGTCGGAGGGAGGAAATCTATGCAGTTCGCCGAGCTTGGCGCGAACCATCGCGATGGCCCGATCCCGGGCTTCACTAGAGACCGGCCTCCAAACGAAGATCCAAGGGTACTTGATGTCGCCGAAGACAGTGTACGTGTCGTAGGGGATGAAGACGCATTCATTGTCGGGCGTATTGTAGTTGGCGATCTGGACCTTGGTATCAATGACTCCGATAACGTTGAACCGGATTCCATTGATCGTGACCTCTTCGTCCACTGCCGGCGCCCCCGCAAAGAGCTTCTTCGCTGTCTCGCTTCCAAGCACGGCTACGCGCCGCTGGTGGGTGCGGTCATCCTCGTTGATCCAGCGCCCGTCCGTCATCTTGATATTTCTGATCGTGTCGTATTCCGGATAGACCGCCCGCAGTGTCGTTTCGAATTCGCGCGACCCATGGAGGAGCCTCATCCCGCCGGGCATGATCTCCGGCGATAGCGCCTCAATCAGCGGAACGGACTCCTTCAGCGTCCTGGCGTCTTCGATGTCAAATCGAATCTTGCGCCCGGCGCGCTGTCCGCCGGCCTGTGCGCCTGTGGTGCGAGGGATGGTGAGGATAAGGTCCTGGCCGACGGCGGTGAACGCCTTGGTCAGCGCCGCTTCGAATCCATTCCCGTAGCTGATCAGGATGACGAAGCAGGCGACGCCCCAGCCGAGATTCAGCGCCGTTGTCAAAGTCCGGCGGCGGTGGAAACGTAAGGCGGCGATGGCTTCCCTGAAGATGTAGCCGTAAGTCATCTTGAAGCTCACCTCTCGTAGCGCAGCGCCTCAACGGGCGTCATGGCCGCGGCCTGCCTGGCCGGTGGCAGTGCAGACGCGACGGCAACTACGCCAAGCGCCAGCGTGGCCAGAGAAAGCACCTTCCAATGCACGGGAAGCCCCGAGAACATCACCGGCATGGGGAGCGAATTGACGATGCCGGTCAAGCAGAGGACCAGGAACAGCCCAGCGGCGCCACTGAGCAGCGCCAGGAATAGCCCTTCGAGAAAGAAATCAAGGAGAATGCGGTGGCTGGTGGCTCCAAGGGCCTTCTTTAGACCGATCTCGTGAGTTCGTTCGGCAACGGCCATCATCATTGTGTTCATGACGCCGACGCCGCCCAGCGAGAGCGTAATCAGGGCGATGACGGCCAGGAAAATCTCGCCCGCGGTGAAGATGGAGTCAAACATCTGCGCCGATTCGACTGAGTCGAACATCTCCAGTGCGCCTTTGTCATCCTTTTCGAAGCCGTGAACGCGACCCAGCGCTGCGCGGACCTGAGATTGGGCCTCCTCCCACCGATCAACAGACGCCGGCCTGTAGATGATGCCCCAGACACGGCCCTCAGCGTAGATTTCGCGGCTTGGCGGCATGTCGTGCAACAGCGCCGATTCCGGCACCAGAATCTTGTCATTGTCCCAACCATCGTAAGAGCTGTTCTGGTCCTTCTCGTCCATAAGGCCAACGACTTCGTAGGGGTAATTGTTCAGGTAGATCCGCTCGCCGATCGGGTTGGGCTTCCCTTCAAACAGTTGTTTGCGGACGGCCGAACCGAGGACGGCGACGCGGCGGAGTTGGGCATTGTCCTGCTGACTCACGTTGCGGCCGCTGCCAGCTGGGAGGTTTCTCAGCTTCAGATACTCGGGCGAGACGCCGACCGTGAGGAAACGTCCGGAATTGAAGAGGCTGCGCGCAGGCACTTGGCGCGTCTTCAGTTCGGCGGCAACGACTTGGACCGCCGGGCACTGTGTACGGATGATTTCAACATCGTCACGGCGAAGGCGGATGTGGCGTCCGGCGCGTTTGCCGCCAGCCTGCCGTTCAGTGACGCCGCCCCAGATGAAGACGATGTTGTCGCCGATCTGCGACATGTTCTTGCGCTGGCCTTGGCGGAAGCCGTCGCCGAGGGCTGACATCAGGACAAGCGAGGCGATGCCCCAAGCGATGCCGAACAAGGTGAGGAAGCTGCGCAGTTTGTTGCGTTTCAGGTTGGCCAAGGTCTGGCGGCAGAGGTCGGTGAGTTGTTCGGCAGGGTGCATGGTCCGCCCTCGCTTCAGCGATTGTAACGCCGGGACAATGACGAGCCGTCCGCTTTCACTCTCTGGTTTGGCCTTGGCCATACATCAAAGAGATACGGATGTCCGGATCGCTTTGTTCCACGGGGCGGCGGGGCGTGCCGTGCGACAATGTCATCCATGTCTGGGTCGAGCCCATCGTCTGCGCAACCGGCAGCGGCCCGTCACGTCCATGCGTCAAGAACCGGCCTGGTTTTCGATCACGCCTACCGCCGCCATGATCCGGGACCATGCCACCCTGAATCGCCGGACCGCTACATGGCGATGTCCGAGGCGTTCCGGAAGAACGGCGTCCTCAACTCAGCAGTTCGAATCGCTCCGCGGCTCGGAAGCGAAGATGATGTCCACCTCGCACATACGCGGGCCTACTGGAAACTTGTCCAGCATGATGTGGACCGCAAGGCGAGCCGCCTCAGCACAGGCGACACCAGCATTGGCGAGCATACGCTGGAGACTGCGCTACTGGCAGTGGGCGGCGTGCTCTCGGCCGTGGATGCAGTCTTTGAGAAAAAAGTGGCCAACGCATTCGTCGTGGTTCGGCCGCCAGGCCACCATGCCACGGCGTCGCGCGGGATGGGCTTCTGTGTATTCAATAGCGTGGCCATCGCCGCGCGCTACGCGGAGAAAGTGTACGGCGTCGACCGGACATTGATCGTTGACTGGGATGTCCACCATGGCAACGGGACGCAGGAGATCTTCTATCGTGACCCGGAAGTGCTGTTTTTCAGCACGCATCAGTGGCCCTGGTATCCCGGCACCGGCGCGGTGGACGAGTGCGGCGAAGGTGCCGGGTTAGGCTACACGATCAACTGCCCGTTGCCCGCCGGCGCCGGACATGCCGACGTTCTGGGGGCCTTCCGCAAACGCCTGATGCCCGCCGCTTTGAGCTTCAAGCCGGCTTTGGTGCTGATTTCTGCCGGCTTCGATTCCCGCCGCGGCGATCCGCTGGGGCGTTTCGCCTTGAAGGATTCCGATTTTGCCGAGATGACCTCGCTGCTGATGGAGATCGCCGAGGCGTCGGCGGGCGGGCGCGTGGTAAGCGTACTTGAGGGCGGGTACAATCTGACGGGTCTGGCAAGCGCCTCTCTAGCGCACTTCGAAGCCCTGCGCGGCGCCTAGAGAAGGTACCCGGACTGTAGGATCGAATGTGGTCCGGGTGAGCGCTGTTGAGACGGAAAACGACCGGCTGACGGAAATCCGGCTATTACAGTCGAAACTTGCGGAGAGGGGGTTCAGTGGGTTCGGCGATATACTGAGGGCATGAGATTCCGTGTGGTCCTGGAGTATGACGCGCAAGCCAAGAGCTTCTCTGCGGTCTGCCCTGAACTTCCGGGGTGCACCTCGGCCGGGGTGTCAGAAGAAGAAGCGAGACGTGGCATCGAGGAAGCGATTCAACTGTATCTCTCTCCGACGGAAATCGAGTTGCCGCCGGACGCAAAACTGGTCGAGGTAACAGTTGGGTGACCGGGGAACGCCGCGCCTGACCGCTGATCAGGTGATTATGGTTCTCCGCCGTCACGGATTCGTGCTTGCCGGCTCGGCCGGTAGCCACTAGAAGTGGCGCAATGTTGCAGCCGCGAAACAAGTGATCGTGCCGTATCATCGCGGACGGATTCTGCTGTTGGGCACGATAAGGGCCATCATCGAAGGCAGCGGCATTAACCCGGCTGATTGGTCCAAGTAGCCGTTGTGTGGCCGAAGGTGTGCCGTGCCATTTGAACTTCAGCATGATCGCCGTAACATCACCGACCAGGATCTATTGTCAGATCTACGGCGGGTTGCCGACGAGCAATCAGGGAAGAGTGTAACGCAGAGCACCTACAGGCAAATCGGGAAATACTCCGACAGCACCGTCATGCACCGGTTTGGCTCTTGGAATGGCGCGCTCGAAGCAGCGGCGTTGGCGAAGACAGTCGATAAGAACATCTCCAATGAGAGGCTTTTCGCTGGCCTGTACGACTTGTGGGTTTGCGTAGGCCGCCAGCCCAGCTATTCCGAGGTGCGAATGCCCCATTGCAGGTATCACGTCGCAACATATGAGCGCAGGTTTGGTTCGTGGCGCGGTGCACTAGAGGCCTTTGTGAGTTTCGCCAACTCCTCGGAGGCCGTGCCGCCCGCAGGCCCAAGGGAATCCAAGACTCCCACCCGCCGGACGTCTCGGACAATCGACTTGCGACTGCGCTTCAAGGTGTTAAGCCGCGACTCGTTTCGTTGCCGCTCATGCGGCGCGTCTCCTTCAACTCAGAGCGGCGTTCACCTCGAAGTCGATCACATCGTTCCGTGGTCGAAAGACGGTGAAACTGTACTCGACAATCTTCAGACGCTCTGTTCCGCATGCAACCAAGGCAAGAGCAACATGCATGAAGAATGACCCAGATGGTCTATTGGAGAGCTTTTGACGAGTTAGGGGTGGTGGACGCTGTCAGGCTCGAACTGACGACCCCCACCTTGTAAGGGTGGTGCTCTAACCAACTGAGCTAAGCGTCCGTTTTCAGACTACCGCAAAAGGCCCTGAACGGTCCCGGCGGGCGCCGCTCCGTTGAAAGTGGCACGGGGAATGCCGTCCGGAGGAGAGGCCGGACAGGAATCCGCTGCCTCGAAAAACAGCCCGGAGACCCGCTCTCTCCCGTTCGCGGTTCCAGGCGATGGGGCGCGGCGGGGTGATTTCATGGGTAGTTGTGGGCCAGCGGCCCATGAGCACTCAGTTGCCGATATACCGGCTGTACAGACTGCGGGCTAGACCCGGATCAGTGGTGCCCTTGACGATGGCGCGGCCGTCGGCGAAGATCGTCATCTCGTGGGGCGGGACGATGAAGCGGATGGCGAATTCATTGGCCCGGACTTCACCCAGAGGAGCAAGGCGCGCAGCGAGTGCCGCGAGGTCCAGGGGCCGGCGGCGGTCGTGGATTTGGACTGCGTTGCGACCACACAGCGAGATCGGTGGGCGGCCCTCGCCTTGGAGGTGCCTGCAGGTGTGCAGAACGCAGGCCGGGCAGTTCGGATCGGGGTCGGGCATCGCGACCTGGCGGACCGTACCATCCCAGACATCGATCGTGGTAATGCGCGCCTCCACGCTGGCGGCGCCGTTCGTGATGATCTTCAGCGCCAGACTGGTCTGCCAGGCGGCCACAACGGCAGTCAGCGTGTTGACCACGCCAGCGGTTTCACAGGTGGGCTGCGCACCGGAGGGCGGCTCCGGGTAAATGCACTCGAAGCAGGCTGTGCGCCCCGGGATGACCGGCATGGCGAGGCCGTAGGAGCCGACCGCTCCCCCGTAGATCCAGGGGATGGCAGACTGAACGGCGTAATCGTTGATCAGGTAGCGTGTGTCGAAGTTGTCCGTCCCGTCCAGGACGAGATCGCAGCCTTCAAGGATCTCATCGATGTTGCCGGGCGTGAGGTCCGCGATGTGAGTCTCCAGGACGATCTCCGAGTTCGCCTCGGCGAGGTGAGCGGCCGCGGCAGCAGCCTTGGGCATGGCCGAGGCGGCGTCGGATTCGGTGTAAAGCCATTGGCGCTGCAGATTGCTGAGTTCGACGTAGTCGCGGTCGATCAGCTTCAACCGGCCGGCGCCGGCGCGCGCGAGGGCGGCGGCGTGAAAAGAACCTAGCGCGCCGCAACCCACCACGGCCACGGTGGCGGCGGCCAGACGGCGCTGGCCATCCTCGCCAATTCCGGTGAAGCGGGTCTGCCGGGAGTATCGTTCGAGACTCAAGGAGTGTACCCCTAGAGGAAATCCTACCAATCGCGCTGGTATCATGACATTACGTGAATCGCCCCGGCCTTGCTGGAGCCCTTTTGGCGTGCGTCTTGTGGACGGCGGGCGAACCCGTCTTCGCGCAGGCCGAACGCTACAACGGGCGAAGGATCTATCAGGTTCTATTGGAACCAAGGGACCAACCGCTGTCTCGCGACCAGATCGGGCAGGCGTTGGTGATTCGTCCGGGCGACACGTTGACCGAAGCGGGCGTGGGCGATGCCCTCCGGCGCCTGTTCGCCACCGGACGGTACAAGGATGTCGAGGCAGACATCGAGGATTCACCGGATGGGCTGATCCTCACCTTCAAGACAGTGCCCGCCTACTTCCTGAGCCAGTTGATTATCGACGGCGTTCCCAACCCGCCCAATCCGGCGGTCCTGAGCAGTGCCACGCGGTTGGAACTGGGCGGCGCGATCGAAGATGAAACCGACATTCCGTCTGCGGTCGATGGCCTGAGGGAGACGCTGCGGGCCAACGGATTCATCAATCCGAAGATCGACTTCGAGGTCGAGCATAGCGCCAGCCACCAGGAGGTGTTCCTGCGCTTCATTGTCGATCCGGGTCAACGGGCCAGATTTTCGACGCCCATCTTCACCGGCGACACCCAGAGAACTGCAAGAGCGCTACTGCGCACCACCGATTGGCTGCGCTGGTGGGGATTGCGGGGCTTTCAGCCGGCCACCGAACGGCGCGTTCAGGATGGACTCGAAAAGCTCCGCTCGGCCTATTTGAAGAAGAACCACCTGATGTCCCAGGTTCGTTTGGTTTCAATCGACTATGACCCGGCAACCAACACACTGAAGCCATCCGTTGAGATTCAAGCCGGACCCCGCGTAGCTGTCCGCACCGACGGCGCGCGCGTGGGCACGGGTACGCTGCGCGAACTTGTGCCCATTTACCAGGAACGAACCGTCGACCGCGAGTTGCTCATAGAGGGGCAAAACAACCTCCAGGCACACTTCCAGGCCAATGGCTACTTCGAGGCGAAGGTTTCGTTCACGGTCGAAGGCGACTCCGGCGGACGGGGCCAAGTGATCCGCTACAACATCGCCCAGGGCCCGCGCTACAAACTGGTTCATCTCGGTATCAAGGGTTCAACATACTTCGACGAGACCACCATCCGCGAGCGGCTTTCCATCGTTCCGGCTCATTTCCCGCAATACCGCCGGGGCCGTTTCTCGCGCGGACTTGTGGACCGGGACAAGGACGCCATTGTCGAGCTTTACCGCACCAACGGATTTCGCGACACCAGCGTCGAGGCGGTCGTTGAGAACAACTACGGCGGCAAGGCCGGCGACCTGGCTGTGACATATGCCGTCAGCGAGGGCAAGCAGTGGTTCGTCGGTGGTTTGGACATCGCCGGCGTCGACCTGCGGCTGGTCGAGACGATTCAGGGCATGGTGATGTCGAATCCAGGGCAGCCGTTCAGCGTGACCGCAGTCGCCACTGACCGCGATAACATCCTGAACTACTACTTCAACAACGGCTATCCCGACGCGTCCTTCGACGCAACGATAGCGGACTCCACTGATCCCAACCTGGTCGAGCTGAAATACACTGTTAACGAAGGCAGGCGCTACTTCGTACGCGATGTCCTCGTGAACGGCTTGCAGGCCACCAGAGCGGATCTGGTCACCAGCCGCCTTACGCTGTCGCCACAGGATCCGCTGTCGCAGAGCAATATCGTCGAGACGCAGCGCCGCCTCTACGATCTCGGCATCTTTTCCCGCGTCGCCGTGGCCGTGCAGAATCCCGACGGACGGGAGAGAAACAAGTCCGTCATCCTGCAACTCGATGAGGCAAGGAAGTACTCGCTCAACTTCGGTTTCGGCGCTGAATTCGGGCGCATCGGCGGCGGCAGTAGTTTCACCTCCCCCGCCGGGACGGCCGGGTTCGGACCGCGGGCACAGATCGGCGTAAGCCGGTCGAATTACCTGGGCCTGGGCCATACTCTGTCGTCCACTTTGCGTGTGTCTAACTCCCAACAGAGAGTGCTGGTGAACTACCTCGCTCCGCAGTTTCGCGGCAATGAGGACGTCAGCCTGACGCTGTCCAGCTTCTTCGACCGCTCGCGAGACGTTCGCACATTCACATCCATCCGCTCGGAAAACGCTTTTCAGATCACCCAGCGCCTCTCACGGCCCAACACGTTCCAGTACCGCGTAATCTTCCGTGATGTTAACGTCGATGAGAACACGCTCCGGATCGATCCGGAATTGATACCGATCTACTCGCGCCCGGTCCAGGTCACGGTCTTTTCGGGTTCCTTTATTCAAGATCGCCGCGACGATCCGCTCGACTCAACACGTGGATTCTTCAACACCATCGACGCCGGTTACGCCCCGGCACAGTTGTCGCGCAAGACCAGCTATTCGCGCATCTCAGCGCGCAACTCGTCGTATCACCGCATTAGCCGCAACGTGATTCTGGCGCGCACCCTCAACATTGGCTGGCTACACAACCTGGTCTCGGATCCGGTTCCGCTGCCGGAGCGATACTTCGCCGGCGGTTCCACCACCCATCGCGGTTTCCCGGAAAACCAGGCTGGACCGCGCGACCTGGTGACGGGATATCCGATTGGCGGTAACGCGTACCTGTTCCATGGCACTGAACTGCGGTTTCCTTTTGTCGGGACGAACCTCGGCGCAGTCGTCTTTCACGACTTCGGAAACGTTTACTCCTCGCTCGACAAGATGTCGCTCCGCTACCGCCAACGTGACCGGTCAGACTTTGACTACGCCGTGCATTCGTTTGGATTGGGCTTCCGGGTGCGCACGCCTGTTGGCCCGATACGGCTCGACTTCGGGTATGCGCCAAACTCGCCGCGCTTCGTCGGTTACCGCGGCACACGCGACGAGCTAATCAGTGGAGGCGGCCAGCGCAACGTGCCGCAGCGCGTCAACCCACTGCAGTTCCACTTCTCCATCGGGCAGAGCTTCTGATGAGACGCTGGCTCGCATTGATGATCGCCGCAAGCGCCCTGGCCGGCAGGGCGGAAGTGGTGGACCGCATTGCGGCCTCTGTCGCCGGACAGGTGGTGACGTTGAGCGACACCCGCCGGCTGATCCGCATCTCGACGTTTCTGGAGAAGTCGGAGCCGGACTACTCCAGCGCGAACTTGCGGCGCGCCGCCGAGCAACTGGTTGACCAGGCGCTGATCCGCCGGGAGGCCGAGCTGAGCCGCTACCCGGCGCCATCGTATCAGGAGATCGATTCGGCCTTGGACCAGTTCGCCGCGTCGCTCGGCATGGACAAGCAGGCAATGTTCGCCGCCGCGCTCAAGAATGGGTTCTCTGAACAGGAAATGAGAGACCATGCCGCTTGGCGGCTAACGCTCGTCCGGTTTATTGACTACCGCTTCCGGCCCGGTGTGATGGTAAGTGACGCTGATGTGGCAAATTACTACAACAACGTCTTCCTGCCTGAGTTCCGAAAGCAATCGCCGGACGCCACTCCTCCGGGTTCCGACGCCGTCCGGGCGCGGATCATCGACATCCTGAACACGCAGCTCGCCACGCAAGCATCGCAGCTCTGGCTCGATCAGGCGCGCAAGCAGACTCGCATCCATTACTTCGAGGAGGCATTCTAGGTGCGGCGGCGGAAGTGGATTCTCGGCGCGCTGGCTGGCATGGCTCTCATCGCTGGTGCGATGGTGGCGTTGCTGTCGAGCGACTGGTTCGCCGAGCGGGTTCGTTTGGCCATTATCGAGCGGACTCAATCTTCCACCGGCGGCCGGGCGGAACTGACTTCGTTTCAATTCGATTGGAGTGCAATGCGGGTTACGGCCCGCGGTTTCACCCTGCATGGCCTCGAGGCCCGCGATCAGGCGCCGCTGATCACCGCACGAGAAATTACGCTCGATTTGCAGGTAATCTCGTTCTTCCGCCAGGACATCGTCCTGCGCAAGCTCGTCGTCGACCGGCCGTCGGTTCACATCTACGTCGACAAGAACGGCAAAACGAATCTGCCCTCGCCGGCCCATCCCAATCCCAAGTCCGATCCCGTCGCGAACCTGCTGAAACTCCGCATCCGGCGTCTTGAGATCGCCGGGGGCACGTTCGAATACGACCGCCGCTCGATTCCCTTCCATCTTGTCGCCGACCAGTTCGGCGCGGGGCTCGACTACCAATCCAGGGGTCCGGCCTATTCGGTCGCCGTGTCCACCAGCCATCTGCGGTTGAACGAGTTCGACGGCATCGGATTCAGTGCCCGGCTGCGGCTCCAGGCGGGCCGCGTTGGAATTGAAGAAGCCGTGATCCGGCGTCGGGGTGCGGAGGCCGTGGCAACCGGTGAACTCGCCGGATTCAAGAATCCCTCGCTCCGTGTGAATGTGAAAGTCACCCAGCCGCTGGCGGAATTGGGCATTGCCGCAGTCCGCTCTGGCGTGGCGGTGTGGACGGCTGATGTGCGTTGGGATGAAAAAGGCTATTGGGTGAAGGGCCCCGTTACAGCCGATTCGATCGAGTGGCGTTCTAGGGGCTTCCAGCTCTCTCGCGCGGGACTTCAAGGCGAGGCCACCCTCGAAAACGGAGTTGTGAGGCTGGAGCGCGCCACGGCCCGCGGGCTCGGCGGAACGTGGAAGGGCAGGGCCGAGCTTCAACGCTGGAGTCATCTCGAATTGGAGGGCGAGGTCTCGTCGGTCTCACTGGCGGCGGTTGTAGCTGCGCTGCCGGGCGCCGCGGTGCCTTGGGACGGAAGCATCAGTGGCCCTGTGTCGTTTGCGGGCGACCTAGGCTCATGGGGCGTCCGCCGGGCGGCGGCCGGTGCCCAATTGGAGATTGAGCCCGCCGGGGGCCGGTTGCCAGCCGAAGGGGCGATTAAGGTCAACTGGGCCCAGGAAAGCGGGTTGGTGACGCTGGACGATTCAGTGGTACGGCTGCCGGCAAGTGAACTGCGGCTCTCCGGCACGCTGGGCCGGACATTGAACGCTGCGCTCTCCACACGGGATCTATACGAGATTGAATCGGCCGCCGCTTTGTTCATCGAGGGCGGCGTGCCGTTGACGCGGTATGTGGCATTGAACGGCGGGGTTGCGCGCGTCGACGCTGTGTTCGACGGTCCGGTTGACGCGCCCGCAATCTCCGGCCGCGCCGGGTTGACCGGTTTCAGGTGTGGCGGTGTCGATTTCGATTCCGGCACAGCCAGTTTCCGGCTCGACTCAGGCGCGCTCGACGTGCGGCGTTTCGAGCTCGATCACTCTGGTGCACGCTCGACCGGGCAGTTTTCGCTCCCGCTAGCCAACTGGCGGTTGAGCAGCACGGCCCCCATACGCGCTTCAGTGAACCTGAGGAACGTTGACGCGGCCGACATAGCGCGGATGGCCGGCATCGCCGCGCCGCTCGGCGGCCGCCTCAACGCCACGGCATCCATTGAAGGAAGTCTGGATGTGCCGCTCGGTGTACTCGATCTCGATTGGCGGGATGCCAGCATCGGTTCCGAGCGAATCCAATTGCTCTCAGCCAACTTGAGGACCAAGGTCGGGCCGATGCTGGATGTTGCTGGCGATATGAGACTGGACGGTGACCTAGTGAAGGTGTCGGCCACCTACAGCCACCCCAAGGGCGATTGGCGCAACGGAAGTCTGCGGTTTCAGGTGGGTGCGGCGAAGTTGAACCTCGCGCGGTTCGAAACCATCGGCGCGCTTCGCCCTGGAGTCGGCGGAAGCGCCGAGGCCAGCCTGGTATCCGAAGTCGTAGTCGTGAACGGGCGGTCCACGCTCGGCTCGCTGGACGGTAATGCCCGGACCCAAGTGACCTCTAAGGGTCGCACGCTGGGATCGTTGCGGGTCGACGCCAGCACTGTCCGGAAAGAGGTGCAGTTGCGCGTGCAGGGCGAATTGGAGGGCCATGAGTTCGGCGGGGAGTCGCGCATCCGGCTCGATCCGAAGTACGGTTGTACGGGCCGAATTGCGCTTCCGCTCATGCCGCTGGCGGATCTGCAGGCGGCCATCGCGGAACAGGGCGCCGAGCCATGGCCGGCGCGGGGATTCATTGGCGGCGACATCTCGTTCAAGGGCGAATTGTCGAATCCCCGCTCGTTGTCGGCGAGGATCGCTGTGACGCGCCTTCAGCTAGTCCCCCGTGAGGGCACCATCGTGGAGTCAGAGGTCGAAAAGAGCGACCTTGTTCTCCGGAACGCCGCCCCAGTCACCATTGACATCGATGCGAACGCTGCCTACTTGCGGCCCGCCCGCTTGCTGGCCAAGAACACGTCACTCACCGTGGCTGGGATCTATTCGTTCTCCTCCCCCTCGCCGCTCGACCTGAGTTTGAACGGCACGGTGAACCTGGAAGTGCTGTCCACCTTCGAAGCCGATCTGGTCGCCTCGGGCACGGCCCAGATCAGCGCCAACATGCGGGGTGTGTTGACCAACCCGGCGATTAATGGACAGATGCGGATCTCGGGCGGGTCGTTCTTTCTTCGCAATGTACCCAATGGCATCGACAGCGCCTCCGGCATCATTCGCTTCGACCGCGACCGCGCCCAAATTGACAATCTCACCGGCCAGAGCGGCGGCGGCATCTTCAGGATCAACGGCTTTGTCGGTTTCGGCACACGCGATTGGACCTACCGCTTGTCGGCCGAAGCCGAAGCGATTCGCGTCCGTTACCCGGAGGGCGTTTCCACGACCGCCGACGCTTCACTCACCCTCACCGGTTCATCCACGAGGAGCCTGCTCTCAGGCCTGGTCACCATCCGCCGGTCCGGGTTCAACATGAAGCAGGACCTTGGCAGCATTATCACCGGCTCGGCGAACCCGATTCCCGTTCCGGCCACTCAGAATGCCTTCCTGCGAAACCTGCAGTTCGACGTACGCGTGCGGACATCGCCGAATGCGACGTTCCAGACCAGCTATACACGCGACCTCGAAACCAGGGCCGACCTGCGCCTTCGTGGTAGCCCAGCCAAGCCCGTCATTCTGGGCTCGGTGGAGGTGAACCAGGGAGAAGTGCAGTTCTTCGGCAATCAGTACGCCATCTCTCGGGGAGAGCTCCTGTTCTTCAATACCGCCGCCATCCAACCCTCGATCAATCTCGATCTCGAGACACGCATCCGCGGCGTGACGGTTTACATCAACGTTAGCGGACCACTGTCGCGCCTGGACGTCAACTACCGGTCGGAGCCGCCGCTGCAATCGGAGGAAATTCTCGCCCTGCTGACCGTTGGCCGCACACCCACGGCCACGTCGTCCACTATCCCGGCGTCGATCTCCTCCCGGTCGAGCGTATTGGGTGAATCCAACGCCAATACCTTGCTCGGCGGCGCCCTGAGCGCGTCGGTATCGAGCCGTGTTCAGAAGTTCTTCGGTGCTTCACGTATCAAGATCGATCCGAACGTGACCGGCGTCGAAAATCTTCCACAGGCGCGCCTGACCATTGAGCAGTCCTTGTCGCGCAACATTGTCTTCACCTATTCGATCAACCTTTCCAGGTCGTCGCAGCAGGTGGTGCGCATGGAGTGGGATTTGAGCGACAACTGGTCACTCATCGCTGTCCGTGACGAGAACGGCGCCTTTGGCGTCGACTTCCTCCTGCGCCGCCGGTTTAAATGACATGAAACTCAGAGCCAATCAGGGCAAGCTCAAAATCGAGCATTCCATCATCGACAACCTGCGCCCGGTGCTCGAACGAATCCTGCTGAACCCCGAGATCCGGT
>CAZSBK010000053.1:0-36084 GCA_964604945.1 uncultured Candidatus Solibacter sp.
CTCCCACGAACGACTCCTCTTCCGTAGCCTCAATCAATTGAAGCAGATACAGCAGGAGCGCGCCCTCTTGACAACCGACCGCACCGTCGCCCTCCCCGCCCATATCCCACCCGCCGTCTGCCTGAAACCCCTCTTCAACTACCTCAAACAGCTCGCCCGCCACCCCAAGACCGTCTTCGCCTCCACCCCCAAGTCCGTCAACCGCGAACGGAGAGAGCGGGTTTCATCGCCCCATGCTCGCTTCAAGCTCAACCGTTCCTGGCAGAAAGCCTTACCTGAGGTGCCGCTCTTGCACCGGGACTCCGTCCCAGAAGTCGCCTCGCCCGCGCCGGAAGCCATTGGTCACGCCGAGCCGCAAAGAGGCGCCCCAAAACGGCACAAGAAGAGTGGGAGTTCGAAAAGAAGGGATGGTAGCGCTAAGGGGATTCGAACCCCTATTAGAGCCTTGAGAGGGCTCCGTCCTAACCCTTAGACGATAGCGCCGTACCTCTTTCAAGCTATCAGGAAGCCCGGCTCATGTGCAAGCCCACCGATAGCGATACAATCGCAGGCGATGCCCACTCGAACTGCCTTCGCCGCCGCCGGCGTCTTCCTCGCCGCCGCGCTCTGGATTACGGCCGGAATCCGGCCTGCTGATATCCGATTCGAAAAAACCATGCTTGATTCCGGCGCTTCCGAGACCGCCGCCATCGCCGACATGAATCGCGATGCTAGACCCGACATCGTCTCCGGCGACACCTGGTATGAGGCGCCGGCCTGGACCCCGCATCGCTTTCGGGACATCGAGTATCTGAGCAACTACGTCGACAACTTCAGCGACCTGGTCTACGACGTCGACCTTGACGGCTTCAATGACGTGGTGAGTTGCAGTTGGTTCTCAAAGCGCCTGGCCTGGTGGAAGAATCCCGGCGGCCGCGCCGGCAAGTGGATCGATCAGACGATCGAAAACGGCTCGCCCATTGAGTTCTGTTTCCTTGTCGATATGGACAACGACGGCAAGGCGAGAGAGGTCCTTCCGCAATTCGGTGACAACAAGCAGCCTGCCGCCTGGTATGAGTTCCGCGCGGGCAAGTGGGAACGGCACGCGGTCCAGCCACGCAGTTTCGGCCACGGCATCGGCGCCGGCGACCTGAACAGCGACGGCCGTGCAGATATCCTCACGCCCAAGGAATGGTTGGAAGCGCCCGCCGATCCGCGCTCGGAAGGCTGGACGCTTCACCCGGATTGGGATTTAACTGAGCACCTCGGCTACATGTTCGTGCTTGATGTGAACGGCGACGGCAAGGCCGACATCCTCACGACGAACTCCCACGACTACGGCATCTTCTGGCTCGAACGCGACGCCGCAGGGAAGTGGGCCAAGCGCCTCATCGATGACTCCTGGTCGCAGGCTCACGCTGTCGCTCTCCATGATTTCGATGGCGATGGTTTCCCCGAAATCCTCACCGGCAAACGCTACATGGCCCACAACGGCAAGGACCCCGGCGAGCGCGAACCGCTTGGCGTCTACCTTTACAAGCGTCTGAAGGACGGCGCCGGCCGCATCGGTTGGTCACGCCATGTCGTGAACTATTCCACCCGCGCTGGCGGGGGGATGCAGCTGGCCGTCGGCGATTTAAATGGCGACAAGCGGCCCGATTTCGTCGCGCCCGGCAAGTCGGGCCTTTTCATCTTCTTGAATAAGGGACAGTAGCCGGATCTCACTAAAGCCTGCCGGCCGCGCGGCCGATGAGTGGGTGTGTCATGGCCGAACCGGCGCGAGCCGGACGGCCCCGGAACCCGTTCCTGGTTCCGGCGGTTTGTGGACGCCGCCGCCGCGTTCACCATCATCTTCCTGCTCAGCTCATCCGGCAGTTGCCTGTCCGCCCTGCCGCAGCCCAGGGCGCTGGACGCACCTCCATTGTTCCTGCCAGACGCCGATGGCGGCGGCTGGACCTCGGTGGCAGGGTCGTTTGACGTTCACATCCAGGCAGGGCTGATCCGCGTCCGGGATAGTCGCATAGCGCTGGAAATCCAGTATCTTGGGGCGTCTCCGCTGGCTGCGGCTGAACCGGAGGGTGCGGCCGTGACCCCGGTCAGCATCTTCAGCGGACGCGACCCGGTTCATTGGAGACGGAATCTGCAGGGACGGCCGTCAGTCCGCGTCCGGGGCCTGTACGGCGGCATCGATCTGGTGATCCGGGTACAGGGTGGCCGGCTCAAGACCGACTACATCGTCGCTCCCGGAGCAGATCCAGGCCGGATCAGGATGCGCTACTCCGGTGCCTCCAGTGTGAGAGTGGAACCAGACGGCGGGCTGGCGGTCGGCGTGCCCGGCGGCCAGTGGTGGGAGGCTGCGCCGGTGGCGTGGCAAACGTCCACAGAGAGTGTCCAGGCGCGGTTCCAGGTCGATGAAGAGGGCACCGTGGGATTTGCGGTTGGTCAATATGACCGGACCCGTGAACTGGTCATCGATCCGGCCCTGACTCTGAGTACGCTCCTGGGCGGGCAGGGCACAACGCAGGCCAATGCCGTCGCTGTGGACGGCGTCGGCGACGTCTATGTTGCCGGTTATACAGACGCCACCGATTTTCCAAACGTCTCGCCTGTGCGGTCCCGCTCCAGCGGCGTCGAGGCGTGGGTGGTCAAAATCCGGCCCAGCGAAGCGCGCATCCTCTGGGCGACTTGCCTTGGCGGCAGCGGCGACGACCGGGCGTTTGCCTTGGCGCTCGACCCGGCCGGCGGAGTCTATGTGGCGGGTTGGACCGGCTCGCCCGATTTTCCGGTGGCCTCGCCCGCGCAGCCGCAGCTTTCGGGCGGGCGCGATGCATTCCTTCTCAAACTCAACACCGCCGGCAAC
Source organism: uncultured Candidatus Solibacter sp. (assembly GCA_964604945.1). Taxonomy (GTDB): domain Bacteria; phylum Acidobacteriota; class Terriglobia; order Bryobacterales; family Bryobacteraceae; genus PNKE01. Next base: position 2,840 of record CAZSBK010000053.1, read on the forward strand.
CAGATTGTCTTTTCGACCTTCCATGGCGGGACCAACGTCGAGTCGGGCCTGGCTCTGGCGGCCTACTCCGGCGGAGTTTGGATCGCGGGGGGGACGGCGTCGACGGACATGCCCGTCACTGGTGCGGCGAAGTCCACGCTCGGCGGCGTCCAGGACGGATTCCTGGCGCGATTCCACGACACGGGCGCCCGGCTGTCTTCGACCTACTTCGGCGGCTCGGGCGAGGAGATGGTTCGGGCGCTGGCGCTTGACAGCTCGGGGCGGCCCTATGTGGCCGGCTCGTCGGAATCTACTGATTTCGTGCTGCCGGTGGGCGTCTTTCAACGGATACCGGCTGGCGGCCGGGACGGATTCGTCCTGCGCTTCAATACGGCTGCGAGCGCCATCGAAACCGGGACCATGCTCGGCGGCACATCAGGCTCGCTGTCGACGATCGAGACAATCTCGGCGCTGGCAGTCGATGCGACCAATGGCGTTGTGGTGGCGGGTTACACACCGTCAGCCGACTTCCCGGTGGTGTCAGCCTGGCAGGCAACTCGTGTGGGCGACATCGAGGGGTTTCTGACCAGGATTGCTCCGGACTTCAGTTCGCTAACCTGGTCAACCTACGTCGGCGGGATCAACAGAGATACGCTCGATGGCCTGGCCCTGGACTCCGCGGGCCGGATCTACGCTGCCGGTAAATCGATGTCGCCGGACTTCCCGCTCATCGACCCCGTGCAGGCTGTGAATGGCGGCAATCTGGACGTGGTACTGATGCGGTTTCCGGCCTCGGGCGGCGTGCCTGAGTTCTCGACATTTCTCGGCGGCAGCGGCGCGGACGGGGCGGTCACGGTTTCGGTCTCGACGGCTAACGTGGCCTGGGTGGCGGGGGCCGCGGGTGGGCTGGACTACCCGCAGGCGACACCGCTGGTCACGCTGGTCCAGAGCGGGGTCCACGCGTTCCTATCCGGCGTCTCGTTTGGCACGGCAATGGCCCCCTCGGTGGTCTCGGTGACGCCAGCCTCAGGTTCCGGCACGTCGCAGAGCTTCACGCTGCGTATTTCGGACGCGGCCGGCGGCGGCTATGCAACGTCGGCCAACTTGCTCCTCAACTCGTCGCGCTCGGGTCTGCGCGCCTGCTTCATCAGCTACGACAGGAGCGAAAACCGCTTCTCGCTGAACGGCGATCCCGGCTCGGCCTGGAGTTCTGGCGCACCTGGGGCAGCCGTCACGCTCTCCAACCGCCAATGCGATTTGAATCTGGCGTCAAGCGCAGCCACGGTTTCTGGCGCCTACCTGGATCTCACTCTCCATCTGTCCTTCAAGCCGGCGTTTGCCGGGGCGAAGCTCATCTATGCGGTTGCCGCCAACGGCAGCGGGCTGACGACGGGCTGGGTGCAGCTTGGCGCGTGGGCAGTGACCGGGGCGGGGAACCTGCCGCCGTCGGCCATGACAGTGTCGCCCTCCGCAGGCGGGGGAACCCGGCAGGTGTTCACGATCCAGTTCTCCGACCCCGACGGTGACCTTGAAGAAGGCGGCTTCACCGTGGGCCATGCGCCCTCGGCGCCGTCGTCCTGCACGCTGGCCTTCCATCGGGCAGCAAACAGGATTCTCCTGGCTGGCGACGACGGATCGACCTGGGCCGAAGCCGAACCCGGCCAAGCCACGACGATCGCCAACACTCAATGCACGCTGCGTCTGGCCACATCCGCGTTCAGCGTTGGTTCCACCGCCTGGACGGTGACCGTTGACCTGGAAGTCAATTCCGCCTGGCACGGGAACAAAGGGCTGTTCCTGTTCGCCTTGGATGGGGCTGGAAACGGGGCAGGTTGGACGGCGGCCGGCAGCTACCAGGCCGGCGGCTCGGCGGGCCGCGCACCGGGCCTCTCGGCCATTGCCCCATCCAGTGGGAGCGGCGGTGGCGGCCTTTTCGAGTTGTCCTACTGGGATGCGGACGGGTCCACCGATATCTCCACCGTGACGATGCTGATTAACGGCGCACATACAGCCGCGGACGGCTGTATGATTCAGGCTGACCGGCGCTACGGAACCATCTATCTTGCGGCCGATGATGGCAAGACCTGGAGCGGCGGTGCGGCCGGCCAATCGACCCTTTTGCAGAACAGCCAGTGCGCTGTTCATCTGGCCACCAGCACATTCGCCTACTCAGGTGCGACGCTGAAGTTCCGGGTCTGGGTGGCTTTCAAAGCCGCGTTCCTGGGCGCGAAGACGATTTGGAGCCACGCGGCGGACCAATCGGGCCGGGCCTCGCCGCCGATGGGATGGACGGGCACCTACACTGTCACATCCGCCCTGGCCGCGCTCGTGACTCCCCTTTCTGGTACGGACATTGCCAGAGGCAGGCTGCGGAACGGCGTTCCCCCACAGTACGCACAAACCCCCATCGGCCTCCTCAGGAGGTCAATGGGGGTCGATAAAATCAGGACCAACAGCCGCGACGACGCACGGCGGTACCGAACTAGATGTTATCCCAAGGATTCGGCGGCGGCACCGGGCTGATGTAGTTGTCCCAGGGATTCGGCGGCGGCACCCGGCCGATGTAGTTGTCCCAAGGATTCGGCGGCGGCACCCGGCCGATGTAGTTGTCCCAAGGGTTTGGCGGCGGCACCCGGCCAATGTAATTGTCCCAAGGGTTTGGCGGCGGCACCGGGCTAATGTAATTGTCCCAAGGGTTTGGCGGCGGTACCGGGCTAATCGGGGCCGCGACAGCCACGGCCGCGACCACCAGGATCGTTGCGCATATGACGAAGACACTTCGCAGGGTAAGCATTGAAGCCAACCTAATCAGTAAATAGGTGCGGTACGCTGCACCGACCCCCTGACTAAGGGGTTACCCTAATGCTAGCTAACCAAAGTACGGGTACTGGCTAGGATAAATCCGTAGAACTGTCTAGGTACTTACCCTGAGCACACCTAAGTTATTGATCCTAGGCGCGTGCCGTTAGGCAGTACTAGTTATTCGCGGGGACTAATGAAAGTAGGAGGAGAGCCGGGATCGCCGGAGGCTGGGCCGCCGCGCGGTCTCGACCGTTTGCCCGGCCATTCGAGGCGCATGTCGTTGCAGACCTCGTCGAGCATGTCAAGTGCGCAATGGCGTTGTTCGAGGGCGAAGGCGGTGAGCAGCAGATTGTCGCAAATCGCGTTGATGATTCGAGGGATACCCTGACTACGGTGGTGGACTTCGCGCAGCAGGTCCTCCGGGAAGACGGTCTGGTTGGCCATGCCGGCCTTGGCGAGCCGGCTGTGGATGTACTCCAGGGTCTCCTGCATCTGGAAGGAAGTGAGATTGCAGCGCAGCACGATGCGCTGTTTGAGCTGCCGGAGATTGGGCGCATCAAGCTTGCGATCGAGTTCAGGCTGGCCGGCCAGGATGATCTGCAGCAGTTTGCCCATCTTGGGGTTCTCGAGGTTGCCGAGCAGCCGGATCTCCTCAAGGACGTCCCATTCAAGGTTATGCGCCTCGTCGACGATCAGGACCGTAGTGCGGCCCTGGTGGGCCTGTTCGATGAGCAGCGCATTGAGGGCGAACAGCACTTCGGTCTTCGACTTGTGGGAGCAGTTCAATGCGAGGTCGTAGGCGATCATCTCGAAGAACTGCTCGGTGTTGATTCTTGAGTTGAAGATGAAGGCAAACTCGATGTACTGCGAGTCGAGGTAATCGCGCAGGCATTCGAGCATGGTCGTCTTGCCTGTGCCGACCTCGCCGGTAAGGACGATGAAGCCTTTGCGGCTGTGGACGCCGTAGATGAGGTTCGCGAGAGCCTCCTCGTGCTGGGGGCTACGGTAGAAAAACGACGGGTCCGGGCTGAGGTTAAAGGGACTCTCTCTGAAGCCGAAAAAGGCGTTGTACATAGCACTTAAGCCCGAGCCGAACCCCTTCAGGGGGCGGCACATCCCTCCGCCGGCGGGTTTGCCGCCGTTGCGATCATAATAGCATGGCGGGCAGCGAGGTTCGGCCGTGACCGCGGCCGGATCTAAGCCCATGCAGTTCCAGGACTAAGCGGCGAAATCGAGCCTGCCCCAACCGGGCAGAGTCGCGGGCTGTCCGCCGGAAAACACGAACCTGCGGGTCTTGGGGAAGGGCAGTCCTGTAGCGATCTGGCGCGAGTAGACCGGTGAATCGCGCAGCACCGAGCGGGCCTCTTCGGGCTCGACGCCGAGCAAGGCCGATTTGGCCAGATATCCGGCGCCCCATCCAAGGCAGACCAGGGCCGAACAGGCGGATGAGCGGGCCTGGGCAAGTTCAGTCCGCAACGAGTCCAGTGATCGCAGGACGGCATCCAACCCGGCGGCTTCGGCATAAGCGCGCTGGTAGGCGATCAGGCGCTCGGCGGCGAAGTTGGCCGCATCGGCGAACTGGCTCGGGCCAAAGGACTCCTTCCACCGCAGGGCCTGGACGACACCAGGCGCCGACAGGGCGGCGCGCAACGACCAGGCACCTTCGAAGGTGGTGCCTGGTGGGGCCATTTCGGCGAACGTGGGCGTTGAATCGTTCACGCGGCGCGCGTCGACCGATCCCCTGGCGCCGCATTTCCAGCCCAGTTCAAGGCCCTTGCCGCGAGACAGCAGTGTCGAGGTCCGGGTGAGGTACAGGCGGGTCAGGGCGGCGGGCGATTCGGCAGAATCGGAGATGCACAACGGGCGGGTCCGGCTCGACCCGCTGTCGCCCAAGATGGCTTGTTCGAGAAACCGGGCGGCGCTACGCGTGGCGGCGTGATTGACCTGGCTTTCAACCTGTTTCAGGCTGGTCCGCGAGACGATCATAGCCGTCCTGAGCGGCCCTTTCAGCGCGCTCGCCGGCAGGTAAATTGCCGCACGCGGCGTGGTGGCGAAGGTCGGAATAAACAGATCCTCGGGATGGGCCCGGTCGAAGTGGGCTGCCAGCGAAGGCTCGTCGAGCGGAATGCGGCGCAGTGCGAAGTTCTGGGCGTAGCCGCCCCAGGAAGCGAAGTCGAGCTTCTCGGCGCGGCGGATCTGGGCGAGGTAGGAATCCAGCCTGGGGCCGCGCGACAGCAGACGGAAGATCCGCTTCTGATCGAGGATGTTGATCTGGTCCTTCCAAACCATGTAGTCGATCGGGGCCAGACGGCCGCCATCGCCGGCCAGGACGGGAGTCAGGCAAGTAAATCGGTAGTGGTTCATGGGGCCACCTGCCAGGGAATCGGCAACGCGACGGCGAAGCCCGGCCGCAGCACGGGATGAGACGCGGACCCGGTGGCGACGTCGAGGCAGCGGCCCGAGAGAGCCGACGGCGCGACGATCACCGAGCCCTCGCCAACCAGCCGCGTCGATTTCTTCAAGGCGCCTTCGGAGCGGCCACTGCGCTCCACGAGGCTATAGTTGCCCGACGACCAGTCCACCAGGTCAGAGGGCGACGGGCTGAACAGCGACAGCATCCACCAGGCGGAGCTGGCGCCGCCACAAGCCGCGCCGACGCCGGGCAGCAGTATTTCGTCGAGCACGCCCGGCTGGATCAGCGGCGGGCGGCTCCGTCCGAAGCCGACCGAGCGCAGGCCGCCGATGCCGGTGTCGGCCAGGACGCGGAGGGCCCGCTCGATCTTAGGCGCCCAGATGGCGTAGGCCGTGGGGTTATCGAAAGTGACGGCGAACCACATGCCGGAGCCTGGCGCGAACTGCAGACAGGCCGCGTTGCGGGGCAGGACCGCGCCGGGGTTCAGCCGGTCGACGGCGGCGAAACTGCGCCGCATCATGCGGAACGGACCAGTGGCGGCGCGAGTGCCCACCGGGACGAGGCATCCGCTGTGGGCGTCGACGAACCAATCCTCTTCTTTGAGGGCAATCCCCTTGATCAAGTCGCGGACCACTCCAGCCGGAATGAGCGACGCGCCCTTCCATCGGGGCCTGGCAGAAGCACCGGCGGGAGGCCAGAGGCCGGCGGGTGGCGGAACATAGAGCGCGGTGCGCTGGAACGGGAAGGCCGAGCTGAGCCTGCACGCGGGCGCGCCGTGGATAGGCGCAGCGGCCGCGAGCCACTCCTCGAGCGTGCCCAACTGGCCCATAGCCTCGCACAGCGCGCTGAAGACCGCGTCGCTATGGAGGAACGAGGCGGTCTGTTCAGAGGAACCCGAGTCGGGCCCGATACGCCATGGGGTGACGGGGCGGAGCCGGACGATGATGGCCGGGGTGAACATGGGTACTTCGGTTAGGCCAGCTTGTCAGCGAAGCCGGATGCCAGCACTGCCGCCTGCAGATCGGACGTCGCCGGGGCGCTTTCCATCAGGGCCTGTTCGGCCTCTCCGGCAGCATAGTAGCCGCGATTGCGCCAGGACGCCGACCAGTTGGCGAAGCGGACCCGGCCGCTGCCGCGCGAGCCGCCGCCGCCGAGCGAATCGTCCTCGAGCAGGCGCAAGCCTTCGATCAGCTTGCCGACCAGTTCGCGGTCCTCGGGGCAAAGGATATCCACGACGAGACGGACCTTAAACCGGGCTCCAGCCGGGACGCGTTCGAGGGTGCGGGCGTTGGCCTGGCAGGTGATGCGGTCGATGGCGTTCTCGCTTTTCACTTCTGTGAGTTCGTCGTCGAGGTTCTCGCGCATCTGCGGGGTGATGGAATCGAGATCGAGCGGCGCGTCATAGATGGTGAGACGGGCGGGGGTGGCGGTGGCCGTATCGATATGGTCGCCGGAGGCGCGCTCCATGCGGCCGGGGTTGCGGCCGAACAGGAGGCAGATTTCATCGCCTGGTTCGTCGGTCTGGTGGATGCGCACTTCCTGGCCGCGGCGGCGCGACAGGAAGACGAGATCGGACGGGGCGACCGCGCCCGAGGCGTGTTCGAGCAGCGAACGGAGTTTGCCGCGGATGGAGCTGCCTGGGACATATGGGCGGCCGAAGGCGTCTTTGACGACGGGGTTATCGGCTCCACCAAGGTCGAGCGATCCTTTGCCAGCTCCTATATGGAGGCCGGACGAGCAAATCATTTCGCCATCCAGCAGGAGTTTCCCGATGAGGCCAAGTTTGGTGGCGGCGGTATGTGAACTCATAATTCCTCGGTCGTGGACAGATTCCCTATTCGTTGTAGGCGACGATGGCCTCAAACAGGTCGCGGAAGCGCTCGTAGGCGCGCGGATCGTTCTTGCGTGTGACCTGGAGCAAGAGCCGTTCGAGCGGGTCGAGGCTACGCAACTGGTGGCGCGCGATAGTGTAGGCCAAGCGCGCGCGGAGCATGACGAACTGGTGTTGGCGGTCGGCTTCAGCAGCGCGGCAGGCGCGGCGGACGGCGCTGAACAGCCGACGGACCTGGCTGCGGGTGCCGGCATCCATATCGCGGATGCGGCTGACCACGGCGTGGGCCTGATTGTCCAGATACAGGCTATCGGCCATCAGCCGTTCAATGTCGATCTCGACGGGCAGATCGGGCCGGCCGACAGGGCGGCCATGGTCGCGGACGCCTCCGGGACGGGCATCGCGACGGGGGCCGCGGTCATCGCGGCGTTCGCCCCGATCGCCGCCTTGGGGCCGGTCGCCGGATTTGGGTTTGTCGGCCTTGGGCCCTCTATCCTGGCGTTCGCCGCGCTCGCCTTTTTCGGGGCGGGGTGGACGATCGCCGCGGGGCCTGCCTTCCCCTTCCTTGCGAGGAGGACGGGCGTTTTCGGCCGACTTGGGCTCGGCCTGAGCGGATGCAGGTTGGGACTGTGGCAACCCGCTCTCTTCGTTCGCGGTTTGCGCGGTGGGGGCGGGCTCGGGCGCCGGGACGGAAACCGGCTCGGCCGCGACTTCAGCCGCTGCAACAGGCTCGGCCGGTTGGGCCTCGGCCGTTTCGGCCGGTATCTGTTCGTTTTCGAATTCGCTCATCTCGGTACCTCGGCTTGGACTCCCCGGCAGTTGGCCGGCCGAGTTCAATTTTCCGTTCAACTCTCCATCGACAGCCGCGCCCATTCCAGGGCGACCCGGCCCGAAGGCCTGAGCCGCAATTGCGCCTGGTTGCGCTGGACAAACTCCGAAATCATGCGGTCGCGGGCCTTCAGATAATCGCGGCGGTTGTCCGGACCTTCCAACATCCTATTTAATCGCCCATGCAGCCGCCACGGGCGCGACTGGCGCTCGCTGCGCACCTTGGACGTGCGCGCCGGCAACACGCGGTCGCTTTCCCGGTAGAAGCCGGCCAGTTCGCCCAGGTAGGATGGGGAGCATCCATATTCCTCGACCAGCCGGACCATGGTGTCCTTGATTTCGGACGCCTCAGCCAGTTGCTTCCAATCGAGCGACCGGCCCAGAAGCGAGATGCCGTCGTTGCGGGCGCACTTGGCAATCTCCAACTGGCGGCCGGCCTCGGCGTGAACCACAGCCGGCGCCGTCCCGGCCGGGGCCAGCGCCAGGCCCATTGAGATCGTCTTGCCCTCGGGGCCGGGCATGTCCTTCAGATACTGCTCGACGGTCTGCTTGAAGATCCTCTCCATCTCGCGGGCAAAGGGGATCAGTGCGTCCCAGGCTCCGGCGATGGCGAAATCGTCGCCGCCGGTGTAGAGGATGGTCACCTTCTGCCAGAATTCGGCCTGGGCGCACAGGACCTGCACTTCGCCGGCGAAGAAATTACGGAAGAACAACGAGCATTCGAGCGCTTCGTCGATGGACTGAGCGCGCCGCAGCCGGGGGGCGAACTGGTCGACGTCGGCGCGGAGGATGCCCCACGCCTTCCGGCCCGACGCTTTACTCGCGAGCGCGGCGGCGCCGGCGGGCAGGCCGTCGTCGCCTGGCGCGGCGTGGCGGGCCAGGGGAAGCTCGACGTGCTCAGGCGCAAGCAGGAGCGGCTGGCCGAGGTCGAAACGAACCGACAGTGACGCCGGAATCGCCTGGAAGAGTGTGGCGAATGGATCCTCGGAAGCAGGCGCCTGGGGCGTGAACGGCTCGAAAAGCCCTTCGGCGTCGACGGCGTTGAGACCGCGCCAACGGATCATCTGCTCATTGAGGCGTTTGCGGATGTCGGACCAGTCGCCGAGATTTTCGGTCACGGCCCAGGCCAGGCGCAGGCCGCCGCCGGAGATGCGCGAAAGGGCTCGTGTAGCCTCGGCGAGGTAACCGTGGGCGGCGGGCACGCTTTCGGTGGTGAGCATGACCAGGAACTGGCCGCCGCCGGTCGAGCCGATGAGCTGGTGGGAGAGATTCAAGTGGTCCAGCAGCGAGCGCGGAATGGTCTCGGTCAACAGGCTGGCATACAGGCAGCGCCCGCCGAGCGAGTCAAGATCGCCGGCGGCCGTGCCGGCGAACGCTTCGATACCGAGCAACTTGGCTTGAAGAAAGACCTGCACGCGACTAAGCCTCAGAGGAGAATCAACCCTGAATTTAGCACAGGCCGCGGGGAGGCCGGTCAACATCCGTATCCTGGGCGGCGCCTGCCGCCCGCCCGCGACTTCTACCGCGGGCCCGCCGGGCGGCGGGTGAGATACGATCACGGAGGATGGCGCGAATAGCCCAGGCAAACGATTCAAGGCGACTCAGGCATTGAGCTGGCTCAGATCCTTCTCGCCCAAACAGAAAGCGGTCGCCTGCGGACTCGCCGCTGCCGCGCTTTCCTGGACGTGGCTTGCCCTCACGGTCCAGTTCAATTACGAGGGGCGCTGGACCGCCTTGTTCCGCACGGGCAGCAGATTCATTGCGCCTCCGGCCGCGCTCGAAGGGGAGAACATCTACCTGTTCCCCGACTCCGGCTACGACGGGCAAATGTACCATTACATCGCGCACGATCCGTTCATACGGCGCGGTTTCTCCTCATCGATCGATCTCCCGCGCTTTCGCTACCACCGCATATTGGTCCCGCTAGCGGCGTGGACGCTGGCGTTGGGCCGCGACGCCTGGGTCGATCGGGCCTATGTCATCGTCGTCCTGGGCTTCGTTTTCCTCGGCGCCTATTGGCTATCCCGGCTGGCAATGCTGCATGGCCGGAGGCCGGCGCTCGGCCTGCTGTTTCTGTTTTGTCCGGCAACGATCATTTCTCTCGACCGGATGCTTCTGGATGTCTCCGCGGCGGCGCTCGCGCTGGCGATCGTCTATTACTACAGCGGCGAGCGAATCCTTCCGCTGTGGATCTCCATCGCCGCGGCCTGTCTGGGGCGGGAGAGCGGTATCGTGACGTCCGCAGCACTGATTGCCCACTCGCTCTGGCGCGACCGCCGCAGTTTTCAGCCTGCAGTGATGGCTTCGGCGTTTGCCCCCGCGGCTCTCTGGTATCTCTACGTCAACGGGCGGACACAACCCTTCACATCCGGACCGATCAGCTTGATTCCGTTTCGATACCTGATCGGCCGCCTGATCCAACCCTTCGACTACACACTGCCGCCGGCGGTTGAGGCCGCCGCTCAGTTGGGAGACGGGTTGTGCCTGGCCGCGCTCCTGCTTTGCGTCTACTATGCGGTTTCGCGACTGCGCGAGATACGGGGGACGGCTCTGGGTTGGGCGATCGTGGCCTGGGTCTTGTTCCTGGCGTGTCTGAGCTTTCCTCCCGTATGGGAGGAAAGCTATGCCTATGGACGGATTTTCACGCCACTTGTCCTGCTGGCCGCAGTCGATGGCTTCCGGCGTCACGACCGGCTGGCGTACCTGCCGTTACTGATGTTCCTGCCCAGGATCGGCCTGCAACTGGCGCCACAGGTTGCCGGCGTCGCAAAGGGCCTGTTACAGCACGCGCGGTAATGTGGGGAAGCCGTGCGGGCTTGACGGCGAGCAGGGCGCCGCCGGCCGCATCCCGCAAAATTGGCGCGGATGTGCTACTCTAGAGTTGTCTTTGCTAGCATTTGACCTATTCGTTAGTGCCCTCTGGCCGCCGCCTCCCGATTCCTCAATTGGTTCCGGTATCCCCGTGCAGTCCGACAGAGACAATCCAACTTCAAGACAGGAGTAAACCATGACAAATATCTTTGTCGGTAATCTCAGTTTTCAGACGTCGCAGGATGACCTCCAGGCGGCGTTCGCCAATTACGGCGCCGTCGAGCGCGTCAGCATCGTGACCGATAAGTTCTCGGGCCAGAGCCGCGGCTTCGGCTTCGTCGAAATGACGAACGCTGGCGAAGCCGAGGCCGCTATCGCCGCCCTGAACGGCGCCGAAATGAACGGCCGTGCGCTGAACGTGAACGAAGCCCGTCCGCGGCCCGAAGGCGGCGGATTCGGCAATCGCGGCGGCGGCGGCGGCAATCGCGGCGGCGGCGGCGGCCGTGGCGGCTCCCGCTGGTAAGGCGCTGAACCGGACACAGAAAAACAGGCCAGGGCCGGCCCCAAACCAGGAGCCGGCCCTGACCGCTTACCGCCCTCCCCTTAACCGGCCCACCCACCCCAGACAACTGAACCGAATGAACCACTTCTCCGAACTCTCTTTGTGCGCCAGGCTGGCCGACAACCTGGCGAAAAACAATTTCAAACAACCGACCCCGGTCCAGGCAGACTCGATTCCGCCCGCGCTCGAAGGCCGGGACGTGGTCGCCACAGCCCAGACGGGCACGGGCAAGACGCTGGCTTTTGTTCTGCCGATGCTTGAGCGTTTGCTCGCCGGCGGCGTCAGCCAGGGCGTCTCTGCGGTCGTACTGTCGCCAACGCGCGAACTGGCCATGCAGACCAGCGAGACTTTCCACAAGATGGCTGAAGGCACGGGCCTGCGAGCTTCAGTCGTCGTCGGGGGGCTGAGCGAGAATCCCCAATTGCAGGCGATTCGCCGCGGGGCGCAAGTGCTGATCGCGACGCCGGGACGGCTGTGCGACTTCCTGGAACGCCGGCTGGTCCGGCTCGACAAGGTGAAGATGCTGGTCCTCGACGAGGGCGACCGCATGCTGGACATGGGTTTCCAGCCCGACATCGAGCGCATCGTGACCCAAATGACGGGCGAGCGCCAAACGATGTTCTTTTCGGCCACGATCGAAGCCGAAGGCGCCAGGCTGATCTCGAAGTACCTGAAGGATCCGGTTCGTGTGGAGATCGGAAGCTCGACGCAGCCGATTGACACCGTCGAGCTCCACAACTACGAGATGGAGCAGAACGAGAAGATCTCCGTGCTCGAACAACTGCTCAGCCGCAGCCAGGGCGCGTTCCTGGTGTTTGCGCGGACCCGGAGCCGGGCCGACAAGATCGCCAGCCAGTTGGCGGCCTCCGGCGTCAAGGCGGTCAGGATTCACGGGGACCGCACGCAGGCGCAACGCAGCCAGGCGCTGAAGATGTTCCAGCAGGGCCATTGCCGCGTCATGGTGGCCACCGACGTCGCCGCCCGCGGCATCCACGTCGATGGCATCGAGCATGTGGTCAATTTTGATCTGCCGCGCGCGCCAGAGGACTTCATCCACCGCGTCGGCCGCACTGGCCGGGCTGGCGCCAGCGGCGTGGCATCGACCTTTTCGACACGCAGCGAGCGCAGCGAGATCCGCCGGATCGAGCGGACGCTAAAGACCCGGCTGACGCTGAAACACGCGGGGCAGATCCCCAAAGCGATCCCAGCAATCGCCGCCGAAACCGCGGCGGTCGTGGCGGTGATCAAGGTCGAGGACAAGCGGACGGCACTTGCGGAAGTTCGTCCGCCGTCAGTCAGGTTTGACCGCAAGCCAGCGCACACCGCCGACAGGCGAGATGATCGCAGACCAGCGCACACAACCAATCGATTTGATGATCGCCAGTTCCAGCAGCGTCCAGCCGCGCAGACCGGCAGCGCTCCGGCCCGGCGCAGCAGCCCTCCTCAGTGGGAACACATCACCGGACCGAATGCGATGCGCGAAGATTCCAGGCCGTCCGATCGGCCCAGATCCGCCAGGCCCGCCGCGGGCGAGAAGCCGCAGGGACCGTTCAAGCCCAAGTGGGAGGCCGGTCCGCGGACAGAGCCGAAGGCGCCGTCCACCGGCGGGTTCAAGCCTAGATGGGAAGCCAGGCCGAAGTGGGAGTCGCGGCTCTCGACGGGCGCGAAGGCCCCGGCCGCCGGCGGTTTCAAACCCAAGTGGGAGGCCAGGCCGAAGTTCGATGCCAGGCCGGTCCGGGACGAGCGTCCGGCCAGGAGCTTTGACGGATCCACAGTCGGCGACTACAGACCGAAGTGGGCGGCGAAGGCGGAAGGGCGTCCCAGCGGGGATGCCAGGCAAACCAATCGCGCCGCCGTCCGTCCGTCCGAATCGCGGACGGAACAGAAGCCCCGCCGGGAAGCGCCATGGGCCAATGGCCCGGGCATGTTCCCGGCCAACGGTCCGCGGAAGCACGTCCGGAAGGGTGAGGCCACCATGGCCACGGCCAAACCCGCACCGAAGGGCGGTAAGAAGAAGGTCTCCTTGAAGGCCCCACCGCAGCGGGCGCAGGGCCCAGGCGTCTTTCCATGGCAGGGCGCTGGGATGACCAGGCTGAAGCGCCACGCGTAGACCGGCCGGAACCCTATTGATGCAACCGGCGGGAGCGGCTACGGCCAGTCTCCCGCCGTTTTCATTGAAGGTGACAGCGCGCACGGGCCAACCCGGTGCTACGATCATCGGCATGAGTTCCGCATTGGAGTGCGCACTGGCCGCCCTGGCCCTGACTGGCGGCACGATGCTGGCGCAGACCGCGCCCAGCACCTTCCCCTGGCCCGAGGGGAAGCGCGTGGCCGTGAGCTTTTCCTTCGATGATGCGCGGGCGACCCAGGTGGATGCCGGCGTGCCCCTGTTCGACAAGTACGGCGCGAAGGTGACGTTTTACGTCAATCCCAAGAACATGGAGAAACGTCTGGACGCCTGGAAGAGCGCGGCCAAGAAAGGCTACGAATTGGGCAACCACTCGGATCAGCATCCCTGCACCGGCAATTTCACGTGGTCGCGAACCAGGGCCCTCGAAGATTACACGCTCGACAGGATGAAGACCGAACTCGCCGGCGCCAATACCGAGATCGAGAAGATGACCGGCGCAAAGCCAGCGACGTTCGCTTACCCGTGCGGCCAGAAATTCGTTGGCCGGGGCGTCGGGACGAGGAGCTATGTCCCGGTGGTGGCTGAGCTTTTTCTGGCCGGGCGCGGATTCCGCGACGAGGTCGCCAACGACCCGTCTTACGTCGATCTAGCCCAGACGATGGGCATCGACTCGGACGGCCTGAGCTTCGACCAAATGAGAACCCTTGTCGAGACGGCGCGAGAACGAGGCGCATGGGTGGTTTTCGCCGGACACGATATCGCCAGCAAACCGGCCCGGCAGGTGACAGAGGCGGTGGCGCTGGAGCAGTTCCTCAAATACGCGCAGGACCCGGCCAACGGCGTCTGGCTGGACACGATCGAGCGCGTCGCCCGGCACATCCAATCCAAGCGCGCCAAGTGAGCGCTACTGCGCCGGTTTGAGCAGGCCTTGCGAGTCCAGCCATTCCCCCAGCCGGTCGATCCAGGTGTCCACGGGCAGGTTTTTCTTCCTCATGCCGAAGCCGTGGCCGCCCTTTGAATAGATGTGCATCTCGGCGGAGAGTTTAGCGTCCTTGTAGGCGTTGTAAAGGCGGACGCTGTTCTTCGAAGGCGGAACGGTGGTGTCGTCGTCGGCATGGACGAGGAAGAGCGGTGGCGAGGACGGCGTGACGTTCAACTCGGCCGGCATGGCGGCATAGATTGGTGCGGCTAAATCGGGGCGGGCCGAGGCGTCGGCGGTGAGGGCGACGCCGACTGTCACCCAGCCCCCGGCGGAGAAGCCCATGATGCCCACCCGGCGCGGATTGATCTTGAACTCGGCGGCGCGGCGTCGAACCAAACGAACCGCCTCCTCGCCGTCGGCAACGCCCATGGCGATGGCTTGTTTGCGGCGTTCGGCCGACACCTGCTGATCCTTCGATGCCGCGTCGCCGGTCTGCATCACTCTGTACTTGAGGACAAACGCCGTGACGCCGCGCGCGTTGAGCCAGCGGGCGACCTCGTGGCCTTCATGGTCGATGGCCAGAATGCGGAAGCCGCCCCCGGGACAGATGATCATGGCCGTGCCGTTGGCTTTGCCCGCTGGCGGCAGGTGTGGGATGAGGACGGGCTTGACGACGTTGCTGACGCGGCGGAGATCGTCCTTCGGGCCGACGGCCTCGGATTCGGTATGCGTCCAGGATTCGGAGCCGGGCGCGGGACCGGGGTATAGGGGGATGATGGGCGATTGGGCGTTCAGCATGGCTGCGGATGCGATAAGCAGGGGGGCGAGTCTCATGGCGATAAGCGATTCTATCACCGGCGCGCCGCGGCGGGCTGCCGTTTCGTTGCTACGATGAGAGTTTCCCGTCATGAACACAACGATATTGACCGCCGCCGCGGTCTTGGCGCTGCTTCAGCCGGCGTTTGCACAGAGGACGGCCACTCTCCCCAAGACGGCTGCCGTCCAGAAGGCGGCCGCATCCAAACCCGCCGCCGATGAGAAACGTCTGATTGGCGCCGTCACGGCCGATTCGATGCGCGGTGACGTCTCGTTTCTGGCTTCTGATCTGCTGGAAGGGCGTGACACGCCGTCGCGCGGCCTGGAGATTGCCGCCGAGTACCTGGCCTCGCAGTTTCGGGCGATGGGGTTGAAGCCGGCCGCCGGGAACGATTACTTCCAGGCAGCCGATTTCGTCCTGGCCCAGCCGTCGGCGGCGGGTTTGACGCTGACGCTGGAATCGGCGTCGGAGAAGTTTGAAGTCAACACGGACCGCGTGATGTTCACTTCTGACCGGGCGAGCGAAGGCTCGGCGCTCGACGTGGTGGCAATTGATATGGCGGGGGAACCTCCGGCGCGGGCCGCGGTGGAAGGCAAGGTTGTGCTGATCAAGCCGGCCGGCAGGATTTCACCGGCCAGGCGAGATGAACTCCGGGCAATGGGGGCAGCACTGGTGATTTCGTTCACGCCTTTTCTGTCGAGGCGCGCGCAGTTGAGGGAGTCCGGCGAGGGGCCGGGTGCATTATCGCCGTCGGTGGCGATCCAGGACGCCGAGCTGCAGCAAAAGCTGGGTGCGGCCGGACCCTTGAAGGCCAGTTTCAAGATCCCGGCGCAGACGGCCGAGAAGCTGAAACTGAAAAACGTCGTGGCCGTGCTGGAAGGATCCGATCCATCACTCAAGAAGTCGTACGTCCTGCTCAGCGGCCATTACGACCACAATGGCGTGAACCCGCGTGGCGACGGCGACCGGATCAACAATGGCGCCAATGATGATGCCAGCGGCACGTCGACTGTCCTGGAAATCGCCCGGGCGTTTCAGCGCACGGGGTTGAAACCGAAACGCTCGATCATCTTCGCGTTGTGGTTCGGCGAGGAGAAGGGTTTGTTTGGTTCCCGTTACTACGCTTCGCACCCGATCTTCCCGCTCAAGGACACCGTGGCCATGATTAACTTCGAGCATATGGGGCGGACCGACGACAACGAGGGTTCGACCAAGGGCCGCATGTCCCTGACTGGCTTCGACTACACCGACATCGGCGAGACCCTTGCCGGCGCAGGCAAAGTCGCCGGCATCGGTGTCTACAAACACGAGAAGAACAGCGATCAGTTTTTCGCCGCCAGCGACAACCAACCCTTCGCCGAGGCGGGCGTGCCCGCCCACGCCGCACTGAGTTGCTTCATCTTTCCCGATTACCACCGCCCCGGCGACGAATGGCAGAAGATCGACTACGACAACATGGCGCAGTTGACGCGGGTGGCGGCGGTCACCGCCTGGCGGATTGCGAACAATCCGAAACCGCCCGCGTGGAACCAATCGAATGCGAAGACAGCGTCATATGTGAAGGCGGCGCAGGCGCTTCAAGGTGTCAAGTAGGGAAGCGCGGCAGAGACCTGCTTCGTCATCCAGGTGCTAATCTGAAGGACAAGCACCCTGCTTCTGCCCTGAAATGCCCCAAATTCAATACACGACACCCTCCGGCATCGTCGTCAGCCGGAAAGTGTCGCGCCTTCCGTTCCACCGCAGCCTGAAACACCTGCTGCGCAAGCTGGACAAGCGCCGCGGCATCTATCTTTCCTCGGGTTATGAGTACCCGGAACGCTACTCGCGTTGGGATGTGGCCAGTCTCGATCCGCCGCTGGAAATCGTCGGACGGGGCCGCCTGATCGAATTCAACGCCCTGAACCCGCGCGGCGAGGTGATCGCACGGATGTTCCATCGCGTGCTGGCCCGGCACCCGCATTGGGCGAGCGTAGAGGCGCGAGGCACCGGTTTCGCAGGTACGCTGAAACCCCTGCCGGCGCTGTTTCCCGAAGAGGAACGCAGCAAGCAGCCGTCGGTGTTTTCGATCCTGCGGGCGCTGGTGCAGGAGTTTGCCAACCCGGCGGACGGCAAGCTTGGGCTGGTGGGCGCGTTCGGCTACGACTTGCTGTTCCAGTTCGATCCCATCACGTTGAAGCTGCCGCGCGGCGAGCAGAAGGATCTCCATCTGTTCCTCTGCGACGACATCCACTACATGGACCGCAAGCGCGAAGTGATCGAGCGCTTCCAGTACGAATTCGAACGCGCGGGCGAGTCCACGGCCGGACTTTCGCGCGAGACAGCGCCGGTTCAGGCTCCGGCAAAGCCCGCCGCCTCGCGCAGGATCGTCTCCGACCATTCGCCAGCAGAGTACATGGAGATGGTGGAGAAGGTCCGCGCCGGCATGAAGGTGGGTAACTACTACGAGGTGGTGCTGCGGCAGAGCTTCTCGGCCGGTTTCAGCGGCAGCGCATCGAAGTTGTTTCAGCGGGTGCAGAAGCAGAGCCCGAGCCCGTACGAATTCCTGCTTCAATTGGGCGATGAACAATTGATCGGCGCTTCTCCGGAGATGTTCGTTCGCGTCGAGGGCCGCAGAGTCGAGACCTGTCCGATCTCGGGAACGGCGCGACGCACGGGAGATCCGATGCGCGACCACGATGCCATCCGCAATCTGCTGAACTCGCCCAAGGAAGAGTCCGAGTTGACCATGTGCACGGACGTCGACCGCAACGACAAGTCGCGCGTCTGCGTGCCGGGTTCGGTCAAGGTGATCGGGCGGCGATTGATCGAACGCTACGCCGGGCTGTTTCATACCGTCGATCACGTCGAGGGCACGCTCGACGAAGGTTTCGATTCGCTGGACGCATTCCTGTCGCACATGTGGGCAGTGACCTTGATTGGCGCACCGAAGAAGGCCGCCGCGCAAGCGGTGGAGGATCTCGAAAAGGACGCGCGAGGCTGGTATGGCGGTGCCGTCGGCATGTTGTCGCTGAGCGGCGACATCAACACCGGCATTCTCATTCGGACTGTCCATCTCAAGGACGGCCTGGCGCGATATCCGGCGGGTGCGACTCTGCTGTATGATTCGGACCCGGCCAGCGAAGAGGCTGAAACGCGGCTGAAGGCCACCGGCTTCTTCCGCTCGCTCTTCCCGGCCAAGGCGCCTGGCGCGGCCGCGCCCGCCGAGCTGCCGGGCACTGGCGTGAAACTCCTGCTCGTGGACAACGACGATTGTTTCATCCAGACTTTGGCCAACTATGTCCGCCAGACCGGAGCTGAAGTGGTGACTTACCGCGCCGGGTTCCCGCTTGAAATGATTGACCGGATCGGGCCGGATATCGTTCTCATCTCGCCCGGACCCGGGCGTCCGGCCGATTTCGGTGTGCCCGGCGTGGCACGCCATGCCGCCGCGGCGGGCATCCCGGTGTTTGGCGTCTGTCTCGGTTTGCAGGGCATCGTCGAGGCTTTCGGTGGCGAACTGGGCGTGCTCGGCTACCCCATGCACGGCAAACCTTCGCGCGTGACTCATCAGGGCATGGGCGTGTTCCGCGGCTTACCTAATCCCGTCCAGGTGGGGCGCTATCATTCGCTTTACGCCATCCGCGAAAAGTTGCCCGAATGCCTCGAAATCACCGCCGAAAGCGAGGATGGCGTCATCATGGGCGTCCGTCACCGCGAACTGGCGGTGGAGGCGGTGCAGTTTCATCCCGAGTCGCTTCTGTCACAGGACGCCGGTCATGGGCAGTTGATGATCCGTAACATGGTGGAGCAGTTCGGTCGCATGAAGCCGCGCAAGTAGGCCAGGTGTTCTGCTGAGGTACTGGAACCAACGGCCTATTGCGTCCTAAGCACGACACCTGAATAATTGGACTACCGATGAACCTATCCGACATTGTCTATGTCCTGTTTCTTCTGATCGCAATCTGGATTGCGGCAAACTGGGATTCCGACATTGGTGGAGGCAAACGGTCGCGCTGCCCGGCGGCCTGCTAGAGCCGCTACGCTGTTAGAGGATGGCGCGAATAGTCGTAATCGGTGGCGGGATGGCTGGGATGGCCGCGGCGGCGGCTTTGGGTGGTGACGGCCAAGAAGTTGAAGTAGTCGAGGCGCGCCCGTTTCCGGGCGGCCGGGCCGCGTCCTACGAAGTTCCGGGCCTGATCTATGGACGGTCAATCGACAACTGCCAGCACATCCTGCTTGGCTGCTGCGTCAATCTGCTCGATTTCTACTCGCGG
This sequence comes from uncultured Candidatus Solibacter sp., assembly GCA_964604945.1. Lineage (GTDB taxonomy): Bacteria > Acidobacteriota > Terriglobia > Bryobacterales > Bryobacteraceae > PNKE01. The sequence continues at coordinate 22,189 of CAZSBK010000053.1, forward strand.
CTAGGCGTTTCCGGGGACATCGAGTTCCACAATCGCTTCAACTTCATCGAGCCTGGCGGGCGCGTTTCGACGATCGAATCGGGTCCGCTGCCTGCGCCGCTGCATTTCGCCAGGTCCTTCGCCACGCTGCGTTTCCTCGATCTGAAAGACAAGATCGCCATCGTCCGTGCGATGCGATCCATTCGGGCCGAGCGGACCACACGCTCCAGTCTGGACCGGATGACGATGCTGGACTGGCTGAAGGAGAAGGGCCAGACGCCGCGTTCCATCGCCCGCTTTTGGGGGCCTGTGCTGGTCAGCGCCATTAACGAGGACCTGGACCGAATCGCCGCCAGCCAGGGCTTCAAGGCCTTCTGGCTGAGCTTTCTGTCGTCGCGCGAGGGATCGCGGTTGGGCGTGCCCAGGGTTCCACTGGGCAGGCTCTACTCCGCCGGCGACTGGCACGGGATGCCAAATGTCCGGTTCCGGTTCAAGACCCCCATCACCTCGTTGTGTGTTGAAGGAGGACGCGTCGTCAATGTGGATGCGTCCGGGACGACGATCGAAGCCGAGCATTACATCTCCGCTCTGACTGCCGACCGGTTGGCGTTTCTCGCGCCCGGATTGAACATCCAATGGGAGCAGTTCGATTCCTCGCCCATCACCGGCATCCACCTCTGGTTCGACCGGCCCGTCACCCAATTGCCCCATGCGGCGCTGCTGGACCGCACCATCGACTGGTTCTTTAATAAGCGCGATGGCGAGTATCTCCAACTGGTCGTCAGCGCGTCGCGTCGCCTGACAAGGCTGGGCAAGAAGGAAGTAGTCGAACTCGCGCTGCGTGAACTGGACGAGTTTCTGCCCGGCACCCGCGGTGCCCGCCTGCTCGATGCCCACGTGGTGAAGGAGATGAAGGCGACGTTCTCCGCCCGGCCCGGGTTGGACAAATACCGCCCCGGCCCGGAGACCATTTACTCGAACTTGTCGTTGGCTGGCGACTGGACCCGGACCGGCTGGCCCGCCACCATGGAGGGCGCCGTGCGCAGCGGCTACATCGCCGCCGAACACGCCTCGGCCCGGCTCGGACGGTCGCGCCGTTTCCTGCTCCCCGATATCGCCTAAAATGAAGTCATGCGAATGCGATTGATGGTTTTGTTGTTCCCACTCGTCCTTGCGGCGCCGGCCATGGCGTTCGACGACCCGCCGATGACGACGCTTCGCGTCGAGGTGAAGACCCTCAACGGCAAGCCGGTCGAGCGGGCCAGCGTTATCGTCCGCCTTGACAAGGGCCGGTCAAAGGCCAGGTTCGGCAAGAAGGTCATCACCTCTTACCAGTTGAAGACCAACCAGGATGGCGTCGCCAAGATCCCGCCGCTGCCGCAAGGCAAGTTCCTCATCCAGGTGATCGCCCAGGGCTACCAGACCTTCGGCGGGACCTACGAGATCGAGGAGGCCGAGCGCACGGTCGAGGTGAAACTCAACCCGCCGCAGCCGCAGTACTCCGTGCACCAGTAGGAGTGACACGCAGTCCAGTCCCGACCATTCAGAACACGCGTCTTACGCGCAAGGCCAGTTGAGGCGCCCTCAGTCCTCTGGGAGGTTGAACTTGTCGCCCGTATCCGCCACCCATTGCCTGACCCGCGCAATCAGTTTCTTCCGTTCGGCCCGATAGCGGCTGTTGTGCGCCAGGTTCACCTGTTCGTATGGGTCCTCGTTCAGGTTGAACATCACATACGACGTGCCTTCAAAGCAGGCGTACTTCCAGCCATCCTTCGTCACCACGCCGCGATAGGGTTTGTTGACTGAATTTGCATGGCCCGTCGGTACGACTGTCTGCAAGTACGCCGAATCTGGCGACGCGGGCAGCGGACCCGTCCCGGTGCGGAACGCCGAGAAGTCCGAGCCTTCCATCCACGACGGCTTGCTGATGCCGCACAATCCAAGCGTTGTCGGAGCGATGTCGGGCGCGTTCAGCGGGACAGGGAAGCGGCCGGTGCGATTGGCGTAACGCGGCGTCGAACCGGAGATGATGAACGGGATGCGGATCGCCTCTTCGAAAGGGTTCATCTTGCGGTACATGCCATGCGAGCCATGCATGTCGCCGTGGTCGGAGAACAGGACGATATGCGTATTGACGCCCAGCCCTGTGGCGTCGAGCGCTGTACGAATGCGGGCGATGTTGTCGTCCCAATTCTCGATCATGGCGTAGTAGCCGGCGAGTTCGCGGCGGGCGAGGTCCTGGACCTCGGGCGTGTTCGGCACGTTGGGCCGCATCTCGAGCTTGGCGGGCGCGAAGCGGCGCATGTATTCGGCGGGAGCGACGTAGGGATCGTGCGGCGGCTGCACCGACAACGCGGCGAAAAACGGGCGCTTGTCGGCGCCGCGTTCGCGGATGTATTTGATGAACAGGTTGGTCAGTTCGTCGGTTTCGTAGCCGGGCAGACGGTAATGAAAGGCTTCCTTGCCCGTGCCGCCATGGACCCACGAATCCCACTGTGAATTGTTGTTGTCGTAACCCACCCATTCGTCGAAGCCGCCGCGCTGGCCGGGCGTCGAGATGTAGTGCGCCCCGCGGCCGTTGCGCTCATGCCAGCCGCAGAGGTGCCATTTGCCGAACCAGGCAGTGTGGTAACCGGCCTGTTTGAACGGCTCGGCGATGGTCGGCTGGCCCTTTGGCAGCGGGTACTCGTGGCCCACCACACAGTTGTTCGGGTACTTGCCGGTCAGCAGCGATCCGCGAAACGGGCAGCAGAGCGGGAACCCGGCCACGGCCTGGGTGAAGTGGACGCCGTCCACCGACATGCGGTCGATGTTGGGCGTGAGCACGTTCGGGTCGTGCATGCAGGAAAGCGCCTGCGCGCGGTGCTGATCGCCGAACAGCCAGATGACATTCGGGCGCGTCTGCTGGGCGGGGCCTGGCGTCGCCATTGTGCCCGTTGTCTGGATCTGATGAGGCGCGAAGGCGCCGGCGGACGAAGCGGCAAGAAAATCGCGGCGGTTCATGTCGACTCCCAGTTTCACTCTTTGCCGGTCCCGGCCGCTCAACCCCGGCCGAGGAAATAGAAGCGCGCAATGAAAAGGGCGGTGAGGATGTAGACCAGCCAGTGGATCGTGCGCCATCGTCCGGCAGTGATTTGCAGCAGCGTCCATGCGGTGAACCCGAACGCCAGCCCGTTGGCGATGGAGAACGTCAGCGGGATGGCGGTGATGGTGAGGAACGCCGGAATCGAAGCCAACGGGTCGTGCCAGTTGATCTCAGCGGCATGGCCCAGCATCAGCGCGCCGACAACAATCAGAGCGGGTGCGGTGGCCTGTGCCGGAATCACGCCAAACAACGGCGCGACGAAGATGGCGGCGACAAAGAGCAGCCCGCAGACAATGGCCGTCACTCCGCTACGCCCTCCCGCGACAACACCCGCGGCGCTTTCGATATAGCTCACCACGGTGGATGTCCCGCAGAGCGACCCGGCGGTGGTGGCCAGCGCATCGCAAGTGAGGATGCGGTTCACGCGCGGGATGTGGCCCGTGTCGTCGAACAGCCGCGCCCGTTTACCGACCGCTACCAGCGTGCCGATGTTGTCGAACAGATCGACAAATAGGAATACGAAGACGATCTCCAGCAACCCAAGCTTCAACGCGCCGGCAATATCCAATTGCAGGAATGTCGCCGTGATGTCCTTGTACGAATACGCCGATGGCGCCCATTTGACCAACCCCACGGCCGCTCCAGCCAGCGTCGTCAGGACAATACCGAGCAGCATGGCCGCGCGCACGCCTCGCGCCATCAGGGCCGAAATCAGGAGCAATCCAAAGAGCGCCAGAAGCGTGTGCGGATCGCTCAACTTGCCCAGTGTGACAGTGGTTGAAGCGTCGGCCACGACGATGCCCGCGCTCCGGAATCCGATGAAGGCGATGAACAACCCGATGCCCACGGCCACGGCGGCGTAAAGGTCCCGCGGAATCGACTCAAGAATCAGCTTCCGCACGCCGCCCGCGGTGAGCAGGATGAAGATGATGCCCGAGAGGAACACCGCGCCCAGGGCGGTTTGCCAGCTCACGCCCATGCCCTTAACGACGCTGTAGGTGAAGTAGGCGTTCAGCCCCATGCCCGGCGCAAGCGCGATCGGATACCTGGCCAGCACACCCATGAGAATCGATCCGAACGCCGCTGACAGGCATGTTGCCGCCGTTGTCGCGGCCACGTTCATCCCTGCATCGGCCAGGATTGAGGGATTGACGAAGATGATGTAGGCCATCGTCACGAAGGTCGTGAACCCGGCCAGTATCTCGGTGCGCCAATTCGTGCCCAGGGATCTGAACTCGAAGTAGACCTCTAGTTTCTCGCGCATCAAGTGGACAGGATATCAGGCCAGATTACTGGAGCAGCCTGATGTGCTCCTCCACCCACGCCATTTCACGCCGCAGCAGATCAAGCATCCTGTCGGTGGTCGCTTGGCCCATTTCGGCCGTAAGCCGCGCCTGTTGCTGTTCGAGCAAATGGAGTTTGGTGACGCGGGCCCGTTCTTCGGGAGTGGCTTGCATGTGATTGTGGAGGTGCCTGTCGTGGGAGTCCTGGATGCGCGATTCCACATCCTTGCTTTCCCAACCACGGGCCATGACTTCATCATAGACCCTCTGCGCCCCCACTGGCGTTTTACATGAGATTACGTGCCCGCTCGAAGACCGCCCGGAGCATCGGTTCCGTCAATCGCCCGGTCTGCGTGTTCTGCCGGCTGGGATGATATGAACTGATCAGCACCGGCAGTCCCGGCCCAAGTTTGTACAAGGTGCCATGAGCGAACTCGCATCGCGGGATCGCATGGCCTTGCCCGCGAAGCAGCGCCAGATAGTTGTCGAAGGCCAGGCGCCCCAGCGCGATCACTACCCTCACTTCTTTCAGGAAGGCGATCTCGCGCTCCAGATACGGCCGGCACGTGAGAATCTCTTCGCGAGACGGTTTGTTGACCGGCGGCGCGCATCGCACCGACGCCGTCACCCACGCATCTTTCAACTCCAGCCCATCATCGCGCGAAACCGACTCAGGCCGATTCGCGAAGCCCGTCTGGTGCATGGCGCGGTAAAGCCAGTCGCCAGACGAGTCGCCGGTGAAGACGCGGCCCGTGCGATTGGCGCCATGCGCCCCCGGCGCAAGGCCAATCACCAGCAACCGGGCCTTTGGGTCGCCGAAGCCGGTCACAGGCCCGCCCCAGTATTCGCAATCCCTGTAGGCGCGGCGTTTGGTCCTGGCAACTTCTTCACACCAGTCGCGCAGGCGCGGGCAGAGCCCGCAAACGACGATCTCCCGGTTCAACGCAGGCAGCCCATCGTGCATCCATTCCATTCTCGCCCAGCCGGCCGTTACGCCACCGGGCCCACGCAGGCGTAAAATATGAAGCCATGGAACCGACGAAGTTGACCCGCAGAACCGTCCTGGCCACGGCGGCGGCGCTACCCACTCTCAGAAGCGCCGAGACCGCCCGCCCGGCCGTGCTTGGCGGGGATCCCGTTCGCAAGCAACCATTCCACTCATGGCCCGTCTGGGACGCCACAGACGAAGCGGGACTCACCGGCGTTCTGAAAAGCGGACAGTGGGGCCGGACCGCCGGCGGCAAACGTTGCGAGGAGTTCGAAGCTCAATACGCCGCGCTCACCGGGACCAAGTACTGCCTGGCCACAGCCAACGGCACCAGCGCCCTCATCTGCGCCCTGAACGCGCTCGACATCGGCCCAGGGGACGAGGTCATTCTGCCGCCCTATACCTTCGTCGCCACGCTCAACGTGATCCTGCTCCAGCATGCGCTGCCGGTCTTTGTCGACTCCGACATTGAAACTTCCCAGATTGACGCCCGAAAGATCGAAGCGCGCATCACGCCGAACACGAAAGTGCTCATCCCCGTCCACCTCGGCGGCTCCCCGGCCGACCTCGACTCCATCCTTGAAATCGGGAAGCGCCGGTCGCTGCCAGTCATCGAGGATGCCTGCCAAGCGCATCTTGGGGAGTGGCGCGGGAAGAAACTCGGCTCACTCGGCGACTGCGGCTGCTTCAGCTTCCAGGCGTCAAAGAATCTCAATTCCGGCGAGGGCGGCGCACTCATCTCAAACAACGAGACCCTGTTCGATCGCGCCTTCGCCTTTCATGGCAACGGCCGCGCACGCCGCGGTTCGAGCATGACGTTGTCCGGTTACGCCCTCAACGGCGCCAACCTTCGCCTCACGGAATTCCAGGCTGCGCTTCTCATGTCGCAGGCCAAGCGGATTGAAGCTTTCGCCAAACGCCGCGACGAGAATGCCGCCTACCTCACGTCGTTGCTCCAAAAGATACCAGGCATCCGCGCGCAGAAGCTGTATCCAGGCGCCACACGCAGCGCTTGGCACCTGTTCATGATGCGTTTCGACCAGGCCGCGTTCGGCCTCAGCCGCGCGGCGTTCCTGAAAGCGCTGGCCGCTGAAGGCATCCCGGCTGCATCCGGCTACACGCCGCTCAACAAGGAGCCGTTCCTGGCCAACGTGATCAATTCCAGGCACTACAAGAAGGTGTTCGGCGAGGCCGCGATCAGGCGCTGGCACGAACAGAACCAGTGCCCGCAGAACGACAGGCTTTGCGCCGAATCGGTCTGGTTCATGCAGAACCAGTTGATCGGCCCCAGGTCGGACATGGACCAGATCGCCTCGGCGGTCCTGAAGATCCGCAATTCGGCCACCGAAATCAGCAAACTCGCCTGATGCCGGGTTGTGGCGCAGCCTTTGAGGCTGCCGGCTCGACAATTGTGCCGGGTCCACGCGTCCCGACGAGCCGGCACGCGGCATGCAGGAGCGCGTGCGCCACGAGCCTTTGGTGTGCTCAGCCGCGCTCGAATTCAAGCGCCAACATCGTCTTCGAGTCGGCCACCTCGCGCGGCCTGCGCGCAGTGAGCCACATTCCGAGCCGGAGCATCTCCGCGACCAGAGCGGACTCGTCGATCAGGTGCGGATGGACCTCGCGGAATCGCTGCATCGATTCGGGCAGTCTTCGTCCGGGTGACACCGCCGTGACCAACTCCGCCGGATTCACCTGGATCACGATCATCACCCTCGGAGCTAGCCGCGTCAGCGTCTCCACCACGCGCTTCCAATCGGTGTGTTCGAGAACCAGCGTGGCGCAGGCGGCGTCAAACTCGCCCCGGATGGCGCTTGCCTCCAGGTCATCGGCGACGCATTGCGCGTCTGGGCAGCGCCGTCGAAGCGCCGCCAGGTAGTCCGCATTGATGTCGCAGTAGACCACCCGCCAGCGCTCCAGCGCGCCCGCCTCCAGATAGTCGAAAAACTGTCCCGGACCGCACCCAGCCACCAGCATTCGGCCCATTCCCGCACGGGCGAAATCGGCCAGGTGCGCCGCGTTGGCCTGCGCCTGCCCGATCGCGGCCATGTGGGCTTCATAGTCGGCGGCAGTCACGCCGCCGCGCCAGGCATCTCTCAAAGTGAGTGTCACCAGTGTCATTCTAATGTGTTGGACTGATTTGACGTGGAGGGACCCCGCCGATGAACAGCCGCATCGATCGAAAGTTCAGCCGCTTCGCCTGGGCCGTCGTGGTCTGGAATCTGTTTGTGATCGTTTGGGGTGCTGCCGTCCGGGCCACGGGTTCCGGCGCGGGTTGCGGCAGCCATTGGCCGCTGTGCAATGGCGCGGTCGTGCCGAGAGCCCCCGAAATCGCCACTATCATTGAATTCACCCACCGTGTCACCAGCGGTTTGGCCCTGCTGTCGGTCGTCGCCTTGGTCTACTTCGCGTGGCGGGCGTTTCCGCGTGGCCACCTGGCCCGCAAAGCGAGCGTCTACGCGCTAATCCTCATCCTGATCGAGGCGCTGCTCGGCGCCGGCTTGGTTCTGCTCGACTACGTCGAACAGAACAAGAGTCTCGGCCGCGCCGTTTACCTCGCCGCCCATCTCACCAACACGCTGCTGCTGGTCGGCGCTCTGGTCAGCTCTGCCTGGTTCGGCCGCCGCCAATCGCCTCGCTGGACGGGCCTGTCCGCGCGATGGAAGACCGCACTCCTCGCGACTCTGTCTGCCGGAGCCACCGGCGCGGTCGCCGCCCTAGGCGACACCGTCTTCCCGGCGACTTCAATGGCTGCCGGCCTCAACGCCGAATTCGCCACCGGCGCACCGGTCTTGCTCCGGCTCCGTTTGCTCCATCCCGTTGTCGCCATCGCCACCGGCGTCTTCCTGGCCTGGATTGGCTTGCAGATCTCGCGTGCCGGCACTTCGGCGGCGTCCAGCCGTCTGGGTTCGTTATTGGCTTCGCTGGTGGCCGTTCAATTCGCCGCCGGCATCGCCGACGTCTGGCTGCTGGCTCCAGTCTGGCTGCAACTCGCTCATCTGTGCCTCGCCAATTTGGTTTGGATCGTCGTTGTGATTGCTGTCCTCGAAGATCAGGCTGCCACGGCAGATCCACTTTGATTTGTTCGCTTTCTAGGATCTCTATTAGTACTGGAAGTACTGAGAGTAACTAGGAGGACGACATCTCCCGCCCGGTTTGGTCGGCCAGGATTGCCCGTTCGTCCTGCCGCTGGCGCTCCGTTCTAGTCGAGCGACTTCGATAGCGCGCACACCAGCGTTGCCTGCGAGTGGACGCCGAGCTTGCGGTAAAGGCGCTTCAAATAGGTGCGAACCGTATGAATCGTCACCCCGAGCGACTCCGCGGCCTCCTTGGGGCGGTGGCCGTCGAGCAGCACCTCGGCCAGCCTCAGTTCGGCCCGGGTGAAATTCCACGATTGTTGCAGACGCTCGCGGCGGGCGTGGCGAGGCTGGCCTGGACGAACCAGCAGCAGGCCGGAGTAGCCGGTCTCCGGGTGTCCGTTGGTCAACCTAGTCCGGCTTAATCGGACCTGCCCCGCGCCGCCGCCAGGATCGAACTCGACCAGTGCCCCTTCGGCTGGAAGCGGCCCCGTCCAGGCTCCTCCGGACGACTTCAACGCAGGAACACTCTTCAGTATTTCAACGGCCGACGCATTTGAAAAAACAATCATGCCGTCATGGTCAAGTAACAAAATCGCCACACTGCGCAGATCCATGCACTTAGGAGTACACCTTCTGTACGCAAACGGGTACTCTCCGAGCACCGTAATGAAACGTTAAGATGCGAAGAAATGCGAAATCCGGTCAGCAGCTTCCCTTAACTTCTCCGGGGAGTTCGCGTAACTGAATCTCAGGTAGCCTTCTCCGAACGCTCCAAACGCCGTTCCGCTCAGACAAGCGACCCCGGCCTTGTTGAGCAGTGCGTCGGCCAGGGCCTTCGATTTCCAGCCCGTCGCTTCGATGTTCGGAAAAGCATAGAAGGCGCCTTCTGGCATCGGGCAGCGGAAACCCGGGATCTTGTTGATCCTGTTGATGAACAGGTTGCGGCGGCGGCGGAACTCGGCGATCATCGATTCGGCCGGCTCTTGCGGTCCGGTCAAGGCGGCGATCGCCGCCCGCTGAGTGAAACTGGCCGTGCAACTGTTGGAATTCACCATAAGTTTGTTGACTGGTTCCACAAGCGCGGACGGCATCAATCCGTAGCCGATACGCCAACCGGTCATTGCATAGGTCTTTGAGAAACCGTCCAGGATGATCGTCTTTTCCCGCATTCCGGGGAAAGTCGATATCGACACCGGCGCCTGGCCGTAGCTCATCCGGCTGTAGATTTCGTCCGATAGCACGACGACGTCGCGGCCGGCGAGCATCGCGGCGATTTCGGCCAGATCCTGCTCGGGGATCACGCCGCCGGTCGGATTGGCTGGCGAATTGAGCACCACCATGCGGGTCCTATCGCTCAGGCGCGACCGGAACAGGTCCAGGTCGAAGCTGAATCCGCGCGATTCGATCAGCGGGATCGGCACTGGCGTTGCGCCAGTGAACCTGATCATTGACTCATAGATAGGGAATGACGGGTTCGGGTAGATTACTTCGTCGCCGGCGTCCAGCAGGGCCATCATCGGGAAGAAGATGACCGGCTTGCCGCCGGGCACGACGCAGACATGGGCCGGATCGGCCTGGATGCCGCGGGTCCGGCTGATGTAGGCAGCAATGGCCTCGCGGAGTTCGGGCAGGCCCTGGGTGGGTCCGTAGTGGGTCCAGCCTTCGTCCAGCGCCTGTTTGGCGGCTTCCACAATGTGGCGGGGGGTCTCGAAATCGGGTTCGCCGATCTCCAGGTGGATGATGGATCGGCCCTGCGCTTCCAACGCTTTAGCTCGAACCAGGACTTCGAATGCCGTCTCGGTGCCGAGCCGGCTCATGGCGGCGGCTAACTTCATGGTTTGCCTTTCTCATTCGACCGGATACGGGGCCGGTCCCCCGGGTTTGGAGTGCGCCGCGTCGCGCGGAAGGGTCCGGTTCAGCCTGGAACCGGGTTCCGGAGCGAACGGCGAAGAGCTGGCATGCGAGGCGATTCGGGCGATTCCGGATAAACCGGTTTGACCCTGAGGCCAGGTCACATACAATTTCAGCATAGCCGGGTGCGGCCCGGCTTTGCACGGTTTCGTGGCGGCGCGCGTCATCTTGTTTAGGAAGACTGATGCCTGTGCTGCTCCGCTACCGTCCGCCGACCGCGGAATTGGCCATGAACGAAGCACACAAGCCGCGCGTGGATGGCGGCGAGTCCGGCGCTTGGGATGCGGGCCAGGAGGAGTTTGTCCAAGCTCACCTGCGGCGCATCTTCCTGATCGTTTACCGTATCCTGGGCAATGTCGAGGACGCCCAGGACGTCACCCAGGACGTCTTCATCAAGGCGTTGCAGCGCCAGGATCAGCTCAAGGACCTCGAAAAAGCGGCGCACTGGCTGTCCAGAATCGCCTCAAACGCGGCCATCGACCACCTGCGGCGCCGGAAGCGGATCAACTGGGCCGAACTGGATGAGCCGCTTCAGAATACTCTGACGGCCGGGGCCGACAGCGTCGAGCAACAGATGTTGCGCTCCGAGCGGCGCGGCCAATTGCAGGAAGTTCTGAACCAGTTGACGCCGAGGGAACGCGCCGCGCTGGTGTTGCGCGACGTCGATGACATGCCGGCCGAGGAGGTCGCGCGGGTCCTGAATTGCGGAAAGGCGACCGTGCGCTCGCATATCGCCAACGCACGCTCGAAATTCAAGCGGCTGATGGGAGGAGACCAATGAGGACCCATCACATAGACGAAGCGGATCTGGCGCTATATTCGTCCGGCGATCTCGCTTGGCGGCGGCGCCTCGAAGTCTGGCGGCACGTCAGAAGGTGCCCTGAATGCGCGGCTACGATACGGGAGTACCGCCAACTGCGGAGCGAACTCCGGCGGGACGCGCTGAATCCGGACATGGACAGCGACGCCTGGACCGTGCTCGAAAGTGAGATGAAGGCCAATATCGGGTTGGGCTTGTCGGCCGGCCGGATCGTCGAACCCAGGACGAGTGTGGCCGTTGGCGTCGAGCCCGCGGGATGGCGAGTGGCCGTGGTGATGGCGACTTTGACGGTGGTGCTGGCGAGCGGGTGGCTGTTGCGGCGGCCCATGCCGGGCGCTGCCGGCCCAGACTGGGATTCGGCCGTGGCCGAGGCGAGCGCCGAGGGTGTCGGGATTCATGAAGGACAGGCCGGGATGATGCTGCTTGCGCCCGGCCGGGAATCGTCCGTGATGCTGGCCGGGAGCTCCGGCGGCGCGCGGGCGCGGTTCATCGATGCAGAGACGGGACAGGTGACGATTCATCATGTGTCGCTTGAAGAATAACTGGCGCATGACAATCCGGCTTGGCCTCATGGCGGTGCTGCTGGCCTTCGCGCTCGCGGCGCAGAGCCCAGCGCCGAGCGGGGCTTTCCGGGTGGACTTGCCTGAGGGCGCGCCGGTGTCGCTGGTGTCGGCCGACTGGGGCCAGTCGCAGATTGCGCCCCGTGGCGGAGCCTTGCAGGTGGATCTGAGATCCACATTGCTGTTGAAAAACATCAGCCTGCGGCGGATTCGCGGCGTATCGGTTCTGGTGCTGGCACAGGAAGTGGCCGCTGGCGGGAAAGCGTCGGTCACCGTGCCAGCGCTGGACGTCGCGCCCGGCGAAGCGTTTCCATTGCGCGTCGACGTCCGTCTGATGCGGCCGGCCGCCGGGGCTGGGGCATTAGTCGAGGTGAAACTGGACGGCGTGCTGTTCGAGGATCTGACCTTCTATGGGCCGAACCGGCTGAACTCGCGGCGTACGATGACGGCCTGGGAACTCGAAGCCCGGCGCGACCGGAAGAGCCTGCTGGCGACGCTTGAACATGGCGGCGCGCCAGCGGTCAGGGAAGAGATGGTGGCGACGCTGGGGCGGCTGGCGTCGATGCCGAGGCTCGATATCCAGGTGGCGCGCGCGGGACGCTCCACTGTTCAGACCGGAACGGCTGTGCGCTTTGCGGCATTGTCGATGCCGGAGGCGCCGGTCCAGTTGACCGGAGCCGAAGTCGTGGCTTCAGGGCAGGAGTTGCGTTTTCCGCGAATTGAGATGGCGAACCGCAGCGCCCGAGCCATCCGGTTTGTCGATGTCGGCTGGCAGGCGCGGGACCGGCAGGGCCGGCAGTTTGTCGCCGGAAGCCTGCCGGCGACAGTCCAACTGGCCGGGAAGGGCAGGGCGACGCTGGAGCGCGATCAGGCTTACCGGGTGACGGCAGCGACGGGGCCGGTCGAGTTCGCCGAGGTGAGCGGCTTTGTCGGGTTGGTCGAGTTCGACGACGGCGAGATCTGGGTACCGTCGAAACCGGTCTCCCAGGTCACCGGCGAACAGCAGCGGCTGGCCGAGATGTACCGCCGGAAGGGAATCGAGGCGGTGCTGGCCGAGTTGAAGAAGCTGCGGTAGGCCGGGTCGGAATTTTCGACCAAACGAACTGCACTGCGTATAAACCATTTAATATCAATGTTTTGTAGGTGAGGCTGCGGCTTGTATGCGTTGAAACGTATATTGACTAAGCGTGTAATATGAACCGTTAGCACGACAAGTGTAAGACTGGCCACCAAGGGTCGGCGTGCTTGCGCAGGATCGAGTCCAAGGTTGGCTGCGAAGAGGTCTCGACACGAATGTCGAGACGGCAGACCAGGGATCTGCGCCACAAGGCGTTTTGTGGCACGGCCGGCGGGCTAAAGCCCTTCGCAAGCTGAAGCTTGCCCCACAGGCCGGCCCAGCCCAAGAGGCTGCGGAAGGACGAGGATCAGGCCATGCCGTAGTCGCTGAAGCGCTCCCAGATCTCGACGAAGAAGAGCGTGGCGAGCCCCGGGGTGGCCGGCGAAACCGGTAGCGAGGGCGGCATCAGCCGGCCGCATTTATTGATGATAGACTGGCGGGCGCTATGCAGGCCCCCTGGAATTGGATCTATCTAGCAGTTGCCTCAGCGATCAGCGGTCTTTACGGACTAAGGGCCTACGTGATCTTCCGCGAGAAAGAAGCTCATGAGAGGTGGCACCAAGTGTGGTTCAACACGGCTGGCTGCGGAATGGGGTGGCTGGCCGGCTATTGGCTTGTTGAGAGGTTCAAGTGGTGCGGCAACTCGCCCAGCATATACGACTTCGCGCTGCTCGTCTTCGCGGCGCTAGGCATCGTCGGCTACTTGCCCCAGACCCTGAACGCCATGCCCGGACTACTTTCGTACCTTGGACGCTGGACGGAGAAAAAGCTAGAACAGAACGGCGAGACCAAGAAAGCCAGTTGATGGGCGGCGGGGCGCACCGCCCGTGCGATTAGTCAAGGGTCTCGGCGAGGACTTTGGCGGCCTGATCGGCTCGGAACTGGTCGAGCTTGGCTGAGTATTCGGGGTACTTGTTGGCCAGGATCGAGACGGCGAACAGGGCGGCGTTTGTGGCGCCAGCCGTGCCGATGGCGAAGGTGGCGACGGGGATGCCGCCGGGCATCTGAACCATGGAGAGGAGCGAGTCGAGGCCGCCGAGGGACTTCGTTTGCATGGGGACGGCAAGGACGGG
>CAZSBK010000054.1:0-36013 GCA_964604945.1 uncultured Candidatus Solibacter sp.
TTGTCAGTCTTGCGCCAGCAAAACTCATCCACGAACCGCCAGCCCCATTGCCGCCTGTGCGCCATCACCAGATCCATTACGTACAGGCTTCTCTCGCCGTCGACGGCGTGCGCCTTGATATTCAGAAAGTATGACCCGTCCAGAGCCAGCACAGACTCGACCCCGGTGGCCACCGCTCGGAACCACTCCACGTAGTCCTCAGGCGGTACTGGCCTGAATCCACTCGAAGTGTCGTACTCACGCTGCGCCGCATACGGCGGCGACGTGATTGCCACGTGGGCGAGGGAATCGCCGAACAGGGCGCGAATCGTCCTGCCGTCCCGGCAGTCGCCGCAGATCAGGCGGTGCGGCCCGATCAGCCACACGTCGCCGGGCAGCGTAACCGGCTGCGCGGGAGGGTCAGGAACCGCGCCTTCTGCAGTTGCCCCAGCCTGGGTCGCACTCGCCGAGGCTCCCTCGAACATGTCGCGCAACTCTTCGTCGGAGAACCCTACCACCGCCAGATCGAACCCATCAGCCTCAAGCGACGACATCTCCTCGCGCAGGATCGCCTCGTCCCATCCGGCATTCAGTGCGAGTTTGTTGTCCGCCAGGATGTAGGCCCGCCGCTGGGTCGGGCTGAGGTTGTCGAGCACGATCACAGGCACTTCGGCCATCCCGAGTTTGCGCGCCGCCAGCAACCGTCCGTGGCCGGCGATGATGCCGTCTGCGGAGTCGACGAGGATCGGGTTGGTGAAGCCGAACTCGATGATGGACGCTGCGATCTGCGCTACCTGATCGGCGGAGTGGGTGCGGGCATTCCGCGCGTAGGGAACGAAACGGTCCAGCGGCCAGACTTCAATGCGCCGCGCCATCGCCGGAATGAGTGTTCCCACGCCCATGCTGTTGAAAACCCCCTGTCGCCCACGAGGTGACCACTGACCACTGACCACCTAAAATCTTCATGCGACGCTGGCGCAACCACGCAAATGGTCCACCGGCAGATGAAAGTCGCCAGGAAGGACCCGCACTTGTTGGTACAGATTACCTCGCCTGCGTCCGCCGGTCATTCGTAGTGCTTTCATGCGACTAGGCAATCATGGAGGACTCGAAGGAAAACGCCGCGGGGATCCACACGCTCCCCATCTTCATCTTCAAGATCCAGACGCCGAAGCCTCCAGCAGCGGCGGCCATTGCCGAGAGGTTCCGGGTAGCTGTACCGCGGCGCGGTCTGTAGCCGCGTTTGAACCGGATTGCTTCCATCGTGCTCCCGCGCCCAAATCGCCTTCAGGTGACCCTTACGGCCATAGGATGGGTGGACGGCTTCGGCTGCAATCAAACGGCCGGCGGCTTCGATCGCGCGGTAACCCAGCGACGTTCCATCCGGCGCGTAGTAGGGGATTTGTCTTTCAGGCTTCATCAGGGCACACCTCGGCAACGACACAAAGGGAAGGAGTTTAGCGAGAGTCCCGTCGCTCGTCTTGGTGCGCCTTCGGAGGCTGCGCCTTGCGCTCGCCTGTGGAACGGCTTCGACACTATATACGCCGGGCCACAGCAGAGTGTCCGACAGGTTGAGAACTTCCCTCATCGGCGGGGTTAGCGGGGTTAGCGGGGTCAGTTCTCCTTTGTAGCCACAGAGAATCCCGCCTTCGTACGTACATACATACGGGTGCGCGTACGTGGAACCGGAAATCTAACCCCGCTAACCCCGCAAATCCCCGCAACATGCTGTGGACACATGACTTACGGTGCGGGGTTAGAGTTGCGGTTAGGGACTTCTTGCGGGGTTATAACCCCGCACGTTCCGCCTCCCCCGGCTTGTGGGCAAAACAGTCCATTCAGTCATAAGACGCTGATATGTAAAGATATCTTCGAGACTCAGGGCCTGGAACCATGCTGACGGCGTATTTGGACCAGAACAAGTGGATCGAGATTGCCAGAGCGATCTTTCGGCCTGAAATCGACCCGGGTGCTCGCCTGATGGCCAGGCAGCTGCTTCAAGCTGTGGAGGATGGGCGTCTGAGAATCCCGATCAGCGATGTGAACATTATCGAGTCGCACAGGGTCGGCAACATGGAGCAGCGCCAGAAACTCGCCGCAGTATTCGCGAGCTATTCACGCGGCTGGTTCCTGGCCAGCCGCCGCACTAGGCTGCAGCACGAACTGGACAGGACAGTCTGCCGGTTGTTCTTCCCGGACCACACATATCTGGATGAGCGATTCGATCCTTTTGCCCGTGACGTGTTCTGGGCGTTTGGCGACTACCCGTATCTCGCGGAGGCGACCAGAGTGTCTCAGGCGGTCCTGCTCCGGATCACTCAGAGCGTGGCACCGGAGATGCTCCTCAGCTCCCTGGTGGGTGAGATCGACGACAATGTCCGGCGGAACACACTGGGGCGCCTGACCGAGATGTCGGCCGACTTGATTCAGAAGATGCAGGCACGTCGCCTGAGATTGCGAAACGAACCCGCAGACATGTACCTGCGCGTCTATTCTGCCCTGCTTTTGCTTGATGACCAGGACCACCTGATCTCGGCCCTCGCTGGTCGAGGACTATCGGCTGAGCACTTTCGATCCTTGCCTGCAGATCGGGCTGCGGGCTTCGTCGACGAAGTGCCTTGTTGGGATGTTGAGCGGCGAATCGCTGTGCACGTGGAGCGGCAATGGTCACGAGATCTGCAGCAGAACGACATTGACGATGTTGGCGTTTTGACAGCAGCAATCCCGTATTGCGACGTCGTCGTTACCGAAAAGCTCTGGTCCCATGTCTGGGGACAAATCCGACCCGGCTGCACGAACTACAAGGCCGTAGTGACCGCGCGGCTGACGGATGTGTTGCAGATGTTGGAGTAGCTACCGCTTGATCATCCAGCGCGCTACCTTGCTGTTACGGTCCTCCTCGGCACGCACCAAGTGAACCTGGCTGCCGCCGAATCGGCGTCCCACTCTTGTCGAGAATGAGTTTCCCAGCCGCCGTTGGAAGAAGCCGTCGGTCCTGTCGGCTGCCTCGGCCAGGAAATCTGGCAAGACAGGCCGCAGGACATTGGCGGCGTCCGTGACGGGCTGCGCATGGCGGCTGGAAAGCTTGCCCACCACGTCGGTCACCTTGAAAGGATGGCCCATGAAGATCCCGTCGAGCGCCAGCAGGAACGCCTCCCACTGAGCCGCCTCAAGATCGGAGTCCTCGAACATGGTCTCTATGTTGCCCAGGAAGCCCTCCACGCCGGCGGCCTCCAGGATGCCACCGATCACGTAGCACCATGACTCGAAGCTCCCCAATGGCTTGATGGACTTGGGTTTTGGCTGACCCTGAGCAAACCAGTAGCGAGCAATTGTGAGGATTGCCGTGACGAGTTCGCCGCGGTGCTCAATCACCCAGCCCCGAAGATTTTCGTGGCGGAACCCGGTCCGCTGAAACGGCCTGGACATCTTCGCGTCCAATCGGATCCAATAGCAGCGCCGGGGCATGTCGCCGCCCAACTGGATATTATTCCCAGTGGCGATCCAGGTGCACCTTACGGGAAGCACCAGCTTGTCGAAGGTGCGGAACTGGCGATCTGATAACGTGATAGCCGTCAACGCCATGCAAAGCGCGTCGGAATCCAGGCGATGGAGAACATTGTCGATCACGACCACGCTCGAGCTCGAGCACAGGGTGGTCGTGATCTTCTTCCTCCACTCTTCTGGATCGGTCGGCGCCGAGAATGACTCCGCCGGGCGCCCGGTAGCAATCAGTGAGCCGACCTCGGCCAAGAGAGTCTTGCCCGTGCCGGCCTGCGGCGCGTCGATTAGCGCGAGCGGCGTCGGGCCGTCAATCGCGGGTCTCACAATGGGCGTGAGGATCGAGGCGATCGCGTTGGCCCGGCTGGGAGCGTCAGCGAAAGGGAAGTCGCAGATCGCGGATTCCAGGATGTCGAGAGCAACTTGGGCGTCGTCGAGCACGAGGTCGGCTGGGATCTGGGACAGGCGTAGTCCTGGATTCGGGGCGTGATAAAGGAAGGTGGCTCGATCGTACCCCGGTTCGGTGCAAACAGTTCCGTCCGGCCGCAGGAACGGCGTCTCGATCAACCCATCCAATGGCGGGAACATCCACTCTGCGGGTGGACGCGCCAGGAGATCTCGCACTACGTCCAGAGGTGGGACACACTCGACCGGCTCATTGAGCTTGTTGAGCTTGTAGTAGAACCCGCTGCGCGCCAGGCGGCCTCGGAGACCTGCTTCCGAGATCTCGGCGATGATGTTGCGATTGCGCTCGTCATGCACCACAGCCACCATGCGGCCACTACGGGCGAAGAGGGCGGGTGGAATATTGGCCGCCTGAAGCGCCACCAGAGCCTCTCCGGTCATTTCGTGAAGCTGGCGGGCGCCAATCCAGATCTCCGGGAGGCGTGTCTCATCCTGAGGCTTAGGGGTGCCCTCAGAGCCGGCACGGCGGGGTGTTCTCGTCCTCTGGCTGTAGAAGTCACTCGTTTGCTCGAGGGCGGCCGCAATGGTCCGCTCACGGTAGTCTTCCCGCAGGAGCCATTTTTCGCGGCACAGACCGCTCTGGCGGAACAGGGAGTCGATTCGGGAGGACTCCGGGCCGCACCAAAACGCAAGCAGGCAACAAAGGGCGATGTCCGCCTCCGACTGCGAGCCATAACTCCCTTCCCAGTGGCCATCCCAGAGTCCAGCGAACTTGGGCCCGTTCTTTGCTTGCCGGGCTCGGTCGATAATCTCCTCGTCGTTCAGCTGGACGTTGTTCGTTTGTGAACTGACCTGTCTGGCGGGCTCGCGACGCTTCTCCATGAGGCTGAGCAGCCAGTCGACATCGGACTGGTGTTCCGCGACGACCAAGGGCGCGTCGCCAAACCGCTGGCCTGTCAGAGCGAAAAACCGGGTTCTGTCGAAGAGGCCGATCTGGGCACGTTTTCCGTTCTCATCGGTGGGCCCGTCTGGAACATTGAAGTTGCGACCGGTCTTCGGCAGGGTCGCTCTGGACAGGATGTGCAGACCATGACCGGAGACCGAGAAGGCCGTGTATGTGTCGGAGAACCTATCGATGATCTCGTCTGCCCACCGGTACGGCTTCCCTTGTGGGTCAAGGCTGACGTCAAGATCCACGCCGCAGTACGGGTCGGTCGGCGAGAAGAGAAAGCCTAGTCCACCGTAGTCGCCGAGCCGTTCCTGGAGGACCCGTTGGACCGCACGAAACGCGCTCCACGTTCTCGGATCGTTGCTGGCCGCCTTCCGGTCGTCTGGCCGGTACGGGACTTTGGTCAGACTGCCGTTCTTGCCCGGTTCCACACGCCACAGACACCACTGATTCAACTCCACCAACTCCGCAGGGTAGGTCTGGCCACCGCCCAGTTCCGCTGTGTTCATGGTCTGCGAGCCCCCTTTGGCCGAAGCCCCGCATCCGCGAAGGCGACGCGTAGGTGTCCGATCCACTCGTAGACGGTCGATCGGGCGATCCCGAACATCTTGCTGGCTTCCGACGGAGTATGCTCGACCAGCGCAAGAGCAATCTGCCGGTGAGTCTCGGGCAGCGCGTCGAGGACCCGCTGAACATCTGTTCGCAGCTCGATCTCGTGCGCCCAGGCGTCGCTGGCCGCGTGGCGGTTGTCATCGAGCGACTGGAGGCGGGGCCTGCACCGGCGTGCCCGGGCGAGAGAAGCCATGCGATTTGATACGACGTGCTCAATGTAAGTCCTGAACGATGCCCGGCTTGGATCGAAGCGCGGAAGCGCCAGCCAGCAGGCCAGTTGGCCTTCCTGCTCCAGGTCCTCTCGTTCGAAGAGCAGGACGGCCCCACTGCGCACCGCCGCTATCGCACGAACTTGGGAGGCGCGTCTTGCAAGCGGGTAGACGGCTTGGAAGTTGGCCTCAAGCACGGCGTTCCCTCTCGGCAACCTCGGAATGATGTTCGATTTCCACGGTGAACGGCAGCCCGTTCTTGACTTCGATCGCCAGGATTTCGCCGTCGCCCACAGTGGCGATAGCCTCGAAGAGCTCGATCGCCTGCTGTTTCAGCCAGAAGTCGTCGCGGTCGGCCTCAGGACTGGGCCCACTCTCACCGCCGATCTTGAGTTTGCGGATCACCCTCGGCGCGGGGTCAAATACCGGCTCGCCGGTTTGCACCTGAAGACCTTCGATCCGGCCGAAGTTGATCTGCTGCATCAACTCGATCAGGTGGCGTCCTGAACTTGAAAGGGAAGACTTGGATCTGAGTTCACCCATACGGGCCCTCCAATTGGGAAGTCAAGGAGTTGCCCGGGTCCCTGGGGCCGTGAGTCGGATCGTCTGCTGTTCCTCGCGCCTTCATGTCAACGCCGGGGCAACGCCTTCAAAAGAGAAGCGTTACTCCCGACGCAACAATTGGTAGCGGGACGTGCAACGGGTAATATCGGAAGTTACAGCAGCCAGTCCGGCGGATCGTCAGGCAAGTAGATGACGGTTGTACCCGTTCTAATTGAAGCCCTCAAGTGATCGCCAAGAGACGGGTGCTTTGCGGTGATTCTCTCGATGGCTCTGGTGATGGCGCCGTAAACCCTGACTCGAGCCTTTTCCGCGGCTCCTCCGGCTATCCGAGAGCGACCTCGGCGGCCCGCGACCTGCGCGAGATAGGCTTCCAGCTTCGAGATCTGATCCTTCAATTCGGCGCAACTTCGATGATCAGCCGCCGGCGTGGTGAACAGTTCTGCCTGTAGGGTGCTCAGTTCCGTCTTGGCGGTCTGAATCGCCTTTTTGTCGGAGATTGGGATACCAAAGTTCGATTCGGCCCCGGGCCAGTCTTTCAGGTGCCGCTCAGCCGCTTCACTCATCCCAAGCCCCAACTCGACCATCGAATTCTCAGTCGGCCGTTGTGGCGCTCCGGCGTCGGGGCCTCTGAGCGCTAAAGCGTCGATTTCACTCCGAGGATGGCGAAGGAGTTCCGCTATGAGGTCCATTCCGGCGAGGTGGCGAACGTGGACAGTCTTGCCATCGAACGCAAGCTCCCAGATGTCGCCTTCGCGCCGGAAAACGCACGCGGCGCGCTTCGCGAAGCGGGGCGTGTCCGAAAGCAAATCATCGTTAAGACTCTCTCCGTTCAGCGAGTCGCCGAGTTCCTCGGCAGGACAGGGTGCTTGCGGTCCAGGCGGCGCTGTTCCCCCAGGAACTGGGACCCGTGCAGACAGTTCTTCGGCGGTGACTGAAGCCTGTGGAATCGTAAGGAGAAGCGCCTCCGCGCGATAGTGCTTCATCCGTCCTGCTAAGTAACCTCGGAACCTGTTGGCGAATTCCTCCGCTACTTCATGTTGTCCGAGGCTTACCTTCTTGGGTGGTGCTGGAGTCGGCGATGGGCGAGCATCCCTGCCCCAGGCGTACCGATCGGACTGTCGGAAAGCCCAATAATCTCCGGAAGACCGATTCCCGATGTCACACCCGCCAACAACGCGGGGCCCAGTCGTTTTGGTTTCCAGGCTGATCCAGGTTTGCTCAACGGCGATGTCGAAGATCAGATCCGGAAGCGACTCCAGGAACTGATTCACATCATGCCCGTGCACATCCAGGATCTCTTTCGCGATGGCGTCAAAGAGGTTGCGATAGCATTCGAAGTACTTGAGTTTCCGATCGTGCCGAGCGGCGTCAATCATTAGGATTGCTGCCCTTATCCGGGTAGCACCGGCATCAGGCAAGTCAAGCGAAGAAATATCCACCATTGAAGAACGGGTCTCCTTCGTGGTGCATTACGTTCAGGTGAACGAGATTAAGCTTATCAATGAGGCCCGGACCGGGCCACCTTCACTGTGTAGTCCGAGAGGCCGCCGGTGGTTGAAGTAGTGACATCGGGTTGCGCCAGTCTCCCGGACTCCTCAATCAACATTCGAGTGAGTGTGCCGAGTCACCCCTCAGCGCGCTCATCCGGACAGCCGTGGCCTGGGATTCGCAGGTTGCCGCGGACGGGTGCCAGATAGAATTCGGATGTTTCCCAGGCATTCCAACGCACTACCGTCCGGACAATCTGCCGACGGGCGGCGTATATGGTTGTCGACATCGGACCAGACAGCGAATCAACCGCAGAGCGGAGATGGCTGTGGGCATCGACGAAATACGTCCATGCGGTACAAACCACAGCAAACTCCAGATCCCAGCGAGAGTCTCTGTGCCGGCGGCCCGCCTGACCAGCCTAACTTCGCGCGCGATTTCCAGCCAAGCCAACTCGACCTTGGCGATTTGGCCGAGGCGATTCGCTACCTCTTGACGATTGAATCTGGTCAACAAGATGTGGCCTCCGACGGGCCTCAATCCAACTTGCTTTCCCCGGCCCCGAGAGGGACTCATGTGGTGGAGGCAAACGGGACCGCCTAATGGCCGTTGCGATCTACACCCGCGTCAGTACCGAGGAGCAGCAGCAGCGCCAATCCATCCGGACACAGATCGAGTTCGGAGAGCGGTACTGCCAACTGCACGGATTGACCATTCACCGGATCTACGCCGATGAGAGCATTTCAGGAACGGTCCCTCTGGAACGGCGGCCGGAGGGCAGTCAGATCCTCCAGGACGCGCGCCAGAAGAAATTCGACCAGCTGCTCGTCTTCCGGCTCGATCGTCTTGGTCGGGACACTCGCCTGACTCTGAACGCCGTCGCCGACCTCGAAGCCCTGGGCGTCCGGATCCGGTCGATGACCGAGGAGTTCGATACTGCCACGCCCACGGGACGATTGATGCTCACATTACTCTCGGGCTTCGCTACCCACGAGCGCGAGGTGATCCGCGAACGGTGTGTCGCCGGTACGCTTCGTGTTGCAGAGGCTGGCGTATGGCTCGGCGGGATCGTCCCGTTCGGCTACCGAAAGGTCGGAGAGAAGCGGGACGCTCGTCTCGTGAGTTCAGAAGAGCCCATCCCGGGCCTGACGATGTCCGAGGCGGACGTCATCCGGGAGGTGTTCCGGATGGCAACAGCGGATAAGCACTCCTGCAGGGTTATTGCCGAACGGCTGAACAGCCTCGGCGTCCCGTGCGCCTACGTTCGGGACGGCCGCCTTGCTCTGCGAGGTAAGCGGAGGGAAAAGACCTCTGGCCTTTGGCGCCCAGGCCGCATTCGTGGCTTGATCACCAACAAAACCTACATGGGAATCCACGAGTTCGGCAAACGCACACGGAGCGGGCGTGCGGTGATCACGCGGTCTGTCCCCGCCATCGTGACCGAGGACACATGGCGAAAGGCTCAAGGGAACCTCAGATCGCACATCCTGTTTTCACCGCGCAACTCGAAAAACGAGTACCTCCTCCGAGGACTGATCAAATGCGCGCTGTGCGGTCACACCTACGTCGGTATCGCCGCCAACAGGCCGAACGGAAAGCGGGAGTTCTACTATCGATGCAATGCGGCCCACTCTCCATCGATCTACGCCGGCGTGGGCCGTTGCCAATCCAAGCCGGTGCGCGGCGAAGATCTGGAGCGGCAGGTGTGGTCCGACATCGAGTCCTTCCTCCGCGATCCTGAGCCGCTCCTGGAGCAGTTGCACGCGCGCCTGGAATCAGACGCGCAGGATTCGACGGGGATCCGTGAACAGGCCACCCACATTGAAGAGTTGATTGCCGCAAAGAGCGATGAACGGAATCGAATCCTGGCATTGTATCGGCGCGGACGGCTGAGCGACGCTGATCTCGACACTCAACTGGGGGAGATTGACCGGGAAGAGTCCACTCTTGGCGCGCAACTGGCGGAATTGCAGAGCCGGCTGACGGGCGCAGACTCGGTCGCTTCGACCGTCAGCTCCGCCCAGGATTTCCTGGAGCGGCTGAGGGACCGACTCGATCAGCCGACAACCTGGCGACAGAAGCGGCGCCTGGTGGAGGTGCTCGTCGCGGGCATCGCCGTCGACACCGTCGAGGAATGCGGTGTGCGTCAGACCCGGACGACGATCTCCTACCGCTTCAGCCAGCCCGACCATCCGCTGATGATCGTGCTTCCGCAGGTGCATGTTCACGGCACGGTCGTGCGGATTCCCACGGACCCCAAGACGGTCGGGGATCACCTCCGCCGGCGGCGGCTGGAACTCAAACTCCTTCAGCGTGACGTGGCTGCCCGAATTGGCGCCGACGAGTCAAGCGTCTTCAACTGGGAAGGGAACCGCGGCCGGCCACAGCTGAGGTACATGCCCGCCGTCATCGGCTTCCTGGGCTACAACCCTCTGCCGGAGGCGCCGGATCTCGCCGGGCAACTCGTTCGACAACGGACGTCGCTGGGACTGACACAGAAGGAGGCGGCGCAGCAGATCGGTGTGGACCCCGGCACACTGGCGCGGTGGGAGCGCGGGGAACGGGAGCCGACGGGGAGGTATACGGAGATGGTGGCGCAGTTCCTGGAGGAAAGCCGGTTGAGGAAGGGGCGGCTGCGGCAGGTGGGGTGAATCACGCTGAGACCTATCGCTGGCGGCGGCTGGGGTAGCCTGACAACAGATCCGAATCCGATTCGTCGGTTGCTATCCGGGCCGACTTCCAGATTACTCGTGGGGACGACGCATTGGGGAAAGCGACGATCTCGAGGTCCGCCGGTTCACCCCCACGCGCGTGGGGACGACTCGGCTGTCCGGCCCCATGAACTTGCATTGACCGGTTCACCCCCACGCGCGTGGGGACGACGACGTGCTGGCGCTCGAAGGCCGCGAACTCGACGGTTCACCCCCACGCGCGTGGGGACGACAAGCCCTCCCCTGTGTAAAGCGGTCGAAGTGACGGTTCACCCCCACGCGCGTGGGGACGACTGGGCACGTTCGGCGTGGCCGGTAGCGCCTCGCGGTTCACCCCCACGCGCGTGGGGACGACGATACCATTCACCAGCACTTTGATGATGTCGGCGGTTCACCCCCACGCGCGTGGGGACGACACTGCATTCTAAAGGGCTTTGGGCACCTGTACCAGTTTTAGCCCATCCCGGTCCACAATCCAACGGTCAGTGGCTCCCCATGACTCGATTTCGAAGCCCTGCTCGTTGCGCGCGTGGTAGATGAGAAGTCCGGCTCCGCCCTTCATGCCAGCGCAAACGCGCTCCCATAGTTTTCGACGGACCGTCGGTTTCAGGGTCCCGACGAACACGCCGGTACAGGGTTCCAGCATCCAACGGGTCAGTTCACCCCTCAGGCTGGGCGGGACCCGCTCCAGGATCATCACCACCATCGGGTTCCTCCGAATAGTTGACACCGCCCTCGACGCGTCCCGCCACCGGATCCCACAGTCCCGCGGGCAAGGCGTCGTCGGCGTCGAGCAGGCTGTCCAGCGAGGCATCCGCATCCTCGCCGATCCCATCGAACAGATACGTGAGGTCGGGCAGGATCCGTTCCAGTAGGCGCTCCTCCATGAACAGATCGCGCATAGCTTGCCGAACTGTCCCCTCGATGTTCTCCGGGTTCAGCTTCGCAGCGGCAAAAGCGGCGGGGATCGAGGTCTCCGTCTTGTAGAGGTCTGCAACGTCGTAGACGAACGAGAGCGCCTTGCCGGTGTGGATGAAGCCGAGGGCCGGCGAGTAGCCGGCGGCCACGATGGCTGCGTGGCAGATGCCGTACAGACAACTGTTGGCACAGGAGAGTGCGCGGTTCGCCGGGTCGGCGGTTTTCCAGCTCTTGCGGTCGTAATTGCGACCCAGCCAAGACACACCCGTGGCCCGGCTCGCTTCGTCATAGGTTGAGCGGACGCGGATGCCCTCGCGGCCGCGGAGTTGCTGGAGCGATAGGGACTCGTCCACCTCTTCATCGAAGCGGCGGGCGTACAGACGGCGCACAACGGCGAGGCGACTGCTCGGGTTCGCCCATGCGCTGGCTTGTCGCAGCAGGTTGCGGGACGATCGTGTCTCGCCGAGCCCGACGCCGTAGACCCGGACCGCCTCCTCGCCACACCACAGGATCATGCAACCGGATTCGGCGAGTGTCCTGACAGCGGCGTGAGTGATGGTGGTCCCGGGGCCGAGCATAAGCAGAGAGAGGGCGGCGCACGGGACGGGCGTGCGGCCGGTCTCCTCCCAAATCGAGATGGACTTGCCGTCCTGCTCGATCCGGCACTGGTGAACGTAGAGGAAGCTCCAGCCGTCCTCGACGCGAGGGAGCAGATGAAGATCCTTCAGCGCCATGGCTCATCCCCCCGGGGCAAGAGAAAACAGGCCGTACCCGTAGGCCTTCCCCGTGCCAATTCCCGTCCGCAGAGCGGCATGAAACAGGACGGGGTCGGCCACTTCCAGGCGGCCTTCAAATGCTACCCCGCAGAAGGTCATCCGGGATGGTGGCCCGTCTGGTCGGGTCTTGAGGCCGGTGGCCCGGAGGTCGCGGCCGCTGCGGACGTCCGGCACGTGGGCGGCGGCGCACACTGCCTTGAGGCGGAACCCGCACTGTTCCGATTTGCGCTCGAGCCATGCGAGCCATTCCTGCTCGCCGCGCAGTTCGACCCGCTTGCCGTTGTTCTTACGGCCGTCGGCGCCGGTCTTCGTGCCGATCTTGCGGGTGGGGTTGGCAAGCAACTTGAAGCGGAGCATGCTCCCCGTGTCGATTCGCCCGAGGATCTCGGTGATCTCCTTGACCTCGTACCCGGAGACGGGGTGAACCCAGGCAGAAGGGAGTCGCGACCAGTCGGGGGGCAGGACGGATTGCGCAAGCAGGTTAATGTCCCCGCCGGATGTCGCTTCGACGCGGTAGAGGAGACCGGCCTCGAGGCGGGCGGCGCCGTTCGACGACAGCCCGTCGGGGAAGGCGTTCATAAGGGTGCGGTGCATGGCCATGCAGTCAGCCAGGTCGCGCCGGGCTTCGCGGCTGCGCAGATTGAGGACGAGCCGGGATAGGTAGATCGGATCAGACATGTGCCGCCTCCAACCGACGTGTCTCGACACCCCGGACGGTAAAGGTCCGTTCGAGAAAGGACACGGGGACATCCTGCCGGCGCTCCGCCGCGGATTCAAGAGCAACCTCTAGAACCAGGCGCTGGCGGGCCGGAGCTGCAGCGCGGCGCCGGTCGCCGCCGGTTGGATCAGGGAAGGAGGCGAGAGCCTCCGCGAGCCGGGTTTCGCGCACCGCGGGCCCTTGCGGGGAATCCGGCGGCAGCGCCACAGGCAGCGTGGGGACGTAGGACTTTCGGCCCAGGGAGAGAACCCAGACCGGGACACGGAGGGCCTGGTCGATCCGTTGCAGGATTGGCAGTGGTCCTTCAAGTCCGACCAGGAAGTCGGCGTCCTCCAGGAAATGCCTGGGCGAAACAACTGTCCCGCCGAGACTGCCGGAGGCCTTCCATACGCCATATTTCTTCCCGGCGAAACGACCGCCACCAGCGGTTTGGTACTCGATGCGGAGTGCGCCTTCCCTGAGGACGCGCACCCCCATCTTCAAGCTGCTGAGTTCGGCCAGCGAGGGCCAGTCGCCCGGTTGATCGTCCCGGGGCTTGCCGAGAGCAGCGCAGACGAGACCGAGTACGCCGCTCTTCGACGGTTCGAGGCCGGTGTCGCGGTGGTCGAATCGGCTGTCGAGCCCCCACGATTGCATGGGTCCGGCGAGGCGCATCAGAAGCGTTGCCGTGGCGGCCGAGTTCACCGAGCGCCTCCAAGCGTCTCCATGGTCCGGGCAAGGAGTTCCTCGACGCTCTGCAGTTTCACTGCAGGATTCGAGTCCGGGGTGTCGAGTCGCGCGGCCTCGGTCGTGGCATAGACGGCGCTTCTGATGCCACCGCTGCCGTACATGCCCTCAAGCCTGTTGCGATAGTCTACGAGGGCATCCACGGAGTTGACAACCAGGCCGTGGCCGCGGCCGTCCACCGGTTTCGCGAACGCGTTGGCGAGAGAGGTGGGATTGCTGTCGCGGACGACGATCATCACGTAGGACGGCAGGCTGAGCGCGGCGGTGCTGTTTTGCTTGGCCTTCGGGATCGCCATGATGAAACTGCGCAGGAAGGCTCGGACGCCCGACAGCGCCAGTTCCTCATCGTCCTGCAGGTTGGTGGTGAGTTGATTGAGATCGATGTTGGCGTAGCGGTAGAAACAGGCTGAGTTGAACTCCTGCGTGCCCACCATGCCGGCGCCCGTCTCATCGTCGCGGCCGAGGTCATCAACGGCCGTGTAGTAGTCGAACTCCGGCGCCACGCGGTGCGTGGAGAGCGCGTGGGCCACCTGGCAGGCGGCATCGACGTTCTGCACGGGATCCTCGGCGATCATGCGGCCAAAGAGGGCGAGGTCCACGGCACGGCTCCCCTGGAGGCAGTTCTTCAGGCGGCTGATGACGTCCTTCGGAAGGGCGCTGGTTTTCTTCTTGGTGTCGGCGAGCAGTCCGTCCCAGTTCTCCTGGCAGAGTCCGGTGAGCGCATCGATCTGATCGTGCCCGAGGAACAGCAGCACGCTGGTCTTCTTCTCCTCTTTGGACTTGGCATCCAGGCCTACACCGAGCGCCTGTACCGCGGCAGCGCCAACAGCGACGGCATCCTCTAGTGTCCGTTTGCCGTCGAGGCCGACGAGTCTTTCTGCAAGGGTGCCGACGAGTTTCTTCGTTCGGACAGCCCGCTGGGCCTCAGGGAGAAGGGCCTCCTGGCTGAAGTACTCGCGCACCGCCCGCTTCCAGCACTGGCTGGAGACGCGCGCGCGGCGGTGTCCGCCGAACTCGCAGTCTTTGGGCGATCCCGTATCGTCACGGTTCAGGTTAGACGGCGCGAAGTTCTGAATGGTATGGATCTCAACGAACATGATTGGTCTCCTCTGCAGTCGTTTCTTCAGGTTTCTGTGAATTGTCCTCGCCGGAACCGGACCAGAAGTCACGGCCCCACCGGCGCTGCACCTCGCCCTCACCGGCATCCCACCAGTTGAGGTCCTGCATCAGCCTCCGATAGTCGATTGGGATGTCTCTCGCGCGGAGGTAGGAAGCTGCGTGCCGCAGGTGGTCGGGCAGGTCCTCGCTCCTGCAGCCGAGCAGTGCCAGAAGGCGGCGTTCCGGGCCCTGAGCGGGATCGCGGAAAGCTGCTTTTCGCAGCGCCAGTCCAAAGGTCTGAGCGCGGTCTGCCTCATTCCCGGCTGAGCAGGGGTGCAACGCGAAGAGAGCGGCGATCAAGTAGTGGAGCGACTCCCGCCAACCTGTGTCCTCCTCCGGGAGAAACGGAGCGACCACACGCATCGCCCCGGGCGGCACCGCCGGCCAGGTCGAGTGGATGCGGCGCAGGGAGGCGAGAGCCTGCCGGTCCGGGACAGAGTCCGATGTGATCCCGCCAAGTGTTTCTAGTCGGGTTATGAATCGATGAATCGAGTCCTTCGTCATGAACACCTCATTTCTGTTTCTTGCTGGCAACTTTATCGCCGCCCAAGAGCCGCTTCAAAATCGCGGCAAGCCGGTGCCTGAGTTCCGCCTCTGCGATCGCGTGGGCGCGCAGCCCCCGGACATTTCGTGTCACCCCGGAGGCAGCTCGCGTGTAACTATCCAAGGCCGCATCGTGCACAAGCTCCTTCCAGACTTCGAATCCGGCGTTGCTGGCAGCGTCTCTCGCCTCTTCATCGGTCAGCCGTTGAGACGCGCCCAAGGCCTCGAGGAAGCCGTGGAAGGGGGATGTGAGCGCAGCCCAGTACTGAACCTCGGCTCCCAGACTACGAGCGAGTTCCTTCACCCGCGATGGGTCGGGCTTGCCTGATTGGTCCTCCTCCAACTGGGGTGACAGCATTTCTGCGGCGAGCTTCTCAGTTGAACTGGTCAGCGCAAATGCCGTGTCGTCAGCGAGTCGGAGCGCGCTGCGCAAGATCTCGCGGCATCTCTGATCCCGCAGCAGCCCCGCGGTCACGGGGAGTTGCTCCCGCCGCCACATCCTGACCTTCTGCTGATCGGTCGCGAAGCCAAGGACCTCCAGACGGCATGTGAAGTCCCTGGGGAGTTCTCCATCTGCCACAAGTTCAGCTACCCAGTCGAGAGTCAGCGTCCGCCGCCTCGCTCCATCGATGCCGTGGATGATGGCGCTGCTGTCCCGCCAAACTGAGCGCTCGGGCGTGATGCGGTACTGGAACCAGGGCCGCTCCTCCGGCTTGGCATCCGGCTTCAGAACGAAGCTCTGCATGGACTCGGTCTGGAATGGATTCCAGAGTAGCGGGACGTGGTAACCAGGCACGAGTTTGACCTGGGCAATCTGGTTGGCGCCGTTCGTAGCCAGGCAGAAGAGCCGGCTCCGACGGCTCTGCCAGGTGAAGAGATCGACGCGGCCATCAGGGGTACGTTCACCTCTTCCCTGAGTGGTCTCACGCTCCCAGCACGGCAGATCCTTCTGATTCTCGACCGGATCGTACGCAGCCAGATTCAGCATCAAAGTCCGGAATAGATTTGTCCCACGCAACAGGCACACGCCGCCCCTCGCAGTGGGTGCATCAGAAGCGCGTTTGTCGGCATCCTTCTCGCAGCTTTTCAGGTAGCCGACCGTTCCCCCGAGGGCGAAGGTCTGGTGTGTGACCAGTGCCCTGGCAGCTTCGACGGGGGACATCCCCTGCGTCCGGGCGTCCGTAGTGTGGTCGGCCAGGGTTGCATTGTTCCCCGATGAACGATGGAACTCGAGGATGCCTGTCGTGCGGGGCTCATCGGTCTCAGTGATGGATGAGAGCTGGTAGAAAGGGTAGGTCTCGTCGAAGAGGTCGAAGCGCTTCCCCCACTTCTCCCAGTAAGAGTGCAAGACGTCCGAAGGGAAGTACCCCCGGCGCCACATCTCCCCCCAGGCGTCGGAATCCCGCGGGCCTAGATTGCGGTGGAGAATGGCGAGAAGCAAGCGATGCAGTGCCGCCACCACCAGCGGCGAATCATCGGTGATCTCGGAGATCCCCTGGGCCGATGCCAGGGCGTCAGCCAGGCCTACCGATCGGACCTGCCCATCCAAGTTCAGACAGCGGATCCAGGGCTCTTGAATGAGATTGAAGGTCAGCAACTTGGAATCTCCTCCACTTTCAAACCGGTGTCGGGGCACAATCGTATCCGCCGCCGGCCGAGTGTGTGCAGGCCGTCGTCGTCGAAGTTCACAGGTCGGCAGTTGCGCAGCAATGCAGACCTCCGCCACGCGGGCGGGACTGGAATGCTCTCGAGGTCGTAAACTACCCGCCGGTCGCTGATAGAACAGGACCGGCCCAGGATCTCAATCGCCTGCGCGTTGGTCGGCACCTGAGTGAGCGATAAGGGGCGAGTGCAAGCGCGATCGAGGAATAGACCGGCGCCGCGACTGAAGAGGCAGATTGCCGTGACGCTCCGGTCAGCGAGGCGAGTGAGCGCACGGAAGAACGGATGGAGGTCTTCGTCTTCATCCCGCCCCATCGACGTGAGCGAATCCAGCTTCGCACCGCCGTCGGGGAGCGGCAGGTAGCGCCCGTGTGCCTCCATCTTGTCCTTCTCGCGTGTGGCCGCAAGTTTGGCTGCCGTCGCAGCCCAGACGTCACTCAGCGGCGGAGCAAGTGGTGCTGCGCCGGGTTCCGCGTACACGGCCTCGATGCTGGATCGCATGTCGTCCGGGATTGCCAATTCGGTTCGGCCTCGGAGGACAAGCCAGGTACGCAGCAAGTTGTGCTCTTCATAGACCTTCGCGTGGGCCCTGGGGAAGTCGGGCACGCCCTCCGGGCTCGCGGGCGTTTCGACCAGCGCGATGGTGGGAGTCTCGCCCGTGGGGCGCGGTCCCCGCTTGTGCCGGTGGAGACGGCCGGCTCTCTGGAGCAGTAGATCGATAGGGCACAACTCGGAGACCATGAGATCGAAGTCGATGTCGAGGCTCTGCTCGATGATCTGGGTCGCGATGAGGACAGCTCTGGCGGGCCTCTCATTCTCGCCAGGCTTGCCGAAACGGGCGAGCGTCCGAAGCTCCCGGGCCTGCCGCTCTTCGAATGGGAACCTGCTGTGGAGCAGGTCCACGAGTGGGGCGCCGTCCTCGGCGTCCTCCGGCATGACTTGCCGGCACGCCTCAAAGATCTCCTGCGCCCGCGCAACGGTGTTGCAGACGACCGCGGCGCATCCGCCTGCACTGATGCAATCGCGGATCCACGATGCGAGACTTCCGGCCTCCGACGGAACTGTTCCCAGAAGTACTCGTTTCCCCGGCGATGCGGCGGGAAATGCAGTGGTGTTCGTCTTACCGGCGCTGACAACGGTCAGGCAGGGGTAGGGTGGGGCTCCGGCCGGCACTTCACATTCGGGAGCATAGGCGCGGATGAGCGCAGCGCGCCGCGAGGCTGGCAGGGTTGCCGACAGAATCACCACCGACGTGTGGATAGCACTGAGCCAGGCGAGCAGTCGTTCGAGAAGTGTGGACATGTAGGTGTCGTATGCATGCACCTCATCGATGATCACAACTTTGCCCGCCAGCCCGAGTAAACGCACGAAGACGTGCTTCGACTGTAGGGCCGCCATCAGGGCTTGGTCTACAGTGCCGACCCCATAGGGGGCCAGGAGACCTCGCTTCCGGTAGGTGAACCACTCCCCGGCCGCCACCTGGGCTGAGTTCGGACTGTCGGCCTCGATCGAGGACGGCACGAATCCCGCTCGGCCCGTTTCCTTCAGTTCGTCGAACGCAGCTGAGAGTGATGCGTGACCGTGGAGGAGCAGTAGATGGGCCACCCCGCCGGAGGCCCCCTGAGAAAGCGCCCTGCAAACTCGGGAGAACATCTGGTTGGAAGTCGCCTGCGTGGGCAGCCCAACGAAACTCCCCCGGAGTTTGTATCGCTGCCGGAGTCTCTCGGCAACGAATAGGGCGGCCTCCGTTTTGCCCTCCCCCATCGGCGCTTCAACGATGACCAGGGCAGGCGAGTCCAGTTCTTCTGAGACGCGGATGCATTCGGTCTGAAGTGGGCGGGGCTCGGTGATGCCGAAGAACTTCTGGAATTGGAGCGGCTCTGGCAGGAGCAGGCGAGTACGCCATCCCAGTTGATCGAGCGCTGCGACCGCCTTCCGCTCGGCCTCGGGCAGTAGGTCCTCGTTGGCCGCGGACTGCTCCGCACCAACTGGGCGATACGGGAAATGCTCTTCCGAGGAAGCGATCCAGTCGGAAACTGTGGTC
Source organism: uncultured Candidatus Solibacter sp. (assembly GCA_964604945.1). Taxonomy (GTDB): domain Bacteria; phylum Acidobacteriota; class Terriglobia; order Bryobacterales; family Bryobacteraceae; genus PNKE01. The sequence goes on from CAZSBK010000054.1 coordinate 18,964, forward strand.
AGTCCTGCCAGCAATGTCAGCCCGGCAAGATCGCGCCCTCTCGGCAAGCCGGACAGGCCTAGTTGCTCAGCCAACCACCCAATGAGCCAGCGGCGTGCTTCATCCCATTGCCCCTCACCGACGGCCTGCGGGGACGTATTGTTTAGGACTGCAGCGCTGTCGAAGATGCCGTGGTGCCCACCCACTAACTTCGCGACCTCGTTGGCGACCTTGGCTTGAACTCCACGTTCCTCGAGCAGAGGACAGAGCACGATTGCGGTTGCACGCCCGTGCGGCACGGGAAAAACGTTGGCCGGAAATCGGTACCCAAGGTCCCGAAGCCCAGGCACGGCGGCTTCCCACTTGGACTGGAAGGAGGGAGTCGCCTTACCGAGGTCATGAGCCCCCACCAGGAACAAAACCCATGAGCGGGCCTCATCAATAGTCAACCCAAGAGAGTCGGCCACAACCACCTGGGTACAGCGGGCCAGCACCTCGTCCCACAGGACTGAGGCGACCGCGCTGGTTTCGATCAAGTGGCAAAGTAGAGGGTGCCAACGACCGGTCGCTAGATCGGTCTTCGCCCAGAACTGTGCGACTGAGCCATCCATCTCAGGCTGACGAAGAGGGCAAATGAACTCTGCGGGAAGCCCTGTTCAGGCATCGACCTCACGCCAGCCTACTCTATCATCCCCTTCGTTCCTGATCCACATCAAGGATCAACAGTCTCGCGAATTTGCTTGGTAATGAGGCTCTCGCTTCATCCATTTGAGGTCTTCTGCGGTGTCGCAGGGGCGAAATTAGGTCAACCGAGAGGTCGGCGCGTGGACACCGGACTTGGGATCCGATTCCCTCTGGCCGGTCCGCATCGAGTTAGAAACCACAGGCGGGCATCTTGGGAGGCACGTGCACCGAGAGCCCATTGCAGGGCCCGAGTTCACCGCCCCAACGGCTTCTCCGGACGTGGGGCGGTCGACCGCCCCTAAGAAAGTAAGTAACGCGGTGTCTCTGTTTGGGGCGGCTCTGTCGGCAGCATGTGATGTGTCCGCCTCAATTAGTAAATGAATTGTCCGGCCGAGCGACGGCTGGGAAACGCTGGAAGATATGGGAGCGATCCAAGAGCAGTTCCCGGCTGCGGAGATGGAACGGGCAGTGAATATACAAGTCGTGATTCTGAAGGCCATGGCCGACAAGTTGAAGTTGAAGTGGTGGGAGACGATCGAGATCATCAGCGTGACCGACCGCACCATGCGGCGCTGGCGCCAGCAGCATGAGGAGCACCTCTGCAGCGGGTTGTGGGACTGCCGCTAGCGGTGGCCGAGCCCGAAACGGGTTTCCAGTGGCGATACACGGCTGCATCTACGACGTTGCAACGGGTGTTCTCAACGAAGTCGCCGAAGCAACCGGGCGCGGCGCTGCATCCGAGTGGTTCTCTGAAGCGTCGCCTCGAACCAGGTGGCTGATTCGGGCCTGGAGAACGGAACGGACGGAAACGATGCTGAGATTCGACGGGGCCCCTCCGCCAGCGGCAACTGGTCATTGGGGCCGAAGCGCTTGCGGCTATTGACTGCGGACCAAACCAGCCGATCGCGGAGACATCAACACCAATAGTCGCGATCCAATCCCCGATACTGGACGGCCTCGGCGACGTGCTTGGACTGGATCTCCTCCTGGCCTGATATGTCCGCGATGGTCCGGGCAACCTTCAGGATGCGGTCATGCGCGCGCGCAGATAGGCCCAGGCGGCGCACGGCGGTCTCCAGCGTCCGTTCCCCTGCCTCGTCGAGCGGACACATCCCCCGCAGCCGTGACGCCGGAATCAGCGCGTTCACATATCCGCGGTTCTGCTGAATCTGCCTTGCCGCCAATACTCTTGCCCGCATCTCGGCCGAACTCGCACCGGCTCGCTGCCCACGTAGTTCGTTGAACGGGACCGCAGGGACCTCGATGTGGAGGTCGATCCGGTCCAGCAGTGGCCCGCTGATCTTGCCCAGGTAGCGCTGGATCTGGGCCCCCGTACACCGGCATTCCCTCAGGCTGTCAGATTGATGTCCGCACGGGCATCCGTGCAGGTTGCTACTGCTACTGCGGCCTGAACTCAGCGTGCCGAGCAAGGGTACTCAAAGTTTGGCAGGGTGCCGAGGCCCACCGACGATGGTTCTTGGCGGGCTGCATCGCGAATACAGGCTGGAGAAGGAGGCTGCACAGTGCCGGACGTGGTTATTGCGGATGTCAGGAGAGACAGCCTCCCGCCAAACTGTAGCGAACAAGCGGCTTACCGGAGGGGCTGGGGCGTCAACAGACTGCGTGGGAATCGGGAACGGACTGAGAATTGGTTCCCCAAGAGGAACCCTGTTACGAAACGGTTTTAGAGAACGGACTTCGAAACGAGTCTGGATGGTCACAACCGCGTCGCGCTTACGGCCAACAACGGCTATTGGCTCCCCAAGTCTGGCTAGAAGGAGTCAATTCTGCGCTTCCCTGCGAGTGCATCCGCTACTTCGCGCGATCAGAGCCGAAACATTGCCGATCCTGAAGGAACGCTCGTGACAGAACTGGCGCACATGATGCCGCCAACGCCGCCAACGGATGCCATCCCAGCCTTTACCGAAGCCGAAGGCGTCGACACCAGGTCGTTGCCGCGCTCGTGATCGCGGCCGCTGGGCATGTGAGGGTTCATGCCGTCACAAACAACTTCCGTTCGAAACGCTGGGAGACGATCCGCTCATGCCGGGAGCGACCGAACACTCCGCAGGCGCTCCTCCGACACGCACAAAGAAGCGGACGCATCAGCGCGCGACCTTCGCACGACGCTGCCCCATCCGGAATCCGGCCCAAACCCGCGGGATCAGCCTGGACCAGCCCTCCCTCCGTTCGGCATTGCTATAATCGCCCGTGGTACGCCACCTTGCCCCACAATAAGGCATAGTCATGAGCAGCCATGCGATCATTGCACTCCACTCGTTCAACATTAGCGGAGTACTAACTCAATCCTTAATCTGCGCAAGGCACCTAATCAACAAAGGCTATGGCGTGATGGTCGTTGGACGCCAAGGAAGGAGTGGCGAGGATCTCTTTCGAAGAGAAGGCATTCAGACCTTCACCAACAATTCCTCATTCCTGCCCGGGGCACTGAACTCACTTCGAGGCGACGTCGCACTGCTGGTGTGCGAGTCCCTGTTCGCCGAGAGCGTATTCGCGCCAATCGCCAGCACCTTTCCACGGTCAAGAAAAATACTGCGGGTACACGAGGAGGTTGACAAGACTCTGCTTGCGCAGGGTCTCTGGCAGTATAATATTCAACGGGATCTCGCAGAGGTATTGTCCGAGTTCGATCTGGTGCTCTTTCCTTGCGAACATACAAAAGCGTTTTACGCCTCGCTGGCGCGACGCGAGAACCACTCTACGCGTTGGCTTGTCATCCCCAATACCATGAACGAACACATGGCAGCGCATGGCGGACCGGCCCCCAAGAGCTTCAAAGTACTTCAGCTGGGAACTGTGTCGAAACGGAAGAATCCGATCCTGACCCTTACTGCTTTTGAGATCTTTCTGCATTCCTACAACCTTCCAGATGCCGAGCTAGTATTTGTTGGATATCGAGATGCCAATGATCGGGAGCGCACGCACGTATGCTCTTTGCGCAAAGAAATTGAAGCTAGGAAATTGAAGCCTTACGTCACCATTAAGCCTACCCAGCCATCCCCCGCCCAGGATCTGTCCGAAGCCTCTGTGGTTACGCTCCATTCCTCTTCAGAATGCAGCCCGACGGTCTTTCTTGAGGCTGCGTTTTTCGGCAAGATGGTGATCGCACCAGACGTAGGCGGGGTCGCAGAACTCGTTATTGACAATCTGAATGGCTTCCTCTTCAAATGTGGAGATTGCTCGACACAGGCCAAGCTAATCGGGCACATTTATGAACAGAGGCAGTGCCTTCCTGCGAGGATGCCGTCTATAAGGGATCATTACTATAGTCACTACTCCAACAGCCTATTCTTCGGACGGCTAGATGCAGCCTTAAGGGAGATGGAGCTTGCGAACCGTTAGTGAACTTCTCCTGGAAAAGGCGGCCAGAGTGTCTGACGCCTACCTCTCGGCAATCCACTCTCAAGACCCAAAGGCGTCCCGGACCGTGCCTGTCGAGGAGATTATGCACCTCGCCTCGAAACTAAAGCGATTGTACCTCCATCGCACGGGATTGTCCAAGACCATTGAACGTGAGGCTTCTGCCTACTATGAGGAACACCTGAAGAGGATCGATCCCGCCCTTCACGCCGCCTATACTCAGATCAAGCAGGCTGACGCGACCCGGGAACTGAAGGCCGCCGTATTCGCTCAACTGTCGCGGGTTTGTCCAGATAGAGACGTGAAGGCGCGGTTCATTGAAACGAAACTTGCGCTGGACCCAGTAAGAGAACAGCAGTTCATAATCGAGGCGGCACAACAAATTGCCTATCGTAAAACGATGGAAGAGGTAACCACGCTGAAACGTCTCTTTACGCGCCTGGCGAGGAGCGAGAAGTTTGAGTCCTTCCTGAATCTTGTTCGTTACATTGAAGACAACAGCATTGTCACGTTATTCCACAGTTCTTTGATTCAAGCACTGGCTCGCGCCTATGCTGGACAGGACACTGTTGCCATCTTCTACAAGTGCCTGCGCCTGACTCACGAGCGTGGGCGAGTCAGTTTTTATCCCGGCCTTGATGATCACATTGGCTCCGATAGGCATGGCAACCTCATTATCTTCCCGGGAGACGGTGAGGTATACCAATTGGCTACTATTGCGAACATTGCCCGCGCGTTCGTTCGCTTTGGCGTCAGACCACAAACCGTAGTTCTCGTCTGTGACTTTGATCTGCAGAAATTCTCTGGCTATGAGACGCCTCGACAGGACTTGCTTCATTATGTGGGCCATCTGAAGCACTACTTTGACAATAATGAAGTCACTGTCGTATTGCAGACTGAGTACTTTGCCTCGACTGCCTTTCATGCAGGATTCGCAGAAGTGTTAGAGGCCATTAGGCTCCGTGACGGCAGCGTTGTTAACTGTGCTCAGTTTGACAAAATCGAACAGGACTACTTCAACCACTATTCGAAGACCATGGACGACTGGAACGCAACACGAAACGAATACTACGCGATCCGATCGCTTAGCAGAAATGTAGCGGAGGGTATCGAATTGGCGAGCGCCAATGCAATTGTCTTCGTGTTCAACGAATCCCTTGTGAATGGCGAGCGGTTCAATTTGAAGACAACTCGCAAAGTCCCCTTCGTAGGCCTTCGCAAACCCAGACTGAAGCGTCTGGGGTCAGCCCATGAAAGTTGAATTGTGTGACGCATCTGAAACGGTCGACTCGCCGCCGACTCATGCACGGCCAACATCCACCAAGGGAAGGACACGGCAAATGACAAACGAGTCATTCTCGGACTACTCTGTTGAGCGACTTTACGTTGATCAGGCAGAACTTGCGAGTGTGGAACGACAGTATGCACTTGAAATGCACTACATGCGATATCACTTCGCGAGGCAGATTGTGAGCGGCGTGGTCCTCGATATTGCGAGTGGCTGCGGTTATGGGACTTACATGTTGACGAAGAAGGCACCAAACGTACAGTTGGTAATTGGCGTCGATGGGTCCGCGGATGCCATTGAGCACGCGAACCGGCACTTCAGTACCGACAAGAACATCTTCGTGCACTCTTCGGTAGAGAGCTTTCAGTATGATGGCCCTATCGATTGGGCTGTGAGTATCGAGACAATTGAACATTTGAAGGAGCCGAAGGACCTCGTAAGATTGTGCCAGCGTCAGCAGATCCAAAACGTCTTACTGACACACCCGATTCGCAGGACGACGCATTACAATAAATATCACCTGCATGATTTTCAGGTTGGCGACATGGCGAAGTTGTTCGCGCCTGATTATGAAGTCGTTGACCAATACCAGTACCATAGAGAGTTCATTTACAGTGTTCTGAAACGAGGGCATCTTGAGTTACGCTCAGAGGAACGTGCCAACACATAACGGAGTGCCTGAGAGGCGACTCTGGGGTGGACCTGGGCCTGACGCAAATGCCGCTGCGGAGTCCGCCATCTTATTTAGGACATCAGGATATGGCGCCTAAAATGTTGTCTACGTGGTGTTCATCGGCTAAGTCAATGACCGGGAGGCCCCAGAGTATCGCTGCCGACCTGTACTGGATGTTTGAGCGGCGGACCCATTCAAACTGCTTCTGCTTGATCCAATCTGGAAAACGCTCTGGCGGACCTCCTAGGCCTCTTTGCTCGACGATCGTCCAGATCCGATTGGCATCGCTGTTAACCAGGATCGCTGCCCTAACGCCCTGTTGCTCATTCATTAACTGACGCACTTGCTCTGGAAGAATTGCTACCCCCTCAATGGCAAGCGATTCATTCACCGCATTTCGCACTCGCGCCAGGACTCCTTTCCAGACATCGCGGCATTCGTCTTGGACGTCGGAGACGATCTTGTCAACGGTCGTTCGGCTCAGATAGTCAACGGGGTCGCCAATCGTGGATTCGTCGAGCAAGAAGAGTCCTGGAAACTGCTTTCTGGAAAGGGAGACCCGCATATCCCGGCGGATGGTATCGGTAGAGATGCATGGCATCCTCAGTCGGTCCGCAACTCGCTTGGCTGCGCTGGACTTTCCAATCGCTGGCGCACCGCCAAGTAGGATGATGTGGACCATGTTATTCAGGTCGGGGTGCCTCGGCTAAGGCGCTATCGATAATAGAGGGCCAGAAGTTCCTCTTCTGCCGTTCAAGCTCCAGCACTGTATTCACGTATAGGGTGATGTTTGTGAGACCGGATAGGGCGTGGAGCGGGTAGTAGATGGAGCCGTTAAAGAAGAACGGGCTAGCGATTTCCGCAATCCGTTGCTGAATCTGAGTCAGTTCTGTGTGTCGTATTCGCCGGCGTGTTGGATAGGTGAGTTGGATGAAGCGGCGCTTGCGTCGTCCTTCTATGCCTGCAATGGAAAGGCTGCCGCTCCTACAGTAGTCCCAGACCTTCGGACAGACAATTTCTTGCTCGCGCTGAAAGAGAACGGCTGACAGTTCTAGAATGACGTTGTCTTGGCAGTAGAACGTGAAGCTCCGATTGGACATCCGCCGTCGGCCAATTCTGAGCGGTGATTCGAAATCTACCAAATAGACCGTGTCGGTCGAATGATCGTATAGGACGTTGCGGGGCGCAAAGTTCTTCCAGTAGAAGGAATGTGCTCGTATCCACGAAAGCAGATCCGACAGCAGTGCAACGTAGAATGGCCTCAGTGCTGTGTTCTCCATAAGCGCCGTTTCCACGTTATTGCCGTGGCAGAAGGCCATGTCCAGAAGTTGCTGTTCCGCGTCCCACTTCAGAATGCGTGGCACGGCTACAGTAACGCAGCGACCCAACTTATGTCCTGTGAAGTGACCAGCGCGTCTGAGCCACTGTGACGCTCTTGTGAGATTCGTGAACTCCACGTCCTTTGTGTGCTTCGTGACAATGAATTCACCGTCCCGCTTGACTACGGACACCCGCCCCTCCGTCAGGGAGGTGACATGGAAGGGGGCGGTTCCCGTGGCGGGCGGTTGTGAGTCGATTCCGCCGGTAGGGGTGTGGTTCGTGAGGATGCTTACTGGGAGTAGCGTTCGACGCCCGCCGCAGGGCTTCGCACGGTGCTGTTCATCAGGCGATGCCGGTCGATATGCCATATTTCCGTGGAGGCCCGAATCGTTGTAGGCAATTGCCCTGCGCGCCAATAACCTAGGCGGCGGTGCGAGCCTCAAAGGACGACTCCTGTTCCACGTGCCGTTTCTGCGGCCCGACGAGGTAGTTGCCCCGCCTGCCGCGGCTACAGAGCAGATTATCGTACGTCCCCAGTTTAGCTCCATCCGGAGGCGATGCGCGAGTGCCGGCGGCTTTGAGGTGGAAGGGGTGGCGACGCGGGCTTCGCTGGGTTTCTCTTCCGAAGACTGGTGTGTTTATCAGCCCTAGCCCAGTGCTCCAGAGCGAGCTCCAAATCGCGCCGTATCTGTGAAATCAGTGGTTCCATTCTGGTGCAAGCCAACTAAGGATGCTGTTGCCGGCGTACGAACGCAGGTCAGAATATCCGCTTTGACGCGAGCGAACCTGGCATCTGAGAACTGTCACTCACTTGCCAAAAGAGCGGCAGGCTTAGCTTCCACTCCGTGGGTACCTGGCCGGTGATTATCTCGCGTTTGATTTCGATCGCCTTCTCCTTCTCGGCGCTCAATGCGACCTTGTCTTGCACGGCCAGGTCCCGCGAATGGTCCCGACCGTCCACACGTTGCGCCCCAGGCAATGCGTTCAAGTTAATTAAGGCGCTGAGTATGATTCAACGGCAAGTCCATGGGGCTGTCCTTCCTGGAGCTACGGATTGGAGTACAGCAGTATGTAGCCGGCTGTCGCTCCGGTGGGAGTCTTCACTTTGATGACGCCAGACCAGCCGGAGGGGTTTATGGCGACTCCGAGTTCGGCGAAGCGGTAGCCGGCCCCGGAGCCGCCGGCGAGGATCAGTTCGCCGCTGGCGGTGAGTTCGAGGAGGGTGCTGTCGGCGAGGTTGGACCCGGGTCCATGGATCTTCAGGTGCGAGGTTGCGCTGTCCTTGGCCGCGATCACGGTTAGGCCGGAGGCGACGTGTGGCGTCTGGAATGCCCAGGTCCTCTCTGCGGATCGTTTCCCTGCTGAGGGCATGCGCCCCAGAGGTGGATCACGCCCGTGCTCCATCGTCTCCATTCCCGGCGAACTGCCGGACGATGATCCAGAGTCCCGTCTGCCCGTTCGCCAGAATTCCTGTTATCTTGGAGCGCTGCCAGGAGGTTGTAAGCGTTACCTGCGTGGGCCCGCCTAGGTATGCGGCGTAGGCGCTGTCGACGATCGCCACTGAGATCTTTCGTGGCTGTAGCCGGCAGAGCGACCGACGCCCAGGCGTAATTTCAATCGTAATTCCGATTGGTAATCCCGATCGGCGTTGTCCAGTCCGGCGCTTTCTGATATAACTAATCCCAACCTGACGGCGTCCGTTGAGGAGGTTGGGTGTGGCTCTTAGAATCGTTTCTCGATCGGCTATCCTGCTTGCCGTATCTACTTTTTGGGGAGTCCCTCAACTCACGGCACAGGCTCCGCCGGCCCGCGCCCTCACCGCGAGCACTCCCCTGCCGCCCGCAACTACCATTGCCTCGCTCTCTCGACCGGCAACCGCGCCGCTGGACAAGAGCGACGGCGCCCGCTTGCTCGCAGCAGTGCGCCCCTCGTTTCTCAAGAACGAAGGGCAGTTCGACGCTCAAGTTCGATATCGGCTGCAGTCGGGGAATCTGACTGTGTGGGTGACCAGCACAAGCGTCGTATTCGATACTGCTCAGCCCTGCAAATCCTCTGATGCGCAGGAGGCACCAGAACCACAAGCCGCTGAATTCTCGCCGAACGATGGCAAGAATGGCGCGCCCTGCTTCGACCGGACCGTGTTTGCCCAGGATTTCCAGGGGATTCGGAAAGACGCAGTGATCGAGGCTGCCGACCAGCAGCCCGGCGTGTACAACTTTCTTGTCGGGGCCGGGAGCCAGAAAGGGCCGACGGGAGTCCGCAGCTACTCGAAGATCGTCTACCGCAACGCCTGGCCCGGAATCGACATCCGGCTGATTGCAGGCGCATCCGGCCTGGAGCAGGAGTTTCTGGTCCGCCCGGGAGCGGATCCGAAGGCGATCCGCATCGCCTATCGCGGTATCGAAGGGCTGAGGACGGCCGACGACGGCGCTTTGATCGTTCAGACCCCCACTGGTCAGATCCGCGAATCCAAGCCGATTGTTTTTCAGGAGATCGCAACGGGGCGAGTGTCGGTGGAAGGGCGCTTCCGGTTAGACGGCAGCGCCGCCTACCAATTTGACGTCGGTACCTATGACTCAGAACGAGAGCTACTGATCGACCCAACATTACTCTATTCAACATTTCTGGGCGGGGCAACCTCTCCCTGGGATCAGAAATGGGCATGGGCCTCGAGTATTAAGGTCGATGCCAACGGAAACGCCTTTGTCACCGGGGCAACCCGAGCCTCCGACTTCCCGACGACTCCTGGGATGATACCAGGCAGCAGTGCACTTGGATATCCCTCCACGTACGAGGGGGCATTTGTCACCAAGATTAACAGCGTGGGAAGCGGGCTGGTCTATTCCACGTTTCTGTTCGGTTCAGAAGTCTCCTCGAGTCAGGGCCGGGACATCGACATCGATGCTGAAGGCAACGCTTATGTGGTCGGCTGGGCCAACGCTGCATCCAAGTTTCCAAACACGCCCGGCAACGCGGACACGAGCCGATGTGAATCTGGTGGTCCCTTCTTCATCAAACTGAGCTCTGATGGATCGACCTTGCTCTCCGCCAATATACTTGCCTGTTCAGGGTATGTTGCCAGCTACGGCGGGGCAGACGTCGGTGTCGCCGTCGACTCGGCTCGCAATGTTTACATCGGGATGACGGCGGAGTGGTGCGGCAGTGTGTTAGGTGGCTTCCAGTCGCAGTGTGGCGGCGGGTTTGATCTCTTTCTGCTGAAAGCGAGCATCTCATCGTCAGGCGTTTTCGGCTGGCAATACAGCACTTTCCTCGGCGGCAACGGAGTGGACTACTTCAGGGATCTGGCGGTGGATCAATTAGGCAACCTATATGTAACAGGGGAGACGTATAGCGCCAACTTCCCAACCACCGTCGAAGCGTATCAGAGAACCAAACCGGTAACCGCCGGGATGTGCAACGGGTCGGTATGTTCCGCAGCGTTCGTCGCAAAAATCAACCCCGCGAACTCCGGTGCCGCATCACTTGTGTATTCGACGTACCTCGGCGGAGAATGGGGCTCATCGGGTCGAGCAATCGCCGTGGATGCAAGCGGTTCTGCACATGTCGGAGGGTTCGTCAATTTGTGGGGGGCTTCTTCCAACCCGTTCCCCACGACGCCAGGCACACTCCAACCAACTTTTCCAAGTGGCTGGGTCAATTATTGCGGGTTCATTGCAGTGTTCGACACGAGTGGATCCTCGTTGGTATACTCCACGCTGCTTACAGGGAAGTATACGGCGTCGGGGAACACCTTCATATCTGGTCTTGCGGTGGACTCGGCAGGCAACGTGCTTGTCGCTGGAAGCACTCAAGCCGGCGACTTCCCAGTCACCCCAGACGCCTACCTCCCAACCCGCCGCTGGCCCAACGCTTTATTCGTAACAGTACTGAATCGATCCCTTTCAACCTTGGTCTATTCGACCTACCTCGGCAATGCCGAGGTTCCTTACGGAATGAGTGGTGGCAGGCTCAGAATCGCAGGGGATTCGGTAGGTGACGCTTATGTGGCTGGAGGGACCTATGCCGTCGACCACCCGGCGACGCCGGGTGCCTTTCAGACCCGGCTGTTAGGTACCAGCGCGGCGTTTGTCACTAAGTTCCCGACCGGCTCTCCTATGGGATTGGCGATATCCGGGGTGCTGCCAGCCTCGGGCGGGAACTCAGGAACGGTCACTCTCCGAGTAGTTGGTTCTGGTTTCCACATTGGGGCAACAGCAAAGCTTGTTTGTGCAGGAAGTGAGGAGGTCCCGGGATCGAACGCCATGGTGAGCCCTGGAGGAAGGACTCTGAGCGCGTCTTTCAATCTTGCCGGAAGGCCCATCGGGACTTGTGATGTTGCCATAGTCAATCCGGATGGGACAACGACAACGAGGAACTCGGCCTTCAGTATCGAGGCGGGCGGAGAGGCCAAGATCTGGCATGACGTCCTTGGGCGTCAAGTGGCGCGCCCTTTCGCAGACCAAACGACCTATGTGATTGTCGGAAACAAAGGGAATATCGACTCTGCTCCGACCCGGGTTTGGGTTGCGTTCCCGTCATCCGCTCAGTTGTCAAGTACGGGAAGCGTCCTGCCAGCGTTGCGTCAAACGGTAAATGGGACGACGTACCTCGCCCTCGACGTCCCCACTCTTGAACCAGGATCAACTCGCGTCCTGCCAGTTGGGCTTTCTCTTGGTGGTGGCCAAGGGACGTTCAGATTGTGGACCTGGCGAGACGGGTGTCAGACATGCACACCCGACCCGAGCGTCGGGAAGAACGGTTGTGGCACGATCGGGCTGCGTGTCTGTGATCAATATGGCCTCTTCTGCACGGGCACAGTTCTCGACAACCCTTGCGGTCTCCCAACGACTTCCTTCAGGCCGGCGTGCGACTTCCACGATGCTTGCTACGGAACACGTGGGGCGTCCAAAGAGGGTTGTGACATGCGATTTACCTCAATGCTCCTCTCAACATGCGCCCTAGCAATGTTGGACCCACCTGCGGCCGACACTTGCTTGACTGCTGCAGTGGCGTACTCTTCGGCGGTCAGTCTTTTTGGCTTCGAGGCCTTTTATGAGGCCCAAACTGAGGCCGCGAATAAAGGCTGGGGTCGTTGCAGTGTACTTGCTGACTGTACGCCATCGTCGTTTCCAATCGTAGTAGTAGCATCGTCTGACCCAAACGAAAAAGTAGGAGCAATCGGAGTCGGCCCCGGACGGTTTATTATGGGTTCCGCGTCTTCGAGCTACGCGGTCTTCTTCGAAAACAAGCCAACAGCCACCGCGCCTGCCCAGGAAATCGTTGTGACCGATAACATAGATCCGGGAAAGATCGAGCTATCGACTCTGATTCTCGGTCCAATCGCACTCCCGGGCACAACCATCACACCACCGGCGATTGCTCTACAGACCCTCGGCTCCTTTTTCGCCGTTGCTGACCTGCGGCCGACCATGAACATGGCCGTCCGGATCTCCGCCGAGCTGACCGCCGGTGGGGTTTTAACTTGGCGATTCACCTCGATCGATCCTTCGACCGGACTGCCACCGGACGACCCGCTGGCGGGCTTTCTGCCACCAGGCGCAGGCGGCAGTGTGTCGTTCACGGCTGCTCTGAAGCCTGGGCTTCCAACCGGCACTGTGGTCAAGAACAAGGCGACGATCGTCTTCGACACCAACGCCCCGATGGACACTCCCGAATGGATCAACACATTGGATCGGAACGCACCGACCAGTCGCGTATCCCCGCTAACTGCTACTCAAGCCACGAGTTGCTTCAAACCGCAGTGGACCGGGTCCGACGTGGGGGCAGGCCTTAAGGGGTTCACTGTACTCGTGTCGGACAACGGCGGGCCATATACTCCTTGGCTCACCAACACCACTTCGACCTCGACGGTCTTCAACGGTCTTGCCGGACACAACTATCGGTTCTACAGCCAGGCCACCGATCTGGTGGGGAATGTCGAAGCAGCCAAGAGCGCGGCTGAGGCAACCACGACAGTCGGGGCTACCGCCACATGCAATGGACGTCCAACCATCGCCGGAGCCATCACTGGCAAGTCGGCTGCCGGCACGACCAGGACGCTCACCCTGCAATTGACCAACACCGGACTGGGGGCGGCCCAAAACGTGAAGCTCAACCAGATTGCGCTCCGCACCCTCTCCGGTACAGGCACGGTCACGCTGGCCGGGCCGACGTTGCCAGTCTCAGTGGGTGCTTTGGGCGTCGGGGCGGCGACGACGGTAACGATGACCCTGAATGTGCCGGCGACGGTGAAGCTGTTCTCGTTGACCGAGAGTGGGACATTTCAGGATCTGGCGGGCGCGACGTTCAGCTTTTCAATTGGGCAAAGTGTGATCCCATAGGGGATGGCTGATGAAGTCGCGCAAGAATTGAATGAGTTGTGATTGGAGAGTATCGAATGAAGACATTTTTGGTTGCCGCGCTGGGTGCCGTTGTCCTGGCGTGCACTGTTGCGCCTCCACTTGCGCGGGGCGGGACTCTTACCTTCGACGTGCTCCCGGCAGGCGGTGCCATCTCGGGACCTGCTGGTTCCACGATCGGATGGGGGTACTCCCTCACTAACGAGAGCGCGTCCGAATGGCTTTTGACGGTGGGCTTGAATACCGACTCATTCCTGGACGGAACCCCCATCCTTCTATTCGATTTCCCAATTCTGGCGCCCAACGGCTCTGTGACGGTGCCCTTTGACGAGTTGACGAGCACCGGTCTTTTCATGCTTATCTGGGATTTGGCTGCGCCGGCGAGTTCTGTGAATAGTGGTACCTTCGTCCTGAGCGCCCAATGGTGGGATGGAGATCCTCTTGACGGCGGGAACTACATCATGGACGCACTCGATGCAGGTTCGGCTTACAGTGCCACGGTGTCTGAGTCCACAGGGACAATACCCGAGCCATCCACATGGCTGCTGGTGCTGACGGCATTTGGCACGCTGGCTTACCGCAGGGTTCTTTCACGCAGACGATAGAAAGCCACCGACTGGACAGCCAGTGACAGCCTTGGCAAACTCTCAAGTCGGAGGGACCACTGTCGAACGCACATTGACTAGGCGCTCTCGCGCGCAGCGATTCGATCACGTCGAGCAACTCACTCTGGACGCCTTCGCGGCCGCAGCGGCGGCGGCGGAGTTCCGCCGATTTGAAGTATTCGGATTCCATGGATCAGACACCTCCTTCCGGCGCAACCATCGACACCGGCAGCACGAAAGCATGCCGCTTCATCTCTTCGATCTCGGCCTGGATTGTCTGGATCCGAACCATCCTCTCGGCCACGCCGGCGGGGTCTGGATCCGGGAATTCGGCAAGCAGCGGCTGAATGATCTTGTCCGAGGTTTCCCGGAGCCACCAGTCCGCGGCGCCTGTGATCTGGGTGCCGAGGACGGCGCTCTGGTTTGTCCGTTCGATCTTCTGGTAGATCTTGTCCATCATGTGGGCGCTGACCTCGAATGTGATCGGGTCCAGGCCATCCTGGGCGAATGTGATGAGTGTTCTTCCTGCCATCGTGTTTCTCCTTTGCGATCGCTCTATTGTTCGGCCACGACGATCAACCGGGCTCCGCCGGCGAGAGTGATGACCAGGTAAGGCTTGTTGCCGGAACTGCCCGGGCCGCCGACCGTGATCCGCTCCTCACAGTTGCAGCCGTAATAGGAGTACCCGATGTTCGGGATGCCCCTGTAATAGAAGTGAATGAACGTCGTGCCGGAGCCATTGATGGAGCCAGCCGGTACTGACTCCTGCAGATAGGAGCCCGTCGAGATGCTGTCGATGCTCCGATTGGAAACGATGTTGGCCGTCGGCGGCGCGCTCATCGGGTAGGTCAGGCTGGACGTTGAGTCGCTACTGGCTGTCCTGATGTACAAGCCATACACTGGAGTCGCGCTGGTTTTTACTTTCGCGACGGGCTTCCAGTAGAGGGCCGCCGACAGGATCGTTCTCCCGCCCGCAAACGCCGTGTTGAAGCCGAGGATGAACTGGGTGGTCCATTGTGTGTTCCAGCAGCCATATTCACTTGAGGATGGATTGATGTAGCCGCGGACGGTGAGTTCCGTCTGGGCTTGATAATTGCCTGAACTCCAACTGCTCCAAGAGGCGGTGTTTGCATCCTCGCAATAGGGAACACTGGCGTTCGAGTATGCCTTGGATGCAGAATAGACCGTCGCCGAGGACGTGTGGGTTTGCGCGTTGACGGCGAACGACAGGCAGAGCATCAAGCACAGAAATCTCATCAGTAGCTCCTCGTGTATTTGATGGAGACCGACAGGTTCTTCACCGAACTCACCGAGGCTGTGGTGAAGCCCAGGCCCTCGCCGTAGGTGAGCGTGCCGTAGCCGTTGATGGTCGTGGTGCTGGCGCCGCTGGTGCTGCACGTCAGCGCCGATGCCACGGCGTTGCCGGCTGAGTCCTTGATCGTCAGGCTGACGGTTCCGGCATCTGTCCAGCAGGCAATCTCGGTGACGACGGCCTGGTGGGCGTGTGCCCGCCAGACGTTGTTGACGGTGGTCGCATCGATTGCCGTTGAGGCCGAGCCGCCGTAGACATAGTTGATCTGTCCGCTGCGGTAGGTGTTCGGGTCGTAGCAGCCCTCCGCGGCGCCGCTGGCACTCACACCGAGCGCAGCCTGGCCGGCGGAGCAGTTCGCGCCGTTTGCGGCCAGTGCGGTCGCCGTGGATGCGTTGCCGGACAGAGCCGCGGTAACAGTCCCGGCTGAGAAGTTGCCGGAGGCGTCGCGCTGGACCACGGCGCTGGCAGTGTTCGTGGAAGCGAACGTAGGCTTACTGGAGACGTTGGCCCACGCCACGCTGCCAGCCGATCCGCTGGCGTTGCCGGTAACGTTTCCTGTGAGATTCGCGGTGATCGTGCCGGCCGCGAAATTGCCGGAAGCATCCCGCTGGACGACCGCGTTGGCCGTGTTCGTTGAAGTGAATGACGGTTTGCCGGAGACGATCGCCCAGGGCACAGTCCCCGTCGAGATCGTGCCCAGCGTCGTGATGCTGGTGCTGCCTGTCCATGTGGAGAGGGCGGTGTTTTCGACATTGCCCAGGCCGACCTTGCCCTTCGTCAGCGTGAGCCAGGACGGATCCGAATACGACCCGGTCGTGTAGACGCCATTGGTCACGGTTGACGCGTTGCCGGATAGGTTGCCGGAAAACGATGTCGCCGTGACGGTAGTACCGACGCTCAAACTCCCACTGATCGCGGCGTTGCCCTGGACCTTGAGGCGCTCGCCCGTATCCGAGATTGTTCCGAGCAGCAGATTGCCGGCACCAGTGAAGCGGGCCTGTTCGGCACCGGCGAAGGAGAAGATTAGGCCACCGTAGCCGGTGCCAACTAGGCCATTCGCCCCGTCATGCGAGAACAGCGAGTACCGCGCCCAATCCGTGGTCGCCGGCCCGTACACGCGAAGACGGGCTTGGCCCAGTCTGGTGCTCGAGAAGACTGAAAGGATGTCCAGACTCGTGTAGCCAGAAGCGTCGGCGGACGGCAGGATGCTCGCCTGACTTGCCCCCTGCGTCAGGAACCGCATGACGCCACCGTTGGCCGAGGACACCACACTCGATCCGGTGAGTGGGCCTGTCGCTACGAGCGCGCCCTTCACCGACACGTCGGAGTTGATGGGCACCTGCGCGGCAAGCGGCGAAAGTAGGCACAGCCAGAGGAGATGCTTCATAGGACGACGACCCTCCCGGAAAACAGCGTGTTGAAGGTGATCTCGATCGTGTCGGCGTCCAT
>CAZSBK010000055.1:0-1178 GCA_964604945.1 uncultured Candidatus Solibacter sp.
AGGTTCAACGGCGACGGAAGAATGGGATACCCGCCGCCGCAAGCGGCGCGGCTGGTGAAGCTTCAGCCGACCGGAGGGCCCGCCGCAGACGAGGGTGTCCGCCCTACTGAGCTTGCTGAGCCCACCGGAGGCCAGCCGCGAACGAGGGCGTCCGCCCTACTGGGGAGGGGCGGAGGCGTCTTCTGAATAGGTGATCGTCGATTCGGCAGAGGCGAGGCGGAAGTCGGTGTTTTCCATGCTCATGGTGATGTTGCGGGCGTAGCCGAAGAAGACGCGGAGGAAGAATTCGGAACCGTACGTCGACGGGAACCAGAGGCCGCCCGCCACCTTGCGGTAAGTGAGGCTGAAGCCGAGCTGCTTCAGGTTGATGCCGAAGACGACACGGACCCAGCCGGGTATGCCCTTCGAGAGCGACGTCACGACGGAGATGGGCTGGAATTCGTCGGGGTGGATGAGCACGGTTCCGGACCAAGGGCGACCGTCTTCCTCACTGCCCTTCGGGCTTTTTCGGGGCGAGAAGGCGAGGCGGACGGCCTGGACGCCCTGGACGGATTGGTAGCCGTCGAAGCGGAAGTCGTAGAATCGCTGTTCATCGGCGGTGAGGGGGAAGAGGTCGCGGGAGATGCCGTCGCGCGTGTTCTTACTGCTGGCCAAGTCATGGGAGAGATCGTGGGTGAGTTCGCCGTCGAGGTCGAGGTCCTTGTGGCGGAATTTGGGGTCGGTATAGGGGTGGAGCTTGCCGTTCTTCTCGTATTGGCCCTCGACGTTGAGCAATTCCTTTTCGGTACCGGTGGCGGTGGGGGTGACGGTGTACTGGCGGGTTTCCTCGCGGGCGAGTTTGCCACCGCCACGAAGGAGGCGGGTGCGGACGGACTGGTGGTAGACGATGCGGGCGCGGGCGGAGTCGGAACGCTCCTGGTTTTCGGCGACGCGGCGGAGGATCTCGCCGATGGGGAGAGAGGGAGGAGGGGGCGAAGGCGGGGCAAGGAGGAAGCAGAGGGCGGGCAGGGTCATTCCACCAAATAAGACGGGTGCGAGGCGGGAAATGATGCAGAGAGTGGGGGACACATCAAGGGGAACGGCGCGGACGAGGGGTCGGCCGTGGACGAGGGCGTCCGCCCTACTGAACTTGCTCAGCCGACCGGGGAGTCGGCCGCGGACGAGGGCGTCCGCCCTAC
>CAZSBK010000055.1:1278-34440 GCA_964604945.1 uncultured Candidatus Solibacter sp.
TGAACTTGCTCAGCCGACCGGGGGGTCGGCCGCGGACGAAGGCGTCCGCCCTACTGAACTTGCTCAGCCGACCGGGGGGTCGGCCGCGGACGAAGGCGTCCGCCCTACTAAACTTGCTCAGCCGACCGGGGGGTCGGCTGCGGACGAGGGCGTATGCCCTACTGAATTTGCTGAGCCGACCGGGGGTCAGCCGCGGACGAGGGCGTCCGCCCTACGAATCGAGAGGCCGGGGGAAAGGGGAGAAACGATGTAAGGAGGGTGGGGGGCAGGCCGTAATGTCCATGGACGGCCGCTGGCTGGGTTTGAGGCGGAACGAGTTGGAGACATTGGCGCCAGTCCCCGGTGGGGGAAAGGGGTAGTGACGCGAATAAGGAATTTCTATTTGGCTTGTTTTGTTAGGGATGCAGAAACGGGTGAGCAGGAGGCCGGGGGGTGGGCGAGTAGATTTGGGATGTCGGGCGAGGAACGGAAGGACGCAATGAGAAAGAAGAACAGACAACCGGGACGGGAAGGGTTGCAGGAACGCGACTGGACGTGGGGCGAAGGCGGCGCACCGGAAGGCGACGTGGAAGGCGGATACAAGGGTTGGGACAGCGATGTGGGGGCCGAGGACGACGCCGACCGGACGAGGTATTCGCTGGTTGAGAAGCTGATCGGGCGGATCGGGGGGCAGTTGGAGTCGGCGGAAGCGCCGGCGAAGGCGAGCGTGACGGACCTGATCCGGCTGATGCAGTGGGAACGGGACTTGAACCCGAGGCCGGCGAGGAAGTTCGTGGTGGAGTGGGTGGATCCAAAGCCGGAGGCGCTGTGAAAACGAGGCGCGTGGGGATCGAGTACCGGGCGCTCAATTCGCAGCGGCGGTTCCACGCGTCGGAGGCGAGGTTCAAGGGGTTTTCGGGACCGGTGGGGTCAGGCAAGAGCGCGGCGCTGTGCCAGGAAGCGGTGAAGCTGGCGATGATGAACGCGGGACGGACGGGCCTGATCGGGGCGCCGACGTACGCGATGCTGCGCGATGCGACGCTGCCGGCGCTCATGCAGGTGATTGAACAGAGCGGGATCGAGTACGAGCACAACAAGGCCGAGGGGTGGCTGAAGTTGGAGCCGATGGGATCGAAGATCCTGCTGAGGTCGCTGGATGAGTTCGAGAGACTGAGGGGGTCGAACCTAGCGTGGTTCGGCGTGGATGAGCTGACGTACGTGCAGGAGCAGGCGTGGCTGAGGCTGGAAGCGAGGTTGAGGGACCCGAAGGCGAAGAAGTTGTGCGGGTACGGAGTGTGGACGCCGAAGGGGTATGACTGGGTCTGGAGGAGGTTCATTCAGAGTCCGGTGGGCGGATATGAGACGGTGCAGGCGAGGCCGTTCGAGAACAAGTACCTGCTGGAGGCGGTGCCGGACTACTACGAGAGGCTGAAGGCGAGCTACGACGCAGATTTCTACGAGCAGGAGGTGATGGGCTCGTATTTGAATCCGAGCGAAGGGCTGGTGTACAGGAGCTTCAGCAGGGAACGGAACGTGGAAGCGGTGGAGTTGGATGAGACGCTGCCGCTGATCTGGGCACTCGATTTCAACGTGGACCCGATGTCGTCGGTGATCGCGCAAGTGGATGGTGAGGAGGTGCGCGTGCTTGACGAGATCGTGCTGCGGAGGGCGGGAACTTCGGAGGCTTGTGGAGAGTTTCTCAGCAGGTATCCGGAGTTCCCGGCGGGTCTGAAGGTGTACGCGGATGCGTCGGCGCATCATCTGCATACGTCGGGAGGGTCGGATAAGGAAGTGATCGAGGGGTTCTTCCTGGAGCGCGGGGTGAGAGGTGTGAGAATCGAGATCCCGAGGTCGAATCCGCCGGTGAGACAGAGGATCGAGCTGGTGAATGGACGGATGCGGTCGGCGGCGGGGGATGTGTCGTTGAAGGTGGATCCGCGGTGTGGGGAGTTGATCAAGGACTTCGAGCTGGTGCAGTTCGTGGCAGGGACGTGCGAGATCGACAAGATGAAGGATCCGAGGCGGACGCATTTGTCGGATGCGCTGGGGTATCTGCTGTGGCAGGAGTGCAGGGGACATGCGGCGAGGATCGGGGAGAGAGGGAAGAGGCTGTTTTAGCGAGCTGTGTGCGGAGGATGACGTCCTCGCGGTTGGGGTCTGGACGAGCCCTGGCCGCGGGGACGTCTGGGTTTTGGGTTGCGGCGGTGGTGGCGAGTGAGTGATTGCGGGGACCGCTCCTTCACGGTCGCGGCTCGGTTAGGGAGGGGACCGCTCCCTTACGGTCGCGGCTCGGTTACGCGGCGGCTCTGTTACGGCGGTGGTGGCGAGTGAGTGGGTGTTTACAGGGGGTTCGAGACAGACCCCAGAGATAAGGAGAGATTCATGTTTGACATCAACCGGGAGCATCCGGAGTATGCGGCCCTGAAGCATGTGTGGCCGAAGTATCGGGACCTGTATGTGGGCGGCGAGCAGTTCATCATGAACGCGGACCGTTACCTGGTGGCACGGCAAAAAGAGCCGGCCGATGTCTACACGGAACGGCTGAGCCGAGCGTTCTTTGAGAACTATGCCGGCTCGATCATCGACTGGTACGGAGCGACATTGTTCCGTCGTGAACCGGTGCTGGCGTATGAGGGCCCGGACGAGGCGGCACGCAGGTTCTTCAACACGTTCGCCGAGAACTGCGACCTGAGAGGGTCGACGCTGAGCGACTTCTTCCGGCGGCAGCTGATCGAGACACTCGTAGGCGGCAAGAGCTATATCGTCGTGGAGTTCCCAAAGACGGACGCGATTGCGGCGAATCGGGCCGAGGAAGAGGCGATGGGGCGGTCGCGGGCGTATCTGTGCGAGTACGGCGCGGGGTCGGTGATCAACTGGCAGAGGGACGAGCGAGGCGAGTTCGACTGGCTCGTTATGCGCAGCGAACGGACGTTTGATTCGGGCAGCGTGTGGTCGACGATGCGGCGGTGGGTGTACTACGACCGCGAGAAGTACAAGGTGTTCCAGGAGCTCGAGCGCAAGGGCGAGAAGACGAAGCCGGTGCAGGTGGACGAAGGCTTGCACGGGCTGGCGAAGCTGAGGCGGGTGCCGGTGTTCGAGTTTTCGGTGAGCGACGGGATGTGGCTGATGAACAAAGCCGCGTCGCTGCAACTGGAGCATTTCAATAAGTCGAATGCGTTGAGCTGGGCGCTGACGATGGGGCTGTTTGCGATGCCGGTAGTCTACTCGGACAAGGAATGGAAACAGGCAATGGGCGAATCGTATTACCTGCAACTGGGCAAAGACGACCGGTTCGGGTGGACGGAGCCGGAAGGACATGTGTTCGAGATCGCGCTGCGCAATATCGACCGGCTGAAGGAAGAGATCTACCGGGTGTGCTACCTGATGAGCCAGGCCGGCGGGTCGTTGTCGAAGAATTCGATGACGACGGGGTACAGCAAGGAGCGGGACTACCTGGTGACACAGGAGGTGTTGCGCGGGTTCGGTGACCGGGTGAAGGACACGCTCAAACAGGTGCTGCGAGCGATCGCGCACGTGAGAGAAGACGAGATCGCGATCGACGTGGCGGGTCTGGATGAGTTCGATATTGGGGATTTCACGAGCGAACTGGACGACGCTGAGAGGATGCTGCGGCTGGGGATTGAGTCGAAGACGCTGCGGTCGCAGGTGCAGAAGAAGCTGGCAATGAAGTATCTGTGCGACGCGCGGCAGGAGGTGAAGGATCAGATTGCGCGGGAGATCGAGGGGTCGTAGGGGCGTTAGGGGGACAGCCCGCAATGTCCACGACCGCGATACGGGGAGCTTGAAGGCTCCGCCGGTGGGGACATTGTAGGCAGTCCCCGAACAATCGCGCGGGAGATTGAGGGGGAGTAGGTGGACGTGTTGGGGGACAGCCACACAGTGTCCACGGCAGCAGAGCGTGGAGCGTGAAGGTGGCGTTGTGGGGGGGGACACCGGTGGCAGTCCCCGAGTGGGTGGGGGGACAGCCCGCAATGTCCACGACCGCGATACGGGGAGCTTGAAGGCTCCGCCGGTGGGGACATTGTAGGCAGTCCCCGAACAATCGCGCGGGAGATTGAGGGGGAGTAGGTGGACGTGTTGGGGGACAGCCACACAGTGTCCACGGCAGCAGAGCGTGGAGCGTGAAGGCGTCGTTGCAGGGGACACCGGTGGCAGTCCCCCAACAGAGATTTGGGCAGCCCGGCTTTTCATGGTGGGCCGGGCATTACGGAGGGGGTCCTACGGGGGGACCCCCTCTTTTTTTGGACTTCAAGGCGGCGGCGGGAACGGATTCCGCGCTGGGGCGAGAGGGAAAGGAGAGGAATGGAGCAGACAAAGAACGGCGGAAGGGCCGGAGAACCGGACCTGCGAGAGATGCTGCGGGGCGTGATGGAGGAGTACCTGAGCGGAGAGCGGCAACGGGCCGAGCCGGCGTATAAGGCGGAGTTGATCGAAGAGCGGCGGCGGCGGGAGAGCCTGGAACGCCGCGTGAACGAGTTGGCCGAGGAGAATCAGCGGACCCGGAGGCGGGCGCAGGAGGCCGAGCAGCATGCGCAGGTGAAAGCCGAGCTGCAAAGGCTCGGTGTGGGGAAGGTAGACCTGGCATTCAAGGCGCTGCAGAGCGATCTCGTGGCGCTGGAAGACGGGTCGATGGTGGCCAAGACGCCAGACGGGGAGATGGGGCTGAAGGAGTACCTGGTGGCGTTTGTGAGGGATAACCCGGAGTTTCTGCCCGCACGAATCCAGGGCGGGTCGGGAGTGACGTCTCCACCGCGGCAAACCGGCGGCGGCGGATACGCAGTCGAACTTGAGCGGATCCGGCCGGGCATGAGCGCGGAGGAGTTGCAGAGGGTTCGGGAGCAGATAGCGCAGGTGGCATTGCAGAGCCTGCGGGGCGAGTAGGGCGGGGACCGGAAGAGATCCGCGAACAAGAAGAGAAAGAAGAGAGGAAAGAAAGAGATGGCATCAATCACATCAGCCAATCTGGCGAACGCGATCGTGAAGCTTGTGGCCGTGGAGGCGCTTCCGTCACTGATGGGCCACCTGGTGATGGGCAACCTGGTGAACCGGGATTTTGAGCCGCAACTGGCACAGGCCGGCGATACGGTGAACGTTCCGATTCCGCCGACGATGACAGCGAACAACATTGCCGAAGGCGGCAGCGTTGTGACGCAGAATCCGAACGTGCAGACGGCACAGATCGTGCTGAACAATCACGTGGAGGCGACGTTCCAGATCCCGGACGTGACGAAGGTGATCGCCGTTCCGGACCTGCTGCGGCTGTACATGCAGCCGGCGATGGTGGCACTGGCCGAGAGGGTGGAAGGCGACTTGCTGGGGCTGTATAGCCAGTTCACGTCGAACTCGCCGCTGGGCACAGGCGGGACGGCATTGACCGAGGCGGTTGTGGACTCGGCTGAGACGACGCTGTTCAACGCCAAAGTGGCACAGTCGGCTTCGAAGTTCCTGGTGGTGGACGGGACGGCGTATTCGCAGTTGCGGCAGATCACGCGGTTCAGCGAGTACGCTTCGGCCGGCGATGCCGGTTTGCGGGCGCTGGTCGAGGGGTCGATCGGGAAGTTGAAGGACTTTTATGTGTTCCGGTCGCAGTTCGTGAAGAAGACCGGGACGAGCCCGGTGACGACGAACAACATGGCGTTTTCGAAGGACGCGATCGGGCTGGCGATCCGCCGGTTGCCGAAGCCGCTGCCGGGGACGGGCGCCGTGGCCGAGTACGCCGAACTGGGCAACTTCGGCATGCGTGTGTTGATGAGCTACGAGCCGAACACGCTGTCGCAGAAGTTCACGGTGGACATGCTGTACGGCTGCGGAGTGCTGCGGAACGATCACGGCTTGCAGGTGCGGTCGTAAGGACGAACTGGAATGGGGGCGTGGAAGGCCACGCCCCGGTTCGACAGAGTTGTTTGCCGTCCGCTAGTGGACGCGGCGCCGAAGGGAGCAGAAGCGCGGCTCGCCGAATGAACCCGCTGTCTCGCGCTCGCAGCTGGCGAGGTGCGGATGCCGGCCGGGGGGCCGGCAGCGGACCAGGGGTCCGCCCTACCGAAGGACCCGTTCTCTGCGTTCGCGGATGGCCGAGGGACGGCATGTCTCGACACGAGTTGAAAGAAGAGAAGGAGGCAGAAGCGTGGACTTGAAGGCGTACTACAGAAAGATCCGCGAGGTGGCGAAGTCACTGGCGGGGGATTACCAACTGATTGTCAGCATGGCGACGCCGGACGGCGGCAAGGCGGGCGTGATCACGGAAGTAGCAACGGCGGTGGCGAGCCGATTGATCGTGGAGGCCAAGGCGCGCAAGGCGACCGACGAAGAGGCTAGGAAGTACCGCGAGGAGCAGAAGGCGAAGCGCGAGGAAGCGCTGAAGACCGCGGTTTCGCAGAGCCTGCAAACGCAACTGGCGCGCGGGCTGGAAGCGTGGCTGGGCACGAAGTCGAGCGAGACGACGGCAAACAAAGAACAGCAGAAGAACTAGGGAAGGAGGCACGACGATGGCGTTGCTGGCGGATGGCACGTTGAACACGATGGAGTCGCTGAAGGCGCAGGACAGCGGCGTGCTGGAGGTGTCGCACGGAGAAGGAGTGGACCTGACGGCGAAGCTGGAAATCGCGCGGCATGAGATCGAGATCGAGATTGACGCGCTGCTGAGGACGTCGGGGTGCGGGAGCCTGGAGCAGGTTGTCGCGACAACGGCCCTGAAGCGATGGCATCTGCTGTTGACGCTGTCGATGACCTACCGGGACGCCTATTTCAGCCAACTGAACGACAGGTACAAGGAACGATGGAAGGCGTATGAGGTGGAGGCGAGGGAGGCGGCTGAGCGGGTGCTTGAGGATGGAGTGGGAATGGCGAGAGCACCGTTGGCACGTCCCGGGGCGGCGCGGGCGGAGATTGCGGCAGGGAGCCTGGCGGAGACGACGTATTGGGTGAAGACGTCGTGGGTGGGCGCGGATGGCGCCGAGAGCGAAGCGAGCGAGGGGATCACGGTGGCGGCGGACTGGCCGCACTCGCTGGTGGTCAGGCAGAGCGTGGAAGCGCCGCCAGAGACAGCGGTGGGCTGGAACGTGTATGTGGGGTCGACGCCGGGCGAGGAGACAAAGCAGAATGTGGCGATGCTGGCGCTGGGAGCGGCGTGGACGCTGAGCGCGGGGAGCCTGGCGGCCGGTACAGCGCCGAAAGCAGGGCAAGCGGCCGACTTCTACTGCAGCCGGCAGCGGCTGTTGCGGAGGGGATGAGCGATGGCGACGCCGACACAGAGAGCTGTAAGGACGATGCGGACGCTGCTGGCGGATCAGGTGGGCGGTCTGGCGGCGAGCATCGCGGCGATGAGGGAGTCGCCGGAACAGGCCGAGGCGCTGATCGAGGAGAGGCAACTGGGGGCGTTGCAGGCGCCGGCGGAGTTGCACGACAAGGTGGGCAAGTCACTGTATCCGGTGTACCAGGTGTACGTGGAAAGGGTCCGGAACAAGATGACGGAGAAGTTCCGGAGGTTCTCGGGGACGGTGGAAGTGGTGGTGGAGGGGAGGGTCGCGCAGGACCGGCTGGAAGGGCTGACCGAGCGGGTGCAGTTCTATGCCGATGCGGTGGCGGACGTGGTGGAGCGGAGCCGGGGGTGCGTGGAAGAGGGCGTGTATTTGCCGGGGACGTACGAGATGACGTTCGAGGCCGTGAAGAAAGGCGGACTGAACGTGATGCAGACAGCGCGGGTGAAGTGCGAGCTCGAAGTGGGCCGGAACTGAGACAGAGGGAAAGACATGGCTTGTTATATTTCATCGAACGACAACAGGTTCTACGCAGCGATCGAGCAGCAGTATGGAACCGTAGCGGCAGTGACGGCGGCGGACCGCTTTCCGGGCGTGAGCCTGAGAGCGGCACAGAGCAATGACCTGCCGCAACGGCGCGACAAGACGGGCACGCGGACGTGGCAAGGGGTGACGGGGACGCCCAGACGGCGGACGTCATTCACACTCGAGACGTACCTGGTGAGCCGGGAGGACGCTGGCCAGGCGCCAGGGTATGGGCCTATGATCCGGGCGGCGTTGGGAGGGGAGCCGAGGGCGGCGGCGGCTTTGCAGGTGGCGTCGGCGAGCGGGACATCGATCTCGACGACGACAAACCACGGGCTGAGCGAAGGCATGGCAGTGACGTTCGGAGGGGAGATCCGGGCGGTGATGGCGACGCCGGATGCGCAGACGATGGTGCTGGCGGCGCCGTTCACGACGACGCCTGGGGCGGGATCGATGCTGGGCGCGACGGTGAGCTTCGGGCCGGCGAAGCAGTTGCCGAGCGTGTCGCTGTACGACTGCTGGAGTCCGGTGGGCAGCGTGCAGAGGCTGCTCAGGGGCACGGCAGTGGACAAGATGGAGATCCGGGTGAACGGTGATTTCCACGAGATCGGGTTTGAGGGGATTGCGGCGGATCTACTGGACAGCGCAAGTTTCGAGACGGGCCAGGGCGGATTGACGCAGTTTCCGGTGGAGCCGGCGGTGGGCGACTTGATCTACTCGCCGGTACCTGGGCATCTGGGGCAGGCGTGGGTTGGCGTGGGGCCGTCAAGATTCCACACGGTGACGTCGGCACAGATCACGGTGGACAACAACCTGGAGACGAGGCGGAACGAGTTTGGGATGATCGATCCGCTGTGCCTGGTGACGGGCGAGCGGGTGGTGTCGGTGGAGTTCGATCTGTACAGCCGGGATGATGTGTCGTTCAACGAGTTGTACCAAGCGGCGCGGCAGAGATCGCCGGTGGCGTGCTTTATGCAATTGGGAGAGATCGAGGGCGAGCTGTGTGGGGTGTATGTGAAGAGTTTCGTTCCGGAGGTGCCGGAGTTCATCGACGACGAGAACCGGCTCAGGTGGCGGTTCAAAGCGTCGAGGGCGCAGGGCGCGGCGGAGGACGAAATCTATGTCACGTTCGGGTGAGGCGGTGGAGTGGGAGAGCGCGCAATGGCGCGATGCCGAGAGCAAGCCGGGCGTGAAGTTCAGGACGGTCAAGATGACGCTGGCGAGACGGAGGGACCTGACGAGCCGCGTGAGAACGATGCTGAACAAGGCGCGTTTTCACGCGACGTCAGGCGAGGCCGAGGAGCAGATGGAGGCGTCGCTGCTGGCGGTGGACACGGACCGGATGCTGCTGGACTGGGGGCTGCTAGAGATCGCGGGGCTGCGGATCGACGGGGAGCCGGCGAGCGTGCGAAGCCTGATTGAGGCGGGTCCGGAGGAGTTGTGCCGGGAGATCGCGGAGCAGATCCGGCGCGATTGCCAACTGACGGAGCAAGAACGAAAAAACTGAGACTCGCCTTTCACTTCGCCCTGTCGAATCCAGCCGGGTGGGAGTGCGAGACATGCAGGAGGCAAGGGCTGGAAGTGCGCCGGAGATGCGGATGGCTGCCGGAGGGAGCGCTGGAGGGCCAGGCGGCGAAGGTGGTTTGGGCGCGGAAGGGCGTGATGTCGGAGGGGTGTCCGAGAAGCGCAATCAGCGCGGCCAGCGAGGCGTGGCTGGAGCTGTGGGCGGCGTGGCGGCATACGCGGGGAGCGGAAGAGATGGAGGCGCGGGATGTCGAGGCACTGGCGCTGCTGAGCGCAGAGATGGAGAAGGAGACGCATGAGCTTGACAGATCGTGAGACGAAAAGCCGACGAACGCTGGAGGAACTTGCGGGCAAGCTGGCCGTGTCAGCGGCGCAGGCGGGATACGCGAGTGGGCTTCAGTTGGCGGCGGCGCGCGACGGTGAGGCGAGCGATGCGGGACGGGCGACAGAGACGACGACCGCATCGACGGCGAAGTCCGGCGTGGTGGAAGAGAGCGCTGCAAGCGCGGTTCAGCAAGGAACGAAGTCGCTAACTGGCGTGCTTGGAGCGCTAACGAATCTGAATCCGATCGTGGCCGGGCTGATGAAGATCTTTGGCGGCGGGAGGAGCGAGGAGACCATAGCGACGTTGACAAAGATCGAGAGGCCGGCGGCGATCAGTTACCAGGGCGGGGTGAGCGATCGGACGGGCTGGGGAATGGGCGAGATCGACTACTCGGCAAGCGGAATGCCGAGGGCTGTTGTCGGCTCGACGCCGAGGCAGGTTGTGGTGCAGGTGCAGGCGATCGACAGCCGGTCGTTCCTGGATCACAGGGACGAGATCGCGTCGGCAGTGAGGCAGGCGCTGCTCGAAAGCCACGGGCTGGGCGATGTGATGCGCGAGGTGTGAGGAGGCGGCCATGGCGGAGTTCCCGAGGTTGAAGACAGGCGCGCTGGCGCAGGACGGGCTGGAGTGTGGCTACAGGACGCAGACCGAGGTGCTGCGCTATGTGGACGGAGGCCAGCAGGCGGTGAAGACGCGGCGCGGGAGGAAGCACTGGACGGTGAAGCTGGAGCGACTGGACGAGGGCGAACTGGCGCTGGTGAATGAGTTGGTGGAGACGGTGCGAGGCGAGACGGGGACGTTTGCGTTCACGGATCCCAAGACGGGCGTGAGACACGAGGCGTGCAGGATCGAGGGCGGGAGTTTTGAGGCGTACGTGGCGGGACTGGGCGATGGGCGGGCGGAGTTGAAGATCGTCGAGGAGATTGACTGAAATGGCGCACTTTCCACAACTCGAGAGTGGATGCATGGGGCAGTATCCGCTGAGGCGCACGCTATCGTTGAGGACTTATTCGAGCGAGTCACCCGGAGGGAAGCGGCGGGCAGCGTTTGACGCGGGCGGCAGCACAGTGAGGTGGAAGTTGCCACTGACAGGGCTGAGCGAGAGCGAGGCGGAAGCGATTCAAGGGCTGTTCCAGGCGAGCGATGGGAGGCGGCGGAGTTTCATGTTCGTGGACCCGTTTGCGAATTTGCTGGGCGGGACGGACGATCTGGCGGGGACGTTGTGGGAGAAGGGTCCGGGCGTGGTTGTGGCAGGCGGGGTCAGAGGTCCGGACGGGCAGGCGGAGGCGTGCAGTCTGGCGAACACGAGCGGGGTTTGGAGCGGGGTGTCGCAGGCGCTGGCGATTCCAGAAGCGATGAACTACTGCATGAGCGCGTGGGTGAGGTCGGCAGGCGGCGGCTCGGTGAAGTTGAGCATCGGGGACGCGCAACGAGTGGTGGAGACGGGCAGCGAATGGCGGCAGGCGTGGGTAAGCGGAGTCGACGGGACGAGCCCGGTGCAGTTCATGATCGCGGCGCCGGCGGGCGAGACGGTTGAGGTGTACGGGCCGCAGGCGGAGGCGCAAATAGCGCCGTCAGAATACAAGCGCAATCGCGGGCGTGGCGGGTGGTACCCGAGAGCGAGATTCGAGAGCAATGAACTGAACCTGGAGGCAGAGGCGCCGGGGCTGTATGGGTGCGAAGTGGCGATCGTGAGCCCCTGGGAGGAGTAAGGAGATGGCGAACATCCACGATATGAAACGGGTCGAGACGCCGGACACGCCGGTGCTGCTGTTTGAGTGCGTGTTGAGGGACGGGCGGACGGAGCGGTGGGCGACGCACTCGGCGACTGTGGACGGCGAGAGCTACCAGGCAAGAGTGTTGAAGCACAATTCGTTCGAGTTGCGTGCAGGATCAGAGGACGGGGTGGACGCCGCGGGACGGTTTGTGGTGACGCTGGACAACGTGGACGGGTATGTGTCGCAGCTTGAGCGAACGGTGGGGTTGAAGGCATCGAAGCTGACGGTGAGGATGGCCTTTGTCGACCTGGAGACGGGCACGGCAGTGACCGATCCGGTGACTGTCTTCCTGGGCGCCGCGAATCCGCCGGAAGAACTGGCTGAAACGTATGCGAGATTGAGCTTCGCGAGCAGACTCAGTCTGCAACGGGTGAACCTACCGCAGTTGCGGGTGCAGTCGAGGTGTCCGTGGGCGTTCCCGACGAGTCAGGCCCAGCGGGAAGAAGCGGCCAATGGAGGCTCGGAGAGCGGCTATTCGGCGTTTTACGGATGCGGGTATTCGCCGGACGTGGTGAACGGGATCGGGACGAGCGGGGCAGAGGGGCCGTATACGTCGTGCGCTTACACAAAGACGGATTGCCAGGCACGCGGGATGTTCGACAAGGACGCGCAGCACAGGCCGACGGCGCGGTTTGGCGGGTATCAATTCCTGCCGCCGAGCGTGATGGTGAGGGCGTATGGGGAGAAGGACTCGGCGTTGAGCGAGTCGCTGGATAACAGGGCGAAGTCGAACGACGCGGCGCCGCTGGTCTATGGGACGAACTGGTATCAGCCGCCGGTGGTGTACACGCGCAGCGACGGCAACCTGACGCACTGCGAGGTGCTGCTGGGCGCGGGCGAGATGGAGGTGGTCCACAAAGTGGTGGCAAGCGGAGTGGAGATACCGGCGGGCGAGACGGGCAAGGACATGGGATCGACGGGTTGGTACAACGTGGTGAGCCTGGGCGGGCGCAACGGCGGGTTCAACCTAAACTTCACGGACGCATCGGGCCAGCCGATTGGGGATCCGCACGGGAGCATGGCTATCCTGGCAGTGGCAATTCCGAACAAGCTGAACGACGGGTCGAGCATTCCGCAAATCGAAGTGCTGGCGGACGGGATCAAGCTAGAGCGATTTGACACGAGCGGGATCTCGCTGGGCAAGGCGTTCACGAGAAATCCAGCGTGGGTGTTGTTGGATGTGCTGAGGCGGTCGGGGTGGAAACTGGGCGAATTGAACATAGCCAGTTTCGCGGCGTCGGCGATCGACTGCGACGAGCTCATCGAAGTGAAAGACGCGTTCGGAAATGCACGGACGGCGCCGAAGTTTGAGGTGAACCTGGCGCTGCTGAAGCGCAAGAGCGCGGCCGATGTAGCGAGAGGGATCAGGACGGCCGCGGCGCTGATGTTGACGTTCGGAGCCGACGGCAAGCTGCAACTGACGCCGGAAGGCACGATTGCGCGGCAGCAGCCGGTGAAGCCGGAGTATTCGAACGCGGCCGAGACACTGGGTGGCGGATGGCCGGCGTATGAGTTCGGCGACGGGACGAACGGGACGACGGGTATTCTGAGACGGGCAGGCGGCGAGCCCGCGTTGCGGCTGTGGGCGCGGTCGACGGCAGAGAGCCCGAACCGGTGGAGTGTGGAGTTCCAGAACAGCTTCAACGAGTATCAGCAAGACAGCGTGTCGCTGCTGGATCTGGATGATGTGCTGGCGGCGGGGCAGGAGTTGAGCGCGACAGTGCCAGCCCTGGGGTTGCCACACTTCGACCAGGCGGCGAGGGTGACTCGGTTTCAGCTGATGAAGTCGCTGATGGGGAACATGTATGTTGAGTTCGACACGGGCACGCACGCGCTGGGATTGAGACCTGGCGACATCATCAGCCTGACGTATCTGAGAGAAGGGCTGGAACGCGCGCCGTTCCGCATCACGAAACTTGCGCCAAGCGAAAATTACCTGACGACGCGGATCGTGGCGCAAAGGCATGACGACGAGTGGTACGAATTGCTGGCGGCGGGATGGCAGGAAGGCGAGGAGAGGCGCAGGGCGAACGGGCGCTGGGGATTGTCGCCGCGGCCGATCACGGGTGTAAGCCTGGACGAGCAGGGAAGGGCGTTGTTTGGGATCGAGGAAGAACTGGCCGACGGCAGCGGCACCACGGTACGGCTGAAGGTGCGGTACACGAAGCCGGAGACGGCCGAGGCGTCGCCGGCGTCGGTGCCGATTGTGGGGCTTTCACCGCTGGTGGAGACATCGGGCGGGGCGCTGGCGGGCGGGCAGAGCTGGTATTACGCGGTGAGCGCGCTGGACGCGAGTGGCAAAGAGACGGAGCTGAGCTTCGCGGTGCGGGCGAGCGTGCCGGCGGGCGCGGAGAACCGAGTAACCCTGAGAGAGTTAAGCTTCGCGCCGGGGACGGCGGGGTTCAGGGTATACCGGGGAGCGAATCCGTCACGGCTGCTGCGGATCGAGCAGGTGAGCGGCACTGCGGCGGCATTCACCGACGCGGGCCTAGCGGCCCAGTGCGCGTTACCGGTGGATGCGAATTTCGATCACGCGAACTTCTACTGGCGCACGGAATTGATGCCGGAGACGGCGGTAGCGGCGGCGAGCGCGACGACGTTGACCGGCGTGGGGTTGGCGATGCCGGCGAACGAGTTCAGGTCGGCGGTGGTGCGGATCACGCAGGGCAAAGGCGAGGGTCAGGAGCGCGTGGTGCTCAGTCACGACGGGGCGGCATTCGAGTTGCAGACACCGTGGACGACGACGCCGGACGGGACGAGCCAGTTTGTCGTGGCCGAGGCGGCATGGCGGTTTGGAGCGGCGACGAGAACAGATCAGGTGCAATTCGAGACGCCGAACCGGCCGGATGTATTCGTGCAGATCAGCGGCAGGGCGGCCAACGTGCTCGACAGCGAGACGGACGCGGAGTTGAGCCCGCTGGACAGGTACCGGATCGGGGGAGAAGCCGGCGGCGATATGGATACGCCATCGGAGCCGGCGTTCTCGCTGTCGGTGGAGAAGTCAGGCGAAGTATGGTTGACGGGGATCGGATTCGAGACGCTGGAAAACACGTCGACAATTGCATCGGGCACGCTGGTGCTGCGGTATTCGGATGAGTCTGCGGAGAGTTCGGCGGTTGATCTTGCCGGGAGCGTGGCGGCGGCGGAAGAGTGGATCTCGATGGATCCGGCTTCGAGCGCCGTCGTTGGCGACCTGCTGCAAGTTGAGCGGGAAATGATGAGGGTGATCGAGGTGACGCTCGACGGGCAGGTGCTGCGGGTCGAACGAGGCGTGCTGGGAAGCACGGCGGCTGCGCACGTGATGGGCGCGGAAGCGGAAACGTTGAGGCGATTGGCTGTCGTCGCGCCGTTTCAGAAGGAGTTCTTCGGCAGCAGTGCGAGCGGGAGTTACACACTACCGATCACGCTAAAGAATGCGAGGATCGCGGCGGCGGAGTTCTATGTGACCAACCGGATCGGCGACAGTCCGACGGCAGTTTCATGTTACACGGGGCTGACGGACAGGGGACTGCGGACGTATGCGGGTGGGCAGTTCACGATCCAGGTGGAGGGCGACTTGGCGATCGAGACATCAGTGGCGCCGCCGCTCATTATCGAGGAGAACCGGTCCGTGGCCGAGATTCGGGCGGTAGTGGCCGAAGCGCCAGTGGGCGGCGGCATTCAGCTCAGGGTCCGGTTGAACGGGCTGACGTATTGCGATTTGACGATCGCCAACGGAACCAGAATGAGTGCGGTGGTCAGTGGCGCCGGGCTGGGGCGGCTGCTGGCCGGGTCGGAAATCACGCTGGATGTGATCAGCGTGCCGACGGGCGCGGGGACACGTCC
Source organism: uncultured Candidatus Solibacter sp. (assembly GCA_964604945.1). Lineage (GTDB taxonomy): Bacteria > Acidobacteriota > Terriglobia > Bryobacterales > Bryobacteraceae > PNKE01. The sequence continues at coordinate 16,512 of CAZSBK010000055.1, forward strand.
GGGGCGGAACCTGATGGTGGCAATGAAGCTCTAACCCTTCGGATTGACGAAGGACAGCGGCTGGCCGGTAGAAGCGAGCACGGCGTTCCAGAGGGAACTGAACGGCTCAACCTTCTTCCGGCCATGCGTCGCCATTTCAACGGGAACGTGGATGAAGCGTTCGTGTAGCAAGCCGATGATGAGGCCGGACTTGCCGGCCATGGCGGCATGAACGGCGTGGCGTGCGAGGCGGTCGCAAAGCACAGCGTCTTCAGTGTTTGCACTCTGGCCGCGGATGATGTAGCTGGGGTCGATATAGCGGACGTTGACCGGCACCTGGCGGTCGGCGAAGTGGGTGCGGATACGATCGCGAAGGTAGACGCCAATATCAGCGTGCAGGGTGTTTCCAGAGGCGTCCTTCTGCACAGAATCGCGCGGGATGAGGTTCTGGCCGGCGCCTTCAGCAACCACGATAACGGCGTGACGCTTGCGCGCCAAACGCTCTTGAAGCACAGCGAGAAGCCCTTTGGGCCCATCGAGATCGAAGGGAATCTCCGGGATCAGAACGTAGTTGACCTCGCCGCTTGCCAGCGCGGCGGCGGCGGCAATGAATCCCGAATCGCGCCCCATCAGTTTCACAAGCCCCACGCCGTTGATCACTGCCCGCGCTTCGTTGTGGGCACGGTCGATCACGTCGCGGGCACCGTCTACGGCAGTGTTGAATCCGAATGTATGGCTGACGTACTGGATGTCGTTATCGATTGTCTTAGGTACGCCGACAACCGCGAGCGGATACCCTTGACGTAGCGCTTCCTGGTGGATGGCAAATGCGCCACGCTGTGTGCCGTCGCCACCGATGGGAAACAGGATCGAGACGCCGAGCTGCTTCAGGTAATCCACCATCACCCGTGGATCCTGGGGCCCGCGTGATGAGCCCAGCACGGTCCCGCCTGTTTCGTGAATATCGGAAACCACACCCAGCTCCAACCTCACCGGCGGATAGCCGGAAGCGGGGTTCAGGCCATGATAGCCATACTGGAATCCGAGCAATTCAGACAGGTGGTAGTGATAGTGGAGTTCGAGGAAGATCGAGCGAATCACGTTGTTCAGCCCAGGGCACAGACCTCCACAGGTCACGATGCCGGCTTTTGTTCTAGCGGGGTCGAAATAGATCTTCTCACGCGGCCCGGCGACCTCAAAATAGACCTGGCCCGCCGGCGGCAGGCCGCCATAGTGGGCGAGGTGCAGCGGGACACAATCGGAATCCGACTTGAACCGCGCGAGGCCCAGGGCCTCGTGAGCGTCGTCGGCAAATGGTGAACGAAATCGTCGCTCCCCCAGTTGCCCAATCCCGGCTGGTTTCACCTGCGCGGCTCCTCCTTTACGACTCGGCTCACACATCACCGCATGAACCTACAACCTTACCGCCTTGAGCACTTCGTCTTTCTGATGGCGGGCATCCGGCCGGCTTCCCACGAACTTCACATACGCTTCGAACAACTTTGCCGCACCGGCGGAGTCGCCATTGTACGTGGCCACCCTGGCCCGGACGTACAGCAGATTCGGATAGACCAGGAAGTCGGTCAACTGCCCCTCGAGAGTCGCCGGCATCGGCCAGCCCGCCCGCACCTGGCCGGCGGCCGCAGCCAGGTCCCCCGTCCTCACATAGGCCCAGGCGAGCAACTCGCGAGCCAGCCATTCACCACCTGGCGGAGCCGTGCGCAGGGCGGCCTTCAAGGCCGGGATGGCCCTAATATCGTCGCCGGACAACTGCGCCCTGATCCCTTCTGAAAGACCGTCCGCCCCCGGCCTGGGACCCGGTTTCAAGATCGGCGCCACCACCGGCAGGATACGGGTGGCGACGGGGTGTCGCATGGCGGAGAGATCACCCAGATGTCTGATGGCTGATGTCCGATCGCCGGCCTCGACCGACCAGAGAGCCAGCGAGGCGAGCGCGAATGCCCTGGCCGGCGGCGATCCCTGGACACTGACGCTCTGAAGCAACTGCCTGGCCTCAGCGGCCTTGCCAGTAATGTAGAGCCAACGTGCCCGGCGCCACTCCACAAGGAGATCGCCACGGCTAGCCCTGTCCTTCAGGAACAACTCCAACCGTTGCCGCGCCCCGGCCTCGTCACCGCGCAGCCAGCAGGCCAGGGCGGCCTTCTCCATCGCCGCGCCGCCATTGAAATCCGGAGACTTTTCGAAGGACGAGGCGAAGGCCCGTTCAGCCTCCCCGAACCGGCCGGCCATCATCAGGACCTCGCCCATTGAGTCACCCGCATTGGCCAATTCCGGACCCGCGGCTTCATACGCCTTGTGCCACTTCACCGCCTCATCGAAACGGCTCTGCCAGGCTTCGACGTAGCCCAACTGGTTCATTGCGTCGAGAGCACCGGGATCGATCGCCAGGATGTGTTTCCATGCCGCGGTGGCCTCTCCCCAACGCTTCTCGCTCGTCGCCCGCAGGGCCAGTTCGCTGAGGACCTCGGTATTGGACGGGGTCAGGCGGACCAGTTTCCCGATTGCTCCAGCGCGCATCGCATGGTCTCCGCTGAGGCCTGATTCGAGCAGTTCGAGCCGCGCGCGAGCGATCTCGTCGACGCCTTGCGCCCGGCGGCTGCATTGAACGATTTCGAGCGCCGCGGCGCGGTCGCCGCCCTTGAGCCGCTCCTCGGCCCACGCCTCCCAGCACCAGCCGCAATCTGGGTGCGCGGCGGCGGCCGCACCCAATGCAGCAACCGTCTCCCCCCCTTGCCCTGCCAGCGCTAGACCAAGCTGAGCCATCGCCGCCTCACTGTTCACTCCTGGCGGGGCCAGCGCGCCGGCTCGATGCGCCACCGTCTTCCTGACTAGACTCGCCCCCTCGATGGCCACCTTCAACCAGCCGCCAGTGCCCGCCCGGACCACGCCTGCGCGTTCAAACCTGGACCCGGCCACGATTTCCACGTCGAGAGCCAACTCACCCTCAGCCGCCTGGCTGGTCAATCGGCCATGGACCAGATGAGTCGCGCCAGAATGCAGCGCATCGGAAACCGACCCGGCGGTCCTCACAGTCAGCCCATCCTGGTTGGCGAACTGGCGTGCGATCGCCACGGGCAGGACCCGCGCGGGCCACGCCGGTTCAGTCTCATTACGTTGATCGTCCACCGGCAGGATCGCCACGCGGACCGCACTCGCCACCTTGCCGGAAGTCTCTCGCGCCCCCGGCCGCATGCAGCCGGCGCACACCACGGCGATCCAGGCCAGTGCGAATGCCGTTACCCGGCGGCGATTACAGAACACGCGGCTCCAGCTTCATCAGGTCGGCGAACTCGGGCAATTTTCGGAGCGATTCAAAGTCGTCTTCTTCCATGAACTTGGCTTTGTCCTTGAATCCGAATTCCAGCGCCTTTCTGATGCAGAGCAACGCGCGGTCGGCCATACCCTTCTTCGCGTAAGTCTTGGCTAGGTAATAGTTGAACTTCGCCCGCTCCTCGACGGTTCGCTCCTGCAAGAGCACACCCTGTGTCGAGCGGTGGTCGAAGACGTCCGGGTCCAGATCCACGGCGATCTGGTACTCCTTGGCCGCCTCTTCATACTTCTTCCGGGCAAACAGGGCCGTACCCAGGTTTGAATGCATTGAGGCCGAATTTGGGTGCAATTTCAGCGCCCGCTGATAGAACGTCACCGCGCGGCGGTAGCTCTTCTTTGCATACCAGACCGCACCCAGGTTGTTCAGCGCTTCGGCGTAAGTCTTATTCAGCTTGATCGACCGCTCGTAGTAGCGCTTGGCCATGTCGAGATCGCCCATCTGGTGATAGGCGATGCCGGTCTTGTTCAGATGAATCGCGGTCTGAGGCTTGATGCGCGCATAGACCTCGGCGGCTTCCCGGTACATCTTCCGCGCCATGAAGATGTCGCCCCGCGCCTCGTCGTCGACCGGCACCAGGATGGGCTTACTCGAGGCCGGCTCGGCCGGCGCCGCCTTTTGTTCCTGTGTCCCGGCTTCAAACGCGGCCAGCGTCCCGGCCGCCAGCAGGACGGCGGATGCGACAGTGTTCAGCCTCCGCATGAGCCACCTCCCAAGCCAATCTTCTTTACTTAAATATAGACCGGATCCGGTCCAGGAAACTCTTCTTTTCGGGCTCCGGTTTCGGCTGCGGTTCAGCTTGGCGCTCGGTTGCGGACGGCTCGGCGCGGTTCCGGCGCGCTACCGCCGGCCGGGTCTTCGACGACGCCTCCGCACTCGGAGCCTCCTCGGAATCCCAGGCCGCGATCTGTGTTCTCTGCCCGCCGCCGTGCAGCCGGCAGAATTCGACCGGTTGCGTCCCAGTCACAAATACCTCGGCTCTTGGATTCGGACAACTGGCAGTGGCAAGCTGTCCGGTCAGCGGATCGATGTCGACCGTGGTAATGCCGTCGGGCGCCTGGAAATACTGCACTCCGCGGTATTCGCGGTACTGGTGGGCGCGCTTCATGAATTCGGTCCAGATCGGCAGCGCGGCCTTGGCTCCTTCAAGAGGAAGTTCCTGGTTGTCGTCAAAACCGACCCAGACGACGCAGAGCAGCTTCGTCGTAAACCCGGCGAACCAGGCGTCATGCGACGTGCCCGTCTTGCCTGCCGCCGGCAGAGCAAATCCCCGGCTGCGAACCGATGCCCCAGTGCCGCTGCGCAGCACCTCCTGCATCAAATCAACCACCATATAGCTAATCCGCGGATCAAGCACGCGGCGCGTTTGCGGCTTGTACTCGAAGATCCTGCCGCCGGACTCGGACCGGATCTCCCGGATGAAGTTCGACTTTGTCCAGACTCCGCCATTCGAAAACACAGTGTAGGCTGCCGCTATGTCCAGCGGCGTCACCTCATAGGCGCCTAGTGCCATCGCCGGCGTGCCCCTCACCCCGCCCAGGCCGGCTTGCCGTGCCAATGCGGCCACCGACTCATAGCCGGCCATCTCGGCGAACTTCACTGTCGGAATGTTCATCGACTTGGCCAGTGCCTGGCGCAGCGTCACCGTGCCGTGGAACTCCATCTTGAAGTTGTTGGGCTCGTAGGTCTTGTCGTCAAAATAGAATGTCGTTGGCTCGTCGGTGACAGTAGACACGGGCGTAACAGGGTTGGACGATCCGTCCAGCACGCTTCCGAGCGCCGAGGCATAGACAAAGGGCTTGAAGATCGATCCCGGCTGGCGTTTGGCCAGGGCCCGGTTCAACTGGCTGTCACCGTAGCTCCGGCCGCCGACAAGGGCCTTCACCTCGCCCGTGTGAGGATCCATCGCCACCAGCGCGACCTGCGCCTGAGGGTACCTGCGCTTGCGGCGGGCCAGTTGCTCGTCGACTTCCTTCATGCCGGCGTGCACGGCCGTCACTGCGTCTCTCTGCAGCTTCATGTCGACGGTGGTGTAGACGCGATAGGACTCGGACTGGAAATCGATGGCCTGAAACTGCTCCTGCAGCGTGTCGTGAATCAGGTCGACGAAATAGGGAGCGTCGGTGGATTCCACGCCGCCTTCGGCCAGATTCAGGGGCGTGTTGACCGCCTTGTGCAGCTCCACGTCGTTGACGAAATCGTTATCCCGCATCAGCTCCAGAACGATGTTGCGCCGCGCCAGCGCGCGTTCCGGATGGCGGTAGGGGTTCAGGTAATTCGGCCGCTGGATCAGGCCGGCCAGCAGGGCCGCCTCTTCGACGGTGAGCTGGCGGACGTCCTTGCCCAGATAGACCTGCGCCGCCTCGCCGAATCCGCGCACGGCGAAGCTGCGGCGCATTCCCAAATCCACGGAGTTGACGTAGAACTCGAAGATCTCTTCCTTGGTCAGCTTCTGCTCGATTTGGAGCGTGATGAGCGCCTCGATGGCCTTCCGCTTCGGGGTCTTTTCCTGGTCCAGCCAGAAGGTGCGCGCCAGTTGCATGCTGATGGTCGAGGCGCCATAACGGCGGTTCTGAGTCACGTCGACATAGACGGTCTTCAGCAGGCGGATCGGGTCGAACCCGGAGTGCGAGAAAAATCGCTTGTCCTCGGCCGACAGGATGGCGTTGATAAGCACCTTCGGAATATCGCCGAACCGCACGATCCGGCGCTTCTGGCGCGAGCGGTCGAATAGATTCGTGAACAACTCCGGCTCGAGCGTGATCTGATAGCGTTCCGTATGGTCCCGGCTGGAGACGATCCGCGTGACGGCGCCGTCCTCGAAGAAGATCACAGCCGGCTCGCTGAGCGCATAGGCGTCGATGCCGGGGAACAGTTCGACGGCATCGGTGCGCACGTGGTACCAGCCCAAGCGGTTGGAGCGGGATTCGGTGTAGCCGCGGTCCTTGAGCGCGCCAACCAGTTCGTCCGGCGTCACCCTGTCGCCGACGCTCAACGGCTCGGGCGCCGCATAGAGCATCGCCGTCCGGGCGAAGGGGCCTTCCTTGAGTTTCTGGTCAACGATCCGGCTGTAGTGAATCCAGAGATAGGTGAATATGCCGCCGGCAATCAGCAGGAAGACGGCCAGCGTCCCGCCAATGAACTTGCCTGGGCGGCTGAACAACAACCGTGTGAGATACGCCCGCCGTGGAACCTGTACGCGCAAAATTCCTCGCGACTTCCTTCCCTCGCTATTGTCGCATGGGGAGGTTAGCGGTCGGGCCCCTTGATGCCGGCCAGTTCCTTCCAGATGTCGTCGTCATGCTCGGTCCAAACCTTATCCTGGCGCGTGGAAACGTGGGCTTGGGGTTCGGCCAGGGTGCCGTGGCCGTAAGGGCAGATCCGCTCCATCTCAGGCGGGCTGAGAATCATCGTCTGGCTCCAATTGCCGCGCTCGACCGGCATCCGCAGCAGCCGCAGGCAGACCTTGCACCGCCTCCGCTGATCCCCCACGGCCAGCCAGGCCAGGCCGGCTCCCAGCAGGCAGTAGACCAGGATGACCAGAGTCCAGCTGAGATCCTGGGCGAATCGCGCCACGCGGTGCCGCAGGAAGTAGTCCGGCTCGGGCAGGGCGGCGTTCAGACCCAACCACAGCAGCCACATGAAACCGGCGCTCACGGCCAGTTTCGCCGCGAAGTAGCCCCAATACTTCAGCAACGGGAGTGCACTTCGCCGCATGTCTATTAGACGCCGCCAGAGTGCCGCGAGTTGCGGCTTACCGCCGTAACAGATTCCTGGCGATGAATAACACATTGGCCGGACGTTCGGCCAGCCGGCGCATGAAGTAGGGATACCAGGCTACGCCGTAGGGCACATACAGCCGTACGCGCCATCCCTCGTCGACCAGCCGCTGCTGGAGGTCCCGGCGCACGCCGTAGAGCATCTGGAACTCGAAATCCGCCGCCACCCGTCCGGTCTGGCGCGCATGGTCGAGCACGCCGGCGATCATCTTCGGGTCGTGCGTCGCGATGGCGGCCTGGGTGCCTGAGTCCAACAGAGTCCTGGCCAGTTGCAGATAGTTTGCGTCCACGTCGGCTTTGTCGTGAAATGCCACATCGCCGCCCTCATCGTATGCGCCTTTGCACAAGCGAACCGGAATCCCGGCCCGGCACAGCCGCCGAGCGTCTTTTTCGGTCCTGAAAAGATACGCCTGCAACACCGCCCGGATGCAGCCATGCCGCTCCTGGAGCTCTTCAACAACGTCCAGCGTGGCCGATGTGTACTCGCTCGATTCCATGTCCACTTCCACGCGTGTCCCGTTTTCCCGCGCCCGCGCCGCCAGAGCCCCGGCCAGTTTCAGGCAGAGTTCCGGCGACAGGTCCAGACCAAACTGGGTCAGTTTGATCGACACGCTGGATTCCAGACCGGCCGCCTTCAACTGGTCCAGAGCCTCGATCATGGTATCTCGCGACTCGGCCGCCTCGGCCTTGGTCAGGACGTTTTCGCCAAGGTGGTCGAGTGTGCTGAGGTAGCCGGCCGAAGCCAGTTCACGGCACACCCGGATGGCGTCTTCCAGCCTCTGGCCGGAAACGAAGCGCCGGACCGTTGCTCTCGGTAGCGATGAGGTCTCCATCCAGCGACGCAGCGCCCGGTGGTGCGACAGAAACAGGAAAAGGTGTCTCAACATGGAGTCACTTCCACACGATCACTCTGGCATGGGGCAATACCCCCACGTCAACGTGGGTCTCAAACGATGCCGCCGAATTCCGGCGACACCTGTATTCTGGAAGAGACGGTGCCGATTCGCAACCTCGTCCACGCCTATTTGCTGAACCCCTTCACGCCCCACTACAACCGTCTGTCGGACGCGGCCAAACGAACCCTCCCAGCCCCGGCCGAGCGGTGGCTGTTCGAGGATGGCCAATTTGACACGGTTGTGTCCACTTTGACACCGTGTGCGGTTCAATCGCTTGAACGAGCGCTTCAGGAGGTCTGGCGGGTTTGCGGGCGGGCGGTCAAACAGCCGCTTTCATTAACGCCCCCAGCGCCCAGCCGAGGACCGTGCCGGCGACGACGTCGCTGAGGAAGTGCATCCCAAGAAGCACCCTCGACGCGGCCACGCTCACCGCGCAGAACAGCACGCCCAGCCCCGCTTCCGGGAAATGGCTCATCACCGGTGCGGCCACTGAAAAAGCGGTGATCGTGTGGCCGGATGGGAACGAAAACTGGTCCGGCGGTAGAAGCGTCGACCAGCAGTGCGGCTGGATGGCGCACGGCCTCCTCCGTTTGGTCAGACGTTTCAGCCACAGGAACAGCGCGACGCCAGCGCCCGCCGCCAAAGTGGCTTCCAGCGTCGCTTCCCTGCCCTGCCGGCCTCCGAAAACCAGTAGGACGAGTCCCAGCGCGTACCAGAGCCAGCCGTCGCCGCCACGCGTCGCGGCGATCATCCAGATGCGAACCCAGCGCGGAGCGGCCCACCTGTGCACGCGGTACATGAGCAGGTGGTCCCGCCGTTCGATCATTCGGATTACCGCGCCTGCCGCCATGATCCGCCTCCAGACTCCACTTCCGGTGCTGTATCCAAGCCTTAGGCTAGGCGGGACGTGTCAACATCCGATGACGTTCAAGCCAAATCCTGATGAAAACCTCCGCGCGGCGGGCTGTCCGGCAAGCTTTGCCTCATCAACGTGTTAGCGGCGGATGGGGACGGCGCAGTGCGGGTCCTGAGATGCTATCCTCCCTTGTAAGGTGCCCACCCTCGATTTCATGTTCTTCGACGCCGGCGGGGGCCATCGGGCTGCCGCCACGGCCCTGAAGATGGCCATCGAGCGTCAGAATCTGCCCTGGACCGTTCGCATGGTCCATCTGCAGGACATCCTGGACCAGATCGACGTCTTCAAGAAGGTCCTGCGGATCGACCTGCAGGAGATCTACAACCAGATGCTGAAGCGCGGGTGGACTCTGGGCTCAGTGACCGGGCTGAAGTTCATGCACCAGGTGATCCGGCTCTATCACGGCACGCAGGTCCGCCTGCTTGAGGAGCACTGGCGTAGGCAGCCCGCCGACATGGTGGTGTCGCTGGTCCCGAATTTCAACCGGGCCATGTTTGAGGGCTACGCGAAGGCCTGCCCCGGACGCCCTTACGTCACCATCCTGACCGACATTGCCGACTACCCACCCCATTTCTGGATGGAACCGCAGCTGCAATCGGTCGTCTGCGGCAGCGACAAAGCGGTTCAACAAGCGGCGCAGATGGGATATCCGGCTGATCGCGTCCACCGAGCGACCGGAATGATCCTGCACCCGCGTTTTTACGACTTGCCGGAGTTCGACCGCGCCGCGCGCCGGGCCGAACTCGGCCTGGATCCCGGGAAACCGACCGCCATCATCCTGTTTGGCGGATTTGGGTCGAAGGCGATGTTGGAGATCCTCAAGCGGCTCGACGAATCGGGACTCGACCTGCAGGCGATCCTCATTGCCGGCCGAAACGAGTCTCTGCGCCGAAAGCTGGATGCCCTGCCGACGAGGATGAAGAAGCACGTGGCCGGCTTCACCAGCGAAGTGCCCTCCTACATGCTGGCGGCCGATTTCTTCATAGGCAAGCCGGGGCCCGGGTCGATCTCGGAGGCCATCCATCTCGGCCTTCCCGTCATTACCGTGTCAAACTCCTGGACCCTACCCCAGGAGCGCTACAACGCGGAGTGGCTTGTCGAAAACGGACTCGGCATGGTTCTGCCCTCATTCGGCCACATCACCGAAGCCACCGCACGGATGATTGCCGGATCCACCCTCGACGGCATGCGGCAGCGCGCCGCCGCGGTCGAGAACCGCGCCGTCTGGGAGATCCCAGGCATCCTGGCCTCGATCCTAGGCTGAACATTCGCGCGTGAGTGGACTGAGTACAGATATTTCAGATATTCCGGTCCAAAACCCTTGAATCCGACATGGCGTTCTGTTAATCTACCGCCGGACACAGCGAGGGTCTGCCACGGATGAAGAAGCATGCGGCGCGACTCGATGCGAATGCGCTGGACGGGTTGATCCAACTGCTCCGCGCACAGGGATATGAGGTCCACGCTCCGGTCAAGCAAGGTCCGGCGCTGAGGCTGGCGCCAATCGGAAGCGCCTCGGACCTGCCCGCCGGGATCGATTCAGTGACTTCACCGGGCCGATACCGGCTCGCGCCTGCGTCCGACCGGCGCATTTTCGGCGCTGGCCCGGCGGCCGATGCCGCCAAGAGATTACTGCACTTGCCCGAATCCCGGTTCGCCAAGGCTGAACGGCAAGACGGCGCGTTCCACATCCTTCAGGACGCGCCCGTGGCTGCCAAGATCGCCCTGTTCGGAATCCGGCCCTGCGATGTGGCCGCCATCGCCCGGATGGACCGCGTGCTGTTGAAGGACCGCTACGCCGACCCGCCTTACCAGGCTCACCGCGCGCAATCCTTCATCGTCGCCGCCAATTGCGTCCGTTCGGCCGGTACCTGCTTCTGCGCCTCGATGGAGACCGGCCCGCGCGCGCAGACAGGCTTCGACATCGCCCTAACCGAATCCAGGGGCGAGGGCGGCGAATTTCTCGCCGAATCAGGCTCGGCGCAAGGCGCCGCGGTGCTCGCTGAGCTAAAGGCGCCGGCCGCCGACGCCGGGTTCATCCGGGCCTGCCACGAGCAGTGCGATGCCGCGGCCGCCGAGCAAACCCGCTCGGTCGACTATAAGGACGCGCGCCGCGTGGTCATCAGCAATTTCGAGCACCCGCGCTGGGAGTCGGCCGGGAAACGCTGCCTGGCCTGCGCCAACTGCACGATGATCTGCCCCACCTGTTTCTGCGTCACTACGGTCGACCGATCCAATGCCGGCCAGGATCAGGCCGAGCGCTGGCGCGTCTGGGACTCTTGCTTTACCCAGTCGTTTTCTTATATCCATGGCGGCAGCGTTCGCTCCTCCACCAAGAGCCGCTACCGCCAGTGGCTGTCGCACAAACTCGCGCACTGGCAGGACCAGTTTGGCGAAACCGGCTGCGTCGGCTGCGGCCGCTGTATTACGTGGTGTCCGGCAGGCATCGACATCACTGAGGAGTACGCCGTCCTCGCGTCCACTTCCGCCCATTGAAAGGAGGCCCCCTTTGATTCCACCCGCAATCCGCGCCTCGTTGCGCCAGCATCCCTTCCTCGAGGGCATCCCCGATCCCCTTCTGGACCGTCTCATGGCTCTGGCGTTCGAAGTGAACTTCGAGCCGGACCAGATCATCTTCCGCGAAGCTGACCAGTCCAGTTTCTTCTACCTCATCCTGTCAGGCACCGTTTCCGTGGAGATCGCCATGCCCGGCCGGGTTCTGAGGATCCAGACCGTCGGCGAGGGAGAAGAACTCGGCTGGAGTTCGATTATGGCCAAGGTCAACAAGCAATTCCAGGCACGCTCGCTGTCGAACGTGCAGACGATCGCCTTCGACGGCGTCCGGCTGAAGGAGGAATGCGACAAAGACGCAGAGTTCGGTTACTTCCTCATGTGCCGCATTCTTGAAGTTGTCGCCGAGCGCCTCCGGGCCACTCGCTTTCAGATGCTCGACGTCTATTCTCACCGTGGAGGCGAGGCGTGATCGCGGCTTCACCCTCTGGCCTTGTGCAGCCCGGCCCCGGCGTGATGGAACCCCTGCCTGCGCGAGTGCTCAGCGTGGCCAAGGAGACACACGACACCTTCACCCTGCGGTTGGAACAGCCGCCCGGCATGGGCAGGTTCAGCCCCGGCCAGTTCTCGATGCTATATGACTTCGGTGTCGGCGAACTCCCCATTTCGATCTCCGGCGACCCCGAACACGCCGACGATCTCACTTACACTGTCCGTTCTGTCGGCCCGGTGACCTATCAACTGGTCACCCGCCACGAGGGCGATTCCGTCGGCATCCGCGGACCTTTTGGCTCGGCCTGGCCCATGGCCGAATGCCGCGGCAGGAATATCCTCATCATCGCCGGCGGCATTGGTCTGGCACCGTTACGCCCGGCTGTTTACCACATCCTGCGCCACCGCGGCGACTTCAACCGCCTCGTGATCCTCTATGGCGCCCGCAGCCCACGCGACATCCTGTACAAGAAGGAACTCGCCGCCTGGAACCTGCTGCCCGACACACAGGTGTTCACCACTGTGGACTATGGCGGCGTCACCTGGCGCGGTTATGTCGGAGTGGTGACCACACTGTTCAAGTACGTCCGCTTGCTGCCGAAAGAGACCGCGACCTTCTTGTGCGGCCCGGAGATCATGATGCGCTATGCCATCCGCGACCTGACGGTCCGGGGCATCGAAGACAGCCAGATCTGGCTGTCCATGGAGCGCAACATGAAATGCGCCGTCGGCTTCTGCGGACACTGCCAGATCGGACCGCACTTCGCCTGCAAGGACGGTCCGGTGTTCAACTATCCATCCGTCAAGCCGTACATGGACCTATATGAGCTCTAACGGGAACAGACCCAAAATCGCCGTCTTCAAGTTCGCTTCCTGCGATGGCTGCCAGCTCTCGCTGCTCGACTGCGAAGATGAACTGCTTTCCGTCGTCAGCGCCGTCGAGATCTGCTACTTCCCCGAGGCGACGCGGAACGTGATCAAGGGCCCATACGATATCGCCCTGGTCGAGGGCTCCGTCACAACCCACCACGACGCCCAGCGCATCCAGCAGGTCCGGCGCTCGGCCAAGACACTGATCACCATCGGCGCCTGCGCCACCGCCGGCGGCATCCAGGCGTTGCGCAACTGGCAGGACACGGCCGAAATGGTCCGCACCGTGTATGCCAAGCCCGACTTCATTTCGACCCTGAAGATGTCGTCGCCCATCGCCGAGCATGTCCCCGTCGATCTCGAACTGCGCGGCTGCCCCATCCAGAAATACCAGCTCATCGAGCTGATCACGGCCACTCTCATCGGACGCAAACCCAATCTCCCCGCCTACTCGGTCTGTATCGAATGCAAGCGCAAGGGCAATCTCTGCATCGCCGTCGCCCAGGGCACTCCTTGCCTGGGACCGGTGACCCAGGCAGGCTGCGGCGCGCTTTGCCCGGCGTTCAGCCGCGGCTGCTACGGCTGTTTCGGCCCGATGGAGAGCGCCAATCCGGCCGCGCTCACCAATCAGATGCTGCGCGAGGGCGCCACAACCGACGAGATCCAGCGCAACTTCCGCACCTATAACGCCTGGGCCTGGCAATTCAGGCAGGCCAGCGAGGAGGTCGAGAAACGATGAGCCGCACTGCCAGCGTGTCGCCCGCCCAGGGCGTCACCAACATCAAGGTGGATTGCCTGGCCAGGGTCGAGGGCGAAGGTGCGCTGCACGTCAAGATCAAATCGGGCCGGCTGCAGCACGTGCAGTTGCAGATTTATGAGCCGCCACGGCTGTTTGAAGCCTTCCTGCGTGGCCGCATGGCGCCCGAGGCCGTCGACATCACCGCCCGCATCTGCGGCATCTGCCCGATCGCCTATCAGATGTCGGCCGCGCACGCCATCGAACGCGCCTGGGGCGTGACGATCCATCCGCAGGTCCGCGCATTGCGCCGCCTGTTCTATTGCGGCGAGTGGATCGAATCCCATGCCCTGCACGTGTTCTGCCTGCATGCGCCCGACTTTCTCGGCTACCAGGACGTCATTGAAATGGCCGCCGCCCACAAGGCCGAGGTCGAACTGGCGCTGCGGCTGAAGAAGCTTGGCAATGAGATCGTCAAGGTTCTCGGCGGGCGCGAAATCCACCCCATTTCGGCGTGCGTCGGCGGGTTCCACAAAGTTCCGGCGCGCCGCGAGGTCGAGGCGCTCGTGGCGGAGCTGAGTTGGGGCGTACAGGCCGCCGAAGCCGCCGCCCGACTGGTTGCCACTTTCGACTACCCCGATTTCAACGCCGACTACGAGTACGTGTCGCTCTCGCATCCCGACGAGTACCCCCTCAATGAGGGCCGCATCGTATCGAGCAAGGGCATCGACATCGATGCCGCCGGTTATGAGGATACCTTCCTCGAGCAGCACGTCAAGCACTCCAACGCTCTCCACTCGGTGGTGAGGGAACGCGATTCCTACCATGTCGGCCCGCTGGCCCGCTACCATCTGAACTTCGAGCGGCTGCCCGATGCCGTTAAAAGCCTGGCCCGTGAACTCCACGCCGAACCGCCCGTCTTCAACCCATTCAAGAGCATCCTCGTCCGCTCGCTCGAGCTGATGTTCGCCTGTCAGGAAGCCTTGCGCATCATCGAGCAATACGAGCCGCCGCCCGAGCCGCACGCTGAGGTCACCCCGTGCGCCGGCCGCGGCATGGCCGCCACCGAAGCCCCCCGCGGCACGCTCTACCACCGCTACGAGATTGGTGCCGACGGCAAGATCGTCTCTGCCCGCATCGTACCGCCGACGGCGCAGAACCTGAAGAGGATCGAGGACGATCTCTGGCAGTACCTGCCCCAAATCCTCGACAAGCCCGTCGACGACATCACCTGGCGCGCCGAGCAGGCGATTCGCAATTACGATCCCTGTATCTCTTGCGCTACGCACTTTCTCCGGGTATATCTGGATTCGGAGTGAAAGCGGCGAGCAAGTCCAAACCCGTCATCCTTTGTCTCGGCAACGCCGACCGCGGCGACGACGCCCAGGGTCCCTGCTGCGCCGACCTGCTGTCGCGCCGCTCCATCCCTGTCCGCATCATGGACGGAAAGGCCTTCGAGTTGCTGGACGTCTTCCGCGCCCACCCGCACGTCATCATCGTCGACGCCATTGTGTCGGGGGCGGAACCGCCGGGCCACATTCACCGTTTCGACGGTCCGCCCGGCGCCGTCGCCCAATTCGCCCCGTCCTGCTCGACTCATGGATTGGGGCTCGGCGAAGCCCTGCGCTTGGGCGCCGTACTGAAGGCGTTGCCCGATCGGCTGACCCTCTTCGGCATCGAATCCGAGTCGTTTGAGTGGGGTTCGACGCCGTCGCCGACGGTGGCTGCCTCAATGGAAGCGCTCGCCGGGGCCGTTGCGGAAGAGTGGGAGAAGGCAGGCTGAGTCCGCCCAAGCTTCGTTTGATCGCGCCTGTTGTATCATGCCCCTTCCGGTGGATTCCGAAACGATTCGTCTCCGCATCGCGATGGCTGGCGCGCTCCAGGGCGTCGGATTCCGCCCGTTTGCCCACAACCTGGCTGTCTCGCTCGGTCTGGCCGGGTCGGTGCGGAACACCAGCGCGGGCGCGATGATCGAGGTCGAAGGTCCCGGGCCGGCTGTCGATGAGTTCGTCCGGTCGCTGCGCGGCCGGCTTCCGCCCGCCGCCCTGATCCTGGCCGAGGAGACCACCCGCCTCACCGCTGCCGGCCTACACGGTTTCCGTATCGAGGCGAGCGAGCCAAACGAATCGAAAACGGCCGCCATCCTGCCCGATCTGGCCGTCTGCACGGACTGCCTGCGTGAACTCGCCGATCCCGCCGAGCGCCGTTTCGAGTACCCATTTACCAACTGCACCCGCTGCGGCCCTCGTTTTTCGATCATCACGGCCATTCCCTACGACCGGCCCAACACCACCATGGCCGGCTTCCCGCTTTGCCCGGCGTGCCAGGCCGAATACGGCGACCCCGCCGACCGCCGCTTCCACGCCCAACCCATCGCCTGCCCCGTCTGCGGCCCTCATTTGGACTCGACCATCGCCGGGGCCGCCGCCACCCTTGCCGCCGGCGGAATCCTCGCCCTGAAAGGCATCGGCGGTTATCAGTTGCTCTGCGACGCCCGGAACGCAACCGCCGTCCAAATGTTACGCGAACGAAAGCTCCGCGAATGGAAACCGTTCGCTGTCATGATGCCCTCGATCGAGGAGACGCGCCGCCACGCCGCAGTCTCGGAGGACGAGTCCGCATTGCTGAATTCACCCGCCGCACCTATCGTGTTGCTGCGGGCGCTGCCCGAATCGACGCTTGCGCCGCCGGTCCGGCGCGGGTCGCCCTGGCTGGGTGCGATGTTGCCGTATTCACCGCTGCACCACCTGCTGATGGCCGCGTTTCCCTACCCCGCCGTCTGCACGTCGGGCAATCTGTCCGACGAGCCCATCGCGATCGACAACGAAGAGGCCCACACCCGCCTCGCCCCGGTTGCCGACGCATTCCTGGAGCACAACCGCCCAGTCGCCCGGCCGTGCGACGATTCGGTCGCCCGCATCACTGCCGGACGCACCACGCTGCTGCGCCGCGCCAGGGGCTACGCGCCAATGCCCATCTGGACCGGACGCGCTATGCCAAAGGTCCTCGCCCTGGGCGGCCACCTGAAAAGCACTGTCGCCTTGGCGATGGGCCGCCAGGCCGTCGTCTCGCAGCACTTGGGTGACCTGGATTCGCCCGAGTCCCGAGACACGTTTCTCCGTGCCATCGGCGATCTCTGCTTCCTCTACGGCTTCACGCCGGACATCGTCGCCTGCGACCTTCACCCCGATTACTTCTCGTCGGTTCACGCCGCCTCGCTCGGCCTGCCCGTGCTGCAGGTTCAGCACCACCACGCCCACGCCGCCGCCTGCATCGCCGAGAACGCCCTGGAGGGCGCCGTACTGGCGGTGGTCTGGGACGGGACCGGGCTCGGGTCGGACCGGACCATCTGGGGTGGCGAGATGTTTCTGGTGGAGGATCTACGGTTCACCCGCATCTCGCATCTGCGCCCGTTCCTTCTGCCCGGCGGCGACTCGGCCATGAAGGATTGTGCGCGGCCCGCCTCCGGCATTCTGGACGCCCTGGGCCGTCCGTCGCCCCATCAAGCCGTCTTCGTGCGGCGGATCAACTGCGTCGAAACCACCTCCGTGGGCCGGCTGTTCGACGCCTTCGCCTATCTGGGCGGATACACCGAGCAAAACCACTTCGAGGGCGAGGCCGGGTTGCTGCTCGAAGCCGCCGCCATGCACGAACAATCCGGGGCTGCCATACCTATGCCCGACGGCGATTGGCGCGAACTGGCCGGGTCGTTCATCGACCACCCGTCACCGCGCTTGCTGCATGGTTCTCTTGTGGATTGGATCGTCGAAACCGCCCTGCGGACGGGCGTCAAACAGGTCGCCTTGTCGGGAGGCTGCTTCCAGAACGCCCTGCTGACCTCGCTGGCCATCCAACGGCTCGAAGCCAGGGACATCCAAGTGGCCATCCATCAGCGCGTACCGGCAAACGACGGCGGCATCTCGCTCGGCCAGGCAGTGCTGGCCGGCCTGGAAGTCTAGGTGGGCAGACAGGTCACTGCCGGATCTGAACGAGATCGCCCGCCATTGAGTTGTGGGCGTGGGAGAGCGCCGACTGTTCGAGTTGATGGATTGCCTGGCTGATCGCGCTGATCCCCGAACTCTGCTGGCCGCTCGCTTGTGCCATCATTCCGACCAGGTTGTGGACGCCTTTCGACGAATCTTCGATCGTTGCCAGGGCCGCTGCCGCCTGATCGGCCAGACCCGCCCCGCGGTCGATTTCCGTCGCGGCCGTGCCAATGAGTTCCGACGTCTCCCGCGCGGCTTCAGCCGCCTTTCTCGCCAGATTCCGGACCTCGTCGGCGACCACGGCGAACCCCGCCCCGGCCTCGCCCGCCCGGGCCGCTTCCACCGCGGCGTTCAGGGCCAGGATGTTGGTCTGGAAAGCAATGCCGTCGATGACGCTGATGATTTCGCTCATGCG
>CAZSBK010000056.1:0-34222 GCA_964604945.1 uncultured Candidatus Solibacter sp.
T
This sequence comes from uncultured Candidatus Solibacter sp., assembly GCA_964604945.1. Taxonomy (GTDB): domain Bacteria; phylum Acidobacteriota; class Terriglobia; order Bryobacterales; family Bryobacteraceae; genus PNKE01. The sequence goes on from CAZSBK010000056.1 coordinate 2, forward strand.
CGTGCTGTTGGGCCACGGCGCGTACTGATCGCAGAGTCGTGGACGCCATCCTGCTGCTACAGACGGAACGGGCCCCATTCTATGCGTGGTCCTGGCGTTTCGGACTCGGCGTGACGGTGCCCCGGCCAAGGGCCACAGACATGTACCCGACTCAGAGGTGGCCCAAACCACCTGGCAACTCAAACGCCTTCGACCGCCATGTGAGACGGGCTGACCGTCGCAGAATCCTTCGCGCCGCGGCCCGCGGCTAGCCGGGCTGCACGTCACGCCGTGAGGAATCGTACAGCATCCGCCGGCCCGTGGTCAGCGCTTCGTCGGCCATGATCACCGCCACCGAATGTGCATAACCTGCTTCGATGGGTGCGATGGGTTGTTTCCGGCTGCGCACGCAGTCCAGGAAATTCTGCATGTGATGCGGCGTCTCCACCGGAACGACTTCCAGCTCATCCTTTACCCTGTCCGGTTCGCCTGAACCCTGTCCTGACACGACCCATTTCTGCGATGGCGACAGGTTCTTGGCGTCGAGTGTGCCCCGTGTGCCGAACCACTTGGCGTAGTTCCCCGCGCCGGTGCCGAAGACCGTGCAGTAGCGCACCATGAAGTCCTCCGGATACTCGAGCAAAACCTCGACTGAATCCGGTGCGTCGAACGCGCCCTTCCAGCGGTAAGTGCCTCCCATCGCCACAACGCGTCTCGGAATGCTGGCTCCTGTGACGTAGTGGACCTCGTCGATGAAATGGACCATCAGGTTGGTGTGCGGACCGCGGGAGAAATCACGGAAGCCGTACCAGCCCTGGTATTGGGCGGCGTCGAACGGACGCGCCTTACGGTCGCCCAGAAACGCCTTCCAGTCGACGTCGGCCTCGGCCGGCTTCTCGTTGAAGAACTTGTCGCCGCCGTAGCTCATCCAGTAAGGGCTGTATCCGTTGCGGACCTGCTCCACCTTCAGGATCTTGCCGAGTTCGCCGGTCGAGATCAGTTTCTTCGCGCCGCCTGAGTTTGGGTAACTGCGCATCTGCGTGCCGACTTGAACAATGCGGTCAGAGCGTTTCACCGCGTCAAACGCGCGGACCAGTTCCCGCATGTTCATCGCCAGCGGTTTCTCGATGTACACGTCCTTGCCGGCCTTGATCGCCTCGATGAGCATTGAACAGTGAAGGTGGTCGGGTGTGCCGATGATCACCGCGTCTATATCGGTCCGGGCGAGCACCTCTGCCATCCGCGCCGTCTGGAATGGCTCTTTGCCGGTGAACTCCTTGACGTCGGCGGCGGCCTTCTCGCGCTTTTGACGCCAAGTGTCGCAAACGGCGGCGATCTCGATGTTGCCGCTGTCCTTCAGTTGGATCAGTTCCTTCAGCAATCCGCGCCGCCCGCAGCCGATGTTGGCCACGCGAATGCGGTCATTGGCGCCGGCCGCGCGTGCGGAACTCACTAATGAGGCGGCCAGCGATCCGCCAACGAAGCCGCGGCGGCTCAGGTCTTGCTTTTCCATTGGTCCGATCTCCGTGGACGAATGATATCCCATCCCAGACCCGGCAGATCAGCGGGCGACCTGCCCTTCCACAAGCGGACCTTCCGGCCCGATACCGATCAGGCGCGCCGACGGCAAGTGGACGGTGTAGCGGGCCGGGTGGCAAGTGAGGATGAGGATCTGAAGACGGTCGAGAGACTCCTCGAGTAGCGCCATCAGGCGGCCAAGCCGGATGTCGTCGGTCGACAGCAGAACGTCGTCGAAAACGGCGAGTTGCGGTTCGTCGCGGGCGAGGAGTTCGGCCAGGGCCAGCCGCGCGGCGAAGTGAACTTGCTCTGCTTCGCCGCCTGAAACCTGATCGAGAGCGACGCGATCTGGGGCGCCGGGCGGGCTCAGGGGAGCCGGTTCAAGAGACGGCGCCAGTTGGACCGGGCCGAGTTTGCCGGCGCCGGTCTGGGCCAGGATTGCCGTGGCGCGTTCGGAGACGGGCGTCGCAACGCTTTCGAGCATCTGTTCCCGGCAGGCGGCGGAGGTGTCGCGTAACAGGAGCCAGGCCTGCGATTCGAGACGTTCACGGTCGAGCTTGGCCGAGAGAGCCGAAAGCTCGGCTTCGACGTCGCCGAGATCGGAGGCGGGCGCTCTAGACATCTTCTCGTCGAGTTGGCCGCAGCGCAGGTGGAGTTGCTCGCCGGTCTGCTGTGCGGTCCGGGCGGTTGCGGCAGACTCGGCGGCGAGGCGCTCGGCGCGCGCGGCGAGATCGGGTGGATAGGCGGCAAGTTGGGCATTGACCCGCGTGAGCGAGTCGTTGAGGCCGGCCAGCTCAGTCCGGAGGCTGGATTCGGAGCGCTTGAGGTCATCCAGTGAGGCCGCGCCGTGTTGCGCCAGCGTGCAGGAAAGGCGGGCCGACACCGATTCGATGGATTGGGCCAGCGACGACAAACGGTTGCGCAGATCGCCCAATACAGCTCCTTCAGCGGCTAGGGGAGCAATGCGGGATTTGATGGACTCAATATCCGGCGGCTGGTCGCGCCAGGCAGGGGACTGGCCATAGTGGCTCTCCAGGGCGACCATCGCGCCGAGCAGGCGCGACTGGAGATCCGATTCCGGTTGGCCACCCGACTCGCGGTCGAGCGTGGCGCGGAGCGATCTCAACTGGGTGTCGATCTGGGTGGCGCGTGCCAATCGTCGATCGAGTTCTGCGATGTCGGCAGTACCGAGCGTGGCGGCGAGGCTATCGCGCTCGGCTGCGGCCGCGGCGATGCCAGACTTGAGTTCGGCGGCGGAGCTGGCCGGACCGGTGACCGTGAATTCGCCGATGCCGGCGATGGAGAAGCGCAGGCGCGGTGAGGCGGTGAAGAACTGGGCGGCGGCGGGATCGAGGGTTTGAACGCCGGGTTGGTCGCCTTCGAGAATCTCGATGGGGATTGGGCGTTGAGCTTCAATCTCCAGGCGGAGCGAGGCGCTATCCAGAGACGTGGTCAGTTGGGCGAGACGGGCCGCGAGGCCCTTCACGCGGACCAGTTGGGCGGCGGACGGGGCGTTGAGGCCGCGCAGTTCGCCTTCAAGGCCGGCGATGGCAGCCTGAGTTTCACGGTTGGCGGCGAGACGGGCTTCGAGCGAGGTGCGCTCGGACTGAAGGGCGAGGAAAGCGTGGGCGGCGAGGAGTTCGGCGTTGGCTGAGGCGAGTTCTGCCGTGATGCCGTCGAGGCGGGGATCGAGATCACGGCCGGCCTGGGAGGAGAGGGTTTCGAATTCGGGACGGAGCGTGGCGAGATCGGATTGGGCGCGCTCGACGGACTGGACGGCGGCGGAGACCAGTTCGACCTGCTTCGATTGGGCGGCGATGAGCGGGGCGAGCGAATCGCGCCGCTGACGGAGCGAGGCGGATTCGGAAACGGACTGGCTGAGTTGGTCGAGTCCGGCCCTGGCGCGGACAGCCGCTGATTGCGATTCATCGTGGGTGATTTCCAGGGCGACGATTTCGTCGCGGAGGGCGGCGATCGAACCAAGCTCGGCGCGCAAGGCTGACTGGCGGGCTTCGAGGGCGGCGCGTTCAGCTTCGAGGCGGGCGGCGGGCGAGTGTTTCTGGACGCGGGAGGTTGGGGTCCAATATCCGGCGGCCTGGGTGTCGATCCATTTGAGCAGGCGCTGGGCGGCGGGGGAATCGAGTTGCTGGGTGAGCGCGGAGTGGACATTCGGGGAGACTGCGGAGAGGGCGAGTTCGCCTTGCTGGGTCCAGAGGACGGAGGCGAGCAGGCGGTCCTGGGTGGCTTTGCCGTCGGGCGCCGCGCCGAGGAATTCGCGGAGGCGGGCGTCGGCCTGCTTGCCTTTGGCGAGAGGTTTCCAGGCGCCGGCGGAGTGGGACTCCAGCAGGGAAAGCGGAGAGTGAAGGAACTGCTTGCGGAGGCGGAACTCCCCATCCCGATGGGTGAAGTGGACTTCGACGGACGGCGAAAGTGACGTGCCCCAAGGGACGAGAGCCGCGAGGGTGGCCGAGGCCGAGTCGTGGGGAGTGAGGAAGGCGTGGTTGAGGGCGGCGAGGACGGAGGATTTGCCGCTGCCATTTGGTCCGTGGAGGATGTTGATCGAATCGAGAGAGAGTTCCAGGTCGAGACGGTGGAGGTGGGACCGGATGGCCTCGATAGAGATACGGCGGATTCTCATCGGCCGGTCTCCGAGACGCCGTCGTTCAAGCGAAGTAGAGCGAGATGGGCGGCGGCGGCCTGATCGGGGTCGGAAGCGGCGATTTCGAGGAGGCGGGCGGCGACGGCGGGGAAGTAAGCGGGCAGATCCGGGGGAGGGCCGCCGGGCAGGAGGGAGGCGTCGGAAAATCGCGACCAAACGAACTCACTCTGCAATAAGCCTTTTATTTGCTGTATTTCCGCTTGCTTATGAAATGATACTGTACCCCTAATGACAAGATTGAGCAGAGTGGTGGGAGAGGCGATGTTCGCCACTTCTTCGCGAAGAACTCGCAGGTCGGCATCTGACTGAATTGATCGTTCGATGGTTACTTTAGATATCTTCCCTGCGCGAACTGAGACTACCACTGCCGGGGTAGATGGGGCTTCGATCTCGACAAGAAGGACGTTGCCGGAGTCGCGGTCGTCGGGGGTGGTGAGTTCAGGAGAGCCGGAGTAGGCGAGGTTGGGATGGAGGGAGGTAGAGTGCCAGTCGCCGAGGGCGACGTAATCGAGACCGTAACGGGCGGCGGCATCTGGGGGGATGGGATGTTGGGCGGCGGAGCGGAAGTGAGGCAGGTCGAGGGAGCCATGGGCGAGGGCGACGCGGATGAGGTCGGCCGGGGAGCGAGGGGGGATCCAGGCGAGGGGATCGGTGGAACTCCAACGGCAGTTCAGGGGACAGGGATAGAGGATCCCGCCGGGGATTGGGACGGGGGAGGGCTCGCGGAGGAGGCGGAAGCGGGACAAGGAGGCGAGGTTGAGGCGGTCCCACAGAGCCCCGGGTGCGTCCTGGTCGTGGTTGCCAGGGATGACGTAGACCGGGCAAGGGAAGGACTCGATGATGTCCACGGCCTGGCGTGCGGCGGAGAGGGCGATGGCGTGGCTGTCGAAGAGGTCGCCCGCAATGAGGGCGAAATCGGGGTTCTGTTCGGCGGCGATACGGGCGACGTTGGCGAATGCATCGAGGCGGGCCTGGACGATGCGGGGGGCGGACGCGCCGGCCCAGGCGGCCTTGAGTCCGACATGCCAGTCAGAAGTGTGGAGGAACCGCATCGAGAGACTACCAATGTAGCCGAAGCGGCGCGGGAAAGGCGCGCCCGGGGGCCGGGTCTTGTGTCGGGGTTCAGGGTTCCACGGGCAGAAGGCCCGAGTCGGCGGCGTTTTCGTCGCCAGGGCCGCGCACAAACAGGGTTAGAGGGCCTTCGGTGATGGCGGGCACCCGGATGGCCAGGCGGTATGTGCCCGGCGTGCCGAGGTCGACTTCAGACGAGACGATCTCGATGGAAGGGAAGGCGGAGGAGAAGACGGTGGAGGGTTGAAGGGTCCGGCCTTGCGAATCGACGGGACCGAGGCCGCGCATCAGAAGAGTGACGGTTTCGCCGGGCCGCGCCGGGGTGGCAACGGTGAGCGGGGATAGATCCTGCCGAAGGGCATGGATGAAACCGGCGGTCTTGATGAACTGGGGTGCGACGGCGCGCATCTCGCCCGTGATGCGAAGGGGTTGGAAGGGAGAATCCGCGACATCAATCTCGAACGCCCCAGAGCCGGTGGCGGCTTCCCAAGGGACGATGAATTCGAGGGATTCCGCAGCCTGGTTGACGATGGGGACGGCCAGACCCTGCCAGCTCAGGGAGACGGAATTGAGGCCCGCGCCTTCGAAGCGATAGCGGGAACCGGGCGCCCAAGTGGTGTACTCGGCGGCGTTGACCTGCGGGGATGACTGCAGGAAGGGTTCGGTGATGCCAGAGAGCCCGTCGACACGGACCAGGCGGCCATCCCTGGTGGTGGCCCAGACGATGAGGCCGTCGCCGGATATGGTGGCTTCGGAGATGCCGAAGGGTTCGGTGGTCCACTGGCGGAGGTGGCCGGTGATCATATCCATTGTCCAGACCTGGACGGCGAGCGAATCGTTCGTGCCGGCGAAGTTGGCGGCTGAGAGGAAGAGGAGGGTCATGCCGTCATCGCTGAGGGCGGGTTGACTGACACCTTCAGCAGCCCAGAGGAAGGGGATCTGCTGTTGGGTGTAGAGATCCACGAGCCAGAAGTACGGATGCTCTTCGGTGGTCTGAGCAATGGCGAAGGAGGCGTCGTTCGAGATGGTAACGAAGGACGTACTGAAAGAAAGCGGAATCGTGGCGTCACGCTGGCCTGGCTTGCGGACGGTGAGGGTGCGGGCACCAGGGACGCTGACGACGGTTCCGTCGTTGGCGACAACGCGACGCCCTGCGGTGGCGGCTCCGCTGAGGCCAGTAGCGGAGAATTCGTTCCAGCCGGTTTCGAGGTTGACGCGATAGAAGCGGTAGGGCGAGACAAGCGAAGTGGGGTTGGCATAGACGGCCCATTTGCCATTGGCGCTGATGCGGACCGTCCCACTGTGAGGGGCTTCGCGGGAGCCGTCAAGCCAGACGACGGTGCCCTGGGTGAGTTCGACGCCGATGCAACCGCTGCCGCCGATGCACCAACGTGTGCCGGTAAAGGCGAGAATGGAGCCCGCGGAATCGTATTCGGGCTTGGTGAGAATGGGGAAGTTGGAGGGGGCACGGTCACCGGGGTAGAGGATGACGGGGGAGACATCTCGCAGGGTGCGAAGAAGGCCGGCGGCGGAGAGTTCGTAGATCTTCTGATTGTCGTTTCGAGTGGATGATTTCAGTGACAAAGATGAAGAGAATGCAACCTTAGAACCATCACGAGTGGTGCCGAGTTGAAGGAATTGTGCGGGGAGCAGGGTGGTGATCGAGAAGGCGAACAAGGCCTTGAGCTGGGACATGCCATGATGCACAGCAAGCAAGGGGCCACGAGAAATCGCCAGACAGCGAGCGTTTGCCTGCGGGTGATGGGGCGTGGCGACGCGCGGCGTGTCAGGATGGAACGGCTGCGGCTGACGGACAAACTCGGCGCTGGAGGGTCAGAGTTGATGCGGCCGGGGAACCAGCCACGGGCGGCAACCTGCACCAACGACCTGGCGCCGCAGCGTGGTGGTAACACGTGAGAACCTACCACATTCGGCTTGACAGGGTGCCGAGTCGAGCATATTATATCGACAGACGATATAACGTATATCGATCTATCGACATTCGATGCAGCACGATGAACTCAGACACGTCCCATTGACCGAGGCAACATTCCTGATTCTGGCGTCGCTTACCACGCCCAAGCACGGCTACGCCATCATGCAGGACGTCTCGGTTTGGAGCGAAGGCAAGACGAAACTTGGACCGGGTACGCTTTACGGCGCGTTGACGAAGCTGCTTGAGCAGCGGCTGATCGAGCGGGCGGGCGAGAGTGGTTCCGGGGATGAGCGGCGGAAACAGTACGCCCTGACGCCGCTGGGCCGCCGGGTGGTGGAGGCGGAATGCGAGCGCCTGGAATCGGCCGCCCGCCTTGGACGCAGGTTGTTGGACGGAAAGGATGGAATCCGATGAGCGCCGCGGTGACGCGCACGAAGTGGAAGTGGTTTTGGGCCTGGGACGCCCCGAAAGAAGAGAAGTGGCTGGAGCAAATGGCGCGCGAGGGTTGGCGCCTGGCTCGCGGCGGGGTGGCATTCAAGTTTGTCAAAGCCGAGCCAGGGGAGTGCCGGTACCGGCTGGACTACCGCACTGAGTTGGGAGCCGATTTAAGGGAGTACATCGCCCTATGCCGGGACGCTGGCTGGGAGCACGTCTGCCGCTTCAGCGGCTGGCATTACTTCCGCACTTCGAATCCGGACGCGCCCGAGTTGCACACTGATCCGTCATCGCTGGCCGAACGGTACAAGAAACTGTTGGCGCTGCTGATCATCGTGCTGGCCCTCAATGTGTCGGTGTTCAATACCGAACGCTGGCCGGAAGGTGATCGCTGGGGCGATTTCCTGCGGGTGGCCAATGTGATACGTGGCGCGCTGGTGGTCTTGCTGTGCTACGCGGTGTATCGGATAGCTCACTACATCAAGAGGTTGAAGTCAGATTCGAGGCGTCCTGTGATCTGAACATGGCCGTCCAGAAAAAAGTGAGCCGGCCGTCTTGAGGGTGACGACCGGCTGGCAAGAGGATGAGGCGGAGTGGCCCCTAACGAGAGTGAATGGAAGAAGTAAACCCGTTGACTCTCAACCACACTGTACACCAGGACCGCTCTCGGGGCAAACAAAAAATGGTGAAAATGTGTTGGAAAAACACAACTGACTGTATTGACACGCTTTAGAGGCGCAGATCTTGTGTGGCGGTTGCTCACTCAAGGCACCCCGCAAGACCAGAGCCGGCAAGCCGTGGCATCTCGACGCGAATGTCAGGCCGGTATGCCTGGAGGCTGGCGCTACGGAGTTGGATTAAACGGCCCAGGAGGAGTCGGAAGTTGCATCGAGCGACGGGGGCTCGCTTTCGGCCTGGCGGTGGAGGGCCAGCCTCATGCCATCGACAAGGGCCAGCCAGCTCGCTTCGAGCAGGTTTTCCGAGACGCCGAGCGTGGTGGAGCGGCTGCCGCCTTGCTCCCATTCCAGGTAAACCCGGGCCTTGGCGGCGGAGCCCTGCTGGGGGTCGGCGACGCGCAATTGGTAGTTGACCAGCCGCATGCCGGCGACGGCGGGGTAGACCGAAGAAAGGCACTGGCGGAGGGCCTGTTCCAAGGCATGGATCGGCCCGTTGCCCTCGGCCGTGGCAGTGACGGCGGTCTCGCCGAGGTCGAGCGAAACGGTGGCTGTATTGTGGGTGCCGGGATGGCCCGCACCACGGGTGGAGACGGCGTAGTTGCCCACCTCGAAGAAGCGCAGGCCAGGCGATGCAGCCTGCCGGAGGAGGAGTTCAACGGCGCCGTCGGCGGCGTCGAGGTCGTAGCCTTCGAGTTCGAGTTGATGGACGCGGTCGGAGAGTTCGCGCCGCGCCCGCTGATCCAGGCGGCCGGCGAAGTCATGGTGTCCGATCCAGTGTTCGATGGTGGCGGGATTGCGGCTGACACCGCCGCCGATAAACGCCTGTTGCGGGTCAACTGGCACGTGAGCCGCGCCAGCGACAAATGCCGCCAGTTCGCGCAGGTGGGCCGCATCGCCGCCGCATGCCGTTTCGATTCCCATCAGAGGCAGATTGCCGAGGACGGCGACCAGATCGGCGACGCCGTTGCGCGCGCCATAGCCGTTGACGGTCCCCTGGACGTGCGTGAAGCCCTGACGGACAGCAGCCAAAGTATTAGCCAGGCCGAGCCCGCAGGCGTTATGGGCATGGATGCCAAGTTGGCCGCCAACGGCTGCCACCATCTGTTCGCAGATCAGCTCCAATTGTGGGGCAAGTGTCCGGCCGCAGGAATCGCACAGAACGATCAGGCCGGCGCCGCTTTCCCGCGCAGCCCAGACGACCTCGATGGCAGCTTGCGGGCTGACCTGGTATGCATCGAAGAAGTTAGCTGCGTCGAAGATGACCTCGCCCGTATGCTGTTTCAGGTGGGCGACTGAATCGGCGACGCGGCGGCCGACGAATCCATCGCCGGTGATTTCGAGCAGATTAGCGTAAACCGTGACTGCGGGCGTGCCGGCCTCGACCAGCGCGGCGAGTTGGGCATCGCCTGAGGCTGGGCGCGAACCGGCGTGGACCGGCCCGAATGCGACCAGTTTGGCGTGGCGGAATTCGATCTCGCGGGCGCGCCGGAAGAACTCGGCGTCGGCCGCCTCGGAGCCGGGCCAGCCGCCCTCGATATAGTCGATGCCGAACTGGTCGAGTTTGCGGGCCACGGCCAGTTTCTCCTCCACCGAGAAGGAGAGTCTGCCGCTCTGCACGCCTTCGCGCAAAACCGAATCGAGAATGGTGACGCGCATGATAGTTCCCTCCAGCCTGCCGCGAGGCGGGCGGGGATTAGCCCGATCGTACCATCGGCGAGGCGCTGCCCGTGTGCGGGCGGGCCTCTAGCGGCAGACTTCGACGTTCGCGGGGGCGTTTTGATGCGCGGCCTGGCGGCCCACTTTGAGCGCCTGCCGGTCGATTTCGAGCCAGCGGGTGGATTTGATCAACAGGGCCAGCGCGTTGTCGACGGCCTCCTGCTTCAACATGCCGGTGAGTTCAAGCAGCGCGCCGAGGGTGACGATATTGCCCGCTCGCGCTTCGCCGAGATTGTCGGCAAGCTGGGTGAACGGAATCGCCTGGATGTTGACGCCTTCGCGCACTTCAGCGCCCTCGGGTAGCGCGTCGCCGTTATAGAGCACCCAGCCGCCCGGCTCGACCGAATCGATGAATTTCTTAAGTGAAGGCTCGTTCAGCGCCAGCAGGACGTTGGGCTTGTTGACCAGCGGTGAGGCGATGGGATGTGTGGAGATCCGCACGTGGCAATTCGACGTGCCCGACCGCATCTCGGGCCCGTACGATGGCAGCCACGACACTTCGAGGCCGGCGTCCAGGCCGGCTTCGGCCAGCACTTCGCCGAGCATCAGCACCCCCTGGCCGCCAAAGCCCGCGACACGGATGCGCCAGTCCACCGGAGCGGCCGGTTTCTGGACCTGAATGGAGGTATCCTCGGCTTCGATCCCGAGGATCGATGGGAACTCTTCGAGCGGCGGCGTGGGACGGGCAGCGTGGCGGGGCGTGGCTTCCTTGGTCCGGTCCTTGTAGACGCCAACCGGGAAGATCTTGGCCATCTCGTCGCAAACGCGCGCGGCGGCGTTGACGGGAGTCAGTTTCCAGATGGTTGGGCATGGAGAGAGGATCTCGACCAGCGAAAAGCCGAGCCCCTGGACCTGATTGGTGAGAGCCTTCTTGACGGCGCGGGAGGCCGCCATGATCTGTTTGGTGTTGCCCAGTCCGACGCGTTCGAGATAGACGGGCGCCTCAAGAGTGGCGAGCATTTCGCAAACCTTGATGGGGTAGCCTTCGCTGGCCGCATCGCGGCCGAACGGCGTGGTGGTGGACTTGGTGCCGACGGGGGTGGTGGGAGCCATCTGGCCGCCGGTCATGCCATAGATGCCGTTGTTGATGAAGAAGACGCTGATGTTCTCGCCGCGGTTGGCGGAATGGACGATCTCGGCGGTGCCGATCGCCGCAAGGTCGCCGTCGCCTTGGTAGGAGATGACGATGGCCCCGGGCCGGCAGCGTTTGGCGGCCGTGGCGACAGCGGAGGCGCGGCCATGAGCGGCCTGGATGTTACCGGTGTCGAGGTAGTAGTAGGCGAAGACGCCGCAGCCAACCGGCGAAATGGTGATGACGCGGTCCTGAATGCCCAGTTGATCGATGGCCTGGGCGATGAGCTTGTGGGCGATGCCGTGGCCGCAGCCGGGGCAGTAGTGGGTCTGGTGGTGGAGTTCGCCCTTGCGTTCGTATTCAGGGTAGAAGCAGTGCGCCTTCTCGTGGAGGATATTGTACTCAGCCATGGAAGACCTCCTCAGTCACCAACACCTGCGTTGAACGCCGCGCGACGTCCCTGACGAATTTGACCACTTCCTCCTCCGAGGGGATGTTGCCGCCGCAACGGCCGTAGAATTCGACCGGCTTACGGCCTTCGAGCGAGAGACGGACATCCTCGATCATCTGGCCGGTGGACAACTCGACGCAGACGAAGGCGCTGACGGTCCGGGCCAACTGGCGGATCTTGGCTTCCGGGAAAGGGAAGAGCGTAATGGGCCGCAGCAAGCCGGCCTTGATCCCCTCCCGGCGGAGCTGTTCGACCACCGATTTGCAGATGCGCGACGTGATGCCGTAGGCCACCAGAACCACGTCGGCATCGTCGGCCATGAATGACTCAAAGCGGACGGCTTCGCGCTCGGCCCGCTCGTATTTCGCGTCCAGTTTGAGGACGTGCTGTTCGAGGGCATCGGCCTCGATTTGGATGGAGGCGACGAGGTTCTTCCTTGTCGCCGCGGTGCCGTCCACGGCCCAGGAGGGGGTCTCGGATACATGGACCTTCGGGGAGAAGCGGACGGGTTCCATCATCTGGCCGATGAAGCCGTCAGCCAGGACGAAGACGGGTGTGCGGTATTCGTCGGCGAGGTCAAAGGCAAGCGTGGTCAGGTCAGCCATCTCCTGTGCGGAGTTGGGCGCCAGCACCAGCACCCGGTAGCATCCATGGCCGCCGACCTTCACAACCTGGCGGTAGTCGCCCTGCTCAGGGTAGATGTTACCCAGGCCGGGGCCGCCGCGCGTGATGTCGGCGATGACACAGGGCAGTTCGGCGCCGGCCAAATAACTGATTCCTTCCTGCATGAGGCTGATGCCAGGACCCGACGAAGCGGTCATGGTCCGGATGCCGGCCGCGGCGGCGCCATAGAGCATGTTGATCGAGGCGACTTCGCTTTCGGCCTGGACGAAATGGCCACCGGTGAGCGGAAAGTAGTAGGCGGCTGCTTCGGCGATCTCGCTCGCAGGCGTGATGGGGTAGCCATAGTAGGCGCGGCAGCCGGCGAGTACGGCGCTTTTGATGATCGCTTCGTTACCTTTGATGAGTTGCGGCTTCATCCCGAATTCCCCCTCCTAGGCGGCGCTCGTCCGTGCGAGTTTATAGACGCGGATGGCACCCGGTTCCGGACAGGCGTAAAAGCATAGGCCGCAGCCGTTGCAGCCGTGGCCGGAGTATTCTGCCGGGTGGTAGCCCTGGTGGTTGAGCCAGCCGGCGAGTTGCAACACACCGATGTTGCACGCGGCCACACAGAGACCGCAACCCTTGCACTCCTCGGGGTCGATCTTGATCGAGCCTTTGTCTGGGCCTTTGCTCAGGTTTATGTCCTGCCCGTTGTGGGCGGCTGGTCCGGATTGAAGTTGGTCCGCCATGTGATACCTCCTATCCTCTCACCAGGACCCGGTCTCCAGTCCAGCCCTGGCGCGCCGCCGCTTCGTACAACTCCTCTCGAAACGCCGGATGGGCGATGCCGATCAGGGCTTCGGCCCTCTGCCGCAGGTTCTTTCCGTGCAGGTAAGCCGCGCCATACTCGGTTACGACATAGTGTACGTCGGCACGGGAGGTGACCACGCCTGCCCCTTGTTTGAGGAAGGGTGCAATGCGCGAAACCCGGTCGTTGCAGGCGGTCGAAGACAACGCGATGATGGGCTTGCCGCCGCGGCTGCGTGCAGCGCCACGGATGAAGTCGACCTGTCCGCCGAAGCCGGAATAAGGGGCGGGCCCGATTGAATCCGAACAAACCTGCCCTGTCAGGTCGACCTCGATGGCCGAGTTGATCGCCACCATGTTGTCGTTCTGAGCCACCAGGAACGGGTCATTCACGTACTGGGTCGGCCGGAACTCGAAGGCGTGGTTGTCATCGATGAAATCGAACAGGCGCTGTGATCCCAGAACAAAGCCGAGCAGGACCTTGCCTGGATGCACGCGTTTGCGCCGCCCGTTGATGACGCCGCGCTGGATCAAGTCGATGACGCCATCAGAGACCAGTTCGCTGTGGATGCCGAGGTCGCGATGCTGGCCCAGGGCTGACAGCACCGCGTCCGGAATCCCGCCAATGCCCAACTGCAGCACTGAGCCGTCATCAATGAGCGCGGCCACGTGCGAGGCGATGCGCTGTTGGACGTCGTCCGGGGCCGGCGTCTTGAGTTCAAACAGCGGATGCGATGTTTCCACTGCAGCCGAGATTTCAGAGATGTGCAGACAGGTGTCTCCGCATGTGCGCGGCATGCGGCTGTTGACCTCGGCGATGACATGTCGGGCGCAACGGGCCGCGGTGAGCGTGCAGTCGATACCGGTGCCTAGTGAAAGATAGCCGTGCGAGTCCGGCATCGACGTCTGCAGGAGAACCACATCCAGCGGGATCTCGCGCGACTCGAACAGCCGCTCGATCTCGCTGAGGAAGATCGGCGTGTAGTCGGCCCGACCTTCGTCCACCGCGCGCCGTACGTTGCTGCCCATGAAGAAAGCGTTGTGGCGGAAACTGCGCTCCAGACCGGGCTGGGTGTAAGCGGCCTTGCCCATCGTGAGCATGTGGACCACTTCCACGCCCTCCAACTCGGGGGCTCGCGCCACCATGGCGTCGATTAACGGTTCCGGCGTCGCGCAACCCTGATGGATGTAGACGCGGTCGCGGGACCGGATCAGTTGAACCGCCTGCTCCGCCGTCCGGAGCTTTTCCTTGTACTGCTCGTACCAGTTCATACGCGCCTCGCCACGGCCATATCGCCGTCTTTTCAGATAGCCACCACCTTCGAGTGGGTGTTATGCATAATCCGTCGTAATAAGTGTATAAGCAAGACGCAAACCTGTAAAGGGGAAAACGACCTTAAACCCTGTCAGGGTTGGCGCAGTTCGATTGGTCGCGGTTCAGGATGTGCGTTTTGTTTAACTTAGGGAGATTTTCGATACCGCGCGAACCATCCGGCCACGAGATTCCATTCCCAAGTTTGGCTACCCCGGCTATCATTGGCAGCATGAGACGAGCCGGATTCTGTGTTCTGATGCTCCTCTGCGCTGCCACGGCTGGCGCGCAGACTCCGGAGCAGGTGATCGGCCTGAAGGCCGAGACGCACCACGTGCAGGGTGTCGCCGTGATCGACGGGCGGTTTCTGGTGACCTCGGTCGAGCGGAAGGCCGGGCACGGCTGGCTGATGGAGTTCGACGGCGGCGGGAAACAGATGCGGGCAGTCCAGATTCAGAACGGCGCGATGTTTCACCCAGGCGGATTCGACATCGACGACACTTCGGTCTGGATTCCCGTGGCCGAATACCGCCCGAAGAGCCGGAGCCGGATCGAGCGCCGCTCTTTGGAATCGTTCGAGTTGATCAGTTCATTTGACGTGCCGGACCATATCGGCGCGCTGGCCCTGGGGCCCGACCGCATGTTCCTGGTCAACTGGGATGCGAGGCAGTTCTACGAATACACGCTCGACGGCAAACTGATGCGCGTCCGGGACAATCCCTTGGGGCACCGGTTTCAGGACCTGAAATACCGTTACGGAGCGTTGATCGGTTCGGCGCCGGCGGCCAAAGGAGCCGCGGGCGGCTTCGTGGTCTGGCTGGATCCGGAGACACTGTTGGTGACCGAAGAACGGGCGGTGGGGCGAACTGACAGGGGCGTCTCTCTCGTGAATGAGGGATTGGACGTCCGTGACGGGTGGGCCTATCTATTGCCTGAGGACGCGCCGTCGAGGATCTTCGTGCTCGACCTGATGAAGTGGAGCAGCAAACCCTGAGGCGTGGCAATCAGGCGACCGGCGGCGACGGCTTGTCGACCTGGTGCAGTTTCTTGGCCAGGGTGCGCGGGTCGAAAAGATGCATCGGTTTGAACGCCTTCTCGGACCATCGTGACCCAGTCTCGAACATCAGGCCGATATAGTAGCCGATCTCGCGGAACGAGCAGTAACGGACGACTCCCGCGAAACTACCCTTCGGGTAAGTGACTTCGACGGGGACACCCAGCGGGATCTGTGTATCCATCTGGATACATGCCCCCGAGTGTGAGATGTCCTCCAGGTTGGCCACGGCGCGGCATGATCTGCCGGAGTGATCCTTCCATCTGACATCAACCAGGTCGGCGCAGAGCATCCGAGGTTCGGAACGGCGTTCGCTCATCACAATCTTCTATCGACCAGCATCCAGCCCCACGATATCAGGCTTGACGGCAAATTTATACCTAATCACGTCTAGGGTACGTCCCCGATTAGAGTACTACTCCTGAGATACTCCGGAGGTATCCCGTTGCGCCGTTGCCACTCACCCCGTGTGGAGAAATCGCGGGCTGATCGGGCGTGGTCGACGGCCAAAACGCCGTCGAGGTGGTCCATTTCGTGCTGAAGGAGCTCGGCCATGGAGCCGGCGGCATCGAGTTCGAGCCACTCGCCGGCACGGTTCTGGTGGCGGAGCCGGACGCGCTGACTGCGCTCAAGCCAAACCATGAGGTTGGGGAAAGAGAAGCAATCGTCCCAGAGGGCGAACCGTTCAGGGCTCCGCCAGGCCCACTCGGGATTGATCAATTCGTAGCGGATGCCGTCAACCAGGCAGAAGATGACGCGCACCGGCCTGCCGATTTGGATGGCGCTAATGCCGCGCCCGAATCCATGGGCAAGACGGAACGCGGCCAGGGTGTCTTCGAGGTCGTGCAGGACCTCGGGGACGGCGGCAAGATCGTAGACAGGCTTCGAGACCAGGCGCAGCGTGGGATCGCCGAGTTCGAGTATGTGGCAGGCGGCCATGAGGCCTATTCTAGAACCCTCGATACGCTAAGCTACACCTAATGGCCGGACCCACTGCTGCCCAGCAATCCGAATTGCCACGTGCGCCGGTGATAGGCGTGCTGCTGCGCGCCGGACTGTTCCTGCTGTTCGTGCGCATTCTGGGCGGACTGTTTGGATGGGTTCTGAACGAGTTGGTGGGATACTTTCCCGCCGCCGCGTTGAGCATCTTCGCCGCTGCTGCATTGTCGACACTAATCGTTGTGCGAACGTTCGAGCGGGCTCAGTTCGTCGATGTCGGGCTGGCCTGGAGCCGGGTTTCGCAGCGCCACTTTCTCACCGGCGTGGCCGCTGGATTGGTACCCGCCGTGGCCGCGGTCCTGCCGTTCCTGCTCACTGGATACGCCTTCTATGAACGGATGACGGTTACCGGCGCGGGATTCGCGCCAGGCCGGTTTACCATGCTTCTCGTCCTGCTGCTGTTTGGCGCCATCGGCGAGGAACTGATGTTCCGGGGCTACGCCTTCCAGATCATCCTCAATATCGCCAGGCCGTTCACGACGATCCTGCCGTTCGCCGTTCTGTTTGCGGCGGCGCACACGGGCAACCTTCATGCGTCGGCCCTGCCGATAGCGAACACGTTCCTCTGGGGCATCATTCTCGGTTATGCCTATGTCCGGTCGGGTGATCTGTGGCTGCCGATCGGCATCCACTTTGGCTGGAATCTGGCGCTGCCGCTGTTGGGAGCGCCGTTAAGCGGCTTCGAGATGCAAGTGACCGGTTTCCTGCTGAAATGGCGGGCGCCGGAACTGGTCAGTGGCGGTAACTACGGGCCGGAAGGTGGCCTGGCGACCACCGCGGCGGCCGGCCTGCTGTTCCTGTGGCTGCTCCGGGCGAGAATCGAGAAGCAACCGACTACCCTCTGGATCTCATCTAATCGGAATGAGGAGTGACGCCGATGCTGCGGCTCCTGGCCATCTTCTGTTGTCTGGCCCGGCTTGCGTTTCCCCAGGGCAAGGCGGATCCCGAGGCTCGCCTGTCGGACGAGGACAAGATCGAATTGATCCGCGGGCTGACCGCCGAATCGGTGACCGTCAAGGTGTTCCTGCCGCGATCGAAGAAGGCTTTGAAGTTCGAAGCCGACGGCGCCTGGGACAAGGCGGATTGGATGGAGATCGGCCGCGAGTATGGACCCGTGGCAAGGGTTGGCGATCTCGTCAGAATCACCAAGATCGACTTCGACCGGGACAAGATCATCTTCGAGATCAACAACGGACTGAACACGAAAGGCAAGTGGTACGAGCGGATCGAGGGCGGCATGGGCGGCGGCGGGTCGACCGTGCCGTTGTCGGGCAGACAATCGCGGTCGGCGGGGACCACGGTGGCGCTGGTGTTTCCCTCCCGGGTACCCCCGCTGAAAACCGCCGCAGTGAAAAAGCTGATGGCGCCGTTGTTCGACTTCGAGAAGCGCACGGCCACGGAGAATTACTTCGACACCCTGCCCCCGGAGATCCAGGAAGCCATCAAGGCAAAGCGGGCCGAGGTCGGCATGGACAAGGACCAGGTGCTGATGGCGCTGGGTCAGCCGCGCGACCGGATTCGCGAGATCAAGGATGGCGGCGACGAGATCGAGGATTGGATCTACGGCCTGCCGCCGGGCAAGATCACCTTCGTCAGCTTTTCCGAGGGCAAGGTCATCAAAGTGAAAGACACTTACGCCGGGCTGGGCGGCACGATTGCGCCGCCCTTGAAGTCGCCTTAACTCTTCGCAATCAGAGAACGTAAAAACCGAATCCTCCACGACGTGTCCGGCATCCGGAATGGGCCAGGAGGAGAACAGATCCATGCCAGTGAAACCGGTGCCCGAAGGGTATGCGACAGTGACCCCGTATCTGATGTCGAGCGACCCGGATCGCCTTCTCGACTTCCTGAAGGCGGCCTTCGGCGCCGAAGTGGTAGAGGTGATCCGGCAGGACGACGGCAAGATCATGCACGCGGAGGCGCGGATCGTCGATTCGATGATCATGCTCGGCGGGGCGAGTTCGAAATGGCCGGCCGAGAATTCGTCGCTGTATCTCTACCTGGAAGACGTGGATGCGGCTTACCGGGCGGCGCTGTCGGCAGGAGCGACGGACATCATGGAGCCAGCGGATCAGATCTATGGCGACCGGATGGGCGGCGTGAAGGACCCTACGGGCATCACCTGGTGGCTGGCGACGCACATCGAGGACGTCTCTCCGGATGAAATGCGGCGGCGACTGAAAGAGCGCGCTGCGGCCGGGGAGCCGGCGTAGCCGCGTCTGATACGCTGGATCCTTGCACCCGCGGCTGAATCTGGACAGAATCCGGCGCTACCATTTCCAACTCCTGGCTGCGGCGCTGGCCGCAACGGGCTTTCTCCTGGTGGCGGTGCCAGGGCTGCGATCCGGCTGGTTTCCCGACGATTTGATGAACATTTATGGAGCCTGGACCACGCCGGTGGCCAGGCTGGCACGGGATATTGTCGCGCCGTCGGAAGAGGCTTACCGGCCGGTGGGCAGCCTTGTTCTGAAGGGACTTTTCCATACGTTTGGCTTGGACGTATTCCCATACCGCGTTCTGTGCTTCTTCCTGCTGGCGGTGAATCTTGGGCTGCATTTCCTTGTGGCCCGTGCCGTCAGCCGGTCGGTCACCGTGGCCGGGATATCGGCGTGCCTGTTTTCGGCCCAAGCGTTCATGTCCGACCTGTACCTGAGCACGGCGACGATCTACGACCTGCTGGCCTTTGCCTTCGTCCACGCGGGAATGCTGGTTTACCTCCAGCCGAGGGCGCGAGGCGAGGCCGTTTCGTGGGGCCGGTGGATCGCGCTGGGCTCGTGCGCGCTGCTGGCGGCTGGATCGAAAGAGGTTGGGGTGGTGCTGCCCGTGATGTTGCTGGGCTATGAGGCGATGTTTTGGAAAGGCGCGTCGAGGCGGTTGTTGGGGCCGTTCCTATTGACGTTGATGGTTGGCGTGGCAGCAGTTCTGCCCCGGATGGCGTCATCCGGCCTGATGCAGTCCAATCCGGCCTACGCGTTGAAGTTCGACCTGCCGTCGATCGCCGGAATGATGGTGGTCTACACGCGGATGTTGCTGCTCGACAATGGGCTGCGGCCAGGGGTGGTCTACGCAGTACTGGGCGCGATCGCTGTGCTGGCGGTGACGTGGAAGTCGGCCGAGTTCCGGTTTGGCGTGTTGCTGTTCGCCTCGGCCGCCGCGCCGCTGATGTTGATTGAACCGCGCAGCCTGTATGCGCTCTATATCGCCTATTCGGGCTGGTGTCTGCTCCTGGCCGTGCCGCTGGCGCGAATTCCCATACCGCCGACGATCACTCTGCTGGTTGTTGCGGCAGTCGCCGGATCGATGAACGCGAAGGCCTGGCCGCTCACGATTTCCTGGGCAGCGCCCGAGCAGGCAAGGACGCGTTGCGCGCTGGACGCGCTGGCCCCCCTTGCTCCCCGGTTGGCGCACGGCGCGCGTGTCCTGATCGTGGACGACCCGTATCCGCCCGACGACTCGATATTGATCTTTGCCGCCCGGTTGCTGGCCCGCGACAGCGAATTGCAGGTGTGGCGGCTGCGCTCCCACCCACAGGCCGCGGAGTGGCCTGAGCCGTGGTCGATGCGGGTGCGGATCGCCGGCTGCAAACCGGCGCTGGAGTGAGCGCGGTGAATCTGACTATTCAGAGTCCGCACTCCGATCTGATATTCTGAGGAAGGACCCCTTTGTTCAATTTGAGAGAGGATACTCTGTAATGGCTATCAAAGTTGCTATCAATGGATTCGGCCGCATCGGCCGCAATGTTTTCCGTGCAGCGCTGAACAACCCCGAAGTTGAAATCGTCGCCACGAACGACCTGACGGATACCAAGACTCTGGCGCACTTGCTGAAGTACGACTCCGTCCTCGGCCCGCTGGATGCCGACGTGAAGGCCGGCGACGGCGTGATCACCGTCAATGGCAAGGACCTGAAGGTCTTCTGCGAGAAGGATCCGGCCGTCATCGACTGGTCGAGCCTCGGTGCCCAGATCGTCGTCGAGTCCACCGGTCATTTCACCGAGGCGGAAAAGGCGAAAGGCCATCTGAAGGGCACGGTGAAGAAAGTCATTATCTCCGCCCCGGCGAAGAACGAGGACCTCACGGTTGTGCTCGGCGTCAACAGCGACAAGTACGACGCGAAGGCCCACAACGTCGTGTCCAACGCCTCCTGCACCACGAATTGCCTGGCGCCGCTGGTGAAAGTGATCCATGACAAGTGGGGCATTGTGAAGGGGACGATGACGACCATCCACTCCTACACCAACGACCAGAAGGTGCTCGACTTCCCGCACAAAGACCTCCGCCGCGCCCGCGCCGCAGCCATCAACATGATTCCGACCTCGACCGGTGCCGCCAAGGCGATCGGCCTGGTTATGCCGGACCTGAAAGGTAAGCTCGACGGTTATTCCATGCGCGTACCGACACCGAACGTTTCGGTGGTCGACTTCGTCGGCGAATTGAAGACTCCTGCCACGGCCGAAGAGATCAACGCCGCGTTGAAGGCCGCCGCCGAGGGCCCGATGAAGGGCATCCTGGCTTACACAGAAGACCCCGTGGTCTCCAGCGACATGATGAAGAACCCGAACTCGTCGATTATCGACAGCAGCCTGACCAAGGTCATCGGCGGCAATCTGGCGAAGGTTGTGTCCTGGTACGACAACGAGTGGGGCTATTCCTGCCGCGTCGTCGACCTCTGTGTCCTCATGGCGAAGAAGGGCCTCTAAGCCACTCACTCATTTTGATGCAAGGAAGCCCCGGGCGCATGCCGCGTCCGGGGCTTCCTTTGTCTGGAGACCGTAATTACGCTTCGATGCTGGCCTTGACGATGCCGTCGAGCTTGGGAAACGAACCCTCGACGTAGGCGTTGCCGAGCCGGCGAATCTTGCCCTGGTCGGGGCCGTTGTCGCCATAGCCGCCGTAGAGAGATTCGACCACTTCCATTCCTTCAGCCACCTTGCCGAACGGCGAGAAGCCCATGCCGTCCAGCCGTTTGTTGTCGGTCAGATTGATGAAGACCTGCGAGGTGCGGGTGCCGGGGCCGGCGGTGGCGAACGTAATCGCGCCCTTCACATTGGACTGGATCACCGGGTCGTCGTTGATATTGGTCACGTCGGGCACGGAAGCCGGGTCGGCCGGAAGCCCGAACTGAACGACGAAGCCGGGCACGACCCGGAAAAACTTCGAGTTGTCATAGAAACCCTGTTCAACCAGCTCCTTGAAGCGGGCTGCGCCGAGAGGGGCCCATTCGGGGTTGATTTCGAGGGCGAAGTCGCCCTTGGTGGTTTGGAATTTGACTTTGAAAGTGTCTGCCATGCTCCTTCATTGTGGCATCGTTCAGGCTGCCTCCGGGGCGCCGGTGGATGGCCAACGGCTGCGGACGCGCTCGGGAGTCACCGTTTCCTTCCACTTCCGGTCGAAGCGGGCGGCGATGTCGGGGCGGTCGCGCAGGGTGAATTCGAGTCCGAGCTGGACGTGCGGGCGGAGGATCTCGTCCTCGAATCCGAGGCGGTCGGCGATCTCGTCCCAGTTGTCGGTCAGCCCGCCGGGATCGAGCAGGACGACGCGGTCCGAGGTGACGCCGAAGTTCTTCAAATGGGCGTCAAGCGAGAAGAGGCCGCGCTGCCAGCCGGCCTGGCGGTGGTCGAGGAACCGGTCCAGCCAGACTTCAATCTCGTCGAATCGGCGGGCATGGGCAAGGTCGCTCAGGCGATCGAGAAGAGTGCAGTCGACGCGCTCTGTCGCCTCGGAGACCAACAGCCAGCCTGGCCAGCCGCCGACGCGGACGCGGGTCGGCGGAAAGGAGACGGTCTCGGGTACCAGGGGCGTGCCGGTGAGCAGGGTCCGGGCAAGGTGTTCGCCGCGGCTGTCGCGGGAGCGGTAGATTCTCAGGACCTGGCCGGCGTGGGTCGCCATCCACACAGCGCGGGGGATCGGGTACATCAACGCGTTGACAAGCACCTTGATCGCGCGCAGATACCTGGACGGCCGGTTCAGCAGATCCCGGCCCACTTTGCCCGGCAGGATGCGTCCGATCCAGCGCAGCGCCTTCCAGATGAGGATCAGCGACATGATCTCGGCTGGCTGGCGTTCGCGTTTCACTACCCAATGCTGCGACGCATACACCACCTTGCCGATGCCTTCGCCAAGCCGCTGCAGAGGGCCGTCCATTAGTTCTTCGGGGGGACGAGCCAGCGTTCGGGCGCAGGCGGAAGCATCAACCGTGTGGCGATTCCGCACCATTGGCTTCATTGTTGCCCCAAAGCCGTCCGGAATGAAAGAGGCAACCCCCGTGGCCTGGGTAAAAGCCCGAAGGTGCTTCCCCTGCGGCCTGACAGTTGCGACAATTGAAGTTTCCCCTCCATGCTGCACGACCTATGCCGGAGAGTCGGCCTGCAAACCGAATACTGGGACATCTGGGGCCAGCGACACACGCCGTCGGACGAAGCCCTGAGAGCCCTGCTTGCCGCTCTAGGCATCGACGCCGCCAACCCCGGGGCGGCCGCCGTGCCAATTCCGCTGGACCCCGTCGCGGTGGTGCTGGCTTCAGAGGCCGCGCCTTCGGTCGCTTTGCGCATACCCGCCGGCTATGAGGATGGCCTGATTTCGACGGCGCTTTATTGGGAAGACGGCGGAGCGGTGCGCCGGGATCATCGCGCCGCCGCGCTGGAAAGCGCGCCGAATGGCATGACGGGTTTCCGGTTGCCGCTGCCGGCGCCATTGCGATTGGGCTATCACGACCTGGAGGCCGTCATCAGCGCGCCGGCGAAGGCCGACGTCCGCATGGCCATGCGGGTGATCGCCACGCCCGGCCGCGCATGGGTGCCCGAACAGCTCGACGGAAGCGGCAAGCTGGCCGGGTTGTCTCTTTGCCTGTGGGGGATCCGGTCCGAGCGAAATTGGGGTGCGGGCGATTTCACCGACCTCGAAGAACTGGTCCAATGGGCGGCTGCGCGGCTGGGCGTCTCGATGATCGGCTTGAACCCATTACACGCGCTGCACAATCGCGAACCGTACAACGTCTCGCCGTACCTGCCGTTGACTGTGTTCTACCGGAATGATCTCTATCTGGATCCGGAGCGGATGGAGGAGTTCGCTCAAAGCCGGTGGGCGCGCCGCTTTGTCGAGTCCGAGCGGTTTCAAAAACGCGTGGCCGATCTGCGGGCCGCCGAACTGGTCGATTATGAGAGCGTCGTCCGGCTGAAACGGCTCGTCTTCCGAGTGCTCTTCCGCGAGTTCCTGCGCGAGATGAACCTGAACACGGCCCATGCCCGCGAGTTTGTCCGCTGGCGGGGCGCCGAGGGCGACCTGCTCACGCGCTATGCGACCTACCGGGCGCTGGACGAACACCTGCATAAGCTGAATCCCGAACTCTGGATCTGGCCCGACTGGCCGGGGCAATACCAGGACCCGGAGTCCGAAGCGGTGGCCGAGTTCGTCCGTACGCACCCGCGCCGGATTCTCTTTCATCAATGGCTGCAATGGCACATTGATCGCCAACTGGCGAGCGTGCAGCGGACAGCCCAGGATGCCGGCATGCCGATCGGCCTCTATCACGACCTGGCGCTGGCCACGGACCGCTGCGGCGCCGACCTGTGGGGCTACCGGCGATTCTACGCCGAAGGGGCGCGCGTCGGGTCGCCGCCGGACGATTTCGCGCCCGAAGGCCAGGACTGGGCCTTTCCGCCGGCACTGCCGGACGCGCACCGCGCCGACTGCTACCGGCTGTTCGCTGAATCGATCCGCCGCAACGCCCGTCCAGGCGGAGCGCTGCGCATCGACCATGTGATGCGCTTCTTCCGGCTGTTCTGGATTCCCGACGGGATGCCGGCCAAGGCGGGGTCCTATCTGCACGATCACTGGCGGGACCTGATCCGCGTGCTGTGCCTGGAATCGCACCGCGGGCGGTTCCTGGTGGTGGGCGAGGATCTGGGCACGTGCCCGGACTGGATTCGTACGGCCCTGCATGACCACGGCATCCTGGCTTACCGGCTGTTCTATTTCGAGCGCGGCCAGGAAGGTCGGCCGAAAGCGCCGAACGAGTATGATGTGCAAGCCCTGGTGTCGTCCACGACGCACGACCTGCCGACACTGGCCGGTTATTGGGGGCTGCGCGATCTGGAGGTGAGGCGCAAGGCTGGGCTGCTGCCGGACGAGACCTGGTACGAAGGGCAAACCGCCCAGCGGCATCGCGACAAGGCGGCCTTGCTCGACGCGCTCATCGCCCACGGCTTCCTGCCAACTGATTTCCCGCGCGAAGCCGCCAACTGGACGGAGTTGACCGGCGAACTGCACAACGCCATCATCGGCTACCTGGCCTCGACCCCGTCGAAACTGCTCCTGCTCAACCAGGAAGATCTGACGAAGGAGACCGAGCAGCAAAATCTGCCTGGGACGACCTGGCAGTATCCGAACTGGAAGCGCAAGATGGCGCTGACCCTGGCCGAACTCGAAGGTCCGCAGGCGGCTGGGTTCGCCGAGATGTTCCACGCGTGGCTGGAACGAACGGGGCGCCTGGCGGGACCCGGAAAATCGCGACCAAACGAACTCGCTTAGTCGCGATCATATTGATAATAAATGTCTTAGCTCTCCAGGACGACGACCGTGTCGTTGGGGTCACGGTCGTCGGCAGGGATTGAAAGCAGGTGACCCTGGTCGATGTCGCGGATGGCGACGGGCTTGCCGCTGGCCAAAAGTGAAGCTTTCTTCACCGGGACAGGCATGCGGGGGATGGCAAGGGCGGCATCGGGCCAATCTAGTACGTGGACGTATACTTTACCTTTGGCCTGTGTGGTGACGCCCCAGGGTCGGGGGGTGATGGGTCCGCCATGGGTGCCGTAGATGCTGGCGCCGTTTACCTTGAGCCAGGTGCCGATTTCGCTGAGGCGGGTGACGAACTCGTCCTGAATCGTCCCGTCCGGCTTCGGCCCGATGTTGAGCAGGAAGTTGGAGTCCATGCCGGCGGCCTTGACCAGGTACTGGATGAGATTCTTTGTCGACTTGAAGCGCTTGTCGGTGGAGTTGTAGCCCCAGGCGACATTGATGGTCTCGCAGGTTTCTAGCGGCAGGTGGCCGATCTTGGATTCCCCGCTGAAGCCGGTGGTGTTGCCGCCGGGGAGATCCTTCTCGAACATCTGGAAGTCCTCGCCGTCGAAGGGGGCGAGGTGATGGTTGTTGCCGACCAGGGCGTGGGGCTGGAGGGAGTGGATCATGTCGTAGGTCTGGCGGAGTCGCCACTCGGCGCCCTTCTTGTCCCAGATGCCATCGAACCAGATGCCGGCGACGTCGCCGTATTGGGTGAGCAGTTCCTTCAACTGGGCGTCCATGAAGTCGAGGTAACGGTTGAAGTCGCCTGACTCGGGACGGCCGGAGGCGAGGCCGGTGCGGCCGCGCGGGAAGTAATCGGCGTTGGTCCAATCGAGGTGGGAGTGGTAGAAGAACAGGCGGATGTCCTGTTTGCGGCACTCCTCGGCGAGGGGTTTCAATACGTCCTTGGCATAGGGCGTGGACTCGACGATGTTCCACTGCTTCTGGTTAGTGCCCCACATGGCGAAGCCGTCATGGTGCTTGGACGTGATGGTGATGTAGCGCTGGCCGGCGGCCTTGGCGAGAGCGACCCAGGCGGCGGGATCGTACTTGACGGGGTTGAACTGGGGCGGGAGCTTCGAATACTGGTCGATGGTCATCTTGTCGTTGTTCATGACCCACTCGCCCTTGCCGAGGACCGAGTAGACGCCCCAGTGGATGAACAGGCCGAAGCGGGCTTCCTGGAACCACTCGCGGGCCTTCAGGTTGGCGGGTGAGGGTTTATAGGCGTCGGCGGCGAGGGCGGCGGGGATCATGGATGCCGCGCCGGCTGCGGTCTTGATCGCATCACGTCTGGTCATCTGGGTACTCCTTCCACTTCAGGCACTGAGAGTCACTCGTGTCTAGTGTCTTACGTTTGGAGGCAGGATACCAGCGCGCATCCGCTCAGTCGAAAAACACGTCCCGAAGCGCCGCCGGGGGCCGCGCGGACGAGGGGGACCACCCTACCTCAGTCTTGCCGGCCAGGGGGCCGGCCGCGGACCAGGGGGTCCGCCCTACTAGCCGGAAGTGAGTCTCGCCCGCTGACACAGGCGGCTCGTTGACGGCGCCGTAAGTGCCGTGTTTTTCATGCACTTTGGTGGCCCCAACGGGGCAATCGCGACTCTCTGCGTTTGCGGACTCGGGGATGCGCGGTTCAGTCGAAAGGCGCCCGGGTCACTTCGTTCGCGGACTCTTACGGCAGGGCCGGGTCAAGGGACTCAGGGGGGACGGGTGCCCGTAATGGCTACTTCAGATCCAATTCGATGATCCGGGGCCGAGGCACGACGAGCCGGTCGGGCTTTTGCTCCCGATAGTCGTGCAATTCGGGCTTGATCTCCAGTCGAACGGACGTCATGTCGGTTTCGCGGCGGAGCTTTGCACCAGCGATGAAGCTGCGGATGCCGGCAGATTGCCCGTCGAGTTTTCTTGCAACCCCTTTGTTCAGTTGAGCAGCGGTACGCCATCGGATCCGGGTAGTTGGCTTAAACAACTCCTTCACCGAACTCAGGGGCTTACCTGAGAGAGCGGACAACAGTTCGAGATGGAACTCCGTCCGAGGCGTCCTGACCGTGTCTCGAAAATCAACATACCAATAAATGAGCCCGCCGGAGGGCAGGACGGCGCGGTCGAAGAAGACGTCGCCGGGACCGGGCGCGAACAAAGATGCCCGAGTCTCAGGGAAGCGAGTGAGCTTGTATAGTCCGGTTGGTGGGAAACTGCTTGGAAAACGCCGCGGCAGGGGCGGGCCAGAAGGCAACCCATCGCCATCCCCCCAACCCACGGGTCTGAGCGGCCTGTTGTGGGCAGCGACCTCGAATAGGTGGGTCACCGGCAACCCCACCAACAGCTTCTCGAAGAGTTTCGAAGATCGTCTCTCCAGAAGGGTATTAGCAACCGCAAGCCACTCTGTATCACTGACGTCCTCTCCGAGTAGATCGAGCAAGACCGACTCGATGCCCCGGTTGCGTGCGAGGAGGATCATGACCTCGGCGCGGTGCTCGGCGCGGAAAGGCAGGATGAGATCAGTCGGGACAGTGGCGTCCATCTGGATCAGGGCATCGAAGAGCTTCTGAAGATAGGCATATTCGGGGCCGTCGATGGGAACGCCACGGTGCTTCTGCCAGGCGCGTAATTCGGCGACGAGCCTGTCTTGGAGGTCGGTGAGATGCAGGCTGGCAATGAGATGGGCACCCCAGGCCTTGTCGCTCAGATTAGTGGATTCCAGGAGTCCAATGGACTGCTTGCGAAGGCTGGTTACCAGGGCCTGGGCGCAGAGAGATTGCGGGACGAGGCTGACCAGCAAAAAGAGTAGGAAGCGCCGCATGGACTTTTTGACACCACTTGCAGCGGATTCAACTCGTGGTTTGGGCATTAAGGATTCCTGTCCAGGATAGGAATGATTTGGACGCGAATGGGGCTCGTGACAGCCCTTGCTGAGGCGCGGCCGGGGGGTCGCGCGCGGGTCAGGGGACCCCCGGGACACAGCGGCACGAATGCCGGGGCGGCGGACCTGGAGGTCCGCGCTACGAGATGCGAGCCGGGTCGAAAACCGGCTGCAGGGCAGAAGCCCTCCTCCACAGGGGAGGGGAGGAGCGGAGCGGCTGCCCGATGCGGTTGTGATCCTAAGGGATAGCCGATCAGTTCGTTTTGAGCGGCGGGGACGTGAGGCCGAGGCCGCCGAGGAACGATTTGATGGATTGGAAGTTCTTCAGGTTCTCTGCAAGGGTGAAGCCGCCGTGTTTGCCTCCGGGGACGGTGACGAGTTCGGTCTTTACCCCGGCCGCTTTGAGGGCATTGGTCAACTGGACGCCGTGCTGGTAGGGGACGGTCGGGTCGGCGTCGCCGTGGATGGTCAGAATGGCGGGCAGGCCGGAGCGGACGTAGGTCATCGGCGAAACACGCTTGGCGATGAGCACTCGGTCGGTCTGCGAGCCGAGCCAGGTGACGGCGTAGCTCTTCATGTTGGGGCCGTCGAGGAGGTCGGCGACATCGGTGATGCCATACCAGTTGACGATGGCGGCGACCTTGGGTTCGGGTCCGCAACGCAACAGCGTTCGAGGCCGGCGGAGCAACTCGGTGGGGAGAGGCCTCCATCCATTGTTGAGGTGGCAGGCGGCGGATTCCATGCGTTGCCCGCCTGGCGGGTTCAGTCGCGGTTGCGCCCCGTTCCGCCGCACCCAAGGAGTCCTGGTGGAGTTCGCGACTGCTTCGAGGCAGTCTAATAGAGCCGGCCTGCCAAATACAGCACCTTGTCCCGGATCCACTCCACCTTCTTCCGGTCGAACTGCCCTCCTGACAGCTCGATCCGCTTCCCGCCCCCCTCAACCACCAGGCGCATCGACCCACCCGACTGTCCCTTCACTCTATCCGCTCTGACCAGCTTGAGCTCGTCGAAGAGGATCTTCGTCCGCGGCGTCTCCCCGACCTGCCCCAGCCACACGGCCCGCCCCCCGATGCAGAGGCCCAGGAGTTTACCGCGACTCCGCCGCGCCATCACCTCCCCCATTCCGATCTGCAGCAGCGCAAAGGCGCCAGCCATCCCCGCCGCGATCAGCGCCATACCCGGCTCGAGTTGATACACCAGCAACCCCGCCCCGACTGGAAGCAACGGCCACAACAGCCACGGAACCACCCGTCCCACGTTCCCCGGTTCGATCGACAGGCACATTACCCCGTCCGCCTCCTCCACCTTCACCCCCGCCGGCACCGGACCAGGATCCACCGCCAGTTTCCTTTCCTCCCGCGCCACCTTTCCATCTATGCCCCGTTCCAGTTCCGGCAAGTGGAATCGGCGCGCGAACGCTTCCTGGATCTCGGCCGGCGCCTCGCCGCCCTCCCTCACGTACAGCAGCACGTTCTTCTCGGGGGATTCATGCACCAACTCCACAATTCCGTACCGTTTCACATGACGGATCTTGCCTGACCCCTGCTCCTCAATCGCCTCCTCTTTGAGCAGTACGCCCTGGTACCGATGCACGCTCTCCCGCCACTTCGATGCCCCCCACAGCGACTGCCTCTCGACCGCCACTTCCAGCCCGGAGATCACCACGGACATCGAAAAACGGCTTTGCAGTACCCCATAGACCGCAACCAGTAACCCCAACAAGCCGAATCCGCCGGCCACCACCATGCCGAAGAGTTCATCCCTGAGGAAGAACACCACGGTCGCCGCCACCACCGCCACACCCAGCCCCACGATTAGCCGGGCCTTCACCTCCAGCGGGTCCGGCCGGTAGTGATACTCAACCGGCGTCGCCTCCGGGTCCAATTGGGGCCTCATCGACAGCCAGTCGCCCGGGTCCAGCAAACTCCGCAGAGACACGACAGCCTCCTCCCTCGCACCCGCCGCTCCTCCGACAGATTAGACCCAACGCTGGCCGCTGTCCATCGTCCCTCGCTCGAACCGGTTGCCAGCCCGGAAGGTGACCCAAAACTGACGGGGAAACCGGGATTGGAACGTGAGGCGGTTCTCTCCCAGCACGTCAAACCGCAAAGGCCGGGACCAACGATCTCGAATCAGGCGGCCGGCGTCAATGGACGCCTTCAGGTTGCGCATCTGCTTCCGCAATCAATGAAGCCCGGTGTTCCCGTTTGCAGGTTGATCGCACTCCAAGCTGGACAATCCTCGTGTTGCGGGACTACCCGGCCGCGGCCCGCAGGATCGCTGCGACGCTGCGGTCCACGTCTTCATCCCGGGTTGCCCACGAGGACACGCTGATGCGCATCGCCGTGCGGCCTTGCCATTCGGTGGGACCGCACCAGCAGGTACCGTCCTGCTGGACCCGCTGGATCACCTGCCGCGTGTGGGCGGGGTCGCCGAATGAGACAAGGACCTGGTTGAGCACGACCTCGTTCAAGATCTCACAGCCGCCCCGCCGCAATTCCACGGCGAAACGGCCGGCGAGACGGCACGTCCGCTCGATCAGATCGCCGAGGCCTGTCCGGCCCAGGGACTTCAATGCAGCCCAGATCTCGACGCCGCGCGCCCGCCGGGAGAGCTCGGGGGTGAACTGCGAAGGCTCGCGATGGTCGCCCTGGGGCAGGTAGGCCGCGGTGACGGACATGGCCCGCGTCAGGGCGACGGGGTCGCGGACGAAGGCCAGGCCACTGTCGTAGGGGACGTTGAGCCATTTGTGGGCGTCGGTAGCCCAGGAGTCGGCACCGGCCACGCCTTCGACGAGGTGCACATACCGGGGACTCGCCGCTGCCCACAGGCCGAAGGCGCCGTCGACGTGCACCCAGGCCCCGGAGGCGCGGGCGTGGGCGCAGATTTCAGGCGCGGGATCGAACGCGCCCGTATTGACGTTGCCGGCTTGCAGGCACACGATGGAAGGTCCGTCGAGTGGCGGCATCCCGCCGGGGCGCATCCGTCCCTGGGCGTCCACCGGGACTTGAACCACGCGGGAGCGTCCCAGGCCGAGCAACCCCAGAGATTTGATGAGCGATGGATGGGCCTCTTCTCCCACCACGACCGTCACAGGCGGCGCGCCGAAGAGCCCGTTGGCCTCAACGTCCCATCCAGCGCGCTGCAGGACGGCGTGCCGGGCGGCTGCGAGAGCCGTGAAGTTGGCCATGGTGGCGCCGGTGACGAAGGCTCCGCCCGACCCAGCGGGCAGCTTCAGCACGTCCAGCAGCCAGCCCAGGGAGACCTCCTCCAGCACGGTCCCAATGGGCGAAGCGACGTAGAGGCCCGGGCACTGATCCCATGCCCCTGCCAGCCAGTTGGCCGCCAGGGCCGCCGGCAGCGAACCGCCGATGACGAAACCGAAGAATCGCCGCCCGGCCATGGCCATAGTGGCGGGGGAACCGATGCGGTCGAGGGTATCGAGGACGGCGGCGGGGTCCTGCGGGTGTTCAGGGAGAGGCTGGTTCAGTGCGGCGAGTTCCGCCAGGGCCTCCGGAGCCGGCGCCACGCCACGATGGTCCAGGGCCTCCAGGTAACGCGCAGCCACCCCGGCCGTGTGGTTCAAAAGGTCTCGCATCTTGTCGATGCTAGCAGCGATTGGCCGCGAAATGTGTCAAATTGTCGCGAGATCCAGGGGATCGGGCCTTGTGCACCGCTCCTTCCAGCCGCGGCTCGGTTTGAAACTTGCTGGCGGTCAGACGGCGTGTGCCGTCAGTCGCCGGCGGAACTGCGTTTTCAGGATCAAGAGCGCCACCAAGGCAGCCATCAAGTCGGATACGGGTCCGGCGAGCCACACACCCCGCAACCCGAAGTACGGCGGCAGGATGATCAGACACGGGATCAGAAGCAGGACCTGACGGGAAAGCGAGAGCAGGAGTGAGATCTTTGCCTTGCCGATTGACTGGAAGAAGCTGGAGGTGATCATCTGAAAACCGATGAGGGGAAACATGGCCATGAGCAATCGCATCCCGACTACGGACTGATCGATGAGTTCGCCGTCAGTGGTGAAGGCTTTGGCCACGGCGCTGGGAAAGACTTCCGCGAGGATAAAGCCGAGAGTGGTGACCAACGTTGAGCAGATGACGGCAAGACGGAAGACGCGCTCCACGCGGTCGAACTTTCGGGCCCCGAAGTTGTAGCCGGCGATCGGCTGCATGCCCAAGTTCAAACCGGCGGCGATCATGATGACAAGACTGGCGATTGAATTGACGATGCCGAAAGCGCCGATGGCGTAATCGCCGCCGAACCGTGCGAGCCGGAGGTTGTAGGCGACTGAGACGAAGCTGGCGCAGAAGAGCATGACGAAATTGGACATGCCGATGGAGAATATGTCCTTGATGATCCTCAGATTTGGCTTGAGGCATCCGGGGTAGAAATGGACGATGCTATCCTTCTGCGCGAAGTGCAGGACTGAGCGGACGGTGCCAACGACCTGGGCGCAGACCGTAGCGAAAGCCGCCCCACGGATTCCCCAGCCGAAGACAAAGATGAACAGGGGGGCTAGCACCACGTTGACCCCCACGGTAAGCAACGTGGTGAACATGGCCTTGCGGGGATAGCCCGAGGCCCGCATGACATTGTTCAGGCCGAGGTAGAGATGCGTGAAGACGTTCCCCGCCAGGATGATCTGCATGAACTGCCTGGCATACGGAAGAGTCTGGCTGCTGGCGCCCATGGCGAAGAGGGCATTATCCAGGAAGACCAGGCACACCACGGAGAAGGCAGTACTGAGCACCAGATTCAGGAAGACCGTGTTGCCCAGAATGACGTTCGCCTCCTGTCTGTTGCGCTGTCCCAGCCGGATGGAGACCAGGGCCGCCGCGCCGGCTCCCACTAAGGCTCCGAACGCGGCCGCCAGGTTCATCATGGGGAAGGTCAGGGCGAGTCCGGAGATGGCCATAGGCCCGACACCATGGCCGATGAATATGCGGTCGATGACGTTGTACAGAGACGCCGCGGAGTTACCAATGATGGCCGGGAAGGAATACTCGAGGAGGAGCCTGCCCACTTTGCCCGTGCCGAGCGTGGTGGCGTGATCCGGTTTCACCGGCTGAGCGCCATCGTTCACACTCATGGCCGGACTTCTGTCCCGGAGAATTGCCTCTCGTTGGCTCTGGAAGGTTGACCACGCTCAATTCGGGGTCCGGATGGCGGTAGATCGGGGATGTCGCTGAGAGTGATCTTCATGATGAGATTCTGGACAGCACAGGCTCGGCGTGACGACGATTGGAGGCCCCTGTAGACGGGCGTTACAACAGAGAGATGGGCCGACGGTTCCGTCCCTGCTGCAAGGATATCATCGGGCGGATGGAAGCCAGTTATAGGAAGGTGGCCCTAAAGGCTGGCCGACGCTAGGCGCCGGCCAACTCGACGACAGCCTCCGTGACCTGGCCAATGTATTTGCCGTCGCGGACCACATCCGCGGCGATTGCAAAGCGCGGCCCCGGCGCGGTCCAGTTCCGTGGCACGGTCACATTGATATTGGCTTTCCCCGACGCACCGGGTGCGATTTCGAGCTTTACGACATTGGGCTCCAGACGCCATTCCGGAGGCGCGACGAGGGCAACTTCGAGTTTCATCGGCGAAGCCTTGTAGTTGCGTGCCCTGACTTGCAGGGGTTGGCGGCGGCCGGGCGCGAGAAGTGCCTGATACGGATAGATGCTCACCCAACTCGGGTCCATGCCGAAGTTGCTTTCGCCTTCAGGCAGGATGTCGAAGAAGAGCTGCTGCTGCTGGCGGAAACGTTTCTCGGTAGCCAGCATCATGGATTGGTCCACAGGGTAGGCCTTGCCGTGGCCGGGGCAGATGACCTCCGGCTCGTGGCGGATGAGATCGCGAATGGACTTCAGATGCGAATCATTCTCGACGTGGTTGCGGAAGATGAGGTTATGCCGCAATGCGCCGTCGGCCCGGTTGGCCTGGAAGAAGGCATCGCCGGTGAAGGCGATGCGCTTGCCGTCCACATTGACGTGGAGGGCCATCTGGTATTCGGTGTGGCCCGGTGAATGGGTGATTTCGAAGTCGAATTCCTCCCACTTGAACCGCTCGCCGTGCCGGAACGAGCGATCCACCCTGAAGGGTTCGCCGAGGATGCAGCCGAGGTTGTGGCCGCGCGGATTCTCGAAGATGCCGACCATGTTCTCGTAGCACCACATCCGCGTCCCATAGCGCTTCTGAAGGTGCGGGAACCCGTTCACGTGGTCGTCGTGCATGTGGGAAGGAATCGCGACGTCGATGGATTTCAGACCGTACTCGCGGCGGAGCCGGTCGATGGAGTGCTCGACGAAGCGGATGCGCTGATCGACGGCGGTGGCGCGCTCGAAGTTGCTGAAGTGTGTGCCTGAAGCGGAGCCGTAGTCGACGAAAAGCGCCTTGCCGCTGTTGCTGACAAGGGCATAGAAGGACGAAGTGGTGAGGTTGTGGCCGATGAGATGGGGACTGATGACGTAGGGCTGATAGGTGTCGATCGGGTCGTTGCCGGTCTGGA
>CAZSBK010000057.1:0-33026 GCA_964604945.1 uncultured Candidatus Solibacter sp.
ATGCGGTTGCCATCTTCCCTGCGAAAGAATCGCCGGAGCCATCTACAGTATCGCAGAAAATGCTCTAGTGCGAAGAGCGTCGGATGAGAGGCAGAGCCAATAACGCCAGGCCGACCAGAGCGAATGTAGCCGGCTCAGGGACCTGCCCCATGTCCACGTTTGAATCAACGAAGTTGAGCCGGAAACCGGACGGATTGCCGTATGGGGCGTCGGTATTCAACACCGACACGGAGAGTGTGTTGACACCCGGCAGGAAACCCGAGTCAGCGGTGAAGATGGAACTGAGCGCGCTGCCCGACCAGGCGCCCCCCGCACCGCCCGGGATCGAGTTCCCGTTCAGAGTGACGCCCTGAACGGTATTGTCGCCTGCGAGCTGATACGTAAACCACGCCGTATCGGAGTCGTATCCCGTCAGGTCGAAGGAGAGAGTGTACACGTAGGTGGTGTTGAGCGCATCGCTCAACAGGGATCCGCCAGCGCCGACATAGCTCGTTTGCGGCGAAATCCACGTCGAACTGGCATCATTGGCGGCCCATTCTCCGGAGAGGGGGAACTGGCCACCCTGGGTCACATAAGCTGTGCCACCGGCCAGCGACCAGCTTTGGTCGACACCCCCGGAGACATTCATGCCTGTGCTGTAAAGCCCCGCAATCGGCATCGCCCCGGCGATGGGAGCGACCATGAGCGCAAAGAGCAAAAGGCTAAGGACCTTCACTTCATTCCTCCTAAGGATCTGAGAGCAGTTGGACTCTGTCCCTCACGTTCAGGATGGAAGCCGGAGCTGTTTGGAAGTGAGGTACGTCAGTGCAAACTAATCGGCGGG
Source organism: uncultured Candidatus Solibacter sp. (assembly GCA_964604945.1). GTDB lineage: Bacteria > Acidobacteriota > Terriglobia > Bryobacterales > Bryobacteraceae > PNKE01. Next base: position 824 of record CAZSBK010000057.1, read on the forward strand.
CGGTACCATTCAGCAAACGTACCCGGCGGGTTGGAAGTACTAGATCTGGACATGTGATTTTCGCGATCGAGGCGACCACCCGCAAAGAGCGAGCCCGCTCCGGCGGCGATACGGGCTTGGACCCGGAACTGTTCGTTTCAGCCAGCGGCGAGCAGGCGGCAGCGCCCGCTGGCGATGCGGCGTGAAAGGTGGTGTGGTCGCGCCCGCAACACGCGTTGGCCGCTCGGTTTCAAGCGAGTATACTGGACCGGTGGAAGGGCCTGGCTGGCAGGGATCGAATTCAGTTAGCAGTGCGTTCTGGAAACAATCGGCGGCGCGCTGACGGTCGCTCAACCGTGAGGAACACCACTGGTGCCGATACATGTCGGGATTCCGGATTGCCACGTGATCAGAACGGCCTGGGGGTCTCATGAACTTCAATAGACGCGAATTGGGCAGCTTGTTCTGCACGATACCCGCCATCGCCCAAGACGAACAGGCGAACGCGGTCCAGATCCGCAACGATGAGTTGCGGATCGTGTTGGCCGTCGATCGCGGAAGGATTGCTCGCCGCCAAATCGAAAACCGGCGGACGGGTGAGCGGATCGATCTACCCTTGCAGTTGTTCTCGCTCGAATTCGAAGAAGGCCGGAAGACCGCCTCCTCCGACTTCCGCGCGATCGTGGCGAGCCAAGCCTCGACGGGCTTCGAACTGCTCTTCGATTCGCCGGCCGAGGGCGTGCAGGTCAGGATTCGGTGCGAACTGGGCCCGGGCAAGGCGTACGCGCGGAAGCGAATGCAGTTGCGGCGGACCGATGGTACGACGAAGCGGTTAATGGCCGTCGAACTCGAAGACTGGCGAGGCGTTCGCCGTAACTGGCGATCGATGACCGCCGATCCAATGAAGTGCGGTAGCCATCCGATTTATTGCGATACGTGGTGGGCCGGCGTCGAATTCATCTCGGCCCTCAATGAGTACAGCGATGACGGGTTCCTGCTTCGCAGCCGTCCAGGCGGCATTCGGATCGCGTCGAACTGGGTGACACTCAGATCAACGGTGGTGGGAACGACAGCGGCGAACGCGGCCAGGAGGACTTTCCTGAAGTACATCGACGACGTGAGGCTGGCGCCGTCAAGGTTTGTCGCCTGCTACAACGCGTGGTGGACTTTGCCGAAGGTGATCACCGAACGGGACAGCCGCATGCTGCTCGAGGAACTCAAGGCGAAGTTGTATGACCGTCACGGCACGTTCTTTGACTTTGTCACGATGGACATGGGGTGGAGCCATCCGCGATCGATCTGGGAGATCGACCGGACCGTCCTTCCAGATCGTTTCGACAACCACCGCCGGATCATCGAACCGGCCGGCGCGAAGTTGGGCCTGTGGATGTCGCCGAGCGAGATGTATCCTCCCGTCTGTGACTACGAGTGGGCGGAGAAGAACGGGTACGCCGTGCTGATGCAGCCGCAACTGGGAGCCGGACAGACTCGCGCGGCAGTATCGCTGGCTGATCCGAAGTACAGGTCCGAGACCAAGGCGGCCCTGTCGAAGCTGATTCGCGAAAACGGGGTTGCTCAGATCAAGTACGACGGTCTGATCGCGCGCGAGGAGAAGCCGCACCATGACCTGCTGCCGGGCGATGATTCGGCGGAACCGCTGGCGGAGTACGCGCTCGAACTGTTGCGCGTGTCGAAGGAAGCCAATCCGGAACTGGTGACGGAGCCCACCTTCCTGAACTCGCACATAAACTACATCAGCCCATGGATGCTCAAGTACTCCGACTCGCTCTGGGGCAACACGAGCGATTGTCCGCTCGGTATCGGACCCGCTCCCGAATACCGGGAATCGCACACGAACGCACGTGAGTACCTGATTTTCGCCTCTCTCAACGAGGTGTGGGTGCCGCAGAACGCGGTTCAGTATTTCGACATCATTCATGTGGACTCCAAAGGCGGGTTTCCGAATCACGCGGCCATGGCCGTGGGGAGGGGCCGCTTCTTCCTGGCCACTTACATCAACCCCAAGATGCTGTCTGAAGAGGACTGGCGCATCTACGCGGGGCTGCTCAACTGGGCCAGGAAGAACCAGGATCTTCTTCGACAGACGGAGGTGGTCACTTCGAATGTGGAGAAGGGCGAACCGTACATCTATGCGCACTGGCTTGGAACCCGCGGTGTCCTGGTGGTACGGAACCCCTCCAACGCAACGCAGGCATTTTCGGTCGATCTGAGAAGGACGGGAGCGCCACCGGAGTTGAGGGACGCTGTCTGCTACTCGCAGTATCCGTACCGCAGGGGAATCGCGACCGGGATTTCGAATACATCTTCCGTTTCGCTTCAGCTCGCCCCGTGGGAACTGCTGTTCCTGGAGGTTGTTCCTCGCGCCAGCCTCAAGGAAGCGGTTGCAATCGGAGCGCGCTGGTACCATGAGCCCCAGGCGACTGCCGTGGTGCCCGATGCCGGCGTCGGCCATGTGCGCATCCTGAAGCCGGGCGGCGGGGAAGAGACGATGGCCGTGAAATCCGCCCCGCGCCCGGCGGCAAGCGTCGCTGTCCTGTCCAAGTCGATTCGACCGATGCCCGAAGCGGAATGGCTGACTCACCGGCCGGCCGCCCGTCCCTACTTCCCGTTTCACTATCCCGTGGAGCCGGGCTCGGCCGCCGAGCAGACGCTACGAGCCGAAGCGCTCGAACAGGCAAAACCTGAGACCGTTCCGACGTGCGCCTTCGAGTTCACTTTCGAGGTCAACGTGCCGGCCGAAGTGCACAGAAGCAAGCTTCTGCTGCTGGTCGAGTTTCCGGGCAGGCGCTTCTGTCCCTCCGAATGCCAAGCGACTATCAATGGGGCCACGGTCCAGTTGGAGAGCTCCAACTCAAGCAACCATACCGGGTTCTTTGTTGCAAGGCCGAATAACGCATGGAAGGACATGGCGCAGTTTGAGAGCCAGTGGTGCTGGTATATCTGCGAGGTGAAGCCGGGCAAGCGGAATGTTACGTTCACCGGCAAGGCGGGACACAAAGAGCCGCGCTTCAGAGCGTGGACATGGACCACACATGATCTGTCCAGTAACAAACTGCGGACCGCGAATGTGAGCAGCCAACCGGCCATGCCACAGTACGAGCCTGAGTACGAGCACGCGGGTTCGCCCGTCACCTTGTAGCGGCTTCCACTTTTGGGGCGATGCGGCCACGCTCCGTTTGCCTGTTCTGAGCGCAACGACGCGGCGAAGATGTCCTGATCCTGTCAGGCGTTGCGGCGGAAGAATTCCAGATCAGGCGCCTCGTTCCTGAGCAAACTCCCGCACTGTGTCCAGGAAAGCCCGACACAGGTTTCGGCCGCGCGCCCTGTCGGCTCGGCAGGCGGGATCACCTGAGCTTCACGCGCGTGTGCGGTTTACCTTGTTGCCAGGCGCTTCTCCTCGCCGAAGAGGGTCAATAAGGGGTGCTTCACGACAGCTCGGAATTCGTATTCATCGCTGGCTTTCAGGGCCGGGACGGCGAGAGTAAACGGGCCGGGGGCGGTGAGGCGTTTCAGGGGCGTTGATGTCCAGGGCATGTCGCGCTCGAAGACGTCCTTGCCTTTGATGGACCGGTATTCGAAGCCGACTTCGACTGCCAGGGCGCCGCCGAGGGAGACGAGGCTTCCGGCGAAGGTCGCAGAGCGGGTGGCGGCAGTCCATTGGGCGGAGGCGGTCTCGACTTTGGGCGGGGTGAGCGCCGGCTGGGCGTGGGTGATCTTCAGAACGACAGGGTTGGGCCACTTGCGGTCGTTATAGAGCCGCACGGCGCGCATGGCGCGGATCGTCAATGCTCCGGCGGACTGTTTCCACGTCGTTTGCGGAATGACTTTGGGCTGGTATTCGAGCACCTGATCGCTCTGGCCGAGGACGGTGATCTTCGACTCCGGCGTCGTGCGGACCGACTTCAAAACGATGTCTTTCCACTCGCCGTACTTCCAGCGTTCGTTCTCTTTCACGAAGAGATAGACCGTGTCCTCGCCCTTACGTTTGGTGAACCAATACGGCCCTTCGTTGGTCACCACCCACGGCCGCACGCCATAGATGGATTCGCCGTTGACGAACATCCAGAGGGCGACCTCGCGCAGGCGCTCCTCCTGCTCGATGGGGAGTTCGCCATCGGGTTTGGGTCCGACGTTGAGCAGGAGATTGCCGCCCTTGGCGCGGGTTTCGATGAGCATCGAGATGACCTGGCCGCCGGATTTGTACACATCGTTGGTGGGCTTGTACTGCCACTGGGTACCCATGGTCATGCAGGCTTCCCATGGCTCGTCGAGCGGGACGCCGGGGATGTACTGCTCAGGGGTATGGATGGCGCCGCGGGTGACGACGACATTGGGCTGCGCTTTCCAGGCAACTTCGCGCAGGACGTCGGCTTCACCGTCAAAGAAGATGACGTCAATGGGGCCATAGTTGGTCATCAGTTCCCGGACCTGGCGGGAGTCGTATTCGAGCAGCCCCGGGTTGGCGGAGGGTTGAACTTCGGGGACGAGACGCTGGAGGGGCTTGCCATGTTCGTGGAGCCAAAGGAAGTCATCGGGGGAGAAATAGAGGCCCGGCGCGACGCCCTGGGCGCGGAAGGCGTCGAGGACCTCGCGTGTGATGTCGTGTTTGAAGGGCGTGGACATGATCTGGAAGGGCGTAGTGCGGGTGTCGTACATGCAGAAGCCGGAGTGGTGTTTGGCGGTGAAGACGACGTACTTCATGCCGGCGAGTTTGGCGAGGACGGCCCAGTCAGTGGGGTTGAACTTGCGCGGGTTGAAGGTCCGCGGGAGGTCGTGGACGAAGCGGTCGAGGTAATCCTTATCGGCGCCGACCATGGAGTGGGAGATGACCGAGCCGAGTTGGGAATCGACGCTCCAATGGATGAACATGCCGAAGCCCTGGTCGCGGAACCACTCGAGGCGGTTGGGACGATTGGAGGGGGCGGACTGGGCGGCGAGCGGGACGAGAGCGAAGAGGGCGAGCAGGATGACACGGCGCATTGGTGAATTCCTCAGTCACCATGATGACTCGAATTTGGAATTCTCCGGTCTCGGGATGGCTCAAGCGCGTCATATGATTGGGGCGAGGGGTATAGAAACGTGCAGGGAGGCACGAGACGATGGCCGTCTTCAAACTCACGGTGAATGGCACGGCGCACAGTGTCGAGTGCGAGCCCGAGCGGCCGCTGCTGGACGTGCTGCGCGAGGAGCTTGGGCTGACAGGGACCAAGTATGGGTGTGGGGAAGGGCAGTGCCGGGCCTGCACGGTGCTGCTGGACGGCAAGCCCGCGCCGTCATGCCTGACGACGATGCGGATGGCGAATGGGCGAACGGTAACGACAATCGAGGGCCTGGCCGCGAGGGGGAAGCTGCACCCCGCGCAGCAGGCGTTCCTGGACGAAGCGGCGATGCAGTGCGGCTACTGCACGCCGGGAATGGTTCTGGAGGCGGCGGCGCTGCTCGAACGGGAGCCTAACCCGGGCGAGGCGGAGATTGTGAAGGCGATGAACCAGCACCTATGCCGGTGCAACGGGTATCCGCGGATCGTGGCTGCGGTGGAGGCCGCAGCGCGGTTGAAGGCGCTGACCGGGGCGGGGAGGTAGGAGATGTCGAAGACGGCGAATCGCATTGAAATGGCTGAGCCGGAACGGTACGAGTTGCGGGAAGCGATGCCACGGCTGTTCGAGATGGACCGGCGCGGATTCATGCAGTTCACCGCGTCGGGGCTGCTCATCGCGCTGTTTGCGGACGAGAGTGCGGCGCAGTGGGACAGCGCTGTGAAGACGCTGGAATCGCGGCTACTGATTGGCAAGGATGGAAGGGTAACGATCCTCACGGGCAAGGTCGAAGAAGGCCAGGGTGCGCGGACGCAGTTGGCCATGGTCGCCGCCGAGGAGCTGGGGCTGCCGATCTCCATGGTCTCGGTCGAAATGGCGGATACGGACCGGACGCCAGACGACGGGATCACCGCCGGCTCGAGAACGACGCCATCAACCGTCCCACGAGTGCGCCAGGCGGCGGGCACGGCGAGAGCCATATTGGTCGCCGCGGCGTCCTCCGTGCTCGGCGTGGACAAGGCTTTGATCGTGGTGAGCGATGGCGCTGCGCAGGCCGGCGGGCGGCGGTTCACATATGCGGACCTTGCGGCGAGCGAAGGATCCGTCCCTGCGGCGAAGCCTTCGCCCACTGTGGCGATCCAGACTCGGCCGGCCTCCTGGACGGTGCTCGGCAAGCCGCAAACGAGAGTGAATGGCCGGGCGATCGTGACGGGCGAGCACAAGTTCCCGTCGGATGTTGCAAGGCCGGGCATGGTGCATGGGGCCGTCTTGCGCGCGCCGTCGTTTGGAGCAACGCTTCAGACGGTGAACCTCGACGCGGTGAAGACAGTGGCTGGCGCAATGGCGATGCGCGATGGGGAGTTTGTTGCGGTGGTAGCACCAAACTCGTTTGCGGCGAGACGCGCGGTGAAAGTGCTGGCGGAGTCGGCAAAGTGGGAAGAGAAGCCGCAGCCGTCGAGCACGGTGTTGTTCGAACACCTCAAGAAAACGGCAAGGGGGAATGGCCGGGAGAATTCCGCGGGCGATGTGGACAAGGCGTTGGCCAGCGCCGCGGTGAAGCTGCAGGCCGAGTATCACGCTGCGTATGTGCAACATGCGCCGATGGAGCCGCGGGCGGCAGTGGCGGAGTGGACCGGCGGGAAATTGACGGTGTGGACGGGGACGTCGAACCCGTTCGCAGTGAGGACGGCGCTGGCTCAGACGTTCGGATTGCAGACTTCGGCTGTCAGGGTAATCGTGCCCGACTTCGGCGGCGGGTTCGGCGGCAAGCACACGGGCGAGGCAGCGATTGAGGCGGCGAGGTTGGCCCGCGAGGTGAAACTGCCGGTGTCGGTGAGGTGGACGCGCCCGGAGGAGTTCACTTGGGCGTATTCGAGACCGGCGGCGGTGATCGCATGCCAGGCGGCGATCGAGGGCAGCAAGATCACGGCTTGGCGGATGACCAACATCAACTCAGGCACGGCAGCCCTGGAGTGCCCGTACGATGTGACGAACCGCTTGGCGCAATTCATTGAGGCGGATTCGTCGTTACGTCAGGGATCGTACCGGAGCCTGGCTGCGGTGGCCAACAACTTCGCGAGGGAGTCGTTCATCGACGAACTCGCCGGCAAGGCGGGCGCTGATCCCCTGGAGTTCCGGTTGGCGAACCTGACGAATCCGAGGCTGTGCGCGGTGCTGAAGGCGGCGGCGGAGAGGTTCAGGTGGAAGGAGCGGTGGCGGCAGAAGCGGCCGGGGCGCGGCGTCGGGCTGGCGTGCGGGACGGAGAAGAACTCAGTGGTGGCAGCGTGTGTCGAAGTGGAGCTGGGCACGGCGGGCGAGCCACCGAAGTTGTTGGAAATTGTCGAGGCGTTCGAATGCGGGCCGGTGATGAATCCGGTGGGGTTGCGTTCCCAGGTCGAGGGCTGCATCCTAATGGGCCTGGGCGCGGCGATCCGTGAGGAGATGGTGTTTGAGAACGGGCGGGTGACGTCGAACGCGTTTTCGAAGTACCACGAGCCGAGGTTTGCCGACACGCCGAAGATGGACCTCATCTTCCTCGACCGGAAGGACCTGGAACCTTCAGGCGCGGGCGAGACCCCGATTATTGTGGTGGCTCCGGCGATGGGGAACGCGGTGTTCCAGGGGGCAGGGAAGCGGTTGAGGATGATGCCTCTGAAGGGCTAGCGTTCGACATTCAGGCGTGAATAGCCGATGTATAAGTGGGCCGAAGCCTTTCGCGGATCGAAGTCCGCCCATGGGCGCCGGGACAGGCCAGGAGCGCGAGTCGGGCTGTGCCTACTTGCGCAGCGCGGCCATCAGGTCCGAGACCTCGGCCTCGGTCAGTTTCGGCCAGGATGCTTTCTTAGCCGCCGAGGCCTTCTTCATTGCAGGTCCGTGCACCCAGACCGCCGAGATCATCTCATAGGGAGTGGATGCCTTGGGCGACTTCTTGTGGCAACCGTTGCACGTCTTCGCATTCAGCAGATGTTCACCGCGGGAGGCATCGCCCTGGATCTGCTCGAACTGTTTCGAGAACAGGAACCCGACGAGCCGTGTCATCTCCTCGGGACGAAGCTCGGCGAGTTGTTTCATGGCTGCCGAGTGGTTCCACATCGACGTCGCAAAATCAGCCGCCGATTTGAACGTCCCGCCCTTCGGTAGCGCGTTGGCGCCCTGGTGGCAACCGGCGCAGCCTTTCACTTTGAAAAGGGTCTCCCCGGTCTCGGCCGATGCTGGCGCCAACTTTGTCTGCAGCGATTTCGTTTGGGGCAGGCTCTTCAAATAGGCCAACATGTCGGCCATCTCATGCGCGGAGATGTCCTGGAACTTCACGCCCTTGGCGGCCGCCGCCTGGCGCATCTGCGGCGAATGCATCCAGAGTTGGCGGCTCAACTCGATTACGTCAACCAGCGATTCCCACTTCATCACGGCCGCCGCACCCGTGGCGCCGGGTGACGTGATGTTGTGGCATTCCGCACAGCTCTTCGAAACGAACGTCTTCCGGCCGCGGACGGAGTCGCCCGGGCCGCCGCCGAACCTCGTCACAAAGAGGTACGCGAACAGGTCGGCTGACTGCTGCGGCGTCAGTTTTGGCGCCGCAACGTCGGCTGACGCCATGGCCGTCCACATTGCCGGGGCGTGGTTCCAGAGACCGGCCACCAGAGTGACGGGCGTGAACGCCTTGCCTGCCATCTTGCTGAGATCGGGCCCGCTCCCCCTCCTCACGCCGCCAATCGGGTGGCAGGTGGCGCACATCTGCTGTTCAAAAACTGAGGCGCCTCGCGTGGAATCGCCTTGAATGGAAGCGGCGGCCGGAAGGGCCGCCGCAATCAGGAAGACCAGACACTGCTGTGACATCGGCTGCAAATCCCCTTCGGGATATTACAGCACGAATTTGATTCCCGTCATCACCATGTTGGTCCGGAACGTCTCATAGCTGTAAGTGAACGGCTGATTGTAGCCGTAGCCCCGCCACTCCGAGAAGAAATGCACCTTTTGGTGCAGCGGCAGGCTGATGCGTCCTTGCGGCTGGTAGAAGCGCGACGGGCGGCTCCCCTCGGTTGTCACGTACGACCCGCCGAAAGTCAGCTTCGGTTTGTAGATACCCGATCCCGGCAGCGTCACATCGGCCAGCAACATCGCCGTGTGGGCGTTGTCGCGATAGAGCGATTGCGCCTGTTGGTACGGGAACAGGATCAGGTAGCCGATGTCGGACTTGACCGTAGAGCGCGTGTAGTCGGCCATCACCGTCAGCCATTTCCCGCCGCCCGGCATGTACTGCAAACCGACCGAGGTGTTCTGGAACTTGTAGTCGTAGTTCACGCCGTCGGCCGGGTTCTGGTTCACGAGCCGGTTATAGACGACGTTCAGCAACAGGTCCTGCCGCAGATCGTAGCGGCCGTTGATCTTCAGCCGGTAGTAATCCTGCAAACTGGTCCGGTAGTAGGTCTTCTGGCCGTTGCTCACCTCGGCCGAAGCATTCACCGTGAACTTCGTCCAGGGACGGGCAACAAAGCCGGCCAGCCCGATCTGGCGCCGCAACTCGAGCCGCTCCTGCGGGCCCGTGATGCTGAGCGAGCCGGCGCGGATCAGCGCGTCGCCCCACTCGTAACGGTACCCGCCGCGCAGCGTGAACTTGCGGCTGAAGTCGTAGAGCGCTTCGACGGTCTGGCGATGCAGGCTGGTTTCGAGACGGTCGGCATAGGACGTGCTCAGCGTCGCGGCGACCGCCGTATCCTTGAACATCGTTGCCGTCAGTCCGCCGGCGGTGTCGGTCTTGACGCGGTCGGTTTCGAAGATCTCCCGCACCCGCAACCGCGACACCGGCCTCAGTTCCATGCCAAACGAACCGGTGGTATGCGGCCGCCGGGCGTCGCCGAACATGTTGTCATTGCCGGTGGTGTAGAACAGGATGCCAGGCAGCGTCGAATAGAGGTTTCCGGCCAGCGACTGATAGAACTTGGACGTCGTCTTCGGGTTGGCATAGAGCACCTGCCCGTAGAGGTCCACCCAGTCAAAGGGATTGGCGGTGAACAGCACCTTGGTGATGCGTGAGCTGCCGTCCACGTCATAGAGCTGAGTACCATTGGTCAGCGACAGCAACTGACCCAGCACGGGGACCGTGCCCCGGCTCCCCTTCATCGTCTCGGTCGAGAAAATGCTCTGCGCGTCGCCAAATTCCGTCGAGCCGTGCTCGATGGTGACGTGGGACCGCGTGAAGTTCATCCGGATGCCGCCGGCGATATCCTGCTGATACCAGTCCAGGTTGGTCCGCAGAGAATACTCGTTCCCTTGGACCACCAGGGGCGTGATCCCCCGCCCGTCCGACCAGTTCCGCGCGATACGCAAATAGGGCGTGAACCGTTCGTTGGGCAGAACCGTCAGGTCGTGGTCGAAGTTGCGCATCTGGGTGTCGTAGGCGCGCTGGCTGGACCCGCCGGGCGCCGACGGGTTGGCGTAGCTGGGCAGGTAGTTGTAATAGAGCAGGTTGGAGTACTTCGAAACGTACCTGTAATACTTCTCGTCGCTCAGTTCCAGACGCGCCGTGTTGAACGGATCGCCCCAGTTGCCGGCCGAAAGCCGCATCGTCTTCAGCAGCCGGCTGGCGCCCTGGTAGCTGACGTCCATCGAGGGCAGCCGGAAGCCTTCGCTCAGATTGACGATGGAACGGTAGGTGTCCATCGATCCTGCGACGTCGGAGCGCCACCGCGCGCCCACTTCGATCCATCCGCTCCAGGTCTTTTCCGCATCCGGCTTGGCGGCTTCTTCCTGTTTGGTCTCCTGCTTGGTTTCGGCTTTCTTGGTCTCGGCCGGTTTTGGATCCTGCGCCGCAAACAGCGTTAGCGGCATGATGAATGCGAATGCGCGGAGTGTCATCGCAACAACCCCCTATTCACGTTCGATCCGTGGATCTTCTGATGGCACATCGTGCAATTGCGGTATTTCGCCTGGCGCATGTCGTGCAGCGCGGGCGGCACTCCGCCGGCGATCCCGTTGGCCGGCGCGACGATGTTGGAGTGGCACTCCAGGCACTGATTTGCGACCACGTGGCGTGTCAGCATCCTCGGATTCGCCGATCCATGCGGCTCGTGGCAGGTCGAGCACGGCTCGGTCCTGACCGGCGCATGCTCGAAGACAAACGGTCCGCGCTTGTCGGCGTGGCAGGCGTTGCAGCCCGGTTCCGCCGAGTTCGCCGTCCTGATGTTGCGCGCCAGCACGCTGCCGTGCGGGTTGTGGCAACTCGTGCAGGACATCGCTCCTTCGGGCACCTTGTGGTGGTGCGGTTTCTGGAATGACGCCCAAACGTTGGTGTGGCAACTGGCGCATTTCTTGTTCACGCCCATCGCCGTCCTGAACTGCCAACCCGAACTCTGCTCCCCGGTCTTATGCACTGTATGGCAGGAAGTGCAGGCGACTGCCGATCTCGCGTGCCCATTCTGAATGGCGCCCACCTGCGTCTTCGAATTCCTGTGGCAGGACAGGCACATCTTGTCCACTGCGGCCGGCGCCATCTTGGCTGGATTCAGGATGTCGTCGACGGCGTTGGTCTCGGCATGCTTTGCGCCCGGACCGTGGCAGGCCTCACAGGCCCTTTCCTGCAAACCCCGCCACTTGGTTGCGCTCAAGGCATGGTGCGGATTCTTCGCAAAAGCGGTGCTCACTTCGTCATGGCATCCGGCGCAAGTTTCCGAGCCCACATAGCCTTTCGGCAGTGTGCTCTCCTGGCCGGGGAGCCACGCAGGAAGCAGGAAGACGGCCAAGGGTAGAACAGCCGTGCTGCGTGACAGTCGGATCATTGAAGATCTCCCGTTATATAGCAAAACAGGGGAAAACCTCCTTGCGAAGGTTTTCCCCCGATTGAATCGGTCTAGTTGGCGTGAACCTTGTCCACGGCTTTGTCCTTGCCGGACCCGTGGCACACGCCGCAGCTTTCACCAAGCTGTGACGTGTTCGCCAGGGCATGGCTGGCCGCGTCCAGACTCACATGGCAACCCGTGCAGGCGCCCGTCGCCGGCTTCACCGGATTCAGGTAGCCGCGAGGATCGGCCTTGTCCGCCTTGGCCTTGACCGGAACCATGTAGCTGGTCCCTTCATGGCAGGCCGTGCAGTTGTTCAGCCCGCCGATGAAGACCACCTTGTTGTAATTGTGCGGCGTATTGCCGTAGCCGTAAACCGTGTAATCGCGCTCCTGCTCCTCGCCGGCGTGGATGCGGTGAATCATCAACGCGAAGTCGATCGATTCCGCCGGCATCTGCGCGGCCGGGCGGCGGGACGCATCCGTTTCAACCGGATTGTGGCACTGGATGCAGGTCCCAACCTGGTTGCGGTTGTTGCCGTGGAGCGCCAGGTTCGCGTGGCAGCCGTTGCACTTCGCCGTCGACACGATCGTCCGGCGCGGGACAATTGCCGAGCCGTCAACCGAAAAGTCGAACACCTGATTGTTGATGTTGTATTGAACCGACTGCTGCTTCAGGGTCCCCTCCATCACGGTCATCACGTGACGCCCGTCCAGACCCACCGTGAATGTGCCCTTGGCGTCCGCCGGCAACGCATTGGTGAATGTGTACCGGTAGGTGTCGCCGGAAAGCGTCGCCGTTGCCCTCGGGTCCTCGCGGACATAGCCGTGCGATGTCGGCGAGACGTAGTCTGTGGTCGGGCCCGACAGAATCAGACCCATCCCGTTCAGCGTCTTAATCTCCCAAGTGCTGCCGTCCGGCTTCTTCAACGTGAAGTTCACCGTGATCTTCTCGCCCGGTTTGGCGTTCTCCACTGACGTGATCTTCGCGATCACCGGTGTCAACATCGTTGACCGCTGCGGAATCGTGTGCGCGCCCTTGATCGAGGCGTCGAACTCGAGTTCGCCCTCGGGGATGTGGCAGTTGGCGCAGAGATTGTCGCTCGGCTGCGGCAGATTCAAGTGGTTCAGCCCGGTGGCGAAATTGACGTCGTCGTGGCACGACCCGCAGGCCGCCCGCGTCGGATTCGACAAGTGAGCGGTGCCCTGCGTCGCCTTGCCATCGTGGCAGAACGCGCAATTGCGGGCATCAGAGGGAAGGTTCACGATCGAAAAGTCAACCACGGAGTTGCCGTGCCCGACCCACCAGTACTTGCCGCCGGCCTTAACGCTCGGCAGCGTCGCGCCGGCATGGATCTTGTGCGTCATGTCGGTCATGTCCATGAGTGCACCGGTCTCGGGGTTGATGTTGTTAACACCCTCATATGCCGGAGCATGGCACTGTACGCAGGAGGCGAGGCCGCGCCGCGAGCCGCCATGGGCGCTCAGATCCGTGTGGCACTTGTTGCAGGCCGAGTTTGCGACGACGTCGCGCGTTTTGGTCACCGCGCCGCCGGCAGGTACGAAATCGTACATTACCGTGGCGTAATTCGTGCCCAGGTCGAATTCCGTCAGATTGCGGCTGCCGTAGATCTGGATCGTGTGGGTGGCGTCCTTCTCATAGTTCGCCGGCAACTTCGTGCCGAACGTGTAAACATACTCGCCTTCCGCCACGGTCTGATAGCTGCCGCCGGAGTCGCCCGACGACTGGACCGCCTTCACGCCCGCCGTATCCGGCCAGGTGCTCGTCTTGGTCCGCTTCGTATAGGTCTGGTGCCATTTCGAAGCCTTCGGAATACGCGAAATCACAAAACTTGAGCTTACGGTGCCAGGCGTGGTCACGCCCAGCCGGTCCAAACCCAATCCCTTCGGGTCAGTCACTTTGAAGCGAATCTTCACGGTCCCGTCAGCGGCGATCTCGTGGCTCACCACGCTAAACACCAACCCTGGCCGAACGAAGTTCACCATCGCTTCGTCCGCGTAGAACGCTTTGTCCCGCGGCGTGAACGGCCCCTGATCGGCGCTGAATAGGACGGCCGATCCGGCCAGTAGCAAGCCCAGCATCAAGAGTGCGGACCAGCGTACACGTCCCGAACATCGACGATAGATGTTCATGAGCAATCTCCTTTGTCCCTAACGAAGTACGGAATACTGCGCCCGTATAAAGATCAGGCTGGCGACCCCTTCAGACGGGTGCCCCCTTCTTTGCTCCTATATTGTTCTACACCCGGCATTTGAATGCAAGACTTTTTGGTCCGAATAGCCCCTACTGCTTTGTGAAGATGGTTTCATGCATACTCCCGGCGTGCCCCCAGCGGCTTTGCCGCCGGCTTTCGCCTCGCACCCGATCATGCATAGAATAGGACTCAGTCGATCGCAGTCCGGTCCGGCGCAGTGCTGTGCCGCGCCGCACCGGGTGGAAGGTCCGGCGATCGACTCCGAAGCTGTGACTCTGCTCTTTGCCACGTTGCTGCTGCCGGCTGCCATCGCCGCTATCGCTCTGATTGCACGGCGCAACTACCTCTCTCTGCCCGAGCTCCCCGTCAGCGAAAATACGCAACCGCCCGATCACGTCGTCATCATCCCGGCCCGCGGAGCCGCTCTGATGCTCGCCCGCGCTGTCGACAGTTTCCCCCAATCCGAAGTCGTCGTTGTCGTTGATAAACGCATCTCGGACGCCACCGCCCTGGCCGCCGCCGCAGCAGGCGCCCACATCCGCGCGGCCGAACCACTACAAAAGCAGTGGAAGGGTGAGCCTAGCGCCTGCTGGACCGGCGCCCGGTATACCGAGTCGGAGTGGATCCTATTTGTTGGCGCCGATACCTGGTACGAGCCTGCCTTTCTGCCCTCACTGCTCGACTACGCTGTCTCCGAGGGCCTGGTCGCCATGTCGGTCTTTCCCCGTCAGCATCTGCCGGGCTGGCTTGAGAAAGTGATGCGGCCCTATATCCTCGGCATCCAGTTTTCGGGCGTCGATGCGGTCGGAGCGAACAACCCGCTCAATCCCCAAACGATTGCCTGCGGTCACTGTTTCCTGGTGCGGCGGGACGCCTACGAGTTTACTCAGGGTCACCGGGCCGTCGCTTCAAGCTTCATTCAGGATGTCGCCCTGGCGGGCCTATTTAAGCGCCACAGGATGAAGTACCGTGTCGTCAGAGCGGAATCAATGGCCCACTCGCGATCGCGGGAATCGCTCGGCGCAGTCTGGCAAGACCTTGAAAAACAGTCACTTAAGTTTGTCACGCTCGGCCTCCGTGGCGGGCTGATCTGTGCTCTTTCAGCCCTCGTCATGATTGCCTGGCTGCCGGTCATTGGCGCGCTGCTTGTCTTCGGCCACCTGCTCGCCGCCGGCCTGTGCCTGTTTGTCTCAGGCCTGGCCTGGCTCCCCTGGCACCGTCAGTCGCTGCCGGCGTTGCTCGTTCCGTGTGCCGCCTGGCTCTTCCCGATTCTCGCCATCAGCGGCCTGGTCAAGGATTACTTTGGCCTCCGGACCAGCGGAACACGCCGCACCGTTTGATTACGTCGTTTGTGCCCGCTCAGCCCCGCGAGACCAGCAAAGGGGGTGCGCCGCGTACGTTCGCTCCTGTCCACGGTAACCTATGGGCAATGCTGATGTATTCTGGGAATCACACCAGATCCAAGTGAGGTTGGCGAGAGCCGCCCGCGTTGGCGAACAGATCGGGATTGCACGGCAGCCTGACATCGAGTGGCGGGTGGGGTGAACGTCTCACCGCGACGGACGCGTGAAAGGCATTGCGCAAAAAGACAAATCCTCCGCGCAACCTTCGCACAAAACGAAGTGGGCAAATATGATCGGTAAATATTCAAGAGACGTTGATGAAAACTTGAGTTGGGCGCTACGCCTGTTGATTGTCTGCGCTCTTGTCGTCGGAGCCGCCCGCATTATTTCTTCATACTCACACCTAAGCCAGTACTTCGATGAACCTGCCCATCTGGCGTGTGGCCTGGAATGGTGGCAGAAGCATGTTTATCATTTAGAATCGCAACATCCGCCCCTGTCCCGGATCATGATTGCCTCGGTACCTTATCTTATGGGTATGAGAATTGGAGATTCCGGCAACATGTGGGTCGAAGGTACCAATGCCTTGCAGCATCAGGGTAACTACATGAAGAATCTGATGTATGCTAGACTGGGTAATCTGCCATTCTGGCTGCTGTCCTGCATGAGTCTCTATTTTATTGTTAAAGGCGTCTATGGAAGCCGCGTAGCATTTCTCAGTGTCGTATTGTTCACTTTGGTGCCGCCGCTTCTGGGGCACGCCGCCATCGCCTATACCGATACCGCCCTTGTCGCAGGCATTCTGTTGTTTGCTTGGCAGCTCAGGGAATTTGTTGAAAAGCAGACGATTCAGCGGAGTGTAGCTCTCGGCGCTGCTATTGGTGTAGCCGTTGCGGCAAAATACTCCGCGATACCTTATATCGCCGCCAGCTTGGTAGCCGTCGGTCTTCTCCAGTTTGCCCGGCCATTCACCGCTGATCACGTACAGATGAGAAAGCTCCGGTTCGCTCATGTGCTGGCAGCGGGAGTGGTGGCCACGTTGGTGCTATGGGGGTGCTTCCGTTTTAGCCTTGAGCCGGTTTCTGCCAATGTCCGTAGGAATCATCCCACCATCATCAAATTCTTTGGCTGGTCTCCCCAGGCAGAGGAGCATGCGTATCGCGCACTGGTCACCCCAATTCCACTATCAGAATTGGTGCGCGGTGTGAATGCCGTTGCATTTCACGCAAAGCAGGGACACTGGGATTATCACTTCGGCAGAGTGGATAAAGATGGAAGTTGGTATTATTTCCCAGTAATGCTGGCTCTTACGATTCCCGCCAGCCTACTCCTCCTTTGTTTGGTCGGAGTGTGGTCTTTGTTTCGCAGAAGTGCAGAGTCGCCGCGCGGGACTCAGATGCTCTATCTATGTTTGGTCGGCATCTGCGTCTTGACTATCAATATGATGAGCTCTATAAATATCGGCTACCGGCACAATCTGGCAGTCTACCCGTTTGTTTGTATTCTCGGCGCTATAGGACTGAAGTCGTTGTGGAGGAATCCTGCACGCTGGCCGAAGTGGATCGCGATAATTTGTTTTTCTTCCTGTATGGTTGAATCTGCTGCAGCACATCCAAAGTACACGGCATTTATTAACATTCTCGCGAATCACAAGTCCACCGAGCTGTGTATCGATTCCGCCGAAGGCGGCGATGAGTGGCGGCTCGCTGAACGACTTAGGCGACTGAAGGCGAACCACGTATGCCTTGGCCTCACTGGTCCTCTGCCTTTGGCCGCGTTCGGGTTCCCCGATTACATACGTCTGGAGCGCAATAAACCATGTAAGGGATACGTTGCTGTCGACCTGTACCGCCTCCATTTTGATTTCCAAAACGCCTATCCACCGGACACGGGCCTGCAGTGGCTGGAGAGATACAAACCAATCGAAAAGATAGGCAGCTCGATTCTCTTGTACAGAATTGAATAATGCGCCCGTCCTGGCTGTAGCACTGCTGCCGCCAGCTTTTGCGTACCTGAGAGCAGTCCGGGATGAACGGGGGCCCGTCCTGCCGCGGGCGCAACCCGTCCCGGCGCGGAGCGCGCGTCACTGCCGGTGTTGAGGTCGGCCTC
The DNA here is from genome assembly GCA_964604945.1 of uncultured Candidatus Solibacter sp. Classification (GTDB taxonomy): domain Bacteria; phylum Acidobacteriota; class Terriglobia; order Bryobacterales; family Bryobacteraceae; genus PNKE01. Next base: position 18,303 of record CAZSBK010000057.1, read on the forward strand.
CGCGTCCATGTGTCCTATAATTGCCAAGGAGGACCGATGAATCACGAGGATTGAAGCGCCTCGGCGCTTGCACTTCGCGCCATGGCAGCGTCCTTGGAGGTCGCCCTGCAGAAAGTCTTTCTAGTGCTTCCGGCGTACAACGAGGCCGGGAACCTGCCAAAGCTGCTCGACCACGTCTCGCTGGCCCTGTCAACGGCCAACCTCGACTTCGCTGTCGTCGTGGTGGACGACGGCAGCACCGACGGCACAGAGGCCGTACTCGAGCACTACGCTGTCAAACTCCCACTGCATGCCTTCAAACATGAGCAAAATCAGGGTCTCGGACCCACCATCCGCGACTGCCTGCTCGAGGCTTCCAACCTCGCCTCGGCCGGCGACATCATCGTCAGCATGGACGCCGACCAGAGCCATAACCCGGGCCTGATCCCGCGCATGGTGAACATGATCCGCGAGGGCCACGATATCGTCATCGCCTCGCGCTACCAGCCCCAGGCGCGCGTCTGCGGCCTGGCGGCCCACCGCGTCTTCATCAGTTGGTGCGCCTCGATCCTGTTCCGGATCCTGTTTCCCATCGCCGGCGTCCGCGACTATACCTGCGGCTTTCGCGCCTACCGGGCCGGCGTTCTGAAGCAGGCATTCGAAACATACGGCGAGCGCTTCGTCGACCAACAGGGGTTCCAGTGCATGGTCGATATCCTGCTCAAACTCAGGAAGCTGAACTGCATCATGGGCGAAGCCCCCATGATCCTGCGCTACGACTTGAAGGAGGGCGCCAGCAAGATGAAGCTGGCCAAAACCGCCTTCTCCACCTTCCGCCTCATCGGCCGCCGGTTAATGAATTCGTGAAAAGCCGTGCGCTGACATTGCTCAAGTGCGCCCTCGGCGCCGCTATCCTTGTCTGGCTGGCCGCCACCGGGCGCCTCCAGTTCAGCGCCCTGCTCGCCGCGCGCCGGCACTATTGGGTTCTCGCCCTGATCGCCGTGCTGTGTCTCGTGCAGATGTCGCTGGCGGCGGTGCGCTGGCGGGTCCTGCTGCGGCTGGAGGGCGTCGAGGCCAAATGGCGCACCGTCTACGCCTTCACCATGATGGGCGCCTTCTTCAACACTGTCATGCCCGGATCGGTCGGCGGCGACGTAATGAAGGCTGTCGCCGCTTCCCGCCAGTGGGGCACACCCATGGGCATCGTCGTCACATCCATCGTCATCGACCGCGTCATCGGCCTGTGGGCGCTGTTGGCGATGGGCGCGCTTGCCACTCTGGCTAACCTCGGGAAATTAAACTCCCAGCCTGCCCTCGCGGGCGTTTGGATCGCCCTCTGGCTTGGCGCTGCCGGCGCCGGACTCGTCTTCCTGCCCTTTGGCCGCCGCGTCATCGGGCTGCGCTGGGTCCAGTCCGTCCTTGCCCGCGCACCCCAGTGGGCCAGGCAGTTGATCGGCAGCGCGTGTTCTTACCAGGGCCATCCCCGCGTGGTCGCACGCTGCCTGTGGATCAGCCTGCTTTGCCACCTCTGCGCATTTGCCGCCTTCTACGCGTCGTTCCTTGCCATCTCCTCACCGCCCCCAACCCTGGCCGGATTCGCCTTCCTCGCTCCGCTTGGATTCCTCGCCATGGCGGTCCCCCTGGCGCCTTCCGGCATCGGTGTCGGCCAGGCCGCCCTGTACTTCCTGTTCCAGACTTACCTGAATCAGGGGCTAAGGGCGTCCAATTCGTTCACTGTCTACCAGGCGGTCCTGTTGGCGGTGTACTTGGCCGGAGGCTTGGTCTATCTGGCTATGCGCAATCACGCCCAGCCCGTCGTCGCCGGCCGGTCCAGCCAGACTCACCCTGCCCCCATCCTGGACGATCCCCCCTCGCCCCGCTGTTGATGGTTCCCGCACCGCGAACCGCCAATGGGCGCGGACTCCAGTCCCTTCGGCCCCCTACTTCACATCCAGCCCGATGCGGCACGCATGGCGTTCGACCGCCTTGGCTTCCCACTCGCGGTAAGCCCTGTTGCGGCGCGTGAGCTCGTCGAAATCCACTTTGTGCGCGTCAAATTCCGGTCCGTCCACACAGGCGAACTTCACCTCGCCGCCTACCGTCACCCGGCATCCGCCGCACATCCCCGTGCCGTCGATCATGATCGGGTTCAGCGATGCATGCAGCTTCAATCCCCAGTCGCGCGTCGCCTCGGCCGCCGCCTTCATCATCGGAATCGGGCCAATCACGTGGCCTTCTTCAAACGTGCCCGGCCCCGCGATACTCTTCAACAACTGCACGACATTTCCGTGGTAACCAAATGTCCCGTCATCGGTTGCCCATTCCAGACGGTCCGCGGCCGACTTCAACTCCGTGTCCAGGATCCTGTAGTTGTCGGACCTGGCTCCGCACAGCGCCGTCACATGGTTGCCCGCTTCGTGGAACGCCTTGGCCACCGGCAACAGTTCGGCCACGCCGACGCCGCCCGCCATGCAGACCACCTTCTTGCCCGTGGTCATTGTCGCCGCTTCGCCCAGCGGACCCACCAGGTCGGCCAGTTCTCCGCCCACCGGCAGCGCCACTGCTTCCTTCGTCGTCTTGCCCACGGCCTGGATCACCATGGTGATCGACTGCCGTTCGGCGCTCGAATCGACGATCGTCAACGGTACGCGCTCGCTCTTGTCGGTCGGCCGGATGATGATGAACATGCCCGGCTTCCACCGCTTCTGTATCCTGGGCGCTTCCACCTCCAGCAGGTGGACTTCCGGCGCCAGTTGACGCTTGGCCAGAATCAGGTTCATTGCGCAACCTCCAGCTCGGCCGCCGGCTGCGGATTCAATGCGCGGTCGATCGCCGCCGCCGCCGCCCGGCCGTCTTTCATCGCCAGGATGACTGTCGATCCGCCCCTGACCACGTCGCCGCCCGCGAATACACCCGGCATCGACGTCATCCCCCACTCGTCGATCACGATCTTGCCGCGCTTGGTGACCAGTTGCGGCGTCGCCTTCTGCAGAGTCGGATTCGGCGCCTGGCCGATCGCCGCCACCACCGTCTGCGCCTCGATCCGGAATTCGCTGCCTTTCAACGGCACTGGCGATCTGCGGCCGCTGTCATCCGGCTCGCCCAACTCCATCCGGATGCACTCGACCTCCTGGACAAATCCGTTCTCGTCCCCATAGAGCGCCACCGGCGCCGCCAGGAAGTGGAAGACGATGCCCTCTTCCTCGGCATGTTCGATCTCTTCAAGCCTGGCCTTCAGCTCCTCGCGGCCCCGGCGGTACAGGATGATCGTCTCCGATCCCATTCGTTTGGCCCAGCGCGCCGCGTCCATCGCCGAGTTGCCGCCGCCCACCACGATTGTCCGTTTGCCGATTCGCACCGGCGTGTCCCCTTCAGGGTCGAAGGCTTCCATCAGATTCAGGCGTGTCAGGAACTCGTTGGCCGTGTAGACACCGATCAGGTTCTCGCCCGGGATTCGCATCAGGTAAGGCAACCCTGCGCCGGTGCCGACGAAGATCGCTTCGAATCCCTCCTCAAACAGTTCCTCCACCGTCGCCGTCTTGCCGACGATGAAGTCGGCCACGAACTCCACGCCCAGGTGCCGCAGCCGCGCGATCTCCTCTTTCAAAATCTCCCGCGGCAGGCGGAAGTTCGGAATTCCGTAAATCATGACCCCGCCCAGCCGGTGCAGCGCCTCGAACACCGTCACCCGGTAGTTCTTCCTCGCCAGATCGTAGGCCGCGATCAACGATGCCGGACCCGAGCCAACCAGCGCCACCTTCTTCCCCGTCGGGTGGACAGGCTCGGACTCCGTCAATTCCTGCATCCGCAGCCGCGCATGATCAGCCGCGAAACGCTCCAGCGACCCGATCGCCACCGGCTCCCACTTCTTGGCCACAATGCAGGAGTCCTCGCAGAACAGTTCGTGCTGGCACACCCGCCCGCACACGCCCGGAAACGGGCTCTGTTCGCTGATCACGTCATGCGCCCCCTGGAAGTCGTTTTCCACCATCCTCTGGATGAAGCGCTTGATGTCGATATGCAGCGGACAGGCGTCCACGCAGGTGGGTTTGGCGCATTGCAGGCACCGTTGGGCCTCTATACCCACTTGCTCGGCCGTGAAGCCTAATGCCACTTCCTTGGCGCTGGTCGCCCTAACCTCAGCATTCAGAACGGGTAAGACCTGCCGGGGCAGCTTCGGATTCGGCTTGACGCGAGCTTGCTTTTCTTCCATCGCTAGTTACGTTCAGCAAAACTGATGCCAAAGCGTGATTTGCCCCAAGTGCTCCGGCGGCCCACCCCGCCCTGAATGGCATGGCTTGCCACCCCTTGTGCCGCATGACCTGCCATGACATCCCGCCGGACCAAAGAAAAGGCGCCCGGCTGTCCTCTGCTGACAGGCGGACGCCGCGGTCTTCTCTGAGCCGGCTACTGCGACACGAAGCCCAGTTCAGGCACGGTCGTCATCACCTGTGTTTCGGCGCTGTCCACAGTTTCGGCGATCCTCGCCAGATACGCCTTGTAAGATGCGCCCATCAGCTTTTCCGTCGTCGGCCAGCCATCGAGCTCTGACCACTTGGCGAACGGAATCAGTGTCACGTATTCCCCGGCCGCGCTGCCAAGAATCACACGGTTCACCCGGAAGTCCTTGATACCTGCCTGCTTCAAAGCCGGAAGCAGCATCGTCTTGACCAAGTCCTCATACTCCACTGTTTTTCCGGGCTTCACCCTCACCGTCATCATCCGGCCGAACGTCTTCTCTGGCAGCGGCCCCGGATACAGGCTCAGTTCAGGCGCGAACCTGACCAGCACGTGCCGCGACGATTCCACCGCGTTCCGCATCAGCGTCTGGATCTTGATGTTGTCGGTCGTGCTCAACCCCGTCATCGGTCCCGGGTTGTCGAATTGGGCGAAGTTCTTGACCGGAGTCGCCATGACGCCCGTGTATGTTTCTCCAAACATCGTCATAGTCCATGCCCGCCGCCACGGCACCCCAGCCTTCTTGTACCCCTCGTTGATCAGCTTCATGCCTTCCTGATAGTCGTAGGTGCCGCTGGACCGCACCTTGTAGTAGCTGAGCCTCAAGAGGTCCGGCTGCGCCGGCTGCGCCCACGCCATTGCCCCCATCATCAACGCCAACGCGCCCGCGAGCGCGCAGTTCTTCACCTTGCGGTTTCCCAATTTCATACATCTCTCCTACACTCTCACTCTGACTTGAGTCCGTCCCGCCTCTGACCAGGCGCGGTACGGCTATGGGACTCTACCACGACTGTAGGAGTTTTACAATACTATTCGGTACAATTTCCACCACCCGCCTACTCACGCACCACCCTGAATCCGGTGTATGCCGGCCGAGCCTTTGACGTCGATTTGGCGTCTGCTGGACGGTCGGCGCTACCCCCCATCACCTTGCCCAAGCCGTCCTTCGCTGTCACCCATTCGGCCGCATTGCCTCCCAGGTCGAAGATCGGGTCTTCGCCCGTTCCTGCGCTCATCCCGACGGGGCGCAATAGGGCGCCGTCACCCAAACCGTCCACCAGCGACGCCAGGCGCCTCTCATCGTCCGCATTCACCGTGTAACCGGCCCACGCGTCCAGCGTGTTTTCACTCTTGGATGCCTTCAGCAGCGAGCCCAATTCCTCTTCCGTGCCCAGCCGGAACTTCTCGCCCGTCCGCTTCGACAACCACTCGCAATACGCTTTGGCCTTCTCGAACGTCACCCCCGAGGCTGGAAAGTTCTCCGTCCCAGGTTTGACCACATACGACGGATCGAACGCCTTGTACTGGGCCCTCGTCACCTCGAACCGGCCAATTTGGACTGGTCCCCGCTCGACCGTCTCCGGTGTCCCGGCCGCCTTGGCCAGCAGCACTGCCGCCGCCAGCGGCGACTCTTTCTTCAGAGCCTCATTCTCGTCTTTCTTCGTCTCGAACAGGTATTTGTCGAACCACGCCAGCTCCTCTTCGAGCTTCCGCTGCTGGTGGACCAGTTTCCGCGGCCCGTGTGCCTCGCCGGGGAACAGCAGGAACTTCACGCCCGTCTTGCCGTAGTGCTGCAAGGCGCGGTAATGCTGCCAGCCCTGCTCGGTCGGCACCTGCTTGTCTTCGGTCCCGAAAAAGATGATCGTCGGCGTCGTCACCTTGTCCATCCGGAACAGCGGTGACTTCTTGATGTATAACTCCGGATCGTCCATCGGCGTCTTGCCAAGGTAATACTGCTCGAATGAGTCGCCGAAGACGGCGTTGCCCCAGTCCGACGTCCAGTTCACGTCGCCCGCGCCGGCGCCGGCCGCCTTGTAGCGCGTCGTCCGCGTCGTCAATTCAATCGTGATGATCGATCCGTTCGACCAGCCCAGCACGCCCAGCATCTTCTCGTCCACCAGCCCTTTGGCGATCAGCGAATCGACGCCCTTTTCGACATCGATCCACTCCAGGTCGTTGTACTTGCCGCCCGAAATCGATTCGCCCCACTTCAGCCCGTAGTTTGAAGAGCCGTGGTAGTTCGGCTTCAGGATAAACGCCCCGCGCTGCGCATAGAGCTGATGAGGATAGCCCCAACGCTCGTTGAACGCGTCCGTATCGGCTCCGTGCGGCCCACCGTGGATCATCACCACCAGCGGGTACCTCTTGCCCGCCTGGTAGTTGTGCGGGTAGTAGAGGATGCCTTCCACTTGCTCGTCCAGCGCGCCCTTCCAGGTGATGAGTTCGGTCTTGGCGATGGGCTTCTTCTTCCAGCCGGCGTTCGTCTCAATGAACGGCTTGGCGTCAGTCAGCCTGTTCCCCACCAGTTTGGCCGATACCTGGACTTCCGGGACCGATGCCGTCGAATAGGTGTAAATCGCCACTGTCCCGTCGTCTGAGAGTGTGAAGCCCTCGATATTCGTCGCGTGGTCGCCCTCGATCATCCGCCGTGTGTAGCCGGAACCGGATTTGGTATATCGCGCCGCCTTGTTCCGCGCCCCGCTGGCCAGCAGAGCCAGGAATCCGTCCGGAGTCGGAGTGGTCCCGCTATAGCCGCCCAAGCCGTTCTCCCAGTCCAGGTTGATCTTCTGGTGCCGGCCCGAGGCCACGTCGAAGCTATACAGCAGGTTGACCGACGCGTTGTACAAATAGGGGTGCGTCGTGTAGGGGGCGGCGAAGTAGAAGCTCTTGGAATCCTGCGTCCAGTCAAACCCGCGCGGATACAGCCGCTCGTTCGCGAAAAGCTGCTTCGACGTCCCGGCGGCGAGATCGTGGAAAAACACCACTGGCTTGATCTTCTGGTTGAAGATCTCGGCCAGCGACCGATTGTGGACGGTCACTGCATACTTCCCATCTGGCGACACGGACACTGACGTGATGCGGTCGGTGTTTGTGGTCAGGCGGGTGGCCTTCGAGCCTTTGATCTCGAACTTGAACAATCGCACCGGCGGCGCGTGCTCTTCGTCGTCAACCACCTGCGAGGTGTCCTTACGTTCCTTCTCCTGCTGGTCATAGAACGTCGGATCCTCTGGCGCGGCGATGAGCAGTGTGTCGTTGTCCATCCAGCCAAACGAACGCACACCGCGCTCGAATTTGGTCACCTGCCACGGTTCGCCGCCGCGAGTATCGATGATCCAGATCTGCATCCCCGGCGGCGCCGCAGCCGGCGCGCCCGCAGCCGGCGCGTCGGCCGCCTTGCGCGATGTCACGAATGCGATCCGCTTGCCGTCGGGCGAGAATTTCGGCGACGAATTGCTGTCCTTGCCGCGCGTCAGCGTGATCTCGTCACCGCCGCTCACATACTTCAGGTAGATATTGGAGACCGATTCGCCCTTCTCCTTATCCATCCGCGACTTCACATAAACGGCCATCTTGCCGTCCCGCGACAATTCAAGCGCACCCACTGACTCCTGCATCAGGATGTCCTCAGGCGTCCACTTCTCTGCCGCGGAAGCCGCCAACGACATCATTAAGATAAATGAGATTTTATTCACCGAACCGTCTCCATGTCTGCAAGTGATTCAAAACACCATATTAACCGACTCGGGGCAGTTCGTTTGGTCGAAGATTCCCAGGGCCCGCCCGGCCCGCCGCGACCCGGTTTCGCCTCTCCTTCCTGCGATCCCCCCATTTGAGGCCCCCCCACCCCCCATCAGGTGCGTATCCGGTTTGTTCCGCTTCAGATACAGTTGTGAAGTACTTCGCATAAGACGAAGACCTGAATCGGAGTCGGAGTAACAACCTAATGCCTGCTGGTCGTCCTGCCACGTCTTGCCAGCTCCCTCTATGTCGATTAGAGGGGATGAGCTGCCATGAATGCGTCCGGTCTAATGCCCGCCTCGTCGCGCACCTGGCGGCGGACTTGCACGCATCCTCGATGCGCCAGTTATTTCTATCGATCTATCCAGATCGTGCCTGTACGCGCATGGCTACCGTGTTCGTTCAGATTCTTTCGGAGGAGTCCCCTGTCCGCCGGGCGCCTGCGCGCCCGGCCGCTCGGGCCCTGGCCTATCACGCCGCCGTGGCCTGAGTCCATGTTTTCAGCCGGCTCGCCTGATCCGCAGCGCCGTCACCTGTCTGGCCCAGCGTCCGTCGCGCCTGGTTGCGACAAAAATCGCCTTGTACAAGAACTCCGAGTCGATCTCGGCCCAGGCGTAGACCACACGGTAGCCGTCACGCGCCTCCACCAACATGTAGTAGCCGGCCGCGGTCGAGTGGAACTTGTCGCCCAACGGCAGATCCACCTTGTCCAGAACATTGCGCAGCCTGACGCCTTGAAAGACAACCGCCTTGCCGTGATCGTCCGTCTTGATGGTCTGCTGGGGCAGGCCTTCGACATCAACCACGGTCAGCGTGACCGTTCTGGTGAGACCTTCCACCGTTAACGTCCCCGCCGCTTGTCCTAACGCCGGGCAACATTCCAACCAAACGCATCCATCTGATGCGAACGATTGTCGCACCGCCGGAAGCGTGTGTGGCCGGAGGACCATACTCTCGTTCGCGTGATGCGCCCCTGGACATCGGGCGCGGCTGGATGATGCAATGGGCCCGTGGACAGGCAGCAACTGATTCTTCGCATGGTGTTGAGCGGCATTTGCGATGACTACGAAAACGTCGACCAGATCATCCTTGAAGAGGTGTCCGCACTCGGCGCAAGGATCGGCTGGACCATCGAGCGATGCGAAATCGTACAGGCACTTGCTCAACTGCTTGCGGATGGCTATGCGAAGGCCTACGTCCTGTCCCCAAGACCGCCGCACAGTACAGAACTGGCTGAAATGCCCGAGATGGACACCATCGAGGCGGAATTCGAACAGCAGAAGACGTACTTCCTGGCCACAAAGAAGAGGATCGAGTTCATAGAATCAGACAACTCCTGGTGGCTGCCTGAATTCGAGGACGAACCAGTCTAGTCGTGCGCGACGGCAGCCGCTGCAATCATCATGCGGGAAGCGTCGCGGATGTTCTCGACCAATTCGGCGAGGCTGACGCCCTGGTTGGAGATGCCGGGCACGTGGGGAAGGCGTCCGCCGAACCAGTCGCCGCCCTTCCAAGACTCGAATTGGAAGCGCAATAACATGTCTCGCCTGGCTGAGTCAGGTTTTAGAGGAGTCCACGGAACTCTTCTTCGGATAGACCGGCGCCGCGAACGATAGCCGACATTGTGTAGGCGTTCACTGGATCGTGTCTGGGAATCGTGACGATGCGTGCCCCGTTGGTTATCACGATGTGTTTGCCCTGCCTGGCGACGCGGAAGCCAACCTTCTCCAACGCGCGAACCGCCCGAAGATGGGCCACGCCTGCGATGGGCATGGTTAGGCCGATAGGACCACGATACGCTTTTCGGCGTCTTCCGATATCGAGTCGGCGACGCTCAAGTACTCGGCGATGGCGTCGCGGATGTTGTCGAGGGCTTCCTGCTCGGTGGCACCCTGAGAGGCGCAGCCGGGCAGGCCGGGCACCCAGACGCTATAGCCCTCTTCCGATTTCTTGAGGGCGACTGTGTAGCGAGTTTCCATAAAAGGTGGTGGAGGCGGCGGGAGTTGAACCCGCGTCCGAAATGGCCCGCCGTGACAAGACTACGTGCGTATCCGATTCGGAATCTCGGCTGCCAACCTCGAAACGGCAAGCGGTCGTACAGCCCAGCCTGATTGATCTCGGGCCTTTCGTCCCAGGCGGAGGCTAGGACCCTATCCTGCAAAAATGACGCTGAGTCGATGACGCGCAGGCTCGTCACCGGTCAACGGCTACCTAGTTAAGCTAGGCAGCGTAGGCAAACTGCTGATTGGCAGTTCTTGTTTTTCCGATCGTTTTACGGGAGCTCGGAACCCGGCACGCCTCATCACTTCGGCTCCATCCCGTCGAAGCCGTTACGCCCCCTCCTTTCAACACTACCAGTATACGGGACGCGGTCCAGGGGCTGTGCGTTGCGCCCTCCCCCGGACCGCGTTGGCCGTCCTCCGAGCCGGCTGCTCCCGCCGGCTATTTCTTCTTGCCGGCTGCGCCAAGTGTGAAGATCACCAGTTTCGCCGGCGTCCCGCTGGTCTCGACAGCCGCAAAAGCGCCTGACCATGGCCCGCTCGCCAAGGGGGTCAAGTCCATCAAAGGAGGAACGATGCCCAGGGCTGAAATCGAGAACTGCGACAGTATGTTGCCGTTCAGGTCCCCGACGTATAGGTTCGTCCTGTCGTCGAGGAGAAGGCGGTCCCCGGATGGGAAGGCGGCCACCGCGAAGATGGACGTGTTGATGGTGGCGGAGTAGTCGATCGTTCGAACGTATGCGCCATCCCGGTTCACAAGGTGAACCAACCCCACATCCGCCCCGGCGGCTTTGTAAAACGTGATTGCGAACTGGCTGGCTGCCGGCAAATAGGCCAATCCCCGGATCCCGCCGCGCGACATGAGAACGGGGGCGGTTGCCTGGAGATCGATTTCGCCGGAATGGCTACCGTCGCTCCCGTTGAACAACTGGATGGAGTGGGGGACGTTCCAATTCGGAGGCTCCACGATTCTCGTGTGCGCCATGGCGATGAGGTCTTCGCCAGGGAGATAAGTCAGTCTTCTAGCGATGTACCAGGTTGGGCCATCACGAGGTGAGAGATCCTCGATCTTCGACACTCCGGAGAGCGTGGAGGGCAATTCGTACAGATTGAAAACCATGTCCGTGGAGATGTTCGGGATCGCCCCGGAGAGCACGAAGGCATTCTTCGCGCTGTTCCAGGCCAGCCCGTAGGTGTAGGCAGGCATCCCCTGGGTTTGGCGGAATGTGCGGTCCCCGGTTGGCTTTGGTGCCAGGTTCGAATCCAACATCCACACCGTGCCGCCTTCACCGGCCGCGAGCACATTGCCGTCCGGCAGCGCGACCAATCCTTCTGTCACGTCGGGCAGCAACTGCGGGGCTTGACCCAGCAGGTTGCCGTCAAAATCGAGAATCGTGACGACGCGCCAGTCTGAATTGAAGCCGGTCACCAGAAGTCTGCCGGGTGACTGGTATGCCACGGCGAGACACTGCGACTGGGGCGCGGGTAGCGCGATCCGCTTCACGACAGTCCCATCCCTGTTCAGGATCAGGACGTCGCCCCTGTAGTCCGCAGGCGCCTCATTCGTTTCCTCGTGCCCCTGGCCGGCGCACATGGCGAGATGATCCGGGAAATCGGAAGCGGGGGAATCCTGGGGGATGTACTCGATGCATTCGACCCACAGGGGCACATAGCCGGCCGGATACTGGATCGGCCGTTCGCTTTCCAGTCGGCCGATCGAATCAAACACCATCAACCTGTCCATGGTCCACCTGGTAACGATGGCATAGCGCTTCTCGCTGTCCATGTAGGCGATCCCATTCAAGTGGTCCTGAGGAGTCCTTCCGGCCAGGTCGAAGAGCTCCTTCACTGAACCCTTGCCCTGGCTAGTCAGGGGGTAGGCCATAATCTTCGTGCCCTCGATCAGGGCGACGTGCTTGGCGTGGGGACCGGTCCCCACATAGGTGACATCCTCGCTGTATGTCCTGAGATCGATTGTCTTCAGGACGGTTGGGCCGCCCGTTTGCGCTCCGCTCGCAACTGTTGGCAGCAGAGCGCACACGATGAGCCCCGTCACTAATTTGCTAGCGAGATCCATGATTGCTCCTAACTACTAATTGGGAAGAGAGGTTACCGCAGTTGACCGCCACACGATCCGCCTGTGAGGATCGCACAGAGACTCGATGCGCACGAGAGCGCCGGCCATAGTGTATGACCGGCGGAGAGCAGATTCAATGGGTCTCGGCACTAAAAGTAAAACTTGAAGGCATGGAACGTAAATATCTCAATAATAAGAGATTGACGTCGAAACAAGCAAGTGTCGGAACCAGGCAACTGCGGCCGGGAGGCAACTCGTTTACTGTGGAGGCGGCATGTCGCGGATGCGTTCCAACTGCGGTTTGGCCTCGGGAGGAGCCTTTTCAATCAGCTGATTCAGGGCCTCGCGGCGGGCTTGGCTCAAGGCTTCGGGGGCCGGGGCCTCGATGTCGGGCGCGACGCCCGTGCCCTCCCAGTTGGCCTTGGTGATGGGGTTGATGGCGCGGGCGAATGGGACGCCGATCAGGAAGTGGTCGTTGATGCGGTGGCCCGACACCGGGTGCGCTCCTCCGCCGGTGGTCTCGCCGACCAGCGTGGCCCGTTTCAGGTTCTTCAGGTTGTAGGCGAACTCCTCGCCACCGGAAAACGTCCGCGCCGAGGTGAGCAGCCAGACGGGCGTCTTGCCGAGCTTCCTGCCAGGGACCGATTCCGATGTCCAATACTGCTCGGTGGTGCCGGATTTGCGTTCCCAGATGTCGTTCAAGTGGACGCGCCCGTCCAGAATATAGCTGGCCACCAGGGCCACGGTGGACGGCTCGCCGCCGCCGTTCCAGCGTAGGTCGATGATGAGGGCATCGACATTGGCCAGGAACTGGAAGGCTGCCTGTGCCGCCGGGCCGGCGAATTCGGCCGGGTAGAAACCATCCAGACGCAGGTAGCCGATATTGCCGTCCAGAATCTCCACCTTTCTGAAACCGAAGTTGGCGCGGCCCATCTGCCGGATCATCCGTTCCCGCTCCTCACCGGAAGGCGCCTGCGCCGCCGGGCGGTTGGGGAGCGTCTGAGATGTGAAGCGGACCCGCAGGTGTTTGTCTTTCGAGACCTCGCGGAAATGGTTGGTGAGCATCTCGGCGAACTGGCGTGAACTGTTGACCGAATCGTATTCGCCTCGTTCGGCGCGGCCACGGACAGCGGCGGCCATCTTCCCGGCGATCTCGGGGAAGACATAGTAGCCATTGAGCTTCTCAATTGCTACATCGATCACTTGCCTGCGGGTTACAGCGTCCAGCGGCAGGTCGGCGGCGTCCTGAGGCGGCTGAGCCGGGGCGAGCAGAGTCGAAGTCAGCAGGAGGGTGATCGTCTTCATGCCGGTATTACGAAACTTCACGGCAACGTGTGAGCAAATTGTTACACCGCGTGAGAGACTAGAGGATCGGAATTGACATGTCATCCGCGACGCCATCTGCGACGCCTTCCGTGGAGGGCGCCGAACAGGAACAACTGACGCCGCTGTGGAACGTCGTCCTGCTCGACGACGACGACCACACCTATGACTACGTCATCGAAATGCTCGTCCGGCTGTTCTTCAAGACTGTGCAGGAAGCCTACAACCATGCCGTCGAGGTCGATACGACCGGCCGGACAACGGTGATGACCTGCGATCTCGAAGCCGCCGAGTTCGCCAAGGACCAGGTCCACGCGTACGGGCCGGATTGGCGCATGCCGAAGTGCAAGGGTTCGATGACGGCCATCCTGGAACCGGCCGCGGCGGGTAGCTACTCCGGCGCCTGATGATCGGCAGGTGAGGGGGGCTCCGGCAGCAACTCCCTCCAGCCAGCTCCCCGCATGGCGTTCGTTTGGTCCGGGGCCGGCGATGGTTCAGCTAGCGTTCCCATCGCTCCAAATCCCGCTCAATCCCGCCGCAAATCGACCGATGAGTCCAGCAGCCTGAACATGCTGGCATCGGACAGCCAGATGGAGAGGATCTGCATGATGCGTCAAGAGGCTGTTCCATCGGCGGCAATGGCTTGCCTGGGTGTGGTGATGGGTGGACTGGCCATCCAGTTTTGGAGCCGTTCTGGCGGAGCCGCCCTCGTCGCAGGGCTGTGCGGGGTGTCGCTGGTTGCGGGCGCGTGGCATGTGTACCGGCTGGTGGCGGCCTTGCGCCTGCAAGTGCTCTGGTTGAAGGGGACTCTAGACGCCGTGCCGCAGCCGATCACCGTGACGGATCTCAACATGAAGTGGATCTTTGTCAACAAGGTGACCGAAGGACTGTTGGGCAAGAACAGCCGCCAGATTCAGGGCCGCCACTGCTCGGAGTGGGGCGCCGCGATCTGCGGAACCGGGAAGTGCGGCATCCAGAGCTTGAGATTGGGGCGTCCGAGGACTGAGTATATGCAGTCGATGCCGGACGGCGGCAGCCGCGCCATGACGGTGGACACGTCCTATATCCTCGACGCCGGCGGCAACAGGATGGGGCACGTCGAGATCGTCACCGATACGCACGCGAAGTACGAACTGGAGTCCATTTACAGCCAGATTGCCAGTTCGCTTGAGGAGATCAGCAGCACGATGACCGAGTTGGACGCGCAGGTGAAGGACAATGCGTCGCATGCGGGCGAGGCGAATCGGAACGCGGCCGACGCCCGCCGCGCAGTCGGAGCTGGCCGCGAAACGGTGACCGGGCTGGCGGAGGCGATGAAACAGATCAGCCTGGCCAGCCGCAGAATTCTGGGGATCAACAAGACCGTTG
>CAZSBK010000058.1:0-32494 GCA_964604945.1 uncultured Candidatus Solibacter sp.
CGGGGCGAGATTGACGGGTCCACCGGTGCATCCGTCGCCGTCAGACCTACTGTTGCTGATCGAGACGGGGATGACGTCCTATGCGCGGCGGCTGGAACAGCAATTGAGGCGAATTGTCCGTCCGATAACGTCTGGCGGAACCGACGAATCGTTTCAACAGGCCGTGCTGGAAGCGTTTCCGGACCGGATTGCGAGGCTGTCTGGCGGCGGGTCGTACCGGCTGGCCTGGGGCGGATCGGCGCAATTGGCGCGGGACAGCGCGTTGGCCGGGTCGCCGCTGATTGTGGCGGTTGAAATCGAAGAACGGCGAGACTCGGGTGCGCCGCTGATTCGTTTGGCCAGCGCGGTGAAGCCTGAATGGCTGCTTGATCTCTTTCCTGACCGGGTGACGGCGACGTCCGAGGTCGCATGGAACCGGGAAGCCGAGCGGGTGGAGCAGTCGGATCTGCTGGTGTACGACGGGCTGCCGATCGACGAATCCCGGTCGCACAAGGCCGATTCCGCCGAGGCGGCGAAACTGCTGGCGGCAAAGGCGACCGAAACGGGCCTGCACCGGATCTGCGACGCGGAGAGGATCGAGCAATTCCGGCAGCGGCTGGCGTTCGCGGCCGAGCATTCGACGCTAGAGTCGCTGGACGATGGCCGGCTGGGGGAGGCGATCGAGCGGCTGGCGCAGGGGTTACGGTCGATGGACGAATTGGAGGCGATGGCGGCGGATGGCGGGTTGGAACAGGCGGTTCTTGACGCGATGGGCGCGGATGCCAAACGAACTCTGGACCGGGTGGCGCCTGAGCGGATCAGACTGGCTTCGGGGCGGATGGCCAAGGTGAGCTATGCGGAGGGGCAGACGCCGTGGGTGTCGTCCAGGCTGCAAGACTTCTTTGGAATGAAGGAGTTACCGGCAATCGCCGGCGGGGCAGTTCGTTTGGTCGCGCATCTGCTGGCCCCGAGCCAGCGCCCGGTCCAGGTGACTTCGGACCTGCCGGGCTTCTGGCAGCGGCACTATCCTTCAATCCGGCGGGAGTTGATGCGGCGCTACCCCAAGCACAAGTGGCCCGAGAACCCATACACTTTGAGTCAGGAATGAAGTACCTACTATTCTTAATGACAGCCGGGCTGGCAATGGCCCAGACGCCCAAGGGGATTTGGGATGCGACGGTGGTGGCCGACACCCGTGAGATCGCCTTTCAGATGCGTTTCGAGACGCACGCTGGAAAGCTTCGTGCCGCGGTAATGGACGGTGACCGGCCGATCTGGTCGACGTCGGCGGTGTTCACGGGCGGCAAGTTGTCGGTGAAGTGGGATTTCTATGACGCCGGGCTAGAAGCAGCCACGCTGACCAGCGGCGAGCTGCGCGGGACATACACACGGCGCACGAAGCGGGGGCCGGTTCACCGCCTGTTTGCCGCGAAACCGGCGGCGCCGGTGAAGGCCGGGAAAGCTGAGTCTTCGCCGTTTTTGGGCGACTGGGTGCTGACGCCAGCCGATGGCGGCGCGGGAGCGAAGGCGCACTTCCAGATGGCTGGCGGCAGGCTGACAGGGACAATTCTGAGAGTCGATGGCGACTTCGGCACGCTCGCTGGGGCTGTGGACGGCGATAAGGCGGCGCTGACACATTTCGACCTGGTCCGCGCCACGCACGTTCAGATGGAGATCGACGGGCAGGGCAATTTGAGCGGGGTGATCGACGGAAAGACGAAGTTCACCGGTGTCCGGGAGGGTGCATCGATGCCCGATCCGAGCCAGGTGACCCGCGTCCGCGACCCCAAGGAGCCCTTCCAGTTCTTCGCCAAGGACCTGGACGGCAAGCCGGTAACGCTGGCCGATAGCCGTTTCAAAGGCAAAGCGGTGCTGATCACGGTGATGGGATCTTGGTGCCCGAACTGCCATGACGAAGCGCCATTCCTGGCGGAGTTGTATAGGAAGTATGGTTCGAAGGGGTTCGAGGTAGTCGCGCTGGCGTTTGAGTACACGGGCGATCCGGCGGTCGACATCCCGCAAGTGCGCGCCTTCGTCCGGCGCCATGGCGTCCCCTACATGACGCTGCTGGCTGGTTCCACAGACGACGGGCAAGTTCAGAAGGCCCTGCCGCAACTTGTCAACTTCAGCGCCTATCCGAGTTCGATGATCGTCGACCGACTGCACCGGATCGTCGCCATCCACGCCGGATTCGCCGGACCGGCGACGGGAAGCCTCCACACCGAACTGAAGCAGCGCATAACGGCCGAAGTTGAGCAGGCCCTGGCCGCTCGATAGGTATGCACCCGACAGGCCAGCGAGGGGCCGACACTGTTACGGGGCCCTGAGAGAAAAACCTTGAATTCGCCGTGAAGAAGTTTAGAATGGTGATGCCAGATCTTGGCAATGCTGCATGAGACCGATTCCCGGCGGGAGGCAAGTTCTATGTTCGAATCTCTCGATGACACGATGAAACACGACGAACAGGAGGTGACCTCGTCCAAAGAGCGCTGGCTCAAGTGGGCGGTGGTCGCGGTCATTGCGGTGATTGTCTTTGGCGGACTCTACATGGGTATCAGGCTGATGGAGTAGTCTGGCCCTTCCCGGACCCCAGATCAAGAGCCTGACCCCGAGTCCGGAGCGCTGGATCACGGTTAGGAATTCGATTGGGCTAGAGCCGGGAGCGGTGGAGCAATTCCCTCGACCCCGAACCAAGGCGAGAGAGTTCGGCGTGGTCGGGAACCAGATCCAGCCGCCCCCGGCTCTTGTTCGTTTGTGCGCTCCTGAAGGCGAGGGGGACCCCCGCCGGGCCTGGTCGCGGCGTTGTATTGGACTCTTCCAAATAGCAAAGGCGCCCCCTTTCGAGGGCGCCTTCGTTATCTAGTGGATCGTGAAGCCTGGACTCTACCTAGTCCATATCCCTGGACCGCTTCTTCCGGTTCCGCTTGCGCGCAAGCGCCTGCTTCAGGCGCTTCCTTTCGCCGGGTTTGAGGTAGTGGGCATGCTTCTTGATCTCTTTGATGATGTCCTCTTGCTGAACCTTGCGCTTAAACCGGCGCAATGCGCTTTCGAGAGTTTCACCATCCTGGATGATCACTTCAGCCATATCGACACTCACCTCCTTCCGGCGGGACTCCGCTCCCTATATCCTAGCGCGGCGGGAGGCCTCAGCGCACGGCGGCCCGTGTGGCCTTCCTGGCGCGATTCTGGAACATCTGGTCCAGGACGCCCTGTGGGACCGTGAGGGCGAAGATGGCGGAGGCTCCATTGACGTTCACCTGGAGGCTGTCGGCAACCGCGATCGCCGGTTCAGCTCCTGTCTGCGGAGCATTGAGCCGGATCATGTTGGCAAGGAAACGCATGACGTCGGCCAGCGCCGTGGCGTCCTGGGCCGACCGGGTGAGCACGTCACCAGAGATCTGCACATCGGCGAAGAAGCGAACTCCGGCCGCGGCTTCCTTGATGGAATCGACAGCCAGGCCACCCGGCAGGATGGCGTTCTGACCGGTCTTGCCGACGCCCATCTCGCCCAGGCTGGCAGTCGAGACGAACCAGGCGTCGTGGCCGCTCCATTGGTTTACTTTGGCCGCAAGGGCCGCCGGCATGGCCGATTTGCCCGCCAGTTTAGCATCGATGGCCGCCTTCACCGCCGATTCGGAGCCGAATACGGCCAGAGACGTATCGAGGAACGCGACCGCACCCTGGCCTTTGCTTTCCGTGGCGGGCGGCGACCAGAGTTGGATGCCCCGGTACAGGTTGGATACCGCTCCCTTGCCCTGGGCCAATTGGGTGATCCTGGTGATGTCGAATGTTCCCCGGACAGCGACCATCGCTCCGGGCTTCGCGGGAACGCCGGACGAGGCCATGACGACTGAACGCAGGTCACGCCTCGGATCGAATCCAGTTTCGTCGACGAGCTTGCGGAAGCCGGAGTCCTCCTCTTTAATCTCATTCAAAATCTTCTGGCCAAAGGCCGAGTTCCTGGCCCTGTCCACATCCAGACCTGCCACCATGCGAGCATCGGCGGGCACAAGGCCCAGCAGGACGGCGTCAGCGCCGAACGCCAACCCCGCGACAACCACGAATCCCAAAATGTAGCGAATCGGTTTCATCTTCTCGCTCCTCAGCTTCATTAACGGTGGCGGAGCACAGGACGTTCCCGAGTGGATGTTACAACCTTCAACAGAGCGGAAGTTGGGCGGTGATCTCGATGCCGAAGCCTTCCAGCCCGACGACCTTCCGCGGGTGGTTGGTCAGCAGCCGGATGCGCTTTAACCCCAATGCCGACAGGATCTGGGCGCCGATGCCGGATTCATGCTGCAACTGCCGCCGTCCGGCTGGCGAGGCCTGATGGGGATTCTCCCGGGTGTGGGAGACCAGCCGCGGCAGGGCGCATGGCTCTTCACTGGTAACCTGCCTGATCCCAGGACCCGTCTGGTGTAAGTAGACGATGACGCCGGCGCCCTCTGAGGCCACACGTTCCATGGCCATTCTGAGAACGTCCCGGCAGTCGCATTCAGTCGACCCGAATACGTCCCCATAGGTGCAACGTGTGTGCATTCTCACAAGTACATCGCCCGCCTTCGACAGATCGCCATGGACCAGAGCCAGATGACTTTCCGACGTACCACCGGCCGAACTCTCAAACGTCACCGTTCTGAACTCGCCGACCGCTGTCATCAGCCGGCCCTCGGCCGCCCGGCGCACGATGCGCTCATGCTCCATCCTGTAGCGGATCAGATCGGCCACCGAGATCAGTTTGATTCCGTGATGGCGGCAGTAGTCGACCAGGTCGGGCAGCCGGGCCATTGTGCCGTCGTCCTTCATAACCTCGCAGATCACCCCGCCGGGCCGCATGCCGGCGAGCCGCGCCAGGTCCACGGCCGCCTCGGTCTGGCCCGATCGAACCAGCACGCCGCCTTCGCGGGCCCGCAGCGGAAAAACGTGGCCCGGACGCGCAAGATCCTGAGGAGCGGAGTGCTCCTCCATGGCGACACGAATCGTGTGGGCACGGTCGGCAGCCGAAATCCCGGTTGTAACCCCGGATGCGGCGTCAATCGCCTCACAGAAGGCAGTGCCGAAGCGGGACGTATTCACCTGGCTCATCAGGGGAAGCTGCAAACGGTCGCAGACCTCAGGAGCCAATGCCAGACAGACCAAGCCGCGGCCATGGACGGCCATGAAATTTATGACCTCGGGCGTGATCAGTTCGGCGGCGACTGTGAGGTCGCCTTCATTTTCGCGGTCCTCGTCGTCGACAACGACCAACAATTTTCCCGTCCGGAAGTCTTCGAGGGCTTCCGGAATTGACGCAAATGGCATAATCGGAATCGGTCTCCAATCTTCATTATGAAACTCCAGCCGCACCCGCGCATTCAGATCGGACTGCTGGCCGTGCTTTTTGTCCTGGTGGGCGGCTACCAAATCAGGAGCAGCGCGGACCTTTACGACTACCTCACCGGTTCGGATAGCAACCCACGCTACCCGGTTGGAATCAGCAGCCGAGACTTGCGCGTCTGGGGGGTCCGCGAAAACGCGCCTAACGCGTCCGGCCTCCAGCGCGGCGACCTGCTGCTCAGCATTGATGGTAGAGCGGTGCGGGGACTCGCCGATTTGAACGAGCCCTTGCGCTGGAAACACGCCGGCGATTCGGTGGTAGTCAGCGTACTCCGCGAAGGTCAGCGCATCGAGGCCACGCTGAAACTCGAAACGGCGGCCAACGCGCCCGGCGGGCGTCGAGTTGGTTCGGCCGTGCGGACGCTCCAAAGCAAGAGCGGGCCACGCCCCCCCGCTGACAAGCAGGCAAGCCAACCCAACCAGGCATCCCGCCGCAGGGCGCCGCAGTTGGGCGCGGGCGAGACCACGCTTCTGATCCTGACGGGAATTCTCACCGTCTGGTTCTGTTTTGTGCTGGGCTTTTTCGTCGCCTTCCGGCGGCCCGCGGACGTACTGGCCTGGGAGGTGCTCGGGTTGTTGCTCGGATTCGGACAGATGGCGGCAGGCGAGGCCGTGCTGATGCACTCCTGGGGGTTGACATGGAGCCTGCTAGCGGCAGCCTACGTCAGTTTCGCTTCCACTGCCTGGCCAGCGTTCCTGCTCTGGTTCGGCCTTGACTTTCCCGATCCCGCATCGCGCAAGCGCTTCCTCAACTGGCTGCGCTGGCCGCTGACAGTGGCTGTCTTGGCCATCGCCGTACCGAAGAGCATCGGCGCCGCCGGCGCGACGCTGGACGTGGTGGCCTTCGCCCCGCTCAACCAGTTCGCCGATACCGCTTCGGCCTGGTTCTTCTGGGCGACCGCGGCCGCGATCAGCGTTTTTTTCGCCAATCTCGGCTACAAGCGCGCCAAAATGGCAGACCCTGACGGCCGGCGCCGCCTGCGGATGCTGAACGCCGGGGCGCTTGTGAGTCTGGTCCCAATCTTTGCGCTGCTCATCGCCACACGCATCTGGGGCGGCGGCAACTTCATCCAGTGGCCGCCGTGGACGTGGATTCCGCCCTTGCTCATGCTCTCGCTGTTCCCCGTCACGCTGGCGTATGTCATCGTCGTTGAGCGGGCGATGGATGTCGGATTCGTCATTCGCCAGGGCCTGCAATACGCTCTGGCCACACGGGCGATCTTCGTGGTCCAGGTGCTTTTGACCGGATCGGTCATCTTCTGGGCGACGTTGGCGGTGTCGGAAGAGGACTTGCGCACACCGATCCGGATGCAGTTGTTCTCGCTGGCGATCATCGGCGTCTTGCTGTTGCGCAAGGCCGCTGAACTGGCGAGAGTCTGGATCGACCGGAAGTTCTTCCGCGAGCGCGTCGAAGCGGAACGTGTGCTGAGCGACCTCGGCCAGCAGGTCCGCCGGATCATGGACACGCCAACCCTGCTTGAGACGGTGGCCAGCCGGATCTCGTCGGCGCTGCACGTGCCCAGGGTCGAGTTAGCGCTGTCGCCGATGGCGACCACTGCCGAGGGGGTTGAGTTGGAATTGCCGCTGGAGGCTGGCGGCCGCAACCTGGGCTGGCTGCGCCTGGGTCCGAAGAAGAGCGAGGAGCCTTTTTCCGGGTCGGACCGCAAGCTGCTGGAAAGCGTGGCTGTCCAGACCGCGCTGGCACTCGAGAACCACAGACTGGCGGGAGAGGTCGCGAGAGAGAGCGCCCAGCGTGAATTCATGCAACGCGAACTCGATATCGCGCGCGAGGTCCAGGAGCGCCTGCTACCCCACCGCAAACCCGAAGCGCGTGGCCTCGATTATGCAGGGCGCTGCCGGCCGGCGCAGAGCGTGGGTGGTGATTACTACGAGTACTTCATGCTGGGCAGAGACGGCCTCTGTTGCGCGGTCGGCGACGTTTCGGGCAAGGGCATCCCGGCCGCGCTGGTCATGGCGAGCCTGCAATCGTCGCTTCGTGGGCTGGTTTTCGGCGGAATCCAACATTTGGCCGACCTCTTTGAAAAGCTCAACGAACTGCTTGACGACGCCACCACGAAGAACAGATTTGCCACACTGTTCTTCTGCCGGCTCGATCCGGCTTCCGGCCTGTTCACTTACACCAGCGCAGGCCATAATCCGGCTCTGCTGGTGCGAGCCGACGGCACCACCGAGTGGCTCGATGTCCGCGGCATCGCCCTGGGCCTGGTGCGGTCAGCGGCTTACCCGGTGGGGGCTGGGCGGTTGATGCCGGGCGACGTCATGGTCATTTACAGCGATGGCATCACCGAGACGTTCGACACCAATGGAGCGGAATATGGCGAGCAGAGGATGCTTCAACTTGCAGTTTCCCAACGGGACCAGCCGGCTGGAAAGATCCTCGACGCGCTCTTCGCCGACGCCGAGCGCTTCGCATCCGGTGCGCCGCAGCATGACGACATGACCGCAATTGTGATCAAGCGCGACCCCAACGGCGCAGATTAGGCCGCGTGCCGCTCGAGATTGCCGGAGGACACTCCGAATCCGCAGCCAGGCCGGGCAGCGAAATTATGGAAGGTGTCAAATCTGGAGCTGTTTTCCACATAAAATGGACCATGAGGCACAGTTAGCCGTTCTCGATGCAAGTGGTGCCCCCGGCTGCGGCCGGTTATGACTCGCTGGACAAACTACGATGCCTGGCTTTCGAATACTCCTCGCTTCCGGCGACCCCGAACTGGCGGAGTGCATCCGCGGATTGCTCGCCCAAATGGGCGACCAAATGGCCGGTGCTGTCTCCTCCGCCGAGGAGGCTATCGAGACCGCGGCCACGGACCCGCCTGATCTTGTGCTTTTCGATATAGGCCTCGACGCCGAGGGAACAGGTCCCGGCGAGGCCGCACGCATTCAGGCGGCGCTGGACATTCCGGTCGTGTACCTGGCAAGCCAGGAACAGGGCCAGTCATGCGTGGATGCGCTGAAGGAATCGCGTTACGGATTCCTGTTGCGTCCCATTACCCGTCTCGCGCTCGAAGCGACGATTGAGATGTCGCGCCGCAGACATGCCCTCGACCTGCAACTGAAGGAACGGGAGTCCGAGTTGCGGACGCTGGTGGAAAACATTCCCGGCGCCGTCTACCGCTGCGAGTTGGATCCGCCGTGGCGGATGCAGCAGATGAGCGACGGCGTGCTGGCCCTGACCGGCAGGCACAAGAGTGATTTCCTCGATCGGGGCATTACCTGGAAAGACATCACTCACCCTGCGGACCTGCAATATGTTGCGGGCGAGGTAGCCGCGGCGATTGAGCAACAACGGGCCTATCACATCACCTACCGGATTCTCGACGATGGTGGAGACATCCGCTGGGTGGAGGAGTGCGGGCGGTGCATCGATGGGTGCGGCGGCAGCGACGGGCACTTGGACGGTGTGCTGCTGGACGTCACCGAGCGGCGCCAGGCCGAGCAGGCGAAAGCGAGCGCCCACGCTGAACTGCAGGCCATCTATGCCAGCGTACCCGTGGCGCTGATGCTTGTGGATAGAGACCGGCGCGTGCAAAAGGCGAACAGGGCGGCGGCGTCTGTCGCCGGACGTCCTGCCAGCGGGATGGCCGGGCGTAGGGCCGGCGAGGCGTTACGGTGCTTGAATGCGCTTGAAGATCAGCGCGGCTGCGGCTATGGCCCGTCGTGTCAAGCCTGTCCGATCCGTTCGGCCGTGCAGCAGACCTTCGAGGACGGTTTGCAGCGCGAAGGGATCGAAGCCTGGATGCGGATCGGCGAGGGGGAAAGCGCCGAATCGACTTGCATGCTGGTTACCACAACGCTGTTGGACTATGACGGCGAGCCCAAGGTTCTGGTATCCGCACAAGACATCACCGAGAAGAAACGGTCCGAGACGGAACTGGAGGCAGAACGGGCGGAGTTGCGCGCCGTCTACGACCATGCGCCGACCATGATGAGCGTGCTCGACCGGACCGGCGAAGTCCTGTACAAGAACCAGGCTTTTGCAGCATTCGCCGGCCAGCCGTCAGCGCCACGCCGGGCGGAAGGCGCCGCCACGTTAGCATGCTGTGAACGTATCCTGCGCGGTCTTGGTCTGTGTAGAGACGAGCAAGATTGCCTCAGTTGTACGCTGTGTGACGCGATTCGCTCAACGCTGAACACCGGCGTCGAGCATGTAGACATCGAATTCCGCACGGTTCTGAACAAGGCTGGAGAACGGCGCGAAGTGGTCTTGCTCTGCTCAACTGCAATGATCCGGACCGGCGGCAAGGACCGGCTGCTGCTCTGCGTGACCGACGTCACCGAGCGACTGCTCGCCGAAGAGGCCCTCATGCAGAGCGAACGGAGATTCGCTCAGGTCGCCGAGTTCACGAGGGAGATGATCTGGGAGACTGACCCGAGCGGAAGGTACACGTATGTCAGCGGGGCGTGTTACCAGATGCTCGGTTACCGCCCGGACGAGATTATCGGAAAGATGCGGTACTACGACCTGCACCCAACGGAAGGCCGCGAGGCGTTCATCGCCGCGACCCAAGCCGCGATTTTGCGCAAAGAGTCGTTCGTAGGGTTCCATAATGCCGTTCAAGCCAAGGACGGCCGCGTCCTTGAGGTGTCCACCAACGCGGCGCCAGTTGTCGGCGAAGGGGGGCACCTGCTCTGCTACCGCGGCGCGGATCGCGACATCACCGAGGAGAAGCGGACCGAGGCCCGTCTTGCCCAAGCGCAAAAGATGGAATCTGTTGGCCGCCTTGCCGGTGGCGTCGCCCACGACTTCAACAACCTGCTTACCGTCATCAACGGCTACGGGCAGTTGGTTCCCGACAAGCTCCCGGCGTCCGATCCCAACCTTCCGCACGTTCGGGAAATCCTGAAGGCCGGCGAGCGCGCCGCCAGCCTGACCAGGCAACTTCTGGCCTTCAGCCGGAAGCAGGTGCTTGAGCCGAAAGTCATCAACCTGAACGCCATCATCGCCGAGTTGTGCCCCATGATCGAACGCCTGGCCGGCGAGAGCATCACGATCGTCACTGAACTGGATCCTTCGATCGAACCGGTCCTTGCCGATCAGCACCAGATGGAGCAGGTGGTGATGAATCTTGCCCTCAACGCCCGTGACGCCATGCCGCTGGGGGGCACGCTTTTGCTGAAGATCTTCCCAGCGGCGGACCACGCGCCAAACAGGCCCGGGGCCAATCCGCCTGGCCGATACACCGTGCTGACGGTCAGTGATAATGGCGCCGGAATGGATGCGGACACGCGCCAGCGGGCCTTTGAGCCCTTCTTCACCACCAAGGAAACCGGCCGTGGCACGGGCCTTGGCCTGTCCATCGTGCACGGCATCATTGAGCAGAGCAATGGATTCATCGAGATCGAAAGCGAACCGGGCAAAGGCACTACGTTCTCGATCTACCTGCCTGTTACCCATTTGCCGCCCACAAAGGCATCGCAGCCGCTCCCGGGCAAGCACACCAAGGGACAGGGGACCATCCTGGTCGTCGAGGATAAGCCAGAGGTGCGCGCCTTTGCCGTCGAAGTGCTTACCTCTTCCGGCTACCATGTGCTCAGCGCCGGGGGATCGGGCGAGGCCCTGCTGCTGGCCGGGCAGACTCCAGGCTCCATCGATCTGCTGCTCACCGACGTTGTCATGCCCGTGATCGACGGCAAGGTGCTGGCCGCGCGTCTACGCCAGGCCCGGCCCGGACTCCGAGTTCTTTTCATGTCCGGCTATACCCCCGACACGGCGGCAGACGTCGAAGCGCCAGACGACACTTCCGCGTTCATTGAGAAGCCGTTTGGCCCAGCGCAGCTTCTT
This sequence comes from uncultured Candidatus Solibacter sp., assembly GCA_964604945.1. Classification (GTDB taxonomy): domain Bacteria; phylum Acidobacteriota; class Terriglobia; order Bryobacterales; family Bryobacteraceae; genus PNKE01. The sequence goes on from CAZSBK010000058.1 coordinate 11,159, forward strand.
GAGAAGATCCAATCCGTCCTGAGCCAAGGTCCAGTCCTGTAGGCCGGCGACGAAAAGCCCGGCCCTTGCGCCGGATCAGGGCCAGACTTCCGCAACCCGGCGCTTGCCCATCGGGTCGATGTCGAACGCGACCGCATTCCTCTTGCGTGCTTGCGCGCCCCGGACCATCGACAGTCCTTCATAGAACTGCAAGTAGGGAAACGCCGATACGCCGCCGCGCAGGAATTCGTAGCATTGTACGGCCTTGCGCCAGGCATCCATATCCGCCGTGGTGTCGACAAACAGGTAGGGCTGGAATCCCTCAGGATCCTCCCAGTTCTCCGCATAGACGATCGAACGGACACCCTTCCATCCGCTCACTGCAGCAAGCAGCGCGGCATGATTGGCGATCACATAGGCCGCCTCGTGATCGGGGTGGATGCTGTTTTTCCAGTGCGTGATGATGTGGGTCGCCTTGACGTCTTTAATCACCTGGGCGACGAACTCCTCGGTCTCCTTCCCCGCCCTGAGCGATGCGTCGGTCCACAATCCGAAGCGCGCTTCGCCGCCCAGCGCCTTGGCTGCGAGTTCGGCCTCCTCGCGCTTCTGTTTGGCGTAATCGGCGGCCGATGTGCGCGGATGGCCGTTCTCGCCAAGGGTGAGATGCAGCAGGACCACCTTCGCCCCCATGCGCGAGGCTCGTGCCAGGGCCGCGCCCGCCGAGACTTCCATGTCGCCGGCGTGGCCGCCGATTGCTAGAACGACCGTCTGCTGCGCGGCCAGCGGCAGAGCGGCAAGCATGGGGAGCGTCAGAAGGAGCTTTGTTGTCATGGCATTCGACTCCCCATCATACTGTCAGAAGATCGCGAGATGACGATGATCCGAAACACGTTTGTCCTCCTTTGTGGCCTGTCGATGCTCGCCACGGCGCAGACCCGCGAGTTCTTCCCCATGGCTGCCTGGTACGGCGGCGGCAAGGCGCGCGCGCCCATGCTCGAAAAGGACGCCCGCGCCAAGAAAGAGATCTGGCGCAAGGATGTCCGGCAGATCAAGGCGCTCGGCTTCAACACGGTCCGGACCTGGATCGACTGGGCCACCGGCGAGCCGGCGGAAAGGCAATACAACTTCGAGAACCTCGACGTACTGCTCGAACTCGCCGAGGAAGAGGGGCTGAAGGTCTTCGTCCAGGTCTACATGGATTCGGCCCCGCACTGGATCGGCGAGAAGTACCCGGATTCGATGTTCGTCTCGGCTGGCGGCGAGGTGATCGATCCCGAATCCTCGCCCGGCTATTGCCGTGATCACGCGGGGGTCCGGGCCATCGACAACGGTTTCTATGAGGCGCTGGCGCGCAGGGCGTCGAAGAGCAAGGCCTTCATCGGCTGGGATCTTTGGAGCGAGCCGCACGTCACAAATTGGGCCAACCCGACCTACATCGCCCGTCCTGAATTTTGCTTCTGCAAGCACACCAAGGCGCGGTTCCGTGCATGGCTGAAGAAGAAGTACGGGACGATCGAGGCGCTGAACGCCGCCTGGTACAGGAACTACACGAAATGGGAGCAGGTGGAGCCGAACCGGCTGTCAACGATCCTCTCCTACACCGACTACATCGACTGGAAGACGTTCATCGCCGATAAACTTGGCGAGGATCTGCGCGACCGGTACGAGGCAGTCAAACGCGGCGCTCCGGAGACGATCATCACCAGCCACGCCGCCGGTGTCGGACTGTTCGCCTCGCCCCACTACTGGGAAGGCCAGTCCGACGACTGGACCATGGCGCAGAAGGTCGATTTCTACGGGACGTCGTTCTATCCGAAGCACTCGGCCTTCGTTGACCGCGACGTGCCTTGGAGGGCGGCGTTGATGGACTTCACGCGTTCGTTTGGTTACGGCCAGGGGCGAGACGGTTTTTATGTCGGCGAGTTGCAGGGCGGCTTCGGAACCATTGCGTTGAATGTCAGCCCGACGGTAACGCCGGCCGACCTGCGCATCTGGACGTGGACGGCATTGTCGCGCGGCGCGAAGGGGATCAACTACTACGCCTGGTATCCGATGAGTTCGGGGTACGAGTCGGGCGGGTTTGGGTTGAATGAACTCGATGGGACCATCACAGAGCGGGCCAAGGAGGCGGGTTCGATCGCGAAGGTGGTGGACCGCAATCAGAAACTGTTCCTTGCGGCGCGGCCGCCCAAGGCCGAGGTCGCCGTCGTTTACAATCCGCTGGCGCATTTCGTCGGCGGACGGCAACGGGCGGCGGTTTATGGCGGGCCACAAGGCGAGGTCGCAGGCATTGAGCGCGATTCGTGGATCGGGATTCACCGGGCGCTGTTTCCGAAGAACGTCCCGATGGACTATGTCCACATCGACCACATGACTGCGGAGTCGTTGCGGCAGTACAAGCTCGTCTATTTCGCTTACCCGCTGATGATGCCCGAGGCCGCGGCGAAGGTGCTGCGGGCATATGTCGAGAACGGCGGCGCGCTGGTTGCCGAGGCACGCATGGGCTGGAATAACGAACGTGGCATGGCGGCCGACCGCATCCCCGGAATGGGGCTGTGGGAGGTGATGGGGTGCCGCGAATCCGAGATCAGTACAGGCGACAAGGGACGGACGGAGTTGCGCTGGACGGCCGTGGGATTCCCTGGCATGAAGGCGGGCGATGTGTTGCCCGCACGCTGGTATGAAGAGGTGCTTGCGCCGTTGAATCCGAACGCGAAGGTGGTGGCCGAATTCGCCGGCGGGCGCGCCGCAGCGGTCGAGTCGCGCTTTGGCAAGGGCAAGACTCTCACACTCGGTTCCTACGTCAGCGCGGCGTACTATTCCGCGCCGAGTGGGACTGCTGCGCGATTCTTCGCTGGACTGCTCGAATGGGCCGACGTGACGCTGCCGGTTGAGACGGCTGCAAAGGATATCGAAGTGCGCTCTCTCGAAGCGGGCCCCGACCGGCTCGTCTTCGTCTTCAACCACTCGAAACAGGCCGTGCAGACGCCGGTCTCGATCCGCATGGGCGCAGGCAACCATTCCGCTGTCGATCTGGTGGCAGACAACCCCGTCACGCTGGAGCGCGCAGGATCATTTGTGCGGTTCCAAACGAACCTCGGACCCGACGGCGTACTTGTGCTGAGAGCCAGTCCGAACTAGAACAGCGTGCCCGGAAGTGGGACCAGATTCACAAAGACCAAGTTCAGGGACCCGCTCTCTCCGTTTGCGGTTGATCGGCGGAGCGGTCTCCACTCGTAGCGCAGGCCCTCGGTGCCCGCGCTACGGGCGTGGGGCACCGGCGGCGGCCGGGATGGTCTGGGCGGAACGGCGGGAATCGCGGTTTGGGGCTGGATCGGGGCGGTCGAGGGAGCGGATTGGAGACGAAATCAGTCAAAGTGGAAGAGCCGTCTGCCACCTTCGCGAGAATCGCCATGTGGTCGTATCAGGCTGCGCCGGTCGCCGGCTACCATGTGACTCCACTTCCAACAGCCCGAGGGAACTTCCCCTCCACCTTTTCATAGATCACTTTTGTGTCCTTGCCCTTTCGTCTCACGACCCTTGTGGCAGCGACCCATCTCCCGTCAACCTGGCGAAGCCTCACTAATTGGTTCCAATTACCGTTCCGAGCCACGAAGGAGATGTTGAAATCTTGCTGGTCACTTCCAGAAAATCGGATCTTCTCAGATCGAAGCATGGCAGCTCCCGCCGAGAGATTGCCGAGGTCAATGGTATATTGTGCCTCCATAAACCGGCCCAGGCTCGACGGCCCAGGCGCTAACTTGTCAAACCTCTGCAAGTCCACGATCTGCATCTGCACATCGTAGAGTGGGAATGGGCCACTATGAACAACGGCCACCCGAGCCGTACCATCTTCCGTCGGATGAAAGTCCGCGTAACAGTAGCTGGTTCCACCGGTGATCTGTTCGATGTTCTCCTGGCGGGCCTCAGTGATTTCGTTCCGCAGGTCAGCTATCGTCTCAGTTTTTTTAATGATCGCCTCACTCTTTGCCAGCAGTTGTTCATTTTTTTCTCTGAGCAAGTTGTCACGGCCAGCTGCTTCCAGGCGCGCTTTGCCAAGTTCTTCGCGCAGAAATATTAATTGACTTCTCATATCCTCTTGCGACTGACTATCTTGGTAGACCCCCCAGGCGGCCAAGAGGAGTGAGAGCATGACAATAGTAGTGATAGTGGTTCGAGCGCGCTTGTGAAGCCGTGTGCGTCTATCGTGCCATACATAGTCCAACAGGATCTGGCAGAGTGCGTAGAAGGCACCCGTGAGAACAGCGAGGAGTTTCAGCCAAAGCATCGTTCTTGTCCAGTATACTGGCGGGGAGTACGTGTCACGAGGTCCTGAAAATGGCATTGGCACTTTTTCTGAATGCTGAGCCTGAGGTTTGGGCAGGGGGCACCTACCCCTCACGCTGCGTCCCTGGCTGCGCCATCCCCGGGCCCGGCTTGGCCACTGCCGCGTCTTGTGCATTCGCCATGGCCTCCTCTGGTATCACCGAAGCCGTACAGCCCGTTTGACCTGCCCGGGGGGTTCTGTACCAGTCTGAGAAATAAAGGCTGGAGCACTTGATCGGCCCGGTTTTTTTGAACCAGGCACAATGTTAGTCCTCAGCCGGTTGATGTTGCCCGAAGTTCGTTGCGGACAGCGTACTCATGGGCGAATCCATTTGGCGTCCTTTGTCCGAGAGATGGGAGATGCCCTATGGGCTATGGGCGAGGGAGCAGGGGGAGGAGCCTTTCGCGGGTGGGGAGGAAGTCGGCGGGGGCGACGTGTTCGATGATCAAGGGGAGGCCGGCGGGGAGCATGGCGAGTAGTTCCGCAGGCGGGAACAAGGTTCATCCGGGTTGACAGGGTTAGCAGATCTGAGTACGATTGGGGTGTGACGTCCGGGGAGGCGAAGCGGTGGTTGAAGAAGCAGGGATGCCGCTTCGAGGAGGGCGCGAAGCACACCTTTCGTTTATCTCGGTTCAAGACGAAGCACGCTGCCGCGCCACCCGTCGAAGGAGTTGAACTCCAGGACCTGGCAGTCGATTCTGCGGGATCTGGGACTGAAGGGGTGAGGCTATGGTGACCTACAACGCACGATTCGAGCGCGATCCGGATAACGGCGGTTACACAGTGACGCTGCCCGACTTCGGATGGGGCGTGACGCAGGGCGACAACCTGGCCGATGCGGAGAAATGGGCCGGGCGGCTGCTGCACGACATGATCGCCCACCTGATCAAGAACAACGAGGCGATCCCCGAGCCGAGGGCAAAGGGCCGGGGTTTGCGTGCGGTGACACTCGATTCATTGGCTCAGGCCAAAGTGGAATGCTATCTGGCGTTCCGGGCGTCAGGCATGCGCAAGTCCGAACTGGCGCGGCGCATGGGTATCCCGAAGACCAGCATCGACCGGCTGTTCGATCTCGACCACGCATCAAGGTTGGATCAGATCGATGTGGCGCTGCACGCGCTCGGGAAACGGCTGATTGTCGCTGTGGAGGACGCGGCCTAAACACGGACCAACGGCAGCAGCTTTTCCCGTGTCGGGCGGAAGTCGGCGGGGCCGACGTGTTCGATGATCCAGGGGAGGTCGCCGGGGAGTTTGGCCAACTGTTCCAGGTAGAGCGGATAGTTCATTTCGCCGCCCAGGGGGCCGGGGAGGTCGTAGTTGATGCCGTCGGGTTTGAGGCGGAAATCCTTCAAATGGACGACCTCGATGCGGGGGCCGAGGAGCCGCATCATCTCCTTCAGCGCCGCGTCACGCTGGGCGTAGCGGGCCACGGGCGTCAAATTCGGCGGGTCGATCACGGCACCGACGCAGGCGGGCAGACGGTCGAGGACGCGTTTCAACGACGGCGCGTCGGGACAGGTCAACGTGACGTAAGTCTCAAGGGCCAGTTTCAGCCCGGCGCGTTCGAGGGCGGGGACATGGCGCGAGATGAAGCGGACCAGGGCGTCCTCGGATTCGCGGGTGGGGTTGCGCGGATCGGGCTTCATGAGGTCCGTCAGATGCGAGCCGGTCCAGGCGACCAGGCGCGGGCACCGGAGTTCGGCGGCATAGCCGATGGCGCGTTCGAAATCGACCGCGCGCGTGCCCATCAGGATCGTCTCGGGCGAGACGGAGTTCACATAAGCGCCCAGCACCTCGCAGGTGAGGCCGTTGGACGAGACCCAGCCAGGGAGGCCTTTGAGAAACGCAGGTTCGACGCGGTCCCAGGCGAAGTTGATCATCACTCGGCGGAAGCCGGCCTCGCGGGCGGCGTCGAGGACTTTGCGGGCGTTCGCCTCCTCCGCGCCCAACTGGCACATGATGGCGAGCCGGGCGGAGTGGTCCTTGGGCGCCGCCCGTAAGCTTGCGGCGAGCGGGAGAGAACAGAAAGCGCGGCGGGTGGTCATGCGAGTTTCCAGGGTGCGCGATAGGGCCGGAACAGCAGGCGGTTGGCTTCGTCGTTATTGATGACGCGTTCGGATTGGGCGTCCCATTCGATGCGGCTTTTTGAGCGCAGGGCGACGTTGCCAAGTTGCGAAACGGCGGTGACGTGGTGGCCGACTTCCAGGTTTTCGACAGGCTGCTGGCGGGTCTTGATGCAATCGAGCAGGTTGCGGGCGTGGGCGGCGCGGACCTCTTCGCCGGCGACGCGGCGGCGCTTCATCTCGAGAACGGAGGTGCGTTTCTTGGGTTCGGCGACGATCTCCCAGCCGGATTGATCGAGAATCAGCGTGGCATCGCTGCCTGTGAAAACGACGGCGTGCTCGCGGCGATCGGGGCCGAGGCCGCACTGGACCTGGTGCTCCCAGATCATGGTGTAGCTGGGGAAGTCGAAGACGGTGATCTGGGTATCGGGCGTCTCGGTGTTGTCCTCAAGGACGTACTTGCCGCCGGAGGAGACGACGGACTTGGGCCATTCGGGGCCCATGGCCCAAAGGGCGAGGTTGATCAGGTGGACGCCCCAATCGGTCTGGAGACCGCCGCCGTAATCCCAGAACCAGCGGAAGTTGAAGTGGAAGCGGTTCTTGTTGAAGGGGCGCGCGGGGGCGGGGCCGAGCCACATTTCGTAGTCGACGCCGGCGGGGACGGGCGAATCGGCGGGCGCGCCGCAATCGGTGATCCAGTCAAGGTAGGCGAAGCAGCGGACCTGGCGGACCTTGCCGAGTTTGCCGGAACGGACCATTTCGACAGCTTCGGCGTAATGCGGGCCGCTGCGCCAATGGGTGCCCATCTGGACGATTCGTTTGGTCGAGCGGGCGACGTCGCGGACCGCCTTGCTCTCAAGGACGGAGGTGGCCAGGGGCTTTTCGACGTAAACATCCTTGCCGGATTGCATGGCGGCGATGGCGGGAAGGGCGTGCCAGTGGTCGGGGGTGCAGATGAGGATGACGTCGATGTCGGAGCGTTCGATGACGCGGCGGTAGTCCTTGGCGGTGTCGGGCTTGGGGCGCTTGAGATCGTCGAGGCGCGTCAGGGTCTTGGCCAGCATGGCGTCGTCCACGTCGCAGATGGCGGCGATTTCACATTCCGGGTGCGCCAGGAAGGCGTTGGTGTCGGCCTTCGAGATACCTCCGCAGCCGATCAGGCCGAGGCGGACCTTGTCGCTGGGCGCCATGCCGGCGGCGCGGGCGGCGGCGGTGTAAACCGCGGGCGAAAGCGAAGCTCCTACGAATCCACGACGAGACAAACCGGACATGGGACTCTCCTTTGAAGTAAGGATACACCCGGCAGGCTTCATCAGCGGCGTGCCGGCCAAAGCGTCGCGGCGGGCCGGCGGCGAAGTGAACGGGAGCGAAACCGGAGAGGAGCCGGAGAGGCGGTCACGACAATAGCAAATTTGTCATGTCGTTGACTCCACGCGAGTTACGCACACGAGGCCCGTGCGGGGCGCCGGAAGGGGGGAAACGATGTTGGAGCGTGGAACCGGTGGAGTAAGGCCTTTGGGGGATAGATTAACTGGACCTTATCGTCTAGGATAGAACCACATCATTCAGTAGCCAGATTGGGCGTCAGGAGAGGGCTGCCATGGGCATGGACGGGGAAATGGGGCGCGGAGCCTATCCGCGCGAAGAACTGCAGCGGGACATGATGCGCGGTTTCATCACGGAGCCGTTGCTGGGGGAGATCCGGGAGAATCCGAGCGGCAATTTCGACATCATCATCGCATTGAACGAATCCTGGGCCGAGGGGGTACGGGCAGCCAGGCAGATGGTGGTGGAGCGGTTGGCCCAACTCGAACCGCCGGCCGAGGTCCAGCCGGACGGGGTGAATTACGTTTTCGCGAAGCTACCCGGCCGCCAGATCCTGCGGATGGCCGAGTTGTACAGGAGTTGGGTGAACAAGGGTGGACACGCACGGAAAGGTCCGATTTACAGGGTCTGGAAGGATCTGGTAGTGAACTCCTGCCTGACCAGCTCGGTGGCCACGGTGAAAGCCGACGCGGCGCGGCGCGCATTCAACGCGACTGGCGACGGGATCTGCTGGGCGGTACTCGATTCGGGCATCGACAAGTCTCATCCGCACTTCGATCTGTACGACAACCTGAACACGAGTTGGTCGGAGGATTTCACGGGCGCCGGGAATCCGTTTACCGACGATTTCGGCCACGGGACGCACGTGGCGGGCATCATCGCCGGTGAGTGGAAGGTGGAGAAGGCGAAACCGGTAGCGGCACAGGAAACCCTCGCGGGCGGCGGCACGGACGGCGCGATGGAATCCGAGGTCGAACTCCTCGATCTGGATGAAATTGCCGGCGTCGCGCCGAAGACGAAGCTGGTGAGTCTGAAGGTGCTGGATGCGGCGGGCGGGGGCAAGGTGAGCTGGGTGCTCCGGGCACTGGAACGGATTCAGGAGATCAACCAGCATGGGCGGCGGCTGACGCTGCCCGGGGCGGCGATCCATGGCGTGAACCTGAGCCTGGGGTACGACTTCAATCCGCGGTGGTTCGGGTGCGGCCAGAGTCCTATTTGCGTCGAGGTGGACAGGCTGGTCCGGTCGGGCGTGGCGGTGGTGGTGGCGGCAGGCAACTCCGGCTTTTCATCGCTCAACCGCAACGCTCAAGGATCGAATGAACTCGGCTACCGGGACCTGAGCATCAACGATCCCGGCAATGCGGAACTGGCGGCGACGGTCGGGTCGACGCATCGGGACAGTCCGCACACCTATGGGGTGAGTTACTTCAGTTCGCGCGGGCCGACGGGAGACGGGCGGCCGAAGCCGGATCTCGTCGCGCCGGGCGAGCGGATCGTCTCCTGCGCGGCAGGCACGTTTAAGGAAGCGGTGAGTGAAAAGCTCAAGGCTGGCGCCGAGGTACTGTATCTCGAGCAAAGCGGGACGAGCATGGCTGCGCCGCATGTATCGGGCGCGATGGCGGCGTTTCTGTCGGTCCGGCGCGAGTTCATCGGACGGCCGGAGAAGGTGAAGCAGGTTTTCCTGGAGAGTTCGATCGACCTGAAACGGGAGCGGACATTCCAGGGTTGCGGGCTGGTGGATCTATTGAAGGCCCTGCAGGCGGTCTAGACAAAGCGAGGAGAAGAGGAATGGAAAAACTGAGCGGGTTTGATTTTCAGGCGGTCAAGTTCGACCGCAAAGGCAAAGTGGAGGAGGGCCTGGACGAACTGATCCAGCATGTCACGACAGCCGGCACGACCGATCTGGTCGTGATGTGCCACGGTTTCCGCAACGACGAGAACGATGCGCGTGCGCTCTATGGCGAGTTCCTGAAAAACCTGGGCGGGCAGGTTGGCCACCAGGCACTGGGCGGCAAGTTAGCCGGACGAAAGTTTGCAGTGGCCGGGGCGATGTGGCCGTCGATGGTCTTTAAGGAGGCCGACGATTCGGGCGTCGCGATGTCAGCCGGAACCGATGCGGCCGCGGCGGTTTTGCGGCGGCTGAAAGAAGGGCTGACGGTGAAGCGGCAGAAGCGCATCGAAACGATGCTGAAGATGCTGAAGGCTGCGGCCGGGGGCGACCGGAGCGCGCAGGTGAAGATGGCGGCGTCGCTGATCGCGCTGGTTGTCGAATTGAAGGGCGGCGAGTTCGCGGGGGTGGCCGCGGTGGCGGCGGGCGCACTGATCGACTCATTCAACGCCGGCGACCAGGTGCAGGTGAACGGCCCGGCGGGCGGCGCATCGGTGGGCATTCCCAGCCTGGACGCGCCGGCCGGCGGCGATGGCGCAGCACAGTCGCTGTTCGGCAACGTCTTCGGATTCGTGCCGAAGTTCCTTAACCTGACCACGTTTCTGCTGATGTTTGAACGTTGCGGCGTGGTGGGCGAAACAGGATTGGCGAAGCTGGTCCGCGAGGTGAAAAAGGCCCGTCCCGACATCAAGATCCACTTGGCCGGGCACAGCCTGGGCGGGCGCGCGGTGACGGCGTGCGCCAACTCGCTGGTGGCCGATCCGAAGGTGCAAGTGGACTCGATGATGCTGTTGCAGGCCGCCTATTCTCACTTTGGCTTGAGTCCAAAGAAGGCGAAACATCCGCGCGGCTTCTTCCGCGACGTCATCGAGAAGGGCGCGGTGAAGCAGCCCATCGTGGCCACGCATTCGAAGCACGATTCGGTGGTCGGATTCGCGTACACCAGCATGGCCGCCCTCAGCTTGAATAACGCCAAAGCCCTGGGCGACGAGAACAGCCAATTTGGGGGCATCGGGCGCAATGGAGTATTGGACGCACCGGAAAGCGTGCAACTCGATCTCCAACTCGCCGGCCAGCCGTACACGTTCCAGTCCGGAAAGATCTACAACCTGGATGGCAGCCGCGAGGCCAGCGGCAAGAAGCTGATCGACAGCCATGGCGACGTGAGGAACGCCAACGTGACCTGGGCGTTTGCGTCGCTGCTGGCCGGGGCGTAGACCGACTGGGCTGCCCTGCCGGATGGGCGAGAATCGAGAGTGGGGCAGCCCTTCATCCATGTACGAAATCAGAACTGTGATCATTGTGACCGCTTCGGCGGAGCGCATCTGGAGCGTGTTGACGGACTTTGACGCGCACCCAGACTGGAATCCGTTTGTCCGAAGCATCGAAGGCAGAGCCCAGCCCGGCGCCAGGTTGAAGGTGTCCATTCACCCGCCCGGCGGCAAAGGGATGACGTTCAAACCGGTCGTCCTCAAGGCGGAGCCAAATCGTGAGCTGCGGTGGCTGGGCCGGTTTCTTTTTCCGGGCATCTTTGATGGCGAACACTATTTCGTTATCGAACCGCTGGATGCGAACCAGGTGAAGTTCATCCATGGAGAACGGTTTTCGGGTATCCTGGTGTCCCTGTTGAAATCCAGCCTGGATGGAAGGACCAGGGCCAGATTCGAGGCCATGAACCTGGCGCTCAAGGCAAGAGCCGAGAGCGCGAACACGGTCTAACGCCGCGCAGCCCTAAACGGCTGGACGCCACGTTCGGCGAGGATGGCGAGCAGCAGATCCAGGTCGTCGGTGAGGATGTAGTCCACGCGGGCATCAATCAGCCGACGGATCGATGTATCGTCCTGGGCGCTGAAATAGTTCACCGTGACGCCGCCACGGTGCAGCCGGGCGACCGCTTCGGCCACGCCATCGAGGCCGCCGCGCAATTGGATGAAATCGGCTTTGGCTTTGATCGTGTCATCAGCATAGGACTGATGGTCCGAGCGCTGGCCGGACATATTGCAGAAGCGGATGGATGGCGCGACGGCGCGCGCCTCGGCCGCTTGCGCGGGCGTCGAAGCTAGAACACAATCCTTCACGCGGCCCATCTCGACTATCACTCGGGCCACGGCTTCGGCGAGTCCGGGCGTATCGCTCAAATGGACATTGCAGACGATGCCCGGCGGGATCGCGGCCAGCACCTCTTTGAACGCCGGGACCCGGGTACCTGCGAATCTCGGAGCGAACCAGTTCCCGGCATCCAGGCCGCGGATCTGGTCGAATGTGAGGCCGGCGACGCGGCCATGGCCGTTGGTCGTCCGGTCCACCGTCACGTCGTGCATCAGCACGAGCGCTTTGTCACTGGTGAACTTGACATCGAATTCGATCTGATGAGCGCCCTTGCGAACGGCCGATTCGATGGCAGGCAACGTGTTCTCGGGGGCGTTCTTTGAGTCGCCCCGGTGCGCCGAGGCGCGGGTATTTGGCGGTGGGGCCGCCAGCGCGGTTCCGGCGAGCAGGAGTGTGGCGATCAGTCTCAGCTTCATGACGTCGGAACCAGCTTATCCGACGCCGTGCGGACTGGGTCAACGAGGCAACTTTCCGATCGCCGCCAGCACCGGGCCACCGTCGCCCTTACTGGACAGGCCGCCGAGTTCGGTTTCGTCCATTCCGGCTATGCGGCCAAGGATGAGGATCGGGCCGCCGGCGTGACCGGGATTCTGCCATTGCGCCATCTCGATGAGGGAGTCCAGAGCCCTGGCTCTGATCCGGGCGAGGAGTTCCGGATCGCGCTCGCGCGTCAGCGAGGTGAGCAGCATCAAGCCCTTGTTGCGGTCCGACCAGATGGGCGAGTTGAGCATATCGATGAAGGGCGCCGCCGGAATCTGACGTGCGAACGCTGGTGTGGCGGCAAGGACTCCGAGAGCCCTTGTGGCGTTGTTTCGTACGGTTGAGTTGGGGTCACGCGAGGCGTCCATTAAAGCGTCGATCTGCCGTTTGGACTGGCGCACGTAACCCGCCAAGTGCGCCGCGGCGATGCGGTGCTGGTCATCGGCGGCTTCGTTGAGCACTGTCAGGATGGCATCCTCGTTTTCGACGGCTGCATCGCGGATTCTGAGTTGGATGGCTCGCATGGGCGGGTACGCTGACAGCGAATAGCCCTTCGAGTAGTCCTCAGGTTTGCCAGCGGCAGACTTCAGAGCTTCGGGCAGAATCTCCATGCAGTCGCCGTAGAGCTTCATGAGTTCGGGAGCGAGGCGCCGATCGGATACTGGTTTGGGGCGGAACGCCTCGCCCTTGGCCTCGGCACCGAGGCCGATGTAAAGCATCAGCCGTCCGCTCGTGTCGCAGCAGACTGGAGAGAACTGGGTCACTGGACGGCCGGCCGATTTGGTCAACTCTCCGATGATGCGGTCCCGCGTGGCGGGCCATTCGAACTTGACGCCGGGGCGTACGCTCAACGAAGCGCGAAGCTGAACGGGGTCAAGGCCACTCAGTGCGTAGAAGTCGATGGTTCCGATCTGCATGTTTTGGAACTGGGCGAGCGCTACCAGGAAAGGGAGAACGGAAAGCGCACACTTGAGACGGTTCATCAGCCAAGATCATGTCACATCGCGGTGGCGATTGAAGGCGTGAACATTCGCCGGCGCTTTTCTTGAGTTGCCGGTCTAGAATGGAGTCGGCTACCGGCGATGACTTTGGCTGAAGAGCTTGCGTCGCGGACTCGTGAAGGTGAATTGTACGAATCGCTGGAGGGCGATCGGATTCGATGTTTCGCCTGTGGCCACCGCTGCCCGATCTCAGATGGGTTGCCCGGCGTCTGCAAGGTCCGGTTCAACCGCGGCGGCAAGTTGATGGTTCCATATGGATACGTCAGCGGGCTCAATTGCGATCCGATCGAAAAAAAACCCTTTTACCACGCACTGCCAGGGACGCGGGCGATGAGTTTTGGGATGCTCGGCTGCGATTTGCACTGCGGCTACTGTCAGAACTGGGTGACCTCGCAGGCGCTGCGCGATCCCGACTCCTGGCTGGAGTTTCGTCCCATGGAGCCGGCCCGGATTGTGGAACAGGCGTTGCGGCAGAAGGCGGCCAGCGTCATCAGCACCTATAATGAGCCGCTGGTTACCAGCGAGTGGGCCGTGGCGGTGTTTCGCGAGGCGCGGCGCGCCGGACTGACGACGGGGTTTGTCTCCAACGGCAACGCGACGCCCGAGGTGCTCGACTACTTGCGGCCTTGGGTGGATCTGTTCAAGGTGGACCTGAAGAGTATGGACGACCGGCGGTACCACGAGTTGGGCGGCCGGCTGAAGCCGGTTCTGGATTCGATCGAGGAGATCCACCGGATGGGGTTCTGGATGGAGGTGGTGACGCTGCTAGTGCCCGGGTTCAATGATTCGCCGGCGGAACTCGAAGCGCTCACCGGGTTCCTGGCCGGCGTCTCGCCGGACATCCCCTGGCACGTCTCCGCATTTCATCCCGACTACAAGATGACCGGCCCACGGCGGACCACAGCGGAGATGCTGGAACGCGCCGCGGGGATCGGGCGGGCGGCAGGATTGCACTACGTCTATGCGGGCAATCTGCCGGGCCGCGTAGGCGGGCTGGAGAACACGCAATGCCCTGGCTGCGGAGTATTGCTGGTGGAACGCTACGGCTTCGAGGTTGTCAAGAACAACGTCGCCGAGGGTGGGATTTGCCCGAGTTGCCGTCGCGGGATTCCAGGCTACTGGCGGCCGGGCGGCAACGGGGGATCGGGTGACGATCCAGAGAAAGCACGGTTTACGCCATGACTACCATTCACGCGTCCCCATTCGCCGGTTCCTGGTATCCGGGGAGCCGGCCGGAATTGGAGCCGCTCATCGAACGGATCTTCGAGGCCTCGCTGAAGAGGACTGGGCCGGACCTGCTGCCCGGGCCGTTGGCGTTCGTCGTCCCCCATGCCGGACTGGCTTACTCCGGGACGGTTGCCGCGTCGGCGTACCGTTGCCTGCATGCGGCAAGACCGCAGCGGGTGTTCATCCTCGGCTTCTCGCATCGCGGCGGCAGGCGCGCCGCCGAGATCCCGGCCGTCGGAACAATCACGACGCCGCTGGGCGAGGTGAAGGTGGATACGAAGACGGTGCGGGCGCTGGCGGCGAACCGTTCATTTCTCGTCACGGACGAAGTCCAGGTCTGCGACCACTCGGTCGAGATCCAGTTGCCGATGCTGCAGATGGCCGCCCCGGACGCCGTGGTGGTTCCGGTCTATGTCGGGCATCTCAGCGTCAGGGACCGCCGAGAGGCCGCCACGACCCTGGCTGGGGAACTGCGGCAGGGCGACGTTTTGCTGGCCAGTTCGGATTTGACCCACTATGGACACGCCTTCGACTATGCGCCGTTTCCCGTTGATGACGACACGGGACGGCTGCTGTTGGAATTAGACACGCAGGCGATCGAAGCGGCGGGCAGTCTGGACGCGGGGCTGTTTCTTGACACACTGGGCGAGTTCGACTCGACGGTCTGCGGGTCCGAGCCGATCGCCCTGTTGATCGAGACGCTGAGCGCGCTCGGAGGCGAAGACATCTTCCAGCAGACGCTCGACTACCAGACGTCAGGCGAGATGACGGGCGATTTCACGCACAGCGTCAGCTATGGAGCGCTCGGCTATTTCCGCGCGGAGTCGTTTTGCCTCGAAGTGGAGGACCGGGAAGTGCTTCTGACAAGCGCGAGAGAGACGCTCCGGCGCCTGCGCGAGACCGGTAAGCGGCAGCCGGTTTCGCCAGTATCAAACAGCCCGGCGCTGAAGCGCAAGCAGGCAGTGTTTGTCAGCTTGCACCATCGCGGTGAACTATACGGCTGCATCGGGTCGAAGGAGGGCGACCTTCCGCTGGCGGAGTCCACCTCGTATTTGGCCTTGGCCTCCGCTCTCGACGATCCGCGATTCTGGCCGCGCACGGCCTTGCCGGAGGACTTGGAAATCGAGATCTCGGTACTGACACCGTTGAAACGGATCCGCGACTGGAGCCGGTTCCGCCTTGGGCGGGACGGGGTGGATCTTCGCTGTGAGAACCGTCACGGCTTGCTGCTGCCGCAAGTGGCGGGCGGTACGATTGATACCGGCACGAAGTTTTTTGAGGCGTTGTGCCGGAAGGCCGGGTTACGGAAAGATGCTTACCGGAACTCGCGGGCAAGGCTGTCGGTGTTTCGTGCGCAAGTGTTCGGATATGCGCCGGAATGAAGCGGATAGTGCCGGGCGGCTGGTGCCGGGTTGCTCCTGGAACCTCTGCATCGTAGAATTCAGACTATCCGCCAGGGATATTGCGGTTTTGTCTGTCCCCGGCACATGACCCGGCAGCACTCAAAGGAGAAGAAGGATGTATTTGACCAGGCAACGTGCTTTGATTTGCGTCGCACTCATGGCAGCGCTATTGGCCGGCGTAGGAACAGCGTCCGCCGCCGAGAAACGCGACGGCGTTTTCATCCACATCAGCCAGGGCACCGCCGAACCGCACCGGGTCCTGATGGCGCTGAACATGGCCAATATGTGGTCGGAGGATCACCCAGTACTGGTCTATTTCGACATCAAGGGCATCGAAGTGGTGCTGAAGGATTCGAAGGACATCACATTCGCCCACTTCCCTTCCTCGAAGACCGCACTGGCAAACCTGTTGAAGAAGGGCGTCGTGATCATGGCCTGCCCCGGCTGCCTGAAAGCGGCGGGTAAGACGCCAGCGGACCTGGCGCCGGGCATCAAGGTGGCTGACAAGAAGCAGTTCTTCGGCTTTACCGAAGGCAGGATTATCACGCTGGACTATTGATCGCCGGGGCGAGCGGCCCTGGCCAGGGCAAGCATGTTTTCGTGCGGCGTGAGGGCGGGTATCTCGCAGCCGCCGCCGGCGATGTAGCGCGGCCCGGCCTGCCGGAAGCAGTCCTCAACAGCTTTGGCGACATCGGCGGGCGAACCGTCCTGGATGACACGGACCGGGTCGATGCCGCCCAATAGGACCTGATCCGGGCCCATGGCGGCGCGGGCCTCGGCCAGCGGGACCATTGAATCGATATCGACGATCTCACAGCCAAGGCGGCCCATCTGGGCCAGAACGCGCCGTGTATTGCCGCAGATGTGCAGGCGGACCCGGGCGCCAGCGGCGTGCAGGGCGTCCACGAGCCGTTTCTGGTATGTCCAAACGAACTGGTCGTAGAGGCGCGGCCCGACCAGCGATGCCGCCGGGTCGCCGATGCCGATCACGTCCGCGCCGGAAGCCACCTGGGCCTTGCCAAACGAAATGGCGAGGGTGAGGACGAATTCGAAAAGGTCGCCGACAAAAGCTGGGTCGTCGTGAAAATCGAGCATCAGGCGGTTGATTCCGCGCAGGTCGGCCGCCGCACCGCACGGGCCTTCCACCCAGCCTTCAACGATCAGATCCGACCCGGCGCGGCGCTTCAGTTGGTCGATGGCAAGCAGCCGGTCGTTCATGTGGACGCCCGACTGAGGGCTGGGCATGGGAAGCCGGGCGAGTACGGTCTTGTCGGCCAGCAGTGACCGCTCTTCGTCAAGGGCGTATGGCTGGTTGTCGAAGAAGCGGATGGGCGCGCCGCAATCGGGGGCTTCGCGGGTTTCGGTGATGGCCGAAACGTGGTCGAGACCATAGTCCCCGGCCGTGCGCAGTTGGGACTCGACCAGTATGCGGTAATCGAGCGCATAGCGGCCGTAGTCCAAGCTGGCGCGCCCCGCCGCGAACATCATCGTGATGGGCATGAGGCCGGCCCGGTCCGGGGCGCCGCCGTCGAGCAGGGTCAGGATTCGTTCGCGTCCAGTCACGTCATTTGGCCTTGTTTCAATCGCTTACGCGCTGGCCGTCTGGGCTCCGGCCTCGATTCCGGCATCAAGGTCCGCGACCGCGTCGCATCTCCATATTAGTGATTTCCGGATGACGCGGCGCAAAGGCGATGGTTGGGGCAGAGGTGCACAATTCGTAGTTTTTGAGAGATTCCGGGCCGAGACGAGGCACTACATGCTCGGAGCCTCAAGATATGGGTCTGATATTCGACGAAGACAACCGGTTGGACCTGACCAGGTTCGACGACGACTATTCGAGGATTGCGCAGGAATCCGACGGCTGGGACACCGTGCCGGATGGGTACTATCAGGCGAGGGTGGAGGATGTGCGGCTGGCGACCACTCAGACCACCGGCAATCCGATGCTGATCTGGCGGCTGCGGATCACCGGTCCGGCACAAGTGGGCGCCGTGCTGACCAAAACGCGCATCATTACGGCGAAGACGCTGGGGCAGGTCAAGCGCGACCTGGCCTACTTCGGAATCAGCCTGGATCGGTTTTCCGATCTCCCGGAACATCTGGATGAGATGGTGGACCACGAGGCGTCGGTCTACAAGAAGACCTCGTCGAGCGGCTGGGCGGACGTGAATCTTGTCCGGAGCCGTGGTGCAGCAGCGGCAGCCGGGCCGAACGGGGAAGCCTTCAGCTACGACAACCAGGAAGCGCCGTTCTGACCGGGCGGCCCGATGCCTGGCAGGAAAATTGTGATTAGAATCAGCAAGTTAGCGAAATTTCTGAAAAAACCCTAAAGCCGCTGCCTGATTCAGCCGATTCGCATGAAGGTGATTGGATCTCCCAGATGATGTGCATGCGATCGCGATGGAGAGGGAGTCCTCTCGCCTGGATGCCGCCAAACGACTGGAGCCTCAATACATGTTCCTGAAGATCGACGACAGCAACTTCGACGACAGCAACTTCGACGACAGCAGCTTCACGGACTTGACCCAACTCAGCAACGCCTTATCTGAGATCGATGCGGAAACTCGCGTGATTCAGAACGAGCCGGAGGAAGTCAAGCTGCAGGTGGTAGGCAAAGTGCAAGAGCCGAATGCGGAATCGGCGTCCGGCCCAAGGCAAGTCTTTCAGTTGCGGATCATTTGACCTGGACTCACCGGGAGTCGACAGGCAGGCGGCATAGGAGATCCCATTACGCTGGAGCCGCCCCCGGCTCCAGAGGTGTTGACCTTGCCGCTGCGTCGACCCGCCGCGAAGCCCAACTTGTGTTCCATGCGAGGGCCCGGATCCAGCGGCTACACTCCTGTCCATCGACGCCGGACGGCGCGCGCATGCAGGCTGATCTTGCTGGCGGCTAGGCGAAGTTGTGTTCACGATGCCGAACTGTTCCAGCGTATGATGGACAGAGCAGCAGGCAACGGCTGCGTAGAGCTGTCTTTTCCGGAGGGGTTCGGATGGAGATTTCCGGTCTTGGCCTGCTGCTGGGGTTCGCCCTCGCCGTGGCGACGCTCTGGTTGGGGATCAACCGCTGGAACATCAAGCTCGACAGCAACTGGCCGCTGATCTACTACGCGCTGCTGGTCATCTTCGCGAACTCCTACCCCTACCTGCTGAACCCGTACGTCCTCTACATGGCCGTCATCTGCGGGCTGTTCCTGCGCTTCGAATTCCTCAACGACCGGATCATCTTCTTCATCCGCCTCATCGAGATCGGCTGTTTTATCCATATCGGCTACATCCTGTTCAAAACCGTGCTGCACTGGGTCTCCGCCTGACGAGAATTCCAGCCCACCCCGGCGTGCGATGAGGGCCGGGTCATGCCAATGAACCGTGCGTTGGTCCTTGGGACATGGATGATGGGGCCGGGCATCGCGGCCACGCTGGCGCTGGGCGGGATGCAGGCGACAGTGGTCTCGCGCGCATGGCCGGGGACGCGTTTTTCGGCAAAAAGGCCGCCCGCGACGCCCTGGCGACCTTGGACTCGGAAGCAGAGTTCGAAGAGGCCCTGGCGCTGATGGATACGGCGCTGAAACGGCCGCTGGCCGACGCGCTGACTTGGGAGACGCTCTGGCCCGCTGGACCGAACTCTTCACCGCGCCCAACCCGTTCCGAGCCCGCGCCATCGAGGATTCGCCCTCCCTCGCCAAACGCGAATCCCGCCTCGCCGCCCGCATCCCTATCGCCCGCCCTGGACGTCTGCTCTAGTTCGAATTCGGGCGTCCGCAACCGCGCGGGACCTCAATCAACATTTGGATCCACGATTCGCACGCCGGCATTCGCGAAATCGGCCCGGTTTCGCGTTACCACCGCCAGACCGTGGACGAGCGCCGTCGCCGCGATGAGGCTGTCCTTGATTGGCATAGCCTTCCCGGTTTTGCGAAGCCGAGCCAGCAGTTCCGCCCACTTCAGACCCGTTTCCGCGTCCCAGGGCAAACAGTGGAGGCGCTTGACACCCTCGTCGAACCAGCGTTCCAGGGCGGCCCGCTTTTTGCCCTTGGGGAAGATGAGAATCCCGAAACGCAGTTCGCCGGCAATGATGGGATCGACGGCGATGTCTCGCTCGTTCGCACGAAGCCACGCCACAACATGCGGATCGGGTGTTGGTTTCGTCGGCTCGCTCAGAACGTTGGCGTCAACCAGATACCTCACAGCTCATCCGTCGACTCAGAGTCGATTGGCACGAAGAAGTCCTTCCGCGGACAGGCCAGCAGCCAGTCGATAGCGCCCTCGTTCTGCGGAGCGGCACGCCGGACCAGGCGATAGTCCCCACGATCGAGACGCTCGACATCGAACTCCTGCCCTGGTTCGACACGATCCATCTGCCGGAATACTGCCGGCAGAACGATCTGGCCTTTGGTGGAGACGATAGTCTTCATAGAGGTAAGATACCGTCTTACCTGCTTCGGTGTCAATCGTCAGACACAGGGGCGTCAACGCCGAAGATCGGGCGCCAGGACGCCGCCCTAGCCCGCTGGACCGAACTTTCCGCCGCCCCAATCCCTTCCGCGCCCACGCCTATGAACGTCTCGCCATCGATTACGAACGCAAAGAGAAGAACCACTCGATGGCCTTGGAGATGACCCGGGCCGCCCGCGTGCTCGACGATTCGCCCTCCCTCGCCAAACGCGAAACCCGCCTCGCCGCCCGCCCCGGCCGGTTGCTGTGATCAGACGTCTGCCACTTGAATCGAGCAGCATCTCACCGCGGGGGATGAGCTTCAGGATTCAAGCAGGACTTTACAACGAGGACAGCTGCAAACGCACCTGCTGATCCGTACCCATTCCCTCCCGTCTCGCTGTCATGTAGATTCAGAATCTTTAGTCGCTTCTTCGTCCTAATTTCACCCAGCAATGTGACGAGGACCCTTCGGTCGTAATCAACATTGCCATCCGCGTCCTTGAATCTGTCTATCAGGTCCCCGTATGTCGGCGGCTCTGCCCTGAAAGCAACCGGCCCATCATCAAGGTTCGGATTGTCTGTCGAATCGAGCCTGATGGCTGACAGCCAGTTTCGGGCTTTGCCTGACAGGTTATCGCATGGTCTCCCTTCCTGCCGCTGGTCCGTCAGGTAACCACCGTGCCGATGCGTGAAGCTGAACCAGCCCTGAACCGCAACCATCTCGCGGTTGAGTTTCCTAACGTCTTTCAGGGCTTCGCACACGGTCAGCACTTTTGTTTGAGGAGTACTTCCCTTATCTTGACCCGACGCAATGCTGAGGAAAATGGGAAGGCAGAGAATGACGAAAGGAATGAGGCGATCCGTCCTCCTGGATGGCGAATCCTGAGAGTATCCAAAGGCCGCATCCAACCCCGCCAGCTTTCCGACGTCAACGAGATTCGTCCGAGCCATGCCTGAGTTTGTCCCTGGCAGCATTATACAAATTCTGTTCCAGACAATCCTCCCCCCAGTACACCCGCCGGTACACCAATCTGGCACGTCTTGTTAGCCCGTTTTCACACTTTCTATAGCGCATATCCGCAATACCGGTAACAAGCCT
>CAZSBK010000059.1:0-31964 GCA_964604945.1 uncultured Candidatus Solibacter sp.
ACCGCGGCGCCTTTGGTCGCGCTGCCTTCCCATCCGGTCTTCGGCCCCCAGTCCAGATCGGAGAAGAACAAAGCCGGCGAGGCCGCGCTCACAGCCGGCGCCAGCGCCACGACGGCCAGCAAAAGCGCCATCGTCTTCAAAATGAGGCCAGCAGTAGATTGCGCCGCGGCTCGGCCGCGCTGTCTCTGGGGTCCTGCACTCATGAACATTTTGAACTCCTATTAGATGCCTGCTGTATCAAGTTCGCCTTCCCTGGCGGCAGGTCCCTCGATCGCGTGCGGGTGTCCAGGCGGCAAGTCGGGCATGGACCCGGGGAGTACACACTTATTGCATCGGCTGGACGCCGCATCTTGTCCATGCCCGGAAGGCGGCTGAATCGTCTTAACGCGCCTTGGAATGAGACACAGATTGGACTCGATAAAGTCCGTACGTGGACCGTGCCGGATGGGGTAGATGGAGTGGGTAGTACGCTGCTCTGATGCACTTGCCGGTTTCCGCTCGCTGTAGGCGAATAGTACTAGTAGCAATCGTCGTGCCGAATGGAACTAGGTCGTATCGATCCGTGTATCTTCTTTGTTTACAATAGTCTGAGAAGTGCAAGAAAACGCAGTCCGGGCCGCAGCGGTAAGAATTTCCGGCGCTCTTGAGACTCCGCCGGTAAAATGTTCCAACACGATTATTTCTTGATTCAGACGGCCCTCGATTCGCAAGAGTACACTCCAGCACTATCAATCAAGGTCTTGAAACATAAAACATCATTCACTCGGAGCAGCTTGGCACAAGTAAGCGTTATTACTTCAATCTACAGTCAACATTGGACTTCTCACTAAGCCATGGCTCGATGCGCGACCAACATAATGCTCACCCCGAATGACGAACGCGTCCTGCGGGAGTGGCTTGAAGTTGCCCGGCTCCAGAACAAGAGAGCCGAGAGGGCCAGAATCGTTCTCTTCGCAGCCGAAGGACGCCCGACCGAGTGGATCGCCGAGCAGTTGGGTACGCGTCCGGCCCGGGTTTCAAAATGGCGCACACGCTTCGCCAAGAGTGGCTTCGACGGGCTGAACGACTCACAGCGCTCAGGTAAGCCTGTGCGACGTGATCCGGCATCGGATCAGCGCCTCCGCGATCTGCTGGCCGCCCCCGCCCCGATGGGCAGGCGAGCCTGGACCGCACCATTGCTCGCCTCCGCCGCGGGTTTGGATCTCAATTATGTCCGGCGGGTTCTCAAGGCCAGCGGGATCCATTTGCGCCAGACGTCGGTGGCCGCTTCGACAGATCTTCCAGTCCACCGTCAGGCGTGGGTCGCCGGAGTGATGTTGAGCCGCCCGGTACAATCGCTGGCGATCTATTCGGGTCCGCCTCAGCCTCTGGGACATTTCGCTGAAACCGGCTCCCTCACGGCAGCAGTCGAGGCGCTGGGCAGCGGACCGTCGGAATTGCACACTTCACCATTCTGCCGCAGCCACGTGCTTGAACATATGAATCGCCTTGCTGGAATCGCCCGCATCGGGCTCGTCAATGTAATCTATGCAGCCGCGGAGGAGCCCGCCGGACTTCCTGCACTGCCCCAGGTGTCGTATCACCGGCTCCCTGACATGTCTTCGTGGTTGGATCAAGCCGCCGCCTGGCTCACCGTGCTGCCAGCAGGCAGGTCCGAGTTCGAAGCGGCCGCGGCCAACCGCATCACTGCCTGCTTGAGAGGCTTCCTGGAGCAGCCCAGCCCGGCTCAAGACCGCTGTTTTGAGTGGCTGTTCACGCCCCAACGCGCCGGTTCCCGCCGGGCTGGCCCGAAACAGGTGTTTGACGCTGCTCTAGCCGGTTAGCCGGACGAAAAGGTCTATTCTCACCCATGCGCGCGATCGCACTCTGTTATCACGATGTGGACAACGCAAATGGCGCCTACCCGCCCTTGCGCCACCCAAGTCCGCTCTATTGCCTCTCCCTGGAACGTTTTCGCGGCCACATGGACGCAATTCAGGCCCAATGCGGAGAGCACGCCGTCCAGGTCTTCTCAGGTACCACCAAATGGGCCGGCGCCGTGCCAGTCCTGCTGACCTTCGACGATGGCGCGCGGGGCGCCATTGACCGCGTAGCCCCCGAACTCGAAGCTCGCGGGTGGCGGGGTTTCTTTTTTGTGACGACCGATTGGATCGGCCTTGACGGCTACCTGACTGCCGCAGAGATCCGCGAACTACAGCGGCGCGGCCACGTCGTCGGAAGCCATTCATGCAGCCATCCCGAACGGATGGCTGCTCTCACGGCCGAACAGTTGAGGCGCGAGTGGGTTGACAGTTGCGCCAAACTCGCCGATGTCACCGGCCAAGCCGTGAAGACGGCCTCCGTGCCTGGTGGCTTTTCGTCCCGGCGCGTGGCTTCCTGCGCCGCGGAAGCAGGCATCGAGGTCCTGTTCACCTCTGACCCGCGCTCCAAGATTTCGACGCTTGACGACTGCCTCATCCTTGGCCGATACGCGATGCAGCGGCCCACAAGCCCGGCCACCGCCGGGCAACTCGCCGCCGGACGCCCCGGTCCGCGACTGAGGCAAGCTGCCGCCTGGGAGCTGAAACGGGCCGCCAAAACCGTCGCCGGCCCCTACTACCTGTCCCTAAGGAAGGCCCTGCTGTCATTGAGGCCCACCCGCGTTCAGGATGCAAAACCGTGAAGGAGACTGATATGGCCACTGCCGGCTCACGCCCCCGGCACATCTTATTCATCATCGACTCGCTGTTCGGTTGGGGCGGCGCCGAAGGCGCCCTGCTGCGCATGGCGCGGGGCCTGGTGGCGTCGGGCGTCCGCTGCTCGGTGATCACGTTCAACACCGGCCCGTTCAGCGACATCGGAGCGTTCCCTTGCCCCGTGCACGTGATTCCCGTACGGTTCCGCTGCGGGCTGGGCCCGCTCTCCGCCCTCTGGCGCATCTACAGGCTGATCCGTTCGGAGCGCGTCGACGTTCTGCATACGTTCTTCGCTGCGTCTGACTTCATTGGCGGCGTGGCAGGAATCCTCGGTGGCTGCAAGGTGATGATTTCGTCCCGCCGCGACATGGGCATCTTGCGCAAACCCGCTCACGACGCCGCCTACCGCGTCTTGAACCGCTGCTTCGATCAGATTCAAGCCGTGTCGGAACGTGTTCGTGAGCACGTCATCGCCCACGACCGGGTCGACCCCGCCAAAGTCGTTACCGTCTACAACGGCATTGACCTGAAAACATGGCCCGTCGAGGATGCGGGAGCCGCCCCGGAGGAGCTTGGCCCGGCCCCCCGCATCGTTTCGCTCGGTCACATGCGAACCGTCAAGGGCTACGACGTGCTACTCCGCGCCGCCGCCTTGGTGATCCGCGAACACCCGACAGCGCAATTCGTCATCATCGGAGCCGAGGCCGAACACGGCGTCGCCGCCAGCCTCAAGGAACTGGCCGATCGTCTCGGCGTCGCAAGCAACGTGCGTTTCGTCGGCCTCTCTCTCAATGTGCCTGAGTTGTTGCGCCATGGCCACATCTATTGCCTGCTCTCGCGCAGCGAAGGGCTGTCAAACGCCTTGATCGAGGCAATGGCCGCCGGGTTGCCCGCCGTGGTGACCTCCGTGGGAGGCAATCCCGAGGTCGTCGAACAGGGACGATCGGGCTTCCTCGTCAATTCAGAGGATCACGAGGGAGCAGCCAAGGCCATTGTCGAACTGCTCGTCAATCCTGAACTCCGTACCGCAATGGGCCGCCACGCCCGAGCCGTCGTCGAACAGCGATTCTCCACGGATCGCATGGTCGCCACGTTGCTTCACCATTACCAGACCCTGCTCGACCGGCCAGGCCGGCGGCCTTTTCTGGAACGGATCGCCTACTAGAACGAGCCGTTTCACTTACTGCAACCTCATTCTCACTTGATTCAAGACCGGACCAAATCGATATGCATTTCAAAGAAATCGTCTACAAGCGGCGTAAGTCGCTCGTGTGGGCCTGCCTGACAACGTTGATCCCTGTTTGCCTCTTCCTCGCGTTCTGGCTCCGCTTCGACGGCGCTCTGAACGGGGATGAACTCGATCACCTCGCGGTTGCCATCCTGCTGGCGCTTCCCATCAAGCTCGGCGTCGCTTGGCTGTGGCGGCTGCAACTGGGCTGGGGCAGCTTGCTCACCCGCGATGACGTCATTCGCATCTGCGCCGGCCTCGGCGTCGCCAACGCTGTTGTCGCAGTAGTGATCCGGCTCACCGTCGGCCCGCCCTATCCCCGTTCGGTTCATGTGATCGACTGGTTGCTGATGGCCACCCTGCTGTGCACCATCCGCTTCGTGCTGGAACTCCGTCTCAACCCGCGGCGGATCAGGCCCCGCAACTCGAGCGCACCACGCCGCGTGCTGATCTACGGCGCAGGTTGGAGCGGCGCCACCCTGGCCGCTGAGATCCTCGGCAATCCCAGCTTCAACTATGAAGTCGCCGGCTTCCTCGACGACGACCCGCGCAAACTCAACGACCAGATCGCCGGTTTCCGCATCTGGGGCGGGGGCGCCGACCTGGCTAGCCTGCTCGCCCGCAAACCCGGCGGCCCCGGCCATGTGGATCAGGTCCTGATCGCCATCCCGTCGGCCAGTTCCGCCACGATGAGGGCGATCGTCACCTTCTGCCGTGAGGCAAGCATCCCATGTAAGACTCTGCCGGGCCTCGGTGATCTCCTCCAAAACCGCAACCTTGGCTGGCAGATCCGCAGCGTCTCGGTCGAGGACCTTCTCAACCGCGATCCCGTCGAACTCGACACCGCCGCCATCGAGGCCAGCATCGAAGGGCGCACCGTCCTGGTTACCGGCGCAGGCGGGTCAATTGGCTCCGAGCTCTGCCGTCAGGTCGCCTCGTTCCGCCCCCGGTTGCTCCTTATGCTCGACCGCGCCGAGAGCGATCTGTTCAGAATCGACCTCGACCTGCAGCGCAATGCTCCTGGTGTCGCCCGCCGCCTTCTCATAGCGGATATTCGCGAAGCCGGAACGATCGACGCCATCATCCGCGACAATCACGTCGAATGCATCTACCACGCCGCGGCATACAAGCACGTCCCGCTCATGGAGGATCACGTCGCCGAGGCTGTCGCCAATAACCTGCTCGGCACGCGCAACCTCGCTATTTCGGCGATGCGTAACGGCGTCGCCAGCTTCGTCATGATCTCCACCGACAAGGCCGTGAATCCCACATCCGTCATGGGCGCGACGAAGCGTGCCGCCGAGTTGCTTATCTCCTGGTTCGCGTCAAGTTCCTGCCACAGTACGCTGTTTGCCTCCGTCCGCTTTGGCAACGTCCTCGGCAGCAATGGCAGCGTCATCCCCATCTTCCAGTCACAGATCAACTCCGGCCTGCCTGTCACCGTCACCCATCCCGAAATGCGCCGCTATTTCATGACCATTCGCGAGGCGTCCCAACTTGTACTCCAGGCCGCCGCCATCGCCCGCGCGCCCGGCATCTTCGTCCTCGACATGGGCGAACCGGTCCGGATCGTCGACCTCGCGCGCAATATGATTCAGCTTGCCGGCCTGATTCCCGACGTTGACATCCCCGTCGTGTTCTCCGGCCTCCGCCCCGGTGAGAAGCTCTTCGAGGAACTCAACCTCAAGACCGAGGAGACTCTTCCGACTTCTCACTCGAAGATCCGTATCTATCAGCCGGCCTCGACCGATCTCTCGCGCATGCCCGAGTGGCTCAACCGGCTGAGAAACCTCGTCAGGGAGCGCGACAACGAGGCGCTGGTGAAGCTCCTCTGCGAAATCATCCCTGAGTACAAGCCGAACCGGAAGCGCCCGCCGTCAATCCAGATAACGGCCGCCGGCCGGTCCGAAGAAGTTACGAGTCTGGCGGGCTGATCTCGTCCGGCTTGATCCGATTTGTCACTGGGTGATCGAGGCTCGCGTCTGGAGCTTCTCGTTCCACTACCCGCTTGATGCCCAGGATTGCGGCGGGGGCCATGCCGTCCCCGCCTCTTCAGTAGTACCCCAAAATGTTTGGTTCCATTCTCCTGTCGGGGAATGGGTTAAGAAAGGAAGCACAATAAATGGCTCTGTCCGAACAGCCTGCAATAAGGCAGCAGATTAAGCAGTTCGTCGCCGAGGAACTCCTCTATACCGATGGTGAACTCCCCTTCAACGACGACGCGTCGTTTCTCGATTCCGGCGCGGTCGATTCGCTCGGCGTCATGAAACTGGTCACCTTCGTCCAGGAAGTCTTCGGAATCGAAATCGTCCCGCTCGAAGTCACTCCTGATAATTTCGATTCGATCAATCAGCTGACCGCCTACGTCGAGCAGAAAGTCGCCACCGCCCCGCCGCCCAGTTTGCGGCAGGTCCCGAGCGTCTTCGCGTTCCGGTAAACCGCCATGCTCGTCCAGGATGCTCTCGAACAACACGCGCGGTCCATGCCGTTCAAGACCGCCTTGGTTTGCGACGGCGTCCGGCTCGGCTATGCCGATATCAACGCCTCTGCCAACCGTATAGCCAATGCCCTGCTCAGCGCCGGCGTGGGACGGGGCGGCCGCGTCGTGACGCTGCTGCCCAATTGCGCCGAAGCGGTCGCCTGCATCTATGGAACTCTCAAAGCGGGCGCCGTCTTTGTCACCGTCAATCGCACCACAAAGCCCGCCAAACTGCTTCACATCCTCAAGGATTGTGGCGCATCGGCTTTAGTCGCCTCAGCGGCGGCGCTGACACCGGAATTTCTACTTCAGCTTGCCGCCGCGTTGCCTTCGCTCAAACTGGTCGCTTCGGCCGGCACTGGGGCGCCACCCTGTAACCCCAGCCTGCCCTGCACGTCTTTTGAGGAAATCCAGGACTCCTTCCCCGATTCCACTCCCCCCCAACGCGCCATCGACCTCGACCTCGCCTGCCTCGTCTACACGTCTGGCAGCACCGGCGATCCCAAAGGAGTCATGTCCACCCACGACAACGTCCTTTTTGTCGCCAACTCGATCATGTCCGTCTTCGAGGCCGCAGCCAGCGATGTCGTCATCGGCCTGCTGCCCCTATCATTCGACTATGGGTTGTACCAGCTCATCATGACCTTCCAGTCCGGCGGTACCCTGGTGCTCGAAAACTCCTTTGCCTACCCTGCGATGATTCTGAATCGCATCGAGCAGGAGCGGGTCACCGCTCTGCCTGGAGTGCCAACCATCTTCGCCATGCTGCTCGGTATGGATCTCAGTCCCTTCGATCTCTCCAGCCTCCGCTACATCACCAACACCGCCGGCGCCTTGCCCCCCCATCACGTCACCGCGATTCGCGAAAGAATCCCTCATGCCCGCTTCTTCTCGATGTATGGCGTGACCGAGACTAAACGAACCCTGATCCTGCCTTCTGAGCAGGCCGATATCCGCCCCGGTTCAGTCGGCGTCGCCATCCCCGGCACGGAGGTTTGGATCGAGGATCCGTCTGGCCGGCGGCTCGGTCCTGGCGAGACTGGAGAACTGGTCGCCAGAGGACGCCACGTGATGCGCGGATACTGGAACTCCCCCGAGTTGACCGCCGCCCGCTTTCGCCCGGGACCGGTTCCCGGCGAGCGGCTCTTCTACTCCGGCGACCTCTTCCGCATGGATCAGGAGGGCTTCTTCTATTTCGTCACCCGCACCGACGACGTCATTAAGAGCAGGGGCGAAAAGGTCGTGCCCAGCGAAGTCGAAACCGTGCTCTATGACCTCGCGGGCATCGACGAGGTGGCCGTCGTCGGCGTCCCTGACCCCATCCTTGGGCAGGCTATCAAGGCCTTCCTGGTGACCTCGGACTCCTCCATCACCGCCACTCAGGTCATCGCGCATTGCCGCGCCAGGCTCGAAGATTTCATGGTCCCCCAACACGTCGAATTCATGGCTGCCCTGCCCCAGACGGCATCGGGGAAGATCTCACGAAGGGATCTCAACTGATATGTGCGGCATCGCCGGCATCTTCGCGGCTCCCGGTCAACCCGCCCCCGATCCGTCCATCGCCCGGCGTATGCTCGCCACCATCCGGCATCGCGGCCCGGACCAGTTCGGCATTTACTATGACGAACGCACCGTGCTCGGCAATGCCCGTCTCAGCATCATCGACCTGGAATCCGGCCAACAACCCATCTCCAACGAAGATGGTACCCTCTGGATCGTCTTCAACGGCGAGATCTTCAACTACGTCGAGTTGCGCCAGGACCTCGTCAAACGCGGCCACCAGTTCTCCACCCACAGCGACACCGAGGTGATCCTCCACCTGTACGAGGAGTTTGGCCCGGCCTGCCTATCCATGCTCAACGGCCAGTTCGCCATCGCCATCCGCGATCTGCGCAACGACAGTCTGTTCCTCGCCCGCGATCGGCTTGGCGTGCGCCCCCTGTTCTACACGGACCACAACGGCGCGCTCGTCTTCGGCTCCGAGGTCAAAGCTATCTTCGCCGTGCCCGGAATCCGGGCCGAAATGGATCCAGCCGCCCTGCACGACATCTTCACTTACTGGAGCACCATCACCCCTGACAACTTGTTCCAGGGCATCCGCGAACTCCCGCCCGCCCACTTTATGTTGGCCAGCTCCGGAAATCTCCAGATTCAGCGGTATTGGAGCCTGGACTACCCCGATCAGGGAGGGCCGCTCCGGGCTGATGTCTCCGAAAGCCAGATTCAGGATTGGGCCGACACTCTCGAAGATCTGCTCATCAAAGCCACCCGCATCCGTCTCCGCTCCGACGTCCCCGTCGGTGCCTACCTCAGCGGCGGACTGGACTCCTCGCTGATCGCCGCCATGGCCCGGCGTGAAGTCGGCTCAAATCTGAATACATTTTCCATTACTTTCGCCGATCCCCAGTTCGACGAAAGCGAATACCAACTCCAGATGGCGAAGCTGCTCGGTACCAATCACCACGTCACCTACGCCACACACGCCAGCATCGGCGCCATCTTCCCCAAGGTCGTCTGGCACACTGAAACCCCCATTCTCAGAACTTCGCCCGCTCCCATGTTCCTGCTCTCCTCGCTGGTCGCGCGCAACGGGATGAAGGTCGTTCTCACCGGGGAAGGAGCCGACGAAATGCTCGCCGGCTACGACATCTTCAAGGAGTCGGAAGTCCGGCGATTCTGGGCCAGACATCCTGATTCCCGGTTCCGGCCGCGCCTGCTCGGCCGCCTTTACCCCGACATCCCAGCCATCGCCGGCGGCGACCTCTCGCTTCTGTCTATGTTCTTCGCCGGTCACCTGTCTGATACTGCCGACCCGGCCTACTCGCACACGATCCGATGGCGGAATAATCGCCGCACAACGCGTTTCTTCTCGGCCGCCACCCTGGAAGCCGCCCGCAGCCGTTCGCTCCCGGCCTCCATCCACCGCATCCTGCCGCCCAAATTCAACTCCTGGGGCCCCCTGTCCCGCGCCCAGTTCATCGAATCCGCCGTTTTCCTGCCAAGCTACCTTCTCGCATCCCAAGGCGACCGCGTCGCCTTGGCCAATTCCGTCGAAGGACGCTTCCCTTTCCTCGACGTCAATGTCGTCGAGTTCTGCAATTCGCTGCCCGAATGCGTCAAGCTCCGCGGCCTCACCGAGAAATACCTTCTGCGCCGCGTCGCCCGGCACTATGTCCCAAGCGAGGTCCACCTCCGACCGAAACGCCCCTACAGAGCCCCGATCCACAAGAGCTTCGTGGATCCGGAGAATCTTGAATGGGTCTCCGAACTGCTTTCCCCCAGCCAGTTGAAGCAGTCGGGTTACTTCTGCCCAGAAGCCGTTCAGAAACTGCTCAACAACCTCCGGTCCGGCGATGTAGTCGGTGAAACCGACGACATGGCCATCGCCGGAATCATCTCAACCCAGCTCGTCCACCGTCAGTTTGTCGACTCGTTCAACTTGCCGGATCCATTGGGAGCGCAGGACAATGTCCGAGTCTGCCACAACGCCCAACCCCCATGCTAAACCTAACCCAGAACACTCCATCCACGCTACTCATCGACGCCGAGCGCGAAACCGCTTTGATTGTTGAAGAATTGCGCGAACATGTACACCGCCGCCAGCGTTGCGGCGGCGTCGTGCTCGGCGTGAGCGGCGGCATCGACTCGGCCGTTGCCCTCGCCCTCTCCGCGCGAGCCTTCTCCCCAAAGCGCGTCGTCGCCCTGGCGCTTCCAGAGAGCGATTCCGAACCCCAGAGCGGAAGTCTCGCCCGCCTGCTCTGCGACAAGTTCGGCGTCGAGCTCATCACTGAGGAAATCGCCCCTGCCTTGACGGGCCTGGGCTGCTATGCCCGGCGCGACGAGGCGGTGCGCCGCGTCTTTCCCGAGTTCGATGCCGCGCTCGGCTACCAGATGCGCATCACTTTGCCGCCTGCCTTTCAACAGGGCAATACACTGAACACCTTCTCGCTGACCATCGTCCGCCCGGACGGCGAAAGCCTCACCGCCCCGCTGCCCGTGCGCGAATATCAGCAGATCGTCGCCGCTTCCAACTTCAAGCAGCGCACTCGGATGAGCATGCTGTATTACCATGCCGAACTGCGCAATTACTCCGTCGTCGGCACGCCGAACAAGGACGAACACGAACTGGGCTTCTTTGTCCGCTGGGGTGACGGCAGCTACGACTACGCTCCTATCCTCCACCTCTTCAAGACGCAAGTCTATGAGCTCGCCGCCTACCTCGGTGTACCCAGCGAAATCTGTCTCCGTCCCCCCACCACGGATACCTACAGCGCACCCTGCACTCAGGAGGAGTTCTACTTCCGGCTTCCCTTCTCCACCCTCGACTACATCTGGGCCGCCTGGGAAGACGGCTCCCCGGCCTCGGAAGTCGCCACAGCCCTCGGGCTCCCCGTGGAACAGGTCGAGTGGTTTACGTCCGATCTGGCCCGCCGCGTCCATGCGTGCACTCACGTGCGCACCCTCCCGCGGTCTGCCGTGCGCCGCGCGCTCGCGCCACAAGGCGCCTGAATCGCGGGCCGGACCCACCCGGCCTGCCTGTCAACCACCAGCCTCCTCCGAAATCCCTGCGAGGGTGGCGTGCTCTGTCACGCCCTCTCGCAGGGTTTTTCTTGCTACCGTCGTATTCCGCTCCAGGGCACGGCGTCAGTGACTTCGCCCTCCACCCCTCCACATAATGAGCAACCAGGGGGACTGCCCGCGTCGCTATCGCTGTCAGGGACAATTTGCCTCATGTCCGTGCCTCGATGCCGGTCGTGCACGGCTGGAGCCTGGAATTGCCTGGATTCATGGTTCTGCCCAAGATCAGGATCTATTCCAGACTCGACTGCCTCTGACCCCGGAGCCGGCGTCGCCTGACCCGACTGGCTTGCCGCCCTCTCCGCCCGGCCCGCTCACCCCTCCTTCGCCCAATGACCGCCCCTCGCCACGCGCCGCAGTTGCCTCAGGGCCTGCAGCCAGGACTGCGGCAGCCAGGTCGCGCACAGAAAGAGCATCGCTCCGCCGCTCCATTTCTCGCGCAACGACCGCAGGAGCGCCGCCCGCGCCGCCTTTGCCTCGCCCCCTAGCACCAGTTCGGTCCCGTACCAGCGGTATCCATACGAAAGGGTCTGCCGGATCATCCCGTCCGGCAGCTTTATCTTGTCCCGCTCTCTCTCGACGTAGGGCTCAACCGTCCTCAAGAAGTTCTTCGCTGCAGCCACCATGTTCTTGCGCTCAGTGAGTGCGCCGGGCACGCCGATCTCGTACCGTATACTCGACAGATCCACGAATCCGACTCGTCCCAGCCGGGTCGTGCGCAAGTGGAAATCAAAATCTTCACCCATCGGCCGGTAATCCAGATTGAACAGGCCTACCTGCTTCTGCCAGCTCGTGCGCATCACGACTGTCGAGGTGTGGACGAAGCTCCCCGTGATCATCTGCGAAAAGACACAGCCGGTCCTCAAGTGCGCTTGGTCGGCCCCCGCATGCCCCGTCTTCCCCTTCAGCGAATAGCTGCGGTCGAACAGTTCCTCATCGGTGAACATCCGCCGCGAACGGTACATCGTCGCCAGGTAGCGCTCCTCCACGAGCCGCCCCTCGCCGTCCACTGCCGTCATGTTCGTCCAGACCATGCCCATTTCCGGCTCAATCGCGAAACATGCCAGTTGCAGTTCCAGTTTCCACGGCGCCCAAACATCATCCGAGTCGAGGAATGCGATGAACTCCCCGCCTGCCACCTGTATCCCCTTGTTCCTTGCGGACGAAACACCGCCGTTTTCCTTATAGAAATAGCGGATTCGCGGCTCGCCACCAAAGCGTTCCGCGATCAGTTCCGCCGTCCCGTCGGTCGAGCCATCGTCTACAACCAGCGCTTCCCACTTCTCGTGCGTCTGGGCCAGAACGCTCTCCAGCGCTCTGCACAGCACAGCGGCCCGGTTATAGGTGGGTATGACAACACTTACAAGTGCGTCACGCATGGCTTCTCCTCATCGGGATGACCCAGGCACGGCGTCCTGCAGAATCCCCAAAGGGCATCTCCTCCTGGCGTCGCAAACCCCACTTGCTCTCGGAATCGCTTCATTCGGCGACGCCCAAGTCCAATCGCCGCATAAAGAACAGTATACGCCGGCCCATTCGCGAAGGTCCTTAACGGTTGGTAAAGGCACTGTAGAGCCATCAGCGCTTTGAGCCCAGGGAGAACCCCGGGCTTGCTCCTGTTGTTGACGCGGAGCGGAAACCTGCGGTTACCTCGATCGCGACGGAATCGGCACGGCTCGAATCCACCCCCACGCGTCGGCATTCAGTTGGTCCCTGCCGATGCTCGGGAGCGCCCTCCCGCCGGCCCTGGCTTCGGGGCGCGCGGGGACGATCGCGTATCATGAGGTCATGCGGTTTGTTCTCGCCTTCGCTATTGCCGTCTCGCTCTTCGCCCAGCGGCCTTCGTCCCAACGGCCGGAACCGGATCCCGCGCCGCCCGCCTCTCCGCAAACCGCGGCGGCGCCAGCCAAACCGGCCCCGCCCGAGCCCGCGCCCATCGTCACTGAACACGAACTCAAGCTGAGCGGCCGGACGCTCAAGTACAAGGCGACTGCTGGGAGGCTCCCGCTCGTCAACGAGAAGACCGGCCAGACCGAGGCCCACGTCTTCTTCATGGCCTACACTCTCGACACGCCCACGCCAAAGGCCGAGCGCCCGCTCATGTTTTCGTTCAATGGCGGACCCGGCGCGGCCAGTGTCTGGATGCACCTTGGCATGATTGGGCCCAAGCGTGTGAAACTCAACCAGGACGGCTCCTATCCGCCTCCTCCATTCAGGCTCCTCGACAACGAACAGACATTCCTCGATTTCGCCGACCTGGTCTTCATCGACACCGTCGGCACCGGTTACAGCCGCGCCGCCACACCCGAACTCGGCAAGAAGTTCTATGGCGTTGACGGCGACATCGAAAGCGTGGGCGAGTTTATCCGCCTCTATCTCACCCGCAATAACCGCTGGACATCGCCGCTGTTCGTCATCGGCGAAAGCTACGGCACCTTCCGCGCCGCCGGCGTCGCCGGTTACCTGGTGAACAAGGGCATCGCCTTCAACGGCGTCTTGCTCGTGTCCAGCATCCTGAACTTCCAGACCACCAGCACCCTGCCCGGCAACGATCTCCCATATCTTTCCCTGTTGCCCTCCATGACGGCTACCTCCTGGTACCACAAAAAGCTCCCCGCCGACCTCCAGGGCGACTTCGAGAAGGCCGTCCGTGAAGCCGAATCCTACGCCGCCAACGAATACCCGTCCATCCTCTTCAAGGGCGACCGCCTCAACGCCGCTGAGCGCACCGCCGCCGTGGCCAAACTGGCCCGCCTCACCGGACTCGACAAGACCTACATCGACCGCGCCAACCTGCGCGTCACTTTGTTCGGCTATGCCAAGGAACTGCTTCGCGCTGAAGGCAAAATCGTCGGCCGCCTCGACAGCCGCCTAACTGCCCTGGTTGGTTCCGACAACGGTGATTCGCAGGACTTCGACCCTCTCATCACCGCCATCGTCCCGCCCTACCGCGCCATGGCCGCCGACTACCTAGCCAACGAACTCGGCTACAAGAGCGACCTCGATTACTATGTCCTCGGCGGCGGCATTGGCCCCTGGGACTACGGCCGCGAGGGCCGCTCCGGACGCCAGACCCAGGAGGCCCTGCGCCAGGCCTTCCTCATGAACCCACACATGAGACTCTTCGTCGCCAGCGGCTACTACGACTTCGGCACTCCCTACTTCGGCACTGAGTTCACCCTCAGCCACCTCGGCCTTCCCGCCAGCTACGGAAAGCAGATGGTCACGAAGTTATACGACGCCGGCCACATGATGTATATCCATACGGGCGAATTGAACAAGGTCGCAGCCGACATCAAAGCCTTCGTCCAGACCAGCGTCCCGGCATCGAAATAGGGCGGGTGGGCCCACCTCACTTCACCCTGATCAACCAAACTTCGGAGACCTGCACGAATCTTCCGTTGCCGGCCTCCGCCGGATTCGCGTGCCATTCCAGCGTCAACGTCCCACCGGCGGTGGCTTCGGCCGGGATGTCGAACTCGACCGGCTTCACGTCAAGATCCTTCTTCCGCATAGGATGAATCTCGGTCTTGCCGTTGGCCACTAGGCGCGTGGCCCGCGCAATTGGATCGCCGGCCTGCGTGAATCGGACCCTATAGCGTGCTGCCGGATCCAGGCTCGGGTAACGGAGCTTCAGCGTGTTGCCATAGAGCGCCTCGGATTGCCTGTGCCAGGCGATGCGCCACGGTCCGCCGCGTGAACCGGAGGCGAAGCCGGTCCGGGCGGTCTTGAAGAACCCCGGGTCTTTTTCGAACCCGTCTCCAGGCAACAAGTGCGGCCGGTTCAAGGCATCGCCCAGATCATCGTAGAAACCACCCGGGCCCGGATTGGTCCAGTTCAGGATTCGCTCAATCTCCTCGATCCGCGCCGCCTCGCCGTCCAGTGCCCGGATCGCGGTAAACCGCGACTGGAGCCAAGCGGCGTTTGTGATTGGCCGGTCGATCAGATCGAGATTCGCGCCTCGACCCGGAGCGATCGCCGCGTACCTCGGCACGCTGAGCTGCATACGGACGCTTTGGAAAAGCGCTTCGGCAAGCTCGAAAACCCGGGCTCGCGCCGCTCCCCCGGCGCGGTTCATCGGGTCCACGGCAAGCTCGTCCTCAGCCGCGTCGATCGCCTTCAATGCTCCGGTCTGCCGCGCCGTCTGCAGACGCTCGACAGCGCGCCGCTCCCGCCCCGTCTCGTCAAACAGGCGCGCGCGGACGTGGGCGTCGTAATAGGCGCGGTACAGCGCCTGCTGGAATCGCCAGTTCATCTTCTGCTGTGGCGTGGCTTTGCGCTCCATCGCCTGGAACTGCGCGAGCGTGACGTCGATACCCTGGTTGGCCAGAACAGGTCCGCGCCAGTTGCGTTCGAGCGCAAGCAGCCCCTGGGCAAACTCATCCGCCATATCCGGGCCAATGAAATATCGCCCGAAGTCCCGCAGCATCGCGGTGACATCGGCGTTGGGATCCCAGCCAAGCGCGCTCCATAGGGCCTTATTGACGTCGTCGTTGCATCCTTCTGAGTACGTGATGAAGCCGCCGTCGGCGAACGGTTGCAGCACGCGGAAGATGTGCGCCTGATCGAGCGGGCGCGGATTGATCACCTCGCGCTCCTCTGTCATCGCGTACGCGACGTCCCAGTCGTTCACCGGAAACTCGGCATTGAGGCTGTGCGTGATGTCTGGATAGAAGCGGATCGGATATCGCTTCGGAATGCGGGCTCTGAGTTCCGGCAGATTCACCCGCACCTGCGGGCCGAAAACGATGCCGGTCAGCCATCCCGGCTGCTGGTCCATCAGTCCGAAGAACTGCTCCATCCACGGTGCGTTGAATCCCTGCGGCGACATCCACATCGTCGCCTTGGGGTGATACTTCTTCAGGTTCGCGGTCTGTTTTTCGAGCAATGCCAGAAGGTACTTTGGCTCGGTGTGGCCCGGATCGCCGCCAGGGACGAACACCGCGTCAACTCGGGGCAACTGCCGGATCACTTCGCCCCACTCTTTGATCGCCGCCTCCACCGTGGCCGCGTCCGAGTAATCCTTGTCCATCGCCGGATACCAGATCCAGCACTCAATACCGTATTCCTTCGCAAGCCGCGACATCTCGATCATCATCTGCATCGGCGGCGCCGGGAAATGCGGGCTGTCTGCATCGTCGTCCGAGCGCGGCGGAATCAATTCAATGGCGTTCGCGCCGAAGACCACCAAATCGCGGATATAAGCCTCCCACATGGACGCGTCCCACGCGTCGTAGGAGTTGGTCTTGGGACGATAGCCGAGCTGATGGCCCCGTAGTGCATATTTCGGCGCAGTGGCGACATTCAGTTCCCGCGTCAGCGTCACCGAGTCGCGCCGCATCTCGAGCGCGCGCAGCAGCCCGCCAACGCCGAATAGGACCCCCCGCTCGTCGTTGCCTGTGATCTCGACTCCTGGCGCTCCGCCATTGTCGAACGTGCGAAGCTGATAGCCCTCGGCCGGCAGCTTCGACGCGGCCCCTGCGCGCCGCACGATCACGACCGCCTTGCCCTGCCCTGGGCTAGCCGTCGCCACAGTCCAATCCAACCTCGTTCGCTGCCTGACCGCATCCACCAGCAGTGCCACCGCTTTCCGTTCAGGCCCGCTCATGCCGGCCGGCGTCACCACCGTGGCGCGGGAGTAGTCCGCCGCCTGGCAGAGAGATCCCATCAACAGAGCAATAATCATTCGAGCTTTCACGGCCAGCCTCCTGTTAATAAAGCGAACGCTGTTCCGCTGGCGTCCCGGCGATGCCGAGCGGATCCAGTAATTGACGCGCGCCCAGTTCCATCAGCCCGATCTCGGTTGGCATTTGGAAGAATAGGAAGCCCTGATCCATGAACTGCCTCACCTGTTCCGGGCCTCCCGCGGGCCGTCCAAGATATTTGTCGTGCCGCCGCGCCGCTTCGGCGATCCGCGCGATGGCGGCACTGAGCGCCGGCTCGCCCTGACGGCCGCGGTATCCCATCGAGAACGACAGATCGCTCGTCCCGATGAAGATCACGTCCACACCGGGCGTGGCGGCAATTTCGTCGAGCTGATCGAGCGCGGACGCCTGTTCCACTACGCAAACCGTCATCACCTGGCTGTCGGCTGAGTCATAGTAGTTGCCCGCCTGCGGCCACGTACGCACGGCCGCTCCGGCGCCCGAACCGCGCTTGCCTAGCGGCGGATACCGGCATGAGGCGGCTGCGCGTGCGGCCAGTTCCCCTGTGCTGGTGAATGGGAAGATGACACCGCTGACGCCCTGGTCCAGCGCCCGCTTGGCCGTCCAGAGCTCGACGACCGGGACGCGGGCAAACACTGCCGCCGGCAATCCGCGCGTCGCCAGCACCATGAGGCGCAGCGTTTCGAGCGTCACCGGCGAGTGTTCCATCTCGACCCAGAGGAAATGGAAGCCCAATGTGGCCGCGTGAGCCGCCGCTTCCACGTTCGCCGTCGTGATGGTCACGCCGAAGACGGGCAGGCCGGCGGCGAGCCGCGCCTTGACGGGATGCGTCCATGTTATGTTGCTCATGATCCTCCATTCTATGCGGCCCGCTGCCTGCGGCACGTCTGCCGTTTCGTCGTGGCATTTCCTTGTGAACCGTCCACCTCGTTGACACGCTGCGTGCACGCATAGCCGCCCTTGACTGGCGCCTCAGTGGTTGCCAGCAACGCGAAGAGCGAAGCGAAGGGTGAAGGGGTCGGAATTGGCTCAGAAAACCGCAAGAATCGCGAGAGTGGCGGTCCAGCCGTCTGCAACCTGCGACGAAATCACCAACCCGTCGCGTCGGGCCGGCCCCTTCGCCGTGACGTGTGGCATCCCTCCGTTGCGGCACAGGAGAGAATTCGGACGAACAAGGAATCCGGCAAACGGCTCATGCCTTCGCGTCGAGTTCGTTGAACCCGTTGTCGCGAATGCATCCAACTCCGCCCACTCCGAGCCGGTGAATCCTCGCCTCTTGCCAATCCGGAGACGGATTCTCTTCTGCCCGGCGGATTCTAGCGGGCAGCCACCACGCGATCCCGGCCCTCCCTCTTGGCCTGATAGAGTGCTGCGTCCGCGGCATTCAACAGGTCCTCCTGGTTTGATCCGTGCACCGGGAATACCGACACGCCCAACGATAGCGTGATGGGGCCAAGGAGTGCGCCCCTGTGGCTCACGACTATCGTCTTCACCTGTTCCCGCAGTTCATCTGCGCGCCTGACAGATTGTTCCAGGGAAGAGTCGGCAAGCACCACCGCAAATTCCTCTCCTCCATAGCGGCTGCTGATGTCGATGCCGCGAAAGTGCGCCTTCAGAACCTTCGCCAGCGCCACCAGGACGATATCGCCGGCGGCGTGACCATGCGCGTCGTTGAACTGTTTGAAATGATCTACATCCGCCATCACGACGCCCACTGATTGATGCAGTCGCGCAGCCCGAAAGATCTCCCGTTCGAGCCCTTCCTCCAGATAGCGCCGGTTGACTAGGCCAGTGAGCGGGTCGCGGATCGACTGCTGGCTCAGCATCTCTCGAAGCTTCACATTTGAAATGGACAGGGAGAGCATCTCGCAGATTGCCACGGACATCTCCTTGAGATCGGTGAACGTCCCCTGTGCATCGGCGCCAACTTCACCTGGCTTCATTCTTAAGTGCAACAGGCCCACCACTTCGCTCTTCGCCGTCAACGGCAGGCAGACGTACAAGCTGGCCGGCAAATGCTTCAGGTGTCTGCACACCAGACCGTCCAGGGGATCATCGAGCCAGAAGGCACGGCCCCGGCGTAGCCCCCAGCAGGTATCCGGAGGAAACAGCGCTGAGTCAGGATCGTCCGGAAAACCACCCCAGGTCACAGTAGCCTCCAAATCGGTTTTGGACGGGCTCAACAGAAAGAGCGCGCCCTGCAATTCCGGAAACAACTTCGTGAATGATCGCGCGATGACCGGGCTGATTTCGTCTGTCGTCGAACAGGCCTGCAAGAACTCCTGCAGTTCGCTCAGGACCGAGTCCCGGCGGCTCTTCGCTTGAAGGGTTTCGACGAGTGCGGACAACCTCTGCCCTGCCTCGCGCGCCTCGGTTTCCACTCTCTTACGCTCTGTAATATCCCTAATGATTGCGATGGCATTCCACCGGCCCTCAATGCGCAATGAGGAAAGTGAGAGTTCCACCGGGAGGATGCTCCCGTCCTTCCGCTGCGCTTCCAGTTCTACGACCTTTCCTACCGCAGCGCCCTGGCCAGTCTCGCGCCATGGGCGCATCGCCTTCTGGGATTGCTCACGATAGCCGGCGGGAGCAATCAGTTCATGTACTTTCCTGCCCAGCGCATCCTGACGGATGTATCCGAACATCTTTTCGGCCGCACCGCCCCAGAACGTGATATCACCCTCACTGTCCATCATGACGATGGCGTCCTGCGCCGCCAGGCTGAGCGCATCGAACTGTTCTTCCTTGTCACGCAGTGCGGCTTCGGTCCGTCTTCTTTCGGTGATGTCCTCGGCCGTAAGGATCGCGCACGGTTTGCCTGCAATCTCCACCGCTTCCGCTGAGAGAAGACCGATCAGCTCTTTACCCGTCCTGGTGTAGAGAGTGATCTCCCGGTCCTGGACCCTCTTCTCTCGCCTCAGTAGTGCCGCAAGCCGCTCCATCCCGGTGGAATCGTGTCCCACACCCAACTCAACCGGTGTTCGCCC
Source organism: uncultured Candidatus Solibacter sp. (assembly GCA_964604945.1). Taxonomy (GTDB): domain Bacteria; phylum Acidobacteriota; class Terriglobia; order Bryobacterales; family Bryobacteraceae; genus PNKE01. The sequence goes on from CAZSBK010000059.1 coordinate 19,614, forward strand.
CAGGGCTTCCTCCCGGGCATAGCCGGTTCGTTCCACAAATGCCTGATTTACCTCGAGATACCGGCCGTCATCCAATGACGCGATGGCGCCGATGACCGGGCTGCGATCGAACGCCTTTGAGAACATCTCCTCGGATCGGAGCAGGGTTTCCTGCATGCGCTTCTGCCCCGTGGCATCAGTCGCCATCCCAATCAGCGCAATGGTCGCGCCTGATTCGTCCCTGACAGGCGCCGTTCTCAAAAAGACGAGCAAATCAGTCCCATCGCGGCGTCGGTTCCATAGTTCACCTTGCCAGCCGCCGCGCATTGTCGCCGGCAGGATGTCTCGCACGGATTCCGCAGGGTTGCCGCTGGAGCGGACCATGGCGATGGAATTTCCCACCAGTTCCTCTTCCCGGAACCCATACAGTTCAAGGAAGCTCGAGTTGACGAATAGGATCCGGTCCTGCATGTCGGTGATTGAGACGGCCTCTTTCACGCTCCTCAGCGCGTGGGCCAGCATCACGGTTGTGCATGTCGAGCGCCCAACCGGAGGCGAGCACCAACCAGTCGAAGTCGTCCCGATCGACTCTTCGCCAACGTCAACGCCGTTATCAGTTGCGTGTTTCATTACAAGGACTCACAACCTGACGCCTTGCCGTCGTATGCGTTCCCGGAACGCCCGTTCATTCCCCTCACCCATACCCGGTCAAGTCCTCGCGCTACCTAAATCATCGGGAGAATCGACCATAAACGATAGATGGCCTGAGAGGGTAGATGGCGCTGAGAGGTTGTTGGCGGGGGTGCGAAAGCCGGGTTCGAGAAGTGCTAGGCAGTCGAGGCGGTGGGTCCAGAGCGATTTTGGTAGAGGGCTAGAGGAAATCAAGGTGGGATGCCGGGAAAGAAGGGGGTCGGAGGGGGCGAGAGGGCGCGATTGTGCGGTACGAGGCGGAACGGCGTGGGGTGATGAAGAGCGGGTGAAGCCGCGGTCGGACGGAGATGAAAGGCGAGTCTTGGCGTGACTTGAGTCGAGATACCGCGACGGAGGCGGAGCTGTCTGACGGCTTGGATGAAATCGCCAATCGGTCGTATCAGTCTGACCCGATCGAGACCCGCTCGACAGACGGAGTGGTGGGGCCGCTCACGCGCGCGGCCCTCAGAATATAACGAGTGGTTGGCCTATCAGTTCAAGGCGAGCGTGGCCGACCTGCCATCGACGATGATTCTCTTTACCGCGCCGTCCGCCTGAGCGAGCTCAATCCTCGCTCCGCTTTCGGGAGCCACGAACTGGCGCTGACCTGTGGGGAGGAGGCGTACCTTCCCCAGATTTGGCGTGACAAGTGCGAAACCCGTGTCAGTCCGCACGAGCTCGACCCAGTCCGGGAAACGGTCTTCGGAGCGATCCCAGTGATAGCGCCCGACGTAGGTTTCAAGTGTCTTCGGATCCACAGCGAAAGGCGTTTCCTTGCGAGGCGCGAGGAAGTCCGGCCACTTGTAGGCAGAGAAGACAGCGCGGATGTACTCGTTTGCTAACGGCATGCCGTTGTCTGAGTTCGTCATCGCCACCACGCCGTCTCCACGTGGGGTGTACATGACATAGCGGCACTTGTAGCCCGTGTTGCCGCCCTGGTGAGTGAAGTGAAAGTCCGAGCCTTCACCGAGCACGGCCAGCCCAAGCGCGTAGTGGTTGAACTTCGGGGTGAGGTACTCATTGGCGGCGGCGACGCCCATGAATTGTCCGCCGGAGGTGCGGGCTTTGTGAATGGCGATGGCGAATTTGGCCAGATCCGTGGCAGTGGTCCACAGGCCGGCGGCGGCCAGTTCTGGATAGATGTGAGCACCGCCTTCCACTGGGGTTCGGTCATAGTAGTATCCGGGCGCAAAGAAGGATTGGTAGTGTTTCGGTAGCGGCTGTTGGAACGTGCTGCGGCTCATGTTGAGCGGCTTCAGCACCCACTCTTCCATCAAACTCGCGAAGGACGCCTGCATGCGCTTCTCGATGGCGACCTGCGCGACTGTGTAGCCTCCGCCTGAGTATTCATAGCGACTGTCGGGTCGCGTAGCGACAAGCACTGGCTTGGAGTTGGCGGGGGTTGCACCGAGAATTACTTGCTCGGCAGTAGGTACTGGAGTGCCCGTCGAATAACCGTCAAAGCCGCTCACCGTGGCGCCGGCCGCGTGTTGGAGTAGGTTGCGCAGTGTGACGGGATGGTCGCTGGTCTGCGCTCCCTTTGGAAGCTGGAGCGGCTTGAGATAGGTGTCGATGGGTGCGTCCAAATCGAGCTTGCCTGCCTGACTGAGACGAATGGCCAACGCGCCCGTGAAGCCTTTGCTGATGGATGCAGCCTGGAAGAGAGTGCTATCTGGCAGCGTGCCTTGGCTTCCGTCGGCCTTGATCTCGTAAACAGCCGTCCACTCGATGACGCCGGCGTGTATGACCGCGACGCTCATTGCGGGAACACGGTAACGCCGCATGCGGTCATAGACGTTCCAGTGTGGGGTGGGTTCGCCTTCCACGGCGACCCTGGGAATGAGGCCGTTTTCCACGGTCTCGCGGAGCGCGCCGATATTGGTGGGCGCAGGGGACGCCGGCTGCGCCCGTAGCGCCGAGATCATCAGGCACGCGGTGACGAAGACTGTTCTTACGTACATTCAGCGGGCTCCGGCTGCCTGCAGGAACGAGATCACCTCGGCGTGACCGCGTCTGCGCGCCATGTTCAACGGCGTGCGCCACTCTCCGCCGCCACCCTTGGGCCGTTCGGCCCAAACACGGGCGTTCACGTTAGCGCCCCGGTTGGCAAGCAGTTTCACCACATTCAGTCGACCGCTGGCGCTGGCTTCGATCAGCGAGTTTTCGTCACCAGGGACCACTTGCTCGATCTTTGCGCCACGGTCGAGCAGGAGTTGAACCATATCCACATGACCACCGCGTGCCGCCATGATGAGCGGATTGCCATCGCCGGGCACGGCGAGGTGGACGTCCGCACCGCGATCCAGCAGCAGGCGAGCCGTATCGAGATGGCCGTTGAGCGCGGCCATGATCAATGGGCTACCGTTGCCTCGTACGGCCAGGTTCAGATCGGCGCCATAATCCAGAAGGAGTTGGACCGCCTGCAGATGACCGTTGCGCGCGGCGGCGATGAGCGCGCTACCGTCTCCATCCAGTCGGGCATTTACGTTCGCGCCGGAGTTGAGCTGACGCTCCATGGCCGGAATGTCGCCGGCCTCCGCTGCATTGAACAGAGTCCTTTCCATCTCGGTAGCGCGGTGTAGTTGGCGATCGGACGCAACTTGAGCCACAGCACGAACAGGTGCGATGGCGGTGATTGCCATGACCGCCACGGCGAGAGTGGCCACCATCACCGTGCGGCTAGCCCGGCCCCTGCTTTGAGTGTCATCGAGGATGGCGCTGACGCGCACGGACAGGTCACCACGGCGCGCCATACCGAGAGCTGAAGCCAACGTGCCATCGGAATACTGACTGGCGAGCGAGACCAGTTGATCGGCGTAGTCCGTGCCCTCTTCGCGCTGGAGTACTGCGTCGTCGCAGGCGCGCTCTGCATTCAGACACAGCCATCGCCAAGCGACCCAAATCAAGGGGTGGAACCAGAAGCAGGCACAGGCCGCGCGAGCGAGCAATTGACTTGCCCAATCGAAGCGACGGACGTGTTCCAGTTCATGAACCAATGCCCGGCGTAATGCGTCCTCCCCCCAGCTTCGCGCGGCAAACGGAAGAAGGATGGCGGGACGTGAGAAGCCACAGGTGAAGGGCGCGGCGATGCTCTCATGCAGAAGCAACTCCACGGGGCACGCAATTCCGGATTCCGTGGCGATCGCTCGGAGATTGCGGGTGAGATCTGGCGCGGGCAAGCCGTTGCGACGCAATCGACGCAGACGCCAGAAGTCCAGACCGAGCAGCGCGAGGAAGATGATGGTGCCGGAGATCCAAACGAATCGGACTATGACCGTCCATGAGGGGAGAGTCATGGTGGGAGCCGACGGAATACTGGCCGTGACGCCGCTTGGCGATTGTGGCGCCGCCGGTGGGGGCGAGATGAGCGCTTCCGGCCCCAACAGGGCAGGAGCAGTGGCTGGCTGGACACGAACCCTTACTGCAAGACTGGGGCCGGAGAACACTATCACAGGAAGTGCGAGCAATGTGCCGAAGGTCGCGACCAGTACCAGATGACGGACTGAAGCCGCACGGCGACGGACGAGAACGGACACGGCCAATCCGATTGATAGCATGAGAGTCGTCTTAGCTAAGATGGCGAGCTCAGTCCAATTGCTGATCGCCAGCAATATGTCGGTGATCATCGAGGCCATGACTTGCTCCTGTTCTTACGAACTTGATCGATCTCAGCTCGCAAAGCGTCAATCTCTTCATCCGTCCAGGGCTCCTGCTTGAGCAGTGCTACGGCAGTCTGACTGGGCGAGCCGGAAAAGTAGACGTGAACCAGTTTGTCGATGGCACTGCGTTGCGCGGATTTGCGCGATTTGGTGGGTGTGTAGACGTATCGGAGGCCTTCTTCGTAGTGACGAACGAAGCCCTTGGCCTCCAACTTGACCAGCATGGCCCGGACCGCAGAGTAACCAGGCGGATCAGACAGCCGCTCGCGAATATCTTCCGCGGAAGCTCGATCGCCCAAAGCGAAGAGGATGTCCATGATTTCACGCTCGCGACGGGAAAGGTTTTCCTGTGGGGGGGATGGCATCAGTGCACTCCGAACCTGCTACGTTTACAGCATATCGCTATGAACATAGCAGATCAAGTAACATCTTTCTTGCCGGTGCAGGAGGATTGTGCCGCGGCGCTGGCGCGATTGAGGAGCAGATCGCGTTCGCGCATGTTCTCTGTGAGGGCGGCAGCGTGTTCGAATTCAGCGCGTGCCTCAGGCCACCGCTCCAGCTTCGCCAAGAAGTCGCGGCGAAACGCCGGCAACAGATGTTAACCCTGAAGCGGTTTGGCAGCGATGGCGTCCACGAGTTCGATGCCAGTATGCGCCAAGGGGCGAAGTGGTCTGATACGACGGGTTGGCGATCACACCGGCAGTTGTGCCGCGCTTGCGGGTCCGGTAGGGGGTCTGGAGGTTAGTTCTCTCCAAACAGCCGTTCGAAGAAGTCGCGCGTGCGATCCTGGATCTGGCGCAGTTCGAGTTCGAGCGGCTGGTCGTGCAGATGCTCGGGCGTCCAGCGGGACACCAGGCTGGCCAGCATCCGGAGTTGCGATTCCGACGATGGCAGGCTGCCCTCGGTGTGGCCGGAGATCAGGCGCAAGCCGTGGTCGACACTGCGGTAAAATGTCGCCGCGTCACTGAGGAAGTTGGCATCGTAACGTACTCCCAGTTGGCAACCCCTCACCACGAGTCACCGCAGGGGAGAGGTTTGGAGAGTGGGGCTGCCAAGCCCCCTCTCCAACCGCCCGCCTCCACCGCCTCCGCCCCCGGCACCTCCGCCAACCGCGAACGCAGAGAGCGGGTGCGTTCCGGCCCCAAGACCCCTGAGGGCAAAGCCCGCTCGTCTCAGAACGCCGTCACCCACGGCCTCCGTGCCACCAAGCTCGAAAACGCCGTCGCACCCGAACTCCGCGCCGCCTACGAGCAACTCCGCCAGCAATACCTCGACGAGTACAAACCCACCGGCGCCATCGAGTCGACCCTGCTCGACATGGTCATTTTCGCCGCCTGGCAACTCTACAAAATCCGCGAAATGGAACTCTTCACCGACATCGACCTGGGCGCCCCCGGTTCGCTTGGTCGCAGCGAGAAACTGGCCCGCTACCGCGGCAGCCACGAGCGCCTCCTCTTCCGTAGCCTCAATCAATTGAAGCAGATACAGCAGGAACGTGCCCTCTTGACAACCGACCGCACCGCCGCCCTCCCCCCCACATCCCGCCCGCCGTCCGCCTGAAACCCCTCTTCAACCACCTAAAATCCCTCGCCCGCCACCCCCAAAACCCTCTCCGCCTCGGCCGCCGTCCCAAAAGCCGGCGCCCTCACCCACAAAACAGAGCCGTTTCACCCCGCATCCGCCTCAAGCTCTCTCAGTCCTGACCCCGCTCGCCTACAGTGACGCGACCAGCTTCTTGAACCGTGGCTCTTTGCGCAGCGGGTCCAGATTGTTGTCATGTTCATACCAGCCGCGCTGTCTCAGCCCCCCGGTGGCAGCTCGTTCCAGCGCATCCAGCGCCGGGTCCAGGTCGCCCAGCATCGAGTAGATACAGCCCACGTTGTAGAGCAGCATCGGCTCATCCGGCCTCAACCCGAGCGCACGCCCGACCAGCGTCCGCGCCTGGCTCGCCATACCCAGCGCCGCCATCCCGTTGGCGGCCATGTACATCGCCCGCGCATCGTCGGGATGCGCAGCCAGGTGGTGTTCGGCCATCTCGATCCCCTTCTGGCGGCACGCCCGGGCTTCGTCCGGCTGCCCCAGATCGTCGTGGATCTGTGCCATCAGCAGCCGCGCCTGAAACTCCATGGGTCGTGTCTGGATGGCTTCCTGGTAGAGCTTCACCGCCTTCTCCGCCTCGCCCAGTGCAAACGCCTGCCGCGCATAGAAGTAGTACGCCTCGTACAGATTCCGGTCCAGATGGATCGCCGTCCGGAACGCCGCCTCGGCCTCATCCGACTGCCCCCGCAACGACAGCGCCAAACCCAACGAAGCCTGGGCCTGGGCGCATTGCGGGTCCAGTTCCACCGCCTTCCGGCTCGCCCACTCGGCCTGATCGCGCAACGCGCCATCGCGACTCGAGTACAGGTACAGATACGACCAGCAGTCGGCCAGCCCGGCGAACGCCAAAGGGTATTCCGGATCCAGTTCCACCGCCCGGGAGAACAACTGGATCGCGCAATCCATGTCTCTTGGACCGTACTGGAAATAGAACTTCCGCCCGCGCAGGTAGCAGTCGTAAGCTTCCAGGTTCTTTGTGGGCGGCTTCCGGATTGCCGCCTGATCGGCTTCGGTGGCGCCGGTCTCCAGCGCCTTCACCACCTCCAGAGCGATCTCTTCCTGGATGGCGAATACGTCGCCCAGCCGCTTGTCGAAGCTCTGCGCCCAGATCTGAAATCCGTTCTCGGCGCCGGTCAACTGGACCGACACGCGCAGCCAGTCCCCGGCCTTGCGCACACTGCCTTCCAGAAGTACCCCCACGCCCAGCTTCCGCCCCACCTCCCGCGTGTCCACCCCGCCCCGGAACCGGAACGACGACGCCCTCGACATTACCCGAATCCGCCCCAGCCGGCTCAGCCTTCCAAGGATCTCTTCCGCCATCCCGTCGCAGAAATACTCCTGGTCGCGCTCCCGGCTCAGATCGGCGAAAGGCAATACGGCAATGGACTGCCGTGGCGCTGCGTCTTCCTCCGCCGGCTCCAGGTTCCGGCCGCGCCCTGCGAACCAGGCGTCCAACTCCTGCCTGAATGCGTAGACCGACCCGAGTTTGTCGTGTTGCAGTCGCCGCACCGGCAGGCCCTCTTCGCGCTCCCACCGCTGCACGGTCCGCACCCCGCGGTTCAGATAACCCGCAATCTCCTTCCAGGAGTCAAGCCGCTCCGGCTTCCCTTCCATCCCCGCTGCCGTCCCCATACTGCCGTACCCTCCTGCCCGCCTCACGCCATACTCCGCCAATGCGCGCCATTCAAGCTCGGGCCAGCTTTGTCGCGCACTGATTCGCCCACATCGGCGTCAACATCGATAGCGGAAACGCCGAAAGGATCCCGAAGTGAAGACTTTGACGCAGAAACCCTTCCTCCTGGCCGTGATCGCCGTTGCCAGCCTGTTGACATTATCCCCCCTCAATGCCCAATCCGGTTCCACCGGGTTCGCCATCCCGTTCCAATTTTACGCCGGCAGCGCCGCTTTGCCCGCCGGCGACTATGCCATTGCCTTCGACCACTCGTTCAACCGCATCCTCGTGTCGGCCACCGGCACCGACGCGGCCGCTTGGATCCTGCCTCACCGCATCGCCGGTCGTGGCGGCGAGTCCCAAACCGCCAGGGTCAGTCTCCTGTTCCATCGCTACGGAGACACCTATTTCCTGCGCGAAGTGTGGAGCAACGGCCAGGAAACGGGATTCGCGCTGCCGATGACCAAGGCGGAAAAACGCGCCGCCCGCCAAGGCGATCTCCGCCAGGTGGCGTTGATCCATCCGCGATAAGTTTCTCCGCTTCAGCGCGCCTACGCGCTCCAGGAGACCTCCCAAGGCGCATGCGGCATTACGGGATACGGACCCCGGCTGCTTCATGCGCCCTTTTTGCGCTCCCCTACCCTGTATAATGTGCGGTTGGGAGACCTTCCCGATCAATGGACGAACTGAAGAAGAAGCTACAGGACGAAATCACGGTCCTCGAATACGAACTTCGTAACGAGTTGCCGAAAGAGATCCTGAAAGCCCGCGCCCACGGCGACCTGCGCGAAAACGCCGAGTTCCACGCCGCCAAGGAGCGCCAGCGCTACGTAGACTCCCGGTTGTCCAGCCTCAAGAAGCGCCTGGCCGATCTCTCGCTGGTCAACATGGACAGGATTCCGCACGACTGCGTCGGCCTCGGCTCCAGCGTCCTGGTCCTCGATGTGGAAAAGGATGAGGAAGTCAGGTATAAGATCGTCGCCAGCGAGGAATCCGACGCCGCCCATTTCATGATTTCCACTTCATCGCCCATCGGACGAAGTCTGCTGGGCAAGAAAGTTGGCGACGAAGTAACCGTCACCATTCCCGGCGGCACCCGTCGGTTCGAAGTGCTCGAACTGGCCACCATCCACGACCTGGCGGAGTAGTACGGCCATGACTTTCACCAAGGCGATCGGCGTCGGCGCTGGCGCCATCATCAAACTGATCGTCCGCGGCCTCGCTCTGGCCAAGATCCATCCCAACGTCCTCACGTTCATCGGCCTGCTGATCAATATTTACGCTGCCATTCTGCTCGCCCAGGGCCGGTTCCTCGCTGCCGGACTCGTCATCATCGGTGCCGGCATCTTCGACATGGTCGACGGCCGCGTCGCCCGCGCCACCGGCCAGGTGACGCGTTTCGGCGGCTTCTTCGACTCCGTGATGGACCGCTATTCCGACCTCGCCCTGCTCATGGGCCTCCTGGTCTACTACGCCAACATCGGGCGCAATTTCTACGTTGTCCTGACCGCCGTCGTCATGACCGCCTCGGTCATGATCTCCTACACCCGGTCGCGATCGGAAAACAGCATCCCCTCCTGCAAGGTCGGCTTCCTCGAGCGGCCCGAACGCATCGTCCTGCTCATTATCGGAGCGCTGTTCGACCGCATGGCGCCGGTGCTCTGGGTGATCGCCGTCGTCGGCAACATCACCGTCATCCACCGCATGTGGCACACCTGGCTGGTCACCAAGGACCTGGACAAGCAGGAAGCCGCTTCAACTTCCGCTCTCAAGGATCACGTAGGCCAGGCCTAGCTGGGCGGTGTGGGTCAGGCTGAGTTGGACGTTGGTGACGCCCAGCCGTTCGGCGAACTCCGCCGCCACGCCGTGCAGCAACAACGTCGGCCGCCCCGACGGCAGATTGACCACTTCGAAATCCTGCCACCGGACACCCTTCCGCCAGCCCGTCCCGATCGCCTTCATGCCGGCTTCCTTGGCGGCAAACCGGGCGGCGTAGCGCTCGTACTTGTTCGCCTTCCGCTCAACATAGGCGATCTCGCGGCCAGTGTAGATCCGGTGCAGGAACTTCTCTCCGAACCGCTCCACTGACTCCCTGATCCGGCCCACCTCGGCCAAGTCTACTCCAGTGCCAACGATCATTGCGGCCAGGCTCCTTTAGTCGAAAATGACGGTTTTGTTCGAATAGGCCAGGATGCGGTGTTCCAGGTGCCAGCGCACGGCCCGTGACAGCACAACGCGTTCCACGTCGCGTCCCTGGCGAATCATGTCGGCCACGGTGTCACGGTGTGAGACGCGGACAACGTCCTGCTCGATGATCGGCCCTTCGTCGAGCACTTCGGTGACGTAATGGCTGGTGGCGCCGATCAGTTTCACGCCCCGTCCGCAGGCGGCATGATACGGGCGCGCGCCGCTGAATGCGGGCAGAAACGAATGATGGACGTTGATGATGCGGCGTGGATATTGGGCGACAAAATCGGCCGAAAGCACCTGCATGTACCGGGCGAGAACCACCAGCCCGACACCCTCGCCGCGCAGGATCTCCAGTTGCCGCCGCTCCGCCTCGGCCTTGTTTTCCGCCGTTACCTCAATCTTCTCGAAGCGCATGCCGTGGAAGCGCGCGATGGGGCCTGCGTCGTCATGGTTGCTGACCACCACCTTCAGGCGGCCGGGCAGATCGCCCGAGCTGAACCGCTCGAGCAGGTCGGACAGGCAGTGGAGTTGCTTCGAAGCAAAGATGGCCACGTTGAGCGGCTGGGCCGAGTATTCGACGCGCCAGCGCATCTGGAAGCGCTCGGCGAGCGGAGTGAAGGCCTGGACGAACTGCTCCTCGTCGAGCGAGAAGTCGGCCAGATCCCACTCGTTGCGCATGAAAAAGAGGCCTAGCGAGTCGTCACGGTGCTGGTCGGCGTGCAGGATGTTAGCGCCGTGCTCATAGAGGAATCCGGCCACCAGCGCGACCAGTCCCTTCGAATCGGGGCAGTTGATCAGCAGGGTGGCCGAGCAGCGGCCCGGTTGGACAAAATCAGAACCCATTTCTGTTATGCTACCGTGCCGGGCGCGGCAGGTGATTCGCAAATCAGCGTCACTGGGCCTTCGTTTACTAGTTGGACGCTCATCATGGCCTGAAAAACGCCGGTCTCGGTTTTGAGTCCGCGCGCCCTGACGCGCTCGACGAAGTACTCGTACAGGCGGTTGGCTTCGCCCGGTTGGGCGGCGCCGTCGAAGCTGGGACGGCGGCCGCGGCGGGTGTCGCCATAGAGGGTGAACTGCGAGACAACCAGTAGCGCCCCGCCAGCCTGCTCGACGCTGAGATTCATCTTGCCGTCGGGGTCCGGAAAGATGCGCAGGCCGGCGACCTTGTCAACCAGCCAATCCGCGGCCGCCTCGTTGTCGCCTTTGCCGACGCCGAGCAAAACCATCAGCCCCAGGCCGATTTCGCCGGTGATCCTGCCATCGACCTCGACTTGCGCCCGGGAAACCCGCTGAACCACTGCCCTCATCCGATTTCGCCTTTTCTCTCCCCAACCCTGAGCCTACTGGAATCTTCCGTCTCCGCCGATATGCCGAGTATGATCTTCCGTCGAAAACGGCGAGACACTCTGCCGAGCGGCTTCTTCCGATTCTCCCATGGCTCGCGGACCGTCCACGGCCATGGCGACGGCGACTTCATCCGGTTGCGCGACGAACACGGCGTTGAGTGGCGCGGCGTGGCTGAAAGGCAGGACGACGGAACGATCCGGTACAGGTTCCGCGATGGTGAGGACAACTACGCATCGGGCGTTTCCGACGGATACGGGATCATCCTCAGAGACTCAAAAGGCAACACCTGGCGTGGCTTCATCGATTGAGTAGCCCGGCTCGACAGGGCGCGGCTCGCGGCGAGTTTCTGGATCTGGGGAACGCGCTCTCAAAAGAGGTGAGGCCCTGAGATTTTGGGGTCTCAGGGCCTCTGTCAGAGGGGCAATGTGAGAGTCTGGGTACTCTCACTGGGATGCATGAAGTCGATGACGACTTATGTAATTGATCTTATTCTAGCGCGGGGAGAATCAGACCCGCAACACCGATTCAATAAAAAAACATCAATCCTCGAAAACAGCCTTCTTGGTGCGCTCGAGGAAGCGCTGGATGTAGTGCGTGTCAATGGCGGCCTCGATGAAGGCCTGATCCTTGAGGATGCGCTGGTGGAGCGGGATCGAGGTGTGGATGCCTTCGACGATGAACAGCTCCAATGCGCGCAGCATCCGCGAGGTGGCCTCTGCGCGGGTTGCGCCGTGGGCGACGAGCTTAGCGATGAGTGAATCGTAGTAAGGCGGGATGACGCCGTCGGCGTAAGCCGCCGTATCGACCCGGATACCGATGCCGCCGGGCACGTTGATGGCCTTGATGCGGCCGGGCGAAGGGGTGAACGATTCGGGATGCTCGGCGTTGATGCGGCACTCGATGGCATGGCCGCGCATAATGATGGGGCGGTCGAGGATGTCCCCGAGCTTTTCGCCGGCGGCGACGCGGATCTGAGCTTTGACCAGATCGACGCCAGTGATGGCCTCGGTGACGGGATGTTCGACCTGAATGCGGGCGTTCACCTCGATGAAGTAGAGACTGCCATCTGTGTCCATCAGGAACTCGACGGTGCCGGCGTTGGTGTAGCCGATGGCCTTGAATGCGCTCTTGATGGCCATCATGGTGGCCTCACGCACTTCGGGTTTGAGAACGGGCGAGGGCGCTTCCTCGATCAGTTTCTGGTGGCGGCGC
>CAZSBK010000060.1:0-31828 GCA_964604945.1 uncultured Candidatus Solibacter sp.
CCCAGGCCATGTAGCGGAGGCCGCTTTCATTGGCGACGGGCACGACGGTGACTTCACGTGCGCCGTCAGTGGTGGGGTTCGGCCCGACCTTGATGACAACGCTCTTGCCCGACATGGCTTCGAAGAAGCGGTAGACATCGTCGTTCGCCGTGACGTTGCGGCCATTGACGGCGAGCAGGTATTCGCCGGCTTTCACGTTGACGCCAGGCTGGGTGAGTGGGGCGCGGAGCGACGGGTTCCAATTCTCGCCATCGTAGACGCGGGCGAAGCGGTAACGGCCGTTTTCGACCTTGTAATCGGTGCCGAGCAGGCCGACAGGAACCGATTTCACCTCGGGGAACGCGCCGCCGGCGACGTACATATGGCCAACCGAGATTTCGCCGAGCATTTCGCCGAACAGGTAGTTCAGGTCGGCGCGGTGGGCGACGGCGGAGAGGTACGACGCATACTTCTCCTTGGCCTTGTCGAGATCGAGGCCGTGGAAGTTCGGGGCGTAAAGGAAGTCGCGCTGGAGCCGCCAGACCTCATAGAACATCTGCTTCCATTCAGCAACGGGGTCGATGAGCGCTTCCATGTCGGCGGTCTTAATCGTCCCCTCGCCGGGTTTGGGCGGGGCCGAGGTGGCGGAGATGGCCCAACGCTCGCCCTGGCGGAAGACCATCTTTTCTCCGTTGCGCGAGAAGGCGAGCGTGCCGACGCCCTCCATGACCTTGTCGGTCTTGCGGGTCTTGAGATCGAACTTGTGGAGAGTGCGGGAGGTCGGTCCGGGTGCGGCCGCGGGGGGATCTTCCAGTAGATAGACGACGCCGGTCTTCGGAGAGTCGAGTTGCGTGTAGTCGCGTGCCGGGACGGGCAGGGCGAGGATGCGCTGTGAGATGCCGTCGAAGTCGATGGCGACAACAACGTCCTTCTTCTCATCCTTCTTTGCGTCGGGCTTGTCATTCTGCTTCGCATCGGGCTTCGCGGCGGATTTGTCGTCCTTCTTATCGGCGGCCTTCTCCTCATCGCTTTCGGGTGCAAGCGGAGAGGGTTCGTCCTTCTTCAGGACGATGAGATAGGCGCTGCGATTCTGGACGCGCTCCATCGACGACATGTCGAGCCAGCCGGTGGAGAGGCCCTGGTTGGTCGACGCCGTGAAGTAGATGTACTTGCCGTTGGGGTCAAAACGGGCATGGCGCGCGTCGGACAGGCCGTCGGTGAGTTGCGTCTCCTTGGCGGATTCGAGCGAATAGACACAAACGGCGCGCAACTGGTTCTTCAACTGCTTCGTATAGAGGATCCACTTCGAATCGGGTGACCAGGACGGGTTGATCTCCTCGCGGAGAGGCGAGTCGTAGTAATCGCCTTCGATCCACGTGGTCTTGGCGGAATCAATGTCGAAGATGCCGAGTCGCAGCATGGCGTCGCGGATCAGGAGTTTCTTGCCGTCGGGCGAATAGGAATAGAGGTAGAGGAAGGTCTTGGCGCCTGCGTCATACTTCTTCACTTCGCCGAGGCCGTTTTGCGGGGCGATATGGATCTGGTACTCGCCGGTTGCGTCGGAGAGGAAAGCGATCGACTGGCCGTCGGGCGACCAGGCGGGGAAACGCTCGGCGACGCCGGAGGTGGTGGTCAGGTTGCGGATGTCGCCCTTCTCGGCCGGGACGGTGAAGATGTCGCCGCGGGCTTCGAAGATGGCGCGTGCGCCGGTGGGTGAGATGTCGACGGAGACGATCTTCGAGCCGACCTTGTCGTAATACGGCCGAACTTCGGTCAGGTCACCGTTGATAGTGATCTTCACCGGCGAGACCTTACCGGACTTGAGGTCGAAGAGTTCGAGCCCGCCAAAGCGTTCGAGAACGATGGCGCCGGGTCCGAGCGAGGCGGATTTGTAGTCGAAGGCGGTGTTCTTGAAGGCTTCGGTGACCTTTTTCGTCTTGAGGTCGTAGGAGAAGAGGGTGATGGGGCCGTTGCGGTCGGAGAGGAAGTAGACGCGGTCGGCGGTGAACATCGGGTTGAAGTCATTCGAGTTCGAGCGCGGGATCTCCTCAACTTTGGAATCGGAAAGCTGGGCGATCCAGATTTTAGAAGTACGGCCGCCGCGGTAGCGTTTCCAGATGGTGAAGGCGGGCGTGAGCGGCGTATAGGCGAGGCGGGTGCCGTCGTTTGAATAGGAAGCTTCGAATCCCATCGGGAGGGGCAATTCCTCGGCCGGACCGCCGTCGAGCGCGATGGTGAAGAACTTCGGGCTGCCGGCGAACGTGGAGCGGGGCGACCGGATCAGCAGGCGCTTGCCGTCGGTGGTAAAGGCCACCGGAGCGTCGGCTCCGGGGTGGGACGTCAGGCGCTTGGGAACGCCGCCGACGACAGGAATGGTGAAGACGTCGGTATTGCCGTCGTAAGCGCCCAGGAAGGCGATGGTGCGGCCGTCGGGGGAAAAGACGGGCGTGGTTTCGCGACCTGGATGTGTCGTGAGGCGGACGGCTACACCGCCCTCACGAGCGACGCGCCAGAGGTCGCCGGCATAGGAGAAGACAATGGAATCGGCCGAGAGCGCGGGGAACTGGGGGAGGATGTTCTGCGCCGGAAGTGCGGCTGCGAGGAGAAGGGCGGCAAGGATCAATTTGGTCATTTTGTGCACCACGAATCGATTGTAGTGGGAGGGGAGGACCGGCGGTGCAACATTTCGGCGGACCGGCCGATCCGAACGGTGGCGTGGACGCTGGGCGGAGCGGCAGGGGAGCAATGGTGGGTTCGTTCGTCGAAGGGTGAAGTGGGCCAAAGTGTTGCTTTCCAATGGGTTGATGGCGAAATTTGGCACCAGACAGAAATTCAAAAAAGTTGTGGCGGGCGCGATCCCTGGGTGCGGGAGAGGGGAGGAGCGTTGGGTCCGTTCGCAGTGAGACGATGCGGGGTTAAGGCGTTGTGTTGCAATGAGTTGGATGTGAATTTCTGGGCAAAATCGCGATGCGAAAAAGTTGGGGCTGAGCGCGCTGGGCAGGTGGGGCTGGAGGTCGGGCGTGGCGGGGCGGAAGATGAAGAGACTGGTGGCGCAGGTGGGCTTCGATTTGACCAGCGACATGGATTTCGTGCATTCTCCCCATGCTATGAACGCACATGGGAATAGACACCCAGAGGCTGTCCAGGCAGGGGGAGCAGTGGAATGAGCGAGTTAGGAACTGAAGATTTATTTGCTAACCGCGTCACTCCCTCATGCGCCTCTCTGCGGGAGCGTGCAACGAGGAATGAAAACGCGCCCGGGGCCACGGGGTGCCAAGGAGTTGCCAAGGAGTCGGACAGATACGACCACATGGCGCTTTTGCCCAAAGTGGCACACGGCCGACCCCTTTTCGCGAGCCCTTTGCCAGGCGATTCGTGCCGGGCTCGTCGACGAGTATCATCTGTTCCTGGTGGCTACAATGCTTGGCGGAGGCACGCAGGTCCTGCCCGGCGACGCACGCATCAGGCTGGAACTCGTGGACGAGCGCCGTTCGGCCAATGGAATGGGCTATCTTCGTTATCACGCGCAGGCTTGATGGAGACTGTCGCTCCTGGTTCAGAGTGCTGATGGAACTCCGAACGAAAGCGGCAAACCTAGAGGAGCAGAGAGGCCATGGACAACACGAGAGTATTCAGAATGGCGTTCGCGAGCGTCTACCCGCATTACGTCGCCAAGGCGGAGAAGAAGGGCCGTACGAGGGAGGAGGTGCATGCCATCATCCACTGGCTCACGGGCTACGATGAGCAGGCCCTGCAACAGCAGATCGACAAGAAGGTGGACTTCGAGACTTTCTTCGCCCAAGCACCACGGATGAACCCGAACGCGTCCAAGATTACCGGCTTGATCTGCGGCTATCGGGTGGAGGAGATCGAGGATAAGCTCATGCAACAGATCCGTTACCTGGACAAGCTTGTGGATGAACTGGCTAAGGGAAAAGCCATGGAGAAGATCCTGAGGAAGTGAGCAGGGATGCCGGTGTTGTCATCGTCGTTGCCGGACTCCGGGACAGGCTGATCCGGTGAGTCCTCCGCAGATACTCGACCCGCGCTACGCAGCCTCCTCCTCCAGCCTGCATTCGCGATGCAGCCCACCCAAAACATGCGTCGATTCGAGGCGCTATCCCAGCTGCCGGGACCCTCGGACGAGCACGACGAAGCGTGGACTGGGGCTCACGTTCGAGTACAACGAGATGGCGCGGTTGCGGCGTGTCCTGAACTCAGATACCCATGCCATCCGACCCGCCGGTGTTGCGAGCCGGCCGTGCGCGGGCATACACTTGCGGCCATGAACCGCAGAGAAATGCTGGCCGGCGCGGTTGCGCCGATGTTGATTCCGCAGAGCGCCTTTGGAGCAAACGATCGAGTGACATTCGGCATCGTCGGCACGGGCAACCGTGGCGGCTGGCTCCACAAGACCTTCATGAAACTGGGGGCGGAGTGCGTCGCCGTGTGCGACACATATGGACCCTACATGGAACGCGCGAGACGCGAGTCGCCCGCCGGCGTGAAGACCTACGCGGATTATCAGGACCTGCTCAATCATCCGGGGTTGGATTGCGTCGTGGTGGCGACGCCCGACCATCAACATCGCCCCATGCTGTACGCGGCGTTGAAAGCCAAGAAGGATGTCTATCTCGAAAAACCATTCTCGATGAATCTGGCCGAGAGCGCCGAGATGGTGCGCACGGTCCGCGGGACCGACCGGATCGTCCAGATCGGCATGCACAGGCGATCCATGCCATTCATTTATGCGGCGAAGAAGCTGGTTGATGAAGGCGCGTTGGGCAAGGTGTGGCATGCCCGGGCTGCCTGGAACTGGAACTTCGTCGAGTGGCTGGACAACTCGCCGCTCGAAGGCAAACTCGACTGGGAGCGGTTCCTGGGCGACGCTCCGAAGCGGCCGCTGGAGCCGCGCCGGTTCCGCTGGTGGCGCGGATTCTGGGACTACTCGGGCGGCAACATGACGGATCAGGGAACGCACCTGATGGACGTGATCCAATGGATGACCGGGAATTCGTCGCCGCGGTCGGCAGTGTGCAACGGCGCAGTCTGCCGCAACAATACGGCCGAGGCGCCGGATGTCTTCACGGCCGTCTTCGAATACCCGGCCATGATGGCGACCTGGTCGCTGAACTACACCAGCGCCTACGACTACGATTGGTCGATCACGCTACAAGGCGAGAAGGCGGCGATGCTGCTGAACAGGTTCGGCTACAAAGTGTTCAAAGAGGTGGAGCCGAGCGCGCAGCCCTGGACGTCGGGTCCGGCCGACAAGGTGATCGCCGAGATGGCCGATAAAGACAGCGCCGATGCGCATCCGCGCAACTTCCTGGAGTGCATACGCAGCCGGAAGGAGCCGAATTGCACGGTCGAGATCGCGGCGGCGGCCGTGGCGGGTCCGCACATGGCGAATATTGCGTATCGCGAGGGGCGCAAGGTGAAGGCGTAGCTTGCGGGGCCTGCCGGCTTAAGCCGGGGCCTGGTCATATGTTGAGAAAGCCCGCGAGACGTTTATGAAGCTTTCACCTGCAGATCAAGTATCACTCCCGCGGTGAAGGGCGAAGAACGCATTCAGGTCCCGGGCGCCGTGGATCACGCAGATCACCTGAATGGGTTTCGTCTGCCACGCGTATGCGACGACGTAGCGGTAGAAGTTCCAGAAGCGGTATCTCCGGCTGAGCAGTTCTTCGTGGTAATGCCCGATGCCTGGAGACCTGCCGAGCGCCTGAAGCCCATCATAGAACTCGATGCGCAAACGCTCTGCCGCGTCCGGGCTATCCTCGGCGATTTCGAGCAAGACTTCGCCCAAGTCCGCGCGAGCTTGCGGCGTGAGAACGAACGAAGAGTTCACGGCTTCGCGGCCTTGGAGTGGCGGCGTTCCTCGATCATTTGGCGAAGCTCGTCAAACACCGCGTCCCCGTCGAGCACGTCACCGCGCCTGGCCTGGGCAGCGCCGCGCTTCAGCTTGGCTTTCAATTCCAACAACGCGGCCTCACGTTCCTGCTCGCGGTCTTCCAACAGACGCAAGGCCTCGCGGACCACTTCGCTGGTCGACTGGTAGCGACCCGACCTGACACGGCTCTGGAGGAAGGCTTCCAGTTCCGGCGTGAGCGACACATTCACCGTCGTGCGAGTGGTAGCCATGTCTCAAAGGTAATGCGTGTGGCACATTGTGTCAATCTGTTGAGCGGAGGAGCCTGTTGGCAGCACTTGAGCACTCCGGCCGGGGGAGATGGACAGGCTGGAACAGGGCAAATTGGCAGCTAAGCGTCCGGATCCGGGGCGGGATCAGCCAAACCAGCAGAGCCGACTGCCACGTTGGCGGGAATCGCCATGTGGTCGTAGTAGGCTGGGCCGTTCGCGAGCGGTTCGCAAGACATCTGATATTGCCTGTGATGTGATATCATAAGCGATGTGAGAGTGGTTCTCGACACGGATGTCATCGTGGCTGCGATGCGGAGCCCGGCAGGCGCCTCGGCCGCGATTCTCCGATCGGTACGCGAAGGCCGGGTCACCCTTCTGTTGAGCGTGGCTTTGGCTTTCGAGTATGAAGCGCTGTGCATGAGAGCGGAACACCGGCTCGCGTCCGGGCTGAGTGAGCGTCAGGCGGACCAGTTTGGTACGGCGGTGGTGGCCATGGCCGAGCCCGTGGAGACACACTACCTCTGGCGGCCGCAGTTGCGGGACCCGGACGATGAGATGGTGCTGGAAGCGGCGGTCAACGGCAGAGCCGACATGCTGGTGACGTTCAACCAGCGGGACTACGGAGCGGCGCCGGGCCGCTTTGGCATTGACCTACTACTGCCGCGCGATGCAATTGAAAGGATCAGGCGATGAAGGAAACCCAGGCGACATACCCGCTGAGGCTCCCGCGATCACTCAAGGACGCGGTGGAGCGCATCAGCCGCGAAGACCGTACCAGCATCAATCAATTCGTCGCGACCGCAGTGGCCGAAAAAGTGTCTGCACTGCGGACCGCCGAGTATTTCGCCAGCGCCAAGGCGCGGGCCAACTTCGCCGCATTCGACAAGATCATGCGGCGCAAAGGAGGCGAGAAGCCGCGCAAAAGCGATGAGATGCCGGAGTGAGGCTGGGCGGGGGACGGAGGGCCGTGCCGGGGTTCGGAAGCGGTGTGAGGATCTGGGTTTGGTCGGTTGGGTGGCCGGAGTTGGGTGAAATCATCGTGGGTGGCTGACTGCCCCTTGGCGAGAATCGCCATGTGGTCGTATCAGGCTGCGCCGTTCGCGCGCCGTTCGCGCGCCGTTCGCGCTGTGGCCCGAGGATTCGGGTTGACGTGAGCGATTGGCAGAGGTATTGTGTTTCTTCCACAGTTTACGGTTTAGTCCCGATTTATGGTGAGTAACGTTACTGCAGAAAACACAACAGAGGGGCGCTTCCAGATCCTTGCCCTCGATGGTGGTGGTATTAAAGGAATCTTCTCTGCTGCAATTCTTGCTGCACTTGAGGACGACCTGAAAACGCGGGTCACCGATCACTTTGACCTCATAGCTGGGACCTCCACTGGAGGTATCATTGCCATTGCGCTCGGCCTTGGCCTGTCACCCCGAGAGATTGTCCGGTTCTATATGTACCATGGTCCGGCAATCTTTCCGGACGCGAATGGCTGGTGGAGGTGCTCACGCCAATATCTACGCAGCAAGTACGGACCAGAGGCACTTGAATCTTCTCTCAAAGCTTGCTTCGGTGAGCGGCTATTTGGGGAGAGCGCGAAGCGACTCGTGGTTCCGTCATATAGCCTTGGCGAGGATGACGTCTATATTTTCAGGACCCCCCACCACGAAAAACTGGCAAGGGATCAAAAGGTTTCTGCATGGAAGGTGGCGAGAGCTACCTCGGCAGCACCGACGTACTTCCCAAGTTTTCGCGGAGTCGATGGGTTGCGCCTGATTGACGGTGGCGTATGGGCAAACAACCCAACCATGGTCGCGCTGGTCGAGGCATTCGGCACTCTCCATGTGCCACTTGCGAGCATCCGTATTCTTAGCCTCGGGACAACAGACGATCTGCACGCCCGTAACCGGAAGCTCGACAGCGCAGGATACTTGGGTTACAGGAGGGCGGCGGCCGAGATCTTCCTCCGAGGGCAGGCCATTGCGGCCCGAAACCAAGCACGATTTCTTGTTGGGCAGGAAAATCTCTACCGAGTTGATCCTGTTGTACCGGCCTTCGAGTTCAACCTCGACGGGATCGATCGCAGTGAAGACCTTATTGCAAAAGCGGCCTACTACAGTAGAAACTTCGCGCCGCATTTCAAAGCCCTGTTTTTGCCGCACACTGCGGAATTGTTTGTGCCAGCCGCAACGAGCGAGAATCCGGCATGAACCTATACACAAGTCCGCATATCTCAGTCCTGCTCGAAAGCATAGCCGAGGAACTCGACATACCACCGGCGCTCTACGAGGAGGCTGTGCTCAATTATGAGGATGTTGGGGACTGGCTGGGTGAGCCCAGTTCGCCTCTTGAGAAGTACACCCCCGAAGTCTACCCACAGGGTTCATTCAGGCTGGGGACCGTCGTGCGGCCAGTTCGGACGAACGGCGAGTTCGACATCGACTTGGTCTGCAGGATCACGCAGGACAGGGATCAAACAACGCAGAACGCTCTCAAACACTTAGTGGGGGACCGGCTCAAGAGCCGGGAGGACCTTCGGAAACGGATTGACGAATCCCGGCGATGCTGGCGCCTGGACTACGAATCACGGTTTCACATGGACGTATTGCCGTGTCTGCCGAACCCGCCACGCCTACCAAACGGGCTCCTGCTGACAGACAAGGAGCTCCGGAACTGGCAGAAGAGCAACCCGATCGATTATGCCTCTTGGTTCTTTGGTCGCATGCAGATTGCATTCGAGTTCAAGCGGCAAAACCTCGCCGAGTCAATATCGGCTTCAGTGGAAGATGTCCCTGAGTGGGAAGTCCGCACCCCCCTTCAGCGGGTCGTGCAGGTTCTCAAACGTCATCGCGACCTATCTTTCGCAGTCGGAGACGAGAACACCCCGACTTCGATTATCATTACAACGTTGGCGGCCCATGCGTATCGGAACCAACTCGACACACAAGAGGCGCTCCACTCAATTCTTAGTCACTTGGCCGAGTACATTCGCTGCGAGAACGGCCATTGGCAGATTGAGAATCCCGTCGAGCCCGACGAGAACTTCGCTGACAAGTGGAACGAGAAGCCAGAGCGGCGCGAAGCTTTCTTTCACTGGCTGGAGAAAGCGAGGCGTGAGTTCGGTCTTGCTGTAGAGCAGAAATTGTTGAATGAGTCCGCTGCCCAACTCGAGAAGAGCCTGGGCACAGCAGAAGTTCAGCGCGCCGTTGAGAGACTTCGGGTCAATGGGTCCCGGCTCATCCTGCTCCCTGTGGTGCACAAGCCGCTCGAAGTTGCACCGCTCGCCTCAACTGCCCACGTCCAGGCCCCGCCATGGCCACAGCACTTGACTCACACAGCCAAGATCGTGGCACATATATACACGGCCAACAAAAAGAAGAAGATGGGGGGCTTAGGTGACTACGGCATCGCGAAGAAGACTATGTTGCGCTTCCAGGTCACTACGAACGCTAAGAGCCCCTATTCCGTGAAGTGGCAGGTGGTCAATACCGGCGATGAGGCGTATCGCGCTGGGCAGCAGCGCGGTGGCCTCTATGACAGCGAGGGACCACACTACAGGTGGGAGACGGCCAGTTTTGCCGGAACGCACTGGGTTGAGGCGTTTGTGATCAAGGACGACGTTTGCATTGCCCGCTCTGGCAGGAAGTATGTGAAGGTTCGCGGGTGAAAAACGGAAACCGGCAGACTGGGACGAGAACACAACGCAGCGTTTCGAGGCGTTCGCCGGAATATGCGCTCGACCACCTGTACTCCTCAGGTTTCGCCGCCAGGCCTGCCTTGACCGGATTGTTCTCGATATAGTCGGCGATGCGCGCATACTCGAGTTCGTCGCGGACCCAATGGTCGTAGGATTCCCCTGCCAGAACGGCTTCCCGGTGAGACCAAGGATGCGGTTGGCTTCATGGGCGGTCGATCCCTTCATCGACTGCAGCAGACGGCTTGGATGGACCTTGGGCAGCAGCAGGACGTGGACATGATTCGCCATGACGACGAATGCCCCTAGTTCGAAGTCGCCCAGGGCGGCGCCTTTGTGCAGGGAAGCGATCACAATGCGGGCGATCGCGGGCTGGCGTAGATACACGGGCCCGCTCGTGGCCTGGTCCAGGTAGCGGTCAATCCAAACGAATGCTTCACCGGCAGAAGCCTTGTCGGGGGGTGGGAAACTGCCGTGCGGGAGACTGCCATGGAGGTGCCAGGTGAGGAAGAGCCACTTGCCGGGGGGGTAGTCATGGGGCAGCCGGCGGCGAGTGATGGACACATGTTGTCAGTGCAGCCAACCGCGGAGAAGTCTCATGCGGAGATTCGAATAGATGACGCCGGCCCAGGCGTCGAGACGAGTCTCGACGCGGCAGGCACGAGTGCCTGCGCCACGAGGAGAAGGCTCAGCGTAGATCAGAGGCGGCGGACGAGGGGGAGGAGTTTTTCGCGGGTTGAGCGGAAGTCGGCGGGGCCTACGTGTTCGATGATCCAGGGGAGGTCGCCAGGGAGTTTTGACAACTGTTCAAGGTAGAGCGGGTAATTCATTTCGCCGCCGAGGGGGCCGGGGAGGTCGTAGTTGATGCCGTCGGGTTTGAGGCGGAAGTCCTTCAGATGGACGACCTCGATGCGGGGGCCGAGCGTCCGCATCATCTCTTTCAACGCATCGTCGCGCTGGGCGTAGCGGGCAGTTGGCGTCAGGATGGGGACGGTGGCTGGCGGGCGGATTCGGAGCGCGGCGCCGGCAAGTTGGAGTACGTTCGGACCGGAGACGGATCAGCAGATACGGTCGAGGGTGGCGGCGGTCAGGGCGCTTTGCACGTTGCCGGTATTCAGGGTGCTTGCCGGCTCGAAGAGCATTACGTGGACCTCGCGTTCGGCGACGGGCCGGTGTTCGACTCCGCGTGGGACGATCAGAAATTCGCCTTGTTGGAGATGGACTTTGCGGTCGCGGAACTCCATCACAAATTCCCCGTCGATGACGAGGAACATCTCGTCTTCGTCTGTGTGATGGTGCCACTCGAACGGACCGGCGAACTTGACGAGTTTCACGTGCTGGCCGTTCAGTTCTCCGACGATCTTGGGCCGCCAGTGCTCGGTGAAGAGTGAGAATTTCTCGCGCAGGTTGACCTTGTCCATGGTTGCAGTCTGACATAGCGGCAATGCGCGGCATGGAGGCGCATGCCTGTGTCACGCGGCGAGCCGGACGCCCGGCGCGTGCTGCATCTCCGGCCCTTCCTGTCCAACTCCACGGCAGGGCGCGCCGCAAGGCTGCTGCTAGGATGTGAATTGCCGGGAGGCGCAATGTACGAACATCGAGGTCAACGGCCGATTTCTCACAGAGCCTTCCTTCTGCGGCTCTTGAAGCACTTCGGCGTAGCTCAACTGTTCGCGGCCGGATCGCTGTTGGCAGGCATGGCCGGTTATGTCCACTTCGAACACATGAGCTGGCTGGACGGATTCCTGAATGCGGCGATGCTGCTCGGTGGAATGGGGCCGGTGGCGACGCCTGTGACGACGGGTGGAAAACTCTTCGCCGGATTCTATGCACTCTACTCCGGCATCGGGTTCCTCATCATCGCAGGAGTCCTTCTTGCGCCCGTCATGCATCGGATTCTGCACCGGTTCCATTGGGATGAAAAGGGCTGACAAGGCACGCGGAGCCACTCCGCCAATCACGGATACAGGGGAGCCGCTTTCTGTGAGGAGGGGATCACGACCTTGCCCGAAGCGCCCTTCCGGGCATGCCGGGCAGGAAGAACGAAGGGGTCCTCTGGATACGTGGTGCCATCGAAACAGAGCAAC
Source organism: uncultured Candidatus Solibacter sp. (assembly GCA_964604945.1). GTDB lineage: Bacteria > Acidobacteriota > Terriglobia > Bryobacterales > Bryobacteraceae > PNKE01. Next base: position 11,893 of record CAZSBK010000060.1, read on the forward strand.
GCCTCGAACCCGCGCTGCATAGCTCCCCCTTGAACCCACACGCCTATGCTGCGCCAGCCGTTCCATGACTCGTTGAATACCCGAATCGGAGTCTGTGTGAGGAAGATCTCCGCCACGACTCTGTACGAGGAGCCATCAGGCGTCAGGATCAATGTTGGGCAACCTCCGGTCCCGCACCACCGACCACCTATCATGAACACCACGACTTCGTTCTGCCCGTCGCCATTCAGGTCAACAAAGGCGCTGGCATACCGTGTGGTCTTGTCATCATCCACGTTCGATTCCTCTGCGTAGCGCCGCAAGAACTCTTTGAGGTTCTGCGCAGAGGCCGAGGATGTGGCGACGGATTGCGCTGGCGGCCCGGCGTGACTGGAGGAGGCAAGCAGTGTTGAGTAGGTGATCCCGGCGAGCACTGCCACTGCATAAAGTCTGGACATCGCTTCTCGCACCAGAGTATCTAACGAAAGCGACCAGGGGAGTAGCGGACGCCCAGGGACCGGACCCCTGGACGCCGAGATCGGGCGCAGCGCAGGATTGGTTCCGAATTGAGCCGCGGCTCGCGGTTTGCTGGTTGTCGTGTCGGACTCCGAGGCATTCTGGCGGCGCATTGAAACCCATCACAGTTTCACTGGCTTGTGCTTTGCGACCCATCCCGGGTCAAAGTCGACCCCGAAGCCCGGACCGGTTGGCACCTTGATCTTGCCGCCAACCACTTTCAAAGGGGAAGTCTTGCATTCGAACTGGACGTTTGTCTTGAGCCCTTTGAATTCGTGGTGGTGGTCAGCGTTGGGCACAGCGGAGACAAAGTGAATGTTGTAGAGGAAGCCCAGCCCCCCGCCGGACATGTGCGGGACGATGGTCTTGCCGAACGCGGCGGCCATGCGCGCGACTTTCATCGACCGGATCATTCCCCCGAAGTAGTAGTTGTCGGGCTGCACGATGTCAATGCCGTTGTGGGCGATGAGCCACCGGAACCCATAGAAGCTGTAGTCCTGCTCGCCGTTGGCGATGGGGAGAGTGAGCGCGTCGGCAACCTGCTTGATTTCCTCGATGTGGTCGAACATCACGGGCTCTTCAAAGTATCCGTACTTGTACTCCTCGAGCAGTTTGCCGACGCGAATGGCTTCCTTCACCGAATAGAAGCTGTTCGAGTCGGCATAGAGCGCCATGCGGTCGCCGAAGGTCTTGCGTACGAGCGGGATCATCTTCTCGGTCCTGCCGGGCGGGCCGGAGGCATACATGTCCGTGGTCATGAACATGAGACCACCGACTTTGATCTTCAACGCCTGCGCGTCGTAAGCGGCCACGGATTGCTTGACGAGTTCGATCGATTCCTCGACCGGCTTCTCGCGCCACTCGGTGGCGATGTAGACGCCGACCTCGGGGTTGTGGATTTCACCGATCAACTGGCCGGCGGGCTTGCCGGCGATGCGGCCGAGCATGTCGAGGATGGCGAACTCGATGGTGGCCAGGGGCAGGCCGAGCGAGATGCCGTTGTACCGGAAGTTGAAGCCAAAGATATAGACCTTTTCAAGAATCAGGTCCAACTCGCGCGCGTCCTTGCCGATGAAAAACGGGTGCAGGTTCCTCAGGAAGATGGGAAACAGGGTGCTGATACCGCTGTGGGCGACCGAGATGCCTTCGGCTCCGTCACGGGAACGCACGCGGCAGAGGAAGCTGCTCTCGAAACGAAGCAACTCGAGCGTGTCGATGATGACCGGCTTGTCGAAGAACGCCTTCTTCAACACCGGCTGTTTCAGGATTTCGTCGAGTTTGGCATAGCGGGTACTCAGCGCCGAAGGAACCGGCCCAGGGGGGGCGGAATGCGCCGGATCTGGGCTCGCCGGGCGCCCGGAGGCAGCGGACAACGGCAGCGAGGTCAAGCCGCCGCCCAGGGTGGATGAGATGAGTTGACGACGGCTGGCTTTCACGCGTTCGGTCTCCTGGTTTTAGCCTGATTCTGCGAGAGCCGCGATGAACTGGCGAATCGGTCCGGCGGGACTCCGATAACAGATTTTCCCGGATTGCGGTCCGTGAGCATTCCTCGAACCACATCATACAGCCGTCCGGCGGCATGCCGCGCCGGGACCGCCTGATGGTCCGCTTCCCGCCGGCGCAGGCTCAATCTACGCGCAGTGTGTCGTAAATCTGCACCTTCTTCCAAAGCGCCGATTTCTTCCTGAACCCGTCGTGGATCGGGTGTTGATCGTAGACCTTCCAGGCGTTCTTATCGTCGAAAGCGACCTGCCAGTAATAAGTGAACGAGTTGTCCACGACGTCTCGGGGATCGGCGGCTGGGGTTCCGATGAAGGAGTGACGGATTCCCGGAATCGCCCTCATCTTGTTCAGTTCGGCGAGAAACTCTTTGCGCGCGGCCGGCGAGTCCGGATCGGCCAGCCAGAAGTAGACATGGTGCAGGAACGCGGCTTCGGTTCTTCCTTGCTGTTTGCCTTGCCCGGTCTTCTGGGCGAGCACGGCGGGCAAGGCGGGGAGCGCGAGGGCGGATTGGATGAGGCGGCGGCGGGTGTGTGGCATGGCTTAGAGGGATTATAGCGGTCCTGGCCGAGGGTTACAGCGAGGCTTGCCCGCGGCGTCATTCGCTGACATAATCAGACCGCAAACTCGAATTATAGGAGGCATCATGAAACGGTCCTGCGCCAGTTGCCACGGATGTATGAGCGGGTTCACCCGGAGAAGCCTGATGGCCACGGCCGCCGCACCGGTGGCGCTCAAGGGGGCGTTGCTCAAAGGCGATCCCGAGCCGGTGAAGCCGGGGCGGAAACCGCTGGTTGTCCAGCCAGTGCTGGTCTACCAGATCTCTAAGCGGCGTCCTCAAACATCGTGGCGGCCGTGGGGCGGCCTGTTCACCGAGGTGGAGGTGAATGAGGAGAAGCAGCGGATCGGGAACGAACTGGCGGGCATGGCGAGAACCGCCGGATGCCCCATCGAGGTATTGCCGCTGCGGACCGTGACTAGCATGGAAGAGGCCAGGAAGCAAGGCCAGGGCAGCCACGACGTTCTGCTGATGTACCCGGCCTCGGGTTCGTCGCAGTGGGTCGACGCGCTGGCGGCGGGGCAGAACTGGACGGTCGTGTTCGTCCGCCACCGCTCCGGGCCGGTGTATGAATACTACGAGATCGTGTCGCCGCGATTCCTGCGCAAGACGGTGGATGAGTGGGGCGAGCCGAAGATCTCCACCGCCGATGTGGTGGTGGACAGCATGGACGAGGTGGCGGTCCGGATGCGAGGCCTTTACGCCGTAAAGAACACAATGGACCGCAAGGTGGTCTGCATCGGCGGAGCGTCGGGATGGGGACGCGGCGGCAGGAACTCGCCTCAACTGGCGCGCGAGATCTGGAGGATGGACCTGCCCGAGGTGAGCTACGACGACCTCAAGGCGCGGCTGATCAAGGCCAGGGCCGACGACAGCCTGCAGAAGTCGGCCCGGCTCCAGGCCGCCGATTATCTACGCCAGAAAAACGTCAAACTCGAGACGACACGGGAATCGGTGGAAAACGCCTTCGTGCTGCGCGACGTGTTCCGCAACATTCTCGCCGAGCACCAGGCGGATTCGATCACCGTCAACCATTGCATGGGTGCCATCATGCCTATCAGCGAGACCACGGCCTGCATGACGCTCAGCCTGCTGAACGACGAAGGCGCGCTGGCGTTTTGCGAATCCGACTTCGCCGTGATCCCGTCCGGCATCCTGCTGAATGCCATCTCGGGCATCCCGGTCTTCCTGAACGATCCAACGTATCCGCACGACCAGTTGATTACGCTGGCCCACTGCACCGCGCCGCGAAAGCTGGACGGCAAGAATGCCGAACCCGTCCGCATCCTGACGCATTTCGAGTCCGACTACGGGGCGGCGCCCAAGGTGGAGATGAAGATCGGCCAGAAGGTGACCAACATCATCCCCGACTTCAACGCCCGCCGCTGGGTCGGCTTCACAGGCGAGGTCGCCGGCAACCCGTTTCTGCCCATCTGCCGGTCGCAGATCGATGTCGGTTTTAAGTGCCGGACCGACAGGATGGCCGAGCAGATGCGCGGATTCCACTGGATGACAGGCTACGGCGATTGGTCCCGTGAACTGGCCTATGCCCTGAAAAAGGCGGGCATTGAGTGGGTCGATCTCGACCGTGCTTGAGTGGTCGGCGCATCGGGACCCCGGCTCAAGGCCCGGCCCGATGCCGCCTACCTGCCGGCACCGAGTTGAATCATCGCCGGGACCAGTGTGTCGCCGATGAACAGGCCCAGCGCAACGGAAGTGAGGATCGAGAAGAACAAGACTGGAATGACCCGGCCGGGCCGGTGTCGCGCAAAGTTGTAGAAGGCCATGTTGCGCTTATCGGCCGCGCCAGAGCGGCCTTGAGCCCAAAATGAGTCCGGTCTCAGGTCCCTATTCGGATGAGTCCGGCATCGGCCGGTAGACGGGCATCTGGGCTGCCAGCCAGAGTCCGGCGCCCAGCACGAGGCACGACCAGGCGAACCAGTCGCCGAACCGGGCGTAGGGCGAGGGGGTGGAGTTCTCGGCATAGCGCAGGCGGCCGGCGTCGCGCGTGAATTCGGGCAGCGCATCGTGGACCCGGCCGGCCGGGTCGATTGAAGCAGTGAGTCCGTCGTTAGCGACTCTGAGCAGCCAGCGGCGGTTTTCGACGGCGCGCATCCGGGCGAGCAGCACGTGTTGGGAGCGGGGCGCGCTGCTCTTGCCGAAGTAGCCGTCGTTGGTCAGGTTCACCAACACTGGCGCACCGTCGGCTGCGACCTCGCGCACAAGATGCGGGAAGGCCGATTCATAGCAGATGAAGACGCCCACGCTGCGATTGCCTGCCAGGAGGCGGCCTGTGGTTTTGCCGGCGGCATAGTTGCCGGCCTCGGACGAGATCTTCGCGATCCATCCGAAGCCCCACGGGATGTATTCGCCGAAGGGCACCAGAATCCGCTTGTCGTAGCGGGCGGCCAGGCGGCCCCGCTCATCCAGTAGAACGGCCGAATTCAGTGGTTCGCGCTCCGGAGTGTAAGCCACGGTGCCGAACAGGAATGGCGCGGTGGCAAGCCGGGCCAGGGTGCCGGCCTGCGTGCGGAAGGATTCGTCGTTGTAGTAATAAAGCGGCGCGGGCGCCTCGGGCCAGACCACCAGGTTGACGGCGGGTTTGGCCGGATCCAGCGCCTCGGCCAGCGTCAGGTAGCTGGTCTGGCGCAGCATGCGCGCTTTCTCGAACTCGGGCCATGCCTGGGCGGCGTCAAAGTTTGGCTGCAGCACGGCCGCCTGCCGGTCTGGCGCCTTCCCTGTTTCCACCGCCGGCAACGCCCACAGCACCACGATCGCCACAAGCCAGACGAGCTGCTTGCGCGGGCGCTTCAAGGCCGCCAGCGCCGCGCCCGTCGCCGTGGCGGCGAAGATGAATGTCAACCCGTAGACGCCCAGAATCGGAGCCAGCCGCAGCGGCAGCGCCATATCGATGCCCGCATTGCCCAATTGCAGCCAGGGGAAGCCGAGCGGCGCATGGGTCCGCTCCAGGCCGGTCCAGAGAAGCGCGATGGCAGGGATGGCCCACCACCGTTTGAGCATCGGCCCCGCCATCCAGGCGAATACCGCCAGATGCAAGCCCTTGGCTAGCGCGAACAGGACGACGGCCAGCACAGCCAACGGACCGTTCAGCCCGCCGTAGTTCTTCAGCACGTCGCCGATCCAGTGGCAGACCGAGGCCCAGTAGATGAATCCGGCGGCCCACCCGGTGAGAAACCGCGCCAGGCCGTCGCCCTCATGCGCCAGCGCGAACAGCAGCGGCGCTAGAGCCACGGGCGCCAGAAACGCCAATCCCCAAGGAGGCAGGGCCAGCGTCATCATCAGCGCCGAGGCCACAGCGCCGAGCGCTAGAAGGTGGGTTCTGCGCATTGCCCCTCCGCTTGCCGGTTCACCATGTCGGCCATGTAACTGGACCGGACGAAGGGTCCGGCAAAGACCATCTTGAAGCCCATCTCACGGCCTGCCTGTTCCCAGCGGCCGTAACGCTCCAGGGGCACATACTCGGACACCTCGCGATTGCGGCGCGACGGCTGCAGGTACTGGCCAATCGTGACGACGCCGACGCCCGCCCGGCGCAAGTCCCGCATTGCCTCCACAACCTCGTCTTCGGTCTCGCCCAGCCCCGCCATCAGCCCCGATTTCGTCAATGCCCTGGGCGCATACGCCCTGGCATGTTCCAGCACCCGCAGCGATTGGCCATAGTCGGCCTGCGGACGGACCGGCTTGTACAGCCGCCGGACGGTTTCCATGTTGTGATTGAAGACATCCGGACCCGCTGCGAGCACCCTCTCGACGGCCGGCAAATCGCCACAGAAATCCGGGGTCAACACTTCGATTCGCGCCTCGGGCACCGCCCGCCGCACCTCGCTGACGGTTTTGGCGAAATGCGCCGAGCCGCCGTCATCAAGATCGTCCCGGTTCACGCTGGTGATGACGACATAGCGCAGCTTCATCCGTGCCGCCATCTCGGCCACATGCGCCGGCTCGTTGGGATCGAGCCGGAACTCCGATTTCGCCGGCGATGCCTTGGGTACCGAGCAGAACGTGCATCCCCGAGTGCAGAGGTCGCCCATGATCATGAATGTCGCCGCGCCACGATCGAAGCATTCATGCATGTTCGGGCAGCGCGCCGACTCGCACACCGTGTGCAAATCGAGTCTTCGCAGATCGCTCTTGAGCGACTGCACGCTCAGATAGTTCGACTGCGGTTTGCGCAGAAAACCCGGCAGCCGCGGACCGCGCCCCCGCGGGCTGATTTGAATCAGATCCTGCATGAATCCGCCGACCTACTTATAGGTAACTACATATGGATTCGCAATGCCGATCTTCTTCAACTCCTCGCGCGCCGCCGTGATGGCGTCGTTGTCGGCCAGCGGCCCAACGATCACGCGGACGTACTCGGGTTTCGACGACGGGGCAATCACCACCCTCAGCTTACGTTCGACCAGTTGCAGCCTTAATGTCTGGGCGTCGTTGAGCACGGTCGCGGCCACCTGCAGGTAACGGCCCGCGGGAGGGTTGTCGGTCACGCCGCTCGGGCTCGCCGAGGGCGAGGGTTTCGGCGGCGCCGGCTTAGCGGGTTCTGGCTTGGCGGGCTCAGCCTTCGCCGGTTCGTTTTTGGCCGGCACAGGCTCGGATTGAACAGGTTCCGCCGCCGGCTCATTCTGTTTCGCTGCCGGAGTCTGCTGCGCCTCGCCGGAGTCGACCCGGAGAGGTCCGGCCTCGGCCTTGGCCAACTTCTGTGCCGCTTCCGGGGCAGTCCCACGGCCGGCCAGGAAGCCCATTGCGAAGAACAGGCCCAGCAACACCACAACGATGAACAGCACGCTGAACAGCTGCTTGTTGCCTAATGTGAATTCAAATTCCCCGTCTGAACGTTCCGGCATGACCTGGTTTCCCTCCGTGCCCATTGACGCCGCTGCGAAGCGAAGCCTACATTGTTGAGAATAAACCTCAAGCCGTGGCGAACACAACCAAAACAAATCCTGCCGGTCACGATTTGGGCCGCGCCCTTCGATTCCAGTGTCAGCCGGGCTGCGTCCGCTGCTGCGACAAAAAAGGATTCGTTTACATAACCGAAGACGACCTGCTCCGACTGGCCGGCTTCCTGGGCCTCCCGCCAGCGGACTTCGAGGCCCGCTACGTCGTGCGCACCCGCCGCACTCTCCGGCTGCGTACACCGCGCCGCCGCAACTGCCACTTTCTGACTCCCGCGGGTTGCTCGGTTCACCCCGTCAAACCCACCCAGTGCCGGGCCTACCCTTTCTGGCCCGAAATCCTCTCTTCGCGTGAACGCTGGCTGGCCGAATCCTCCGCATGCCCCGGTATCGGAATGGGACGCTTGTACCAAATCAGTACAGCCCTCGAAACTGCCAGGCGTCTGCGCGTGGCCTATCCCTGGCAATACAAGGAATAGTCCTACTCGTCTTTCCAACCACTTACAGGCCCCTCCACATTGGCCCCCTATCTGCTTACTCCCCTTCCATGTTGGACCCGATCGCGTCCAGACTCGAAAACTATATGGACCTGCTGGCTGCCCGCCAGAAGCTAGTAGCCTCCAACGTCGCCAATATCGACACACCCGGTTACCGCACGCGCGACATCGACTTCCAATTCGAATACATGTCGCACGTCGACGGGACCGGCCTTGATGTCATCGAACCGGATGGGTTGACGGTCAAGAACGACGGCAACAACGTCAGCCTCGACCGGGAATCCCGTCTCATGGCCGAGAACGCGCTGCGCTTCTCCATGGCTTCGACGCTGCTTCGCGGCGAGATCCAAACCATGAAGCGCGCCATCGACGAAGGGAAGAGCTCATGAGCCTTTTCGGAGCACTGTCGGTCTCGGCCTCGGGCCTAGCCGCGCAACGCGATCGCGCCACCGCCATCGCTGAGAATCTGGCCAACTCGGAAACCACCCGCACGCCCGAAGGCGGCCCTTACCGCCGCAAGGATGTCATCTTCGAGCCCGAATCGCAGGTCTCGCCGTTTTCGGCCGTGTTCCAGGCCGAATTCGGCCCACAGGCGGCTGGCGTCGGCGTCGCCGAAGTGGTCGAGGAGACCCGGCCGCCCATCATGAAGTACGACCCCGGCCATCCCGACGCCAACCCCCAGGGCTATGTTGCCCTGCCCAACATCAATCCCGCCGAAGAGATGGTGGACCTGATGGGCGCATCGCGCGGTTACCAGGCCAACGCCGCCGCCATGTCGGCGGTGAAGGACATGGTTTCGAAATCGATCGATCTGATGCGCTTATGACACCGGCAATCAGCTCAATCCGTCTGCCTGAACTTGCCGCCGCGGCCGCCACCTCCAGCGGGGCCGCGCAACCCGCCTCCGGAGCCGCCTTCCAGGATGTGCTCAAGGACGCCTTCCAGAGTGTGGACCGATTGCAGAAAGCTGCGCACGCCTCCACGGAAAGCCTGCTGCGCGGCGAGAGCGAGGATCTCCACAAGGTCGCATTGGATCAGCAGCGCGCCTCCCTCTCCTTCGACCTTTTCTTGCAAGTGAGGAACAAGGCGGTGGCGGCCTATCAGGAGATTATGCGCATGCAGGTCTGAGTTCGACAGTCGCTGCGGGAGGCACTGAACCTGAATGGGTCAATTCACATCCATGCTCGCCGGCTTGAGCTGGAAACAGAGGATTTCGATTCTCTTCGCGATAGCCGCGGTCGCCGTGTCGCTCTGGCTTGGCGTGCGCTGGAATCGCGAGCGGGACCTGCGGCCGCTGTTCACCAACCTGTCAGCCGAGGATTCCGGTGCGCTGGTGGGCAAGCTCCGTGCGGCGAACGTCATTTATTCGATCCGCGACGACGGCGCCATCATGGTGCCCTCGGCGCGTGTGGCCGAACTCCGCCTTGAAATGGCCTCGGCCGGACTGCCAAGGACCGGGCGCATCGGCTTCGAACTCTTCGACAAGACGAACTTCGGCGCCACCGACTTCACCGAGCAGATCAACTACCGGCGCGCCATCGAAGGCGAACTTGAGCGCAGTTTCATGGCCATCGGCGAGGTGGAAAAGGCTCGCGTCCATGTCACTTTCGCCAAGGATTCGGTCTTCGTCGAAAGCCGCCAGCCGGCCAAGGCCAGCGTCATGATCAAACTCAGGCCGGGCGCGGCGCTTTCGCCGCAGAATGTCCAGGGCATCACTCATCTGGCCGCCAGCGCAGTGGAAGGGCTGCAGCCGGAAAACGTGAGCGTGCTGGACGTGAACGGATCGCTGCTGAACCGCCCGCGCCACTCGCTCGACGAAACCGGCGCCGGCTCTTCGGATGCGCGCCTGGAGTATCGCCAGTCGGTTGAGCGCGACCTGCTGGCCAAGGTCCGTGCCACGCTGGACCCGCTGCTGGGCGCAGACCGCTATCGCGCCGGCATCACTGCCGAGGTCGATTTCACCAGTGGCGAGCAGAGCGAGGAGACCTTCGAACCCGACAAGTCGGTGATGCTTACCTCGCAGAAGACCGAGGACGTTTCAGGCGCCGCGGCAATGACCGGCGGCGTGCCCGGCACCGCTTCGAATCTGCCCCGGCCGGTTGAAAAGGCCACTGGAACGCGCGGCTCCACGGCCCGCCGGACCGAAAACGTCACCTATCAAACCAGCCGCGTCGTCAAACGCCTCACGCTGCCCCAGGGCAATCTGCGGCGCGTCTCGGTGGCGGTCCTGCTTGACCAGGATGTGCGTTGGGACGGCGCGGGTTCGAAAGCCCGCCGCGTGCTGGACGCGCCGCCGCCGGAACGGCTCAAGGTGGTGCGGGATGTCATCGCCGGCGTGGTCGGCTTTCAGCAGGAACGCGGCGACCAGATCCTGGTCGAATCTCTTCCTTTTGACGCAACGCTCCATGCCGCGCCTCCAGACGGCCCGGCGTCCGGCGTGCCAACGCCTGGCGCGCCGGGCTTCATTCCCATCCCCGCCTGGCTCCAACCGTTTCTGAAAGGCGCCCAGCCAGGGGCCTGGCTCGGCGCCATCGCCGCCCTCGGCGTCGTCTTCCTGGTCGGCGTAGTCTGGACCGCCCGCCGGCTGTTCAAGCGCAAGAGCGCGGCTCCGGCGGCCGGCATGAGCGCCACGGCCGCCCTTGCCCCACCCGGCCATGCCGACGAACTGGAAGCCAAGGCCATGGCCCAGTTGGCCGCCAACGAGGAGAATCGCGCCAGGGCCGAAGAGGAAATGCTCGCCTCTCTCCAATTGCCTCCCAATACCAAGAAGACCGAAATCCTGCGCAAGCAGATTGGCGAGTCCGCCAAACGCGATCCCCAGGCCACGGCCCAACTCATCCGGTCTTGGCTCAACGAACAGGAAAGGTGACCTGCCGCCGTGATCACCAACGCCACCCCGGAAAAGAACCAGGGCCCCCGCCATTCCGGGTCGCAGAAGGCGGCCGTGTTGATGGTCACCCTCGGCGAGCAGATCAGTTCAGAGGTCCTCAAGCACCTCGACGAGGACGAAGTCTCGATGATCGGCAAGGAGGTGGCGCGCATCGCCGCCATCACCTCCGAGGACGCCGAGACGATTCTCGAAGAGTTCTACACCATGTCGATGGCTCAGGACTATGTCCTCAAGGGTGGCATCGACTACGCGCGCAAGATGCTGATGGGCGCCTTTGGCCCCGACGTCGCCAAACGCCTCATTGATCGCCTCATGAAGATGCTGGGCAACGATGCGGCCAGTTTCGACGCGCTTCAGAAGGCCGATCCCCAGCAACTGGCAAAGTTCATCCACAGCGAGCATCCCCAAACCATCGCCCTGGTGCTCAGCCACCTGAACCCGTCCCAGGCTGCCGGTCTCATCTTCTCGCTGCCGCAGGAACTGCGTTCCGAGGTGAGCCTGCGAATGGCGAATCTCGACCAGATCTCTCCCGAGATCATCTCGAAGATCGCCAGTATCATCGGCCAGAAGCTGAAATCGCTCGGCGAATTGAGCCGCGAGAGCTACGGCGGCGTACGGGCCGTCGCCGAGATGTTCAACCGTCTGGACTCGAACACCAGTAAGGACATTCTGGATTCAATCGACCACAAGGACACCACGCTGGCCGATACGATCCGCCACCTGATGTTCGTCTTCGAGGATCTGTTGCTGATCGACCTGGAAGGGATCAAGGAGGTGCTCGGCCGCATCGACCGCAAACTGCTCACCATTGCGCTCAAGGGAACTTCGGACCAGCTCAAGAATCATTTCTTGCAGTGCATGTCGCAGCGCGGTGCCGAAATGCTGAAGGAGGACATGGATGCGCTCGGCCCGGTGAAGATCAAGGAGGTGGAGGCGGCGCAGCAACAGATCATCTCCGTTGTCCGGCAGTTGGAGACCGAGGGGGTGTTGAGCCTGAAAGGTACGGTCGGCGAACAGTATGTCGTGTAAGATCATCAACGGCGGTGACGCCCAGCCGGTCGGCCGCTTCGAATGGGGGCCGGCCCATGCAGGCGCGGCTGGCCGGGCGGAGCGCTCATCGTCGTCAAGGCCATTCCAGAGTCAGGATACCGGCGCCGCCGGTGACATTCAGCCCCAACTCGAGCAGGCCCGCCAGCAGGGCATTCAGGAGGGACTGCGGCAGGCCGAGGAGGCCCTCCAGCAGCGCATGAAGGCGCAGATGAACGATGTGGGCTCGCGGCTTGCGGCGTCGCTTGGCGAGGTGGCGGCGCTGCGTCCCCGCCTACGCCACCAGGCCGAGGCTCAGGTAGTGGAGTTGGCCCTCCTCGTGGCGCGCAAAATCCTGCACCGGGCCCTGGCCATGGACCCTGACGCGCTGACAGGCCTCGTCACCGCCGCGCTGTCGCGGATCGACGCACGCGAACTGCTCGAAATCAGGGTCCCGGCGGTCCATCTTGGCGCGGTGAAGGCGGCGCTGGACCGTTTAGGGTTGCCTTCCCAGGTTCAGTTGATTGCCGACGCGAGCCTGGAGCCGGGCGCGGTGCTGATTGAAAGCGGCCGAGGGCGGCTGGACGCCTCGGTCTCGACGCAACTGGCCGAAATCGAACGCGGCTTTGCCGACTCCCTGGCCACCGGAGGGGCTGCATGAGCTCTCCGGCACTCGATCTTGGGCGCTATGTCCGCCAGGTGAGCGAAGCCGACCCGCTTCGGTGGTCCGGCGTGGTCCGCGAAACCATCGGCCTGGTGGTGGAAAGCGAAGGACCGGCGGCGGCGCTGGGCGATTTCTGCGAAATCCTGACCTCGCAGGGCCGGCGGATTCGAACACAGGTGATCGGATTCAAGAATGGACGTGTCCTGTCGATGCCGCTCGAGGAGACTTCGGGGCTGCAGTTGGGCGACACCATCGTTGCCCGCAAAAGCGACGCCCGCCTGGCGGTCGGCTGCGGCCTGCTCGGGCGTGTCCTCGACGGATTTGGACGCCCGATCGACGGCGGTCCGCCCATTGAACCTGAAGCTTACTACGCCCTGGACGCCGAGCCGCCCGGTCCGCTCGAACGCGAACCGATCCGTGAGCGGCTGGTCACGGGAGTGCGCGCCATCGACGGGTTTCTCACTTGTGGCCGCGGGCAGCGAATCGGCATCTTCGGCGGTTCGGGCGTGGGCAAAAGCACCTTGCTTGGCAGCCTGGTGAAGAACAACGATGCCGAGGTATCCGTGCTAGCCCTGATCGGCGAGCGCAACCGCGAGGTGCGCGACTTCATCGAAAACGAACTGGGCGAGGAGGGGCTGAAGCGTTCGGTGGTCGTTGTTGCCACCTCGGACCGGCCCGCGCCTCTGCGCATTCGGGCCTTGTCGGTGGCTCTGGCCATGGCCGAGTTCTTCCGCGATCGGGGCAAGGACGTGTTGATGGTCGGAGATAGCGTCACCCGCCTGGCCATGGCCCAGCGTGAAATCGGGCTGGCGGCTGGCGAGCCACCCAGCCAAAAGGGCTACACTCCCTCGGTCTTCCAGTTGCTGCCGCGTGTTTTCGAACGTGCTGGGCGGTTCAAGAATGGCTCGATCACGGCGTTCTTCACCGTCCTGGTCGAAGGCGACGACATGAATGAGCCGATCGCCGACGCCGTGCGCGGCATCCTCGACGGTCACATCGTTTTGTCCCGCGCGCTCGGCCAGAAGGGCCACTATCCGGCCATCGACGTCCTGCAGTCGGTTTCGCGGCTGGCGCCGCGCGTGGCCGTGGCAGGGCAGGCCGAAGCCGCCAACCGGGTACGGGAAACCATGGCGTTACTCGAAAATGCCGCCGACTTGATCCGCGTCGGCGCGTACGCGTCGGGATCGAATCCGCAACTGGACGCCGCCATCGCCATCGAGCAGGAGATCAGCCGCTTCCTGCGCCAGAAACCCCACGAAACCAGCGAGATGGAGGCCACGGCCAAGCGTCTGGCCCAACTTGCGTCCAGCGGCGGAGCGCGGCCGAAATGAAGCGGTTCCGATATTCCCTCGAAAGCCTGATGCGGCTCAAGCAGGCCCGGCTCGACGATGAGCTGGCCAAACTCGATCAGATCGCCTCGGGCATCGCCCAGATCGAGCGGCACCGCGCCGAACTGGACCAAATGAACCGTGAAGCCTCGCGCGCGGCAGCCGAAGGCCGCGCCGTCGAGGGCTGGCAATTGGCGTCACTCGACGAATTCCATCGTTTCGCTGTCCAGGAGGACCGGCGTTTGGCCGCGGCCCGGAGCCAGATGCAGGATCAACTTGAGGACCATCGCAAGCAGGTAGTGGAAGCGCACAAACAGGTCAGGATTCTTGAGGTCCTCAAGGAGAAGCGTTTGGCGGACTGGAAAGCGGAGGCCGGCCGGGAGCAAGAGAAGCTGGTGTCGGACTTGGTCGTGGCGCGCTGGAGCGCCCGCCATAGCCGGTAGACTTAGGGGGTTATCTCATAAAATATTGATAATAAATAGGTTATATCAAAACTAAATTCGTTTGGTCGTGATTTCCGAAACCGCCCGGCTGGTCAGGCGCCGGTCTTCAGAAAGGCCAGAAACTGGGCTTGATCCCTGGTCAGGCCGGCGAAGGTCGCCAGGGTCTTGCCGTCGGAATCGAGAATCGCGTAGAAAGGAATGGCGACAGTCTTGAACTCCGATTCTTGTCGTTTCTGATTCGCCTCGCTCGCTGTATCGGTCCCGTCCGTGTACAGTTCGACGGCGACCAGCGACTGCATCGCATCGCCGATTTCGGGCCGGGTGAACATGTTGGCCTTCATCCAGTGGCAGTTTGTGCAGGCGTATCCCGTGAAAGCGACCAGCACCCGTTTGTTGTCCGATTTGGCCTTGGCCAGCGCGCCGTCGAGGTCATTCTTCAACCACGCCGCCCGCGCCGTTGTGCCCGCGGCAGCAGCCGATGACTCTCCCGGCGACGGGATGAATGCTTCGATCTGCCCCAGCCTTACCCCGAACATTCCTGGAATGAAGGATATGGCCAAAGCCAGCAGGGATGCGCCCACCAGCAACCGGCCCACGCCAAGGTTCTGGTCGCGTTTGACGCCTTCCATTGGCAGCAATCCGAGCAGATAGAGCCCTGGCAGGGCGAACAGCACGGTCCAGATCGCCAGGAATCGTTCGCGTGTCAGCAACTCCCACTGCATCACGGCATCGACATTCGACAGGTACTTGAGCATCGCCGCCAGGATCAGGAAGCCCATGACAATCTTGACCCGCGCCATCCAACCGCCGCTGCGCGGCAGCCTTTCGAGATAGCCTGGGAACAGAGCCAGGAAGAAGAATGGCAACGCCAGGCCGGCGGAGAAGGCCGCCATCCCGAGAACAGGTTGCAGCAGGTCGCCCTGCACCGAGGCCACCAGCAGCGTCCCCACGAACGGTCCAACGCACGCGAACGAAGTGAGCGAAAAAGTCAGCCCCATCAGGAGCACGCCAAGATAGCCGCCGCGGTTGGAGGCGGCATTCATCTTCGTCAGCAATCCGGACGGCAGAGTAATCTCAAACGCGCCCAGCAGGGACAAAGCAAAAGCGAAGAAAACAAGCGAGATGAAGCCGTTCACCCAGGGATTCGACGCCATCTGGGTCACGCCGAAGGGACCTAACGCCGCGGTCACGCCGAAGCCCAGCCCAGTGAATAGGACGATGATGCCCAGGCAGAAGACCGCCGCCTGCATCAAGGCCTGCCGCCGCGTCGCGGCACCCTGGTTCAGGAAGAAACTGAGCGTGATCGGGATCATCGGGAAGACGCACGGCGTGAAGATGGCCGCCAGGCCGAAACCAAATGCGACGAGGAGAAACGACCCGATGGGTTGCGGAGAACCGCCACTTTGCTGGGGTGGTGGCGGCGCTGCCGCTGGGGCCGATTCCCGCCTGAACTCCGCATAGCCTTCAGGCATTGAAGGCGCCACGTTCCTGACACCGGGGTTCACGTCAAGTTTGGCCGTCGCGGTGACTCGCTTTGGCGGCAGGCACTCGGTATCGGTGCAAAGTTGGTACCGCATCTTCGCGGTCAGATCGACGGGCCCCGTCGCGGTGTCGGATGCCAGATCCACTTTGAAGTAGAACTTGACCGACTTCTCGTAGGTTGCGGTGTCGAGGTTGAAGTTCGGGTCGAACTTTCGGTTAGGGGCAGGGAAGTAGAGCGTGGACCCCGCGATGGCCGGGTTGGACTCCAGTTCGATGGTGGTAGGAATCGGCCCGCCCGTCGGGCCCGGTTTGGGCGTGGTGGGCGAGTACATGTGCCATGGGGCGTCAAGGTCGAGCTTCAGTTCTACAAGAACGCTGGCGCCAGGGGCAACGGCTGTCTGTTGCGGGGTCAGGCTCCAATGGGCAGGGTGCGGCCTTTGCGCAAGCAGGGAGGCGGCGAGCAGAAAGAAAAGGACGAGCGGGCTAACGGACAGCCGGACTGGCGGCGCCGCTTTCCAGCCGCCACTGGTGCAGACCTGAGGCGATGCGGTCATTGACATGTTCGGAGGCAAACTCGGTGGCCACGCGGATGGCGTTACGGATGGCGTTGTCGTTTGAGCGGCCATGACTAATGATACAGATGCCCTTCACGCCGAGCAGCGGCGCCCCGCCGTACTCGGAGTAATCCACCCGCTTCTTGAAGTCCGTATAGGCGGCCCGGCTCAGCACGTATCCGATCTTGCGTGTGATGGTAGCGGCGAGCGACTCCTGAAGCATGTGCTTGATCACTTCCACCATGCCCTCGCTCACTTTGAGCGCCACATTGCCGATGAAACCGTCGCAGACGATAACGTCGGCCTTGCCGGTGTAGAGGTCGCGTCCTTCGACGTTGCCAATGAAGTTCAGCGGCAGATCTTTCATCAAAAGGCTGGCGGTCCGGGTCAGTTCGTTGCCCTTGTGTTCTTCCTCGCCGATGGAGAGGATGCCGACCTTGGGATCCTCGGTATGGAAAATGAGCCGGGAGTAGATGTCGCCCATGATGGCGAACTGAGCCAGCATCCTCGGCGCACAATCAACGTTGGCGCCGACATCGACCATAATGGTCGGTTTGCCCTTGAGTGTCGGGAATGCGGAAGCCAGCGCCGGCCGGTCCACGCCGGGCACCATGCCCATTACAGTCTTGGCTGTGGCCATGGCCGCGCCGGTGTTGCCGGCCGAGACCAGACCATGAGCTTCGCCGTCCCGCACCAGACGGGCGGCGACGCGGATGCTGGAATCGCGCTTGGTCCGCAGCGCCTTGGCCGGGTTGTCGTCCATGGTGACAACCTCGCTGGCGTGGGCGATTCGAATCGAGAGCTGGCTGGCGTCGCTGTACTTGGACAGTTCGGCTCGAAGCAGGTCCTCACGCCCGACCAGGATAATGCTGACATCCTGGCTGCGGGCGGCGCGGACCGCTCCGAGAACTTCCGGCGCGGGTGCATTGTCTCCACCCATCGCGTCGACAGCGACAGTGATCATTGGCGGCTGGTCCGGCCGGACTACTGTTCGGCGACTTCGATGACTTCGCGCGTCTTGTACCACCCGCAAGCCGGGCAAGCGCGGTGGGGCAGCTTCATCTCGTGACATTTCGGGCACTCCGAAATGCCGGAGGCCTTCAGGTGATCGTGGGCGCGGCGAGTCGACGTGCGGCGCTTGGAGTGGCGTCGTTTAGGGTTCGGCATTATCTACTTCCTGGGATTGTATCGATGGGTGCGTCTGTGAAAGTCCTCTCCATTGTAACCAACCGCGGGCTGCGCTGTCATCCCGACGGACAACCAGGCAATAGGCCAGTCTCCGGGAGGCGCCTCGGCGGGCGGGGCCGGCGACGGCCCTACCGTAGCCCGATTACACTCCGGTAACCGGACATCACCGGGGATACTTAACACCACGGCGTCAGGGAGGATCTATCCAGATGTGCCCACAAATGTCAGTAATGGGCGTTAGCCGTCAACTTAACTGACCGCCCCAAGTCCCGAGAGGCGCGTGCCACGCTCGGAATCCAGTCGACCGGGGAGACGACCGCGCGGTCCGGATGTCAGTTCGATGGCCCCGTCAACATCCGAGACCCGCGGGGGTGTTAACGAGAAGGGGTTGTGCTGGCCGTCGCATCCCGTTAACATCTTGGCATATGTGGAGGAACTGGACTCTTCTGCTAGTCCTAAGCGCCACGTCCTGGGCGCAGGAGGCGCAACTCGAAGGCGTAACCGTGGACCTCGACACTGGGCATCCGCTGGCGGGCGTCCAGGTGCGGGTCTTCAGCATCCCGGACGGTACGGAAAGCCGTGCCTACGGTGCGGTCAGCGATCGCGAGGGCCGCTTCTTGATCGGCCGCATGCAGGCCGGGACCTACGTGTGCCTGGGCGAGAAACCCGGCTACGTAGCCATGCGCAAGAACTCCAGTGCGGTCCCGAACGTAATCGTGAAGGCAGGCGAGCACAAGACAGACCTCAAGCTTGAACTGATGCCGCGTTCGACTATATCCGGCCGCGTGCTCGACGAGTACGGCGACCCAATGCAGAACATCAACGTGCAGGTCAAGCCGGTCTCGGCGGAAGCCTCCACTGCGCTGCTCCTCACGGGAGAATCGACCTCGACCGACGATCGCGGCGAGTATCGTCTGCTGGTCGGCCCCGGGCGCTTTCGGGTGCAGGCCACGTTTAATGGCATGACCCGCAGCGAAACCCGGACGGACGGCACCGCGCCGATCACTTATACGCCGACCTTCTATCCCGGGACGCCGGTCGCTGATCAGGCGACGCCGGTGGAAGTGGTGGCGGGCGCGGATGTACGCGGCATCGACATACGGATGTCCGCAGCAGCGGCAGGACCGGGCAGCGGCGGTCCCGCGGTCGATGGCATCGTGACCGGACTCCCCGAAGGCGTTCCCACGGCGTCCGTCTACCTCGAGTTCACCGAGCCCGGGCAAGGGGCCCGCAGCATCCAGTCGGGGACGAACAGCAAGTTCCGCTTCGCCATTCCGTTTTCGCCGCGTGGCACGTACAAGCTATTCGCCCGCGCCTATGAAAACGGATGCCCGCTAAAGAGTCAGACCGTCGAGTTCAGCGAAAGCGCGCCGCCGTCGGGTGTGGAACTGCGCCTGACCGCTGGATTCGAAGTCACCGGCACGCTCAGCGGCGTCGGCGGCAAGCACGCCATTCGGCTACAGGGAGGCGAGTCTCTGTCCGGAGACGCCGACGTTGAGGGCGCCTTCAAACTCACGGGTGTATTCCCCGGCAAGTACCAACTACTGGTGGAGTCGCTTCCTGAGAACGGGTACGTGAAGTCGGTGGAAGTGGACGGCGCCGCCTTCGCGTCGGACGCCGTCACCCTTGCGCGCCCAGCACGATTGAAAGTAACGGTCGCAACCGATGGCGGTCAGATCTCGGGGTCGTTCCTTGGCGCGGACGGCGACAAACAGACGAACAACCTCGCCATGGTCATCATCAGCGATGCCAAGGGCGAGTTTACGAGCACCGACGAGCGCCATTCGTCGCGCGCCTCCCCCGACGGAACGTACACGCTCCGCGGCGTCGCGCCCGGCAAGTACAAGCTGCTCGGGATCGACCTCCTGCGGCTTGGGAGCGGCGATTCGGAACTGCTGAAGAAGCTCTCGGTGCTCGCCGAGGAGGTGGAAGTGAAAGCGAACGACCGCCTTCGCAAGGACATACGCGCCGTCTCGCGGGAGGACCTCGATGCCAAGAAGTAGCGCGATCCTGATTCTGGCTGCGGCCGCAACCGTGTGGGCGCAGTCTGCAGAGGACAAACTCGCCGCCGTCTCCGGCACTGTGGTTGATGCGGCCACCGGCGCGCCGATCGTCCGCGCGCACGTGACGTGCGACGGATACCAGGCCGGCAAGGCGCAGCAGTTCGGAGCCCTGACCAACGCCGAGGGCAAATTCTCCATCTCCGCCCTGCCGCCTGGCAGCT
The DNA here is from genome assembly GCA_964604945.1 of uncultured Candidatus Solibacter sp. Classification (GTDB taxonomy): domain Bacteria; phylum Acidobacteriota; class Terriglobia; order Bryobacterales; family Bryobacteraceae; genus PNKE01. Next base: position 31,659 of record CAZSBK010000060.1, read on the forward strand.
ACCAACTCGGCGCCGAGAGAATCGGGTACGTGGCGCCGATCGAAGGCGGCACGTCGGGGCTGCGGACCACGCTGCGTGAGGGAGAGAAGAAATCTGACGTAAAGCTGAAACTCGAACGGACAGGCGCCATTCTCGGCCGAGTGCTCGACGCCGACGACAATCTCTTGGAA
>CAZSBK010000061.1:0-31604 GCA_964604945.1 uncultured Candidatus Solibacter sp.
ATTCCTATCTCTATGTCTGGTATGGCACTGTATCACTACCGCAACCCGCACTCAAGGGCACTCCATTGGTGAGGTTGGTGCAAAGCGGATGGATGCGCTTGTTCTGCTCGATTCAGCCAAATGCTCGAAGCCGGAACACTCCCCGACGTCCGCCGCGTACAACAACTGAAGCCAGCCATCTTGCTAGCGAGCCGGTTTACTTATTGCCCGGCTCCAAGGAGCGCCACTCGATCTTTCGCACGGCCCCCACGGTGGCGTAGGTTGCGATGCCGAACGGTATCGAACGATCTATGTCTCCCTCGCGCAAGGCGATCCACTTCTTCTCGATGGAGACATCGATCACGAGTTCGTCGTCAATCCAAGCCGAGATCCGGGACGGAGTCACTCGCAGGCGCAGCGTGTACCAGCGCCCGAGTTCGAACGTCCGGCCGAAGGTGGTCTCGTTCCTCGATGCATCGGCCCCGTCGATGCTCGACAGGCCCGCGACCTCTCCGCCCCAACCGCCGTTGATCCAGGTGCAGAAGGAGTCCCGTACAGGGAACGTTATGCCGGCGAAGAAATCGGCCCCCTGCATCCGGGCGGCCTCGATGCGCACCTCATAGCCGGAGGCGGGGAACGGAAGAGAGGGACCGGCCCAGTTGATGCCGGTAAGAACTCCTGAGCCGATGGTGATGACGCCGTTTCCGACGGTGACCTTGCCGGCCCCCAGGAAGTCCGACTCCTTCCAGCCGTCCAGCGTCTTGCCGTCGAACAGCGCGTGCCACTCGCCGGTTGTAGTGGCGGGCTTTGCCTCCTGCCCCAGAAGGAGACCCGGCACGAGCAACACTGCCCCACACATCAGCACCGGAGTAATCGCCTTGCTCATCCGGAGGTCCATGACGACCCGTTGAAGACGTCCAACCGATTCCCCTGCCTGATTCAAGATGATCCCCTTTCGCTCATACGCCAGCCTCAATGGCCATTCAGGTGATGCCGTCGAACTCGGCCCGGCCGGCGTTTTGTGCCAGTTCGATAGAGAGTATAGCTCTTGGCGTTGGACCCGGTCTTCAGGAATCGGTCGCGGTGGGCTGCGTTCTCACGGGGGGTATCTCTCGGCGCCCTCTCTCCGAGAGATTGGGGAGGACGAATTGCATGGCGTTCCTCCCGCCGAGACTGGACCAAAAGTGATGCAGAGGCTGAACTCGCAGAACAGTGCGGGCCCAAGCAACCGTTTCGCATGGTTCCACTGAACGACTTCGCGATGGCGCGCCCGGAGAGACTCGAACTCCCGACCTGCTGGTTCGAAGCCAGACGCTCTATCCGACTGAGCTACGGGCGCGCTCGACTTGATTATAGCCACATCAGACATCTTGCGCCTTCGCCATGGTGATATCGAGAACCAATCCCTCCGTTTACCCGATCTGATCGTTGAAGCGCTGATAGAGGCCAATCGTCACCGGATCAGTGGCCTTGATCCCTTTCAGCGCCACGGCGAGTCGTTCGCCCACCTGCTTCAGCGAGGTCACTGCCCTACCGGCGGCCAGGACCTTGTAGGTCTGGCTGGGCATTGACGTCCGGCGGATCGTCTCCATCATCTCGGGCGGGTCGGCCGGCAGATAAGGCTCGCCCGGTGATACTCGCCCATATGGGCTGAAAAGCGACAGTTGAAGTGCGAGTGCCTATAGACTGGGTTTGACCTGCGATGAGCCGGGTGATTCTGTGCTTCCCAAACGGCACGATGAGCAGAAGCAGGCCAGCTGTGGCCGGAGGGACCTGCCTGTCGGTCGGATCGGGAACGGCGGTTTGGATGTTGGACGCGCCCACGAACGCGGCCAGTGTGCGAGCGCCACGAGACAAATCGCGCCGATCGATCCCCGGATCGTCGACTGGTTCGAGTTCGATCTTGCCGTTCATCAAGGGCGGCCCTTGTTCCATGCAGTCGTCTGTACCACCAAATCCGCCGCTTGACCAAAAGGAAAGCGCGCCCGGCGGTTGAAGCCGGACGCGCCCTGCAAGCAAAGAATGGTGGATTCGACTAGAACTTCAAAGTGAGTGCAAACTGCCAGGAGCGCGATGGCTGCTGGCCGGTTATCTTGCCGAACGATGAATTCGTAGGAGTCGTGTTGGGGGCGTTGAGGACGACTTCGTTGCGGGCGTTGAACGTGTCGGCGCGGAAGATCATCTTGAATCTCTCAGTGACACTGAAGGTCTTGTTGGCGGACAGGTCAATGCGGCGCTGTGAATCAGATCGGATGTTGGAGTAGCGCGGCGGCGACGTGTTGATGTTGGACGCCAGCACCTGGGAGGAGTTCTTGTTGAAAACTGTGGTATTGAACCAGTTGTCGGTGTTCCGCTTGTCCGAAGACAGCACGATCGTTGACGAATCGCCGATATAGAGTGCCTGGCCGAAACCGAGCGGCTGTCCGCTCTGGTACTGGTAGACGCCGCTTACCTGCCAGCCGCCCGCGAACAAATCGAGGGCAGCAGGCATGCTTGGAGCGAAACGGCGGCCTTTGCCGAAGGGGAGTTCCCAGATGCCGCTGCCGGTTAACCGGTGGAGGCGGTCGAGGTCAGAGATCGACTCGTAGGGCATCGGGTCGGAATAGTTGAGGAAGGAGTTGGCAGCCATGGACTTCGACCAGGTGTAGGCGCCCTGGATCGTGTAGCCCTTGGAGAACCGCTTTTCAACGCGGTTCTGCATCGAATGATACCAGGAGTAGCCGACCGGATCCTCGTAGCTCACGGTCGAGAAGTGAGGATATGCCTGCAGGAGCCCGGCGCGCGAGATGTTCTTCGAGGTGAAGTTAGGGTTCAGCCCGTAATAGGGGCTAGTGAAGTTCTGACTGAGGTAATTGATGGTCGTCGTGTCGCGGTACGGCAAAGTGCTGAGGTACTTCGCCGGTGTGTAACTGAGTTGCCGCGTGACGGGCAGGCGGGAGCTGCGGTTCCCCACGTACGACGATTCGATCATGACGCCGCCGGGAGCTTCATACTGGAATCCGATCGACCAGCGCTGTGCCGGGGACATCTTGCGGTCGGCCGCAAAGAACGACGTGGCCTGCCCGAGGGTCGTTTCCAAGCCGCCTGCAGCTCCAATGACCGGCAACAGCCCGGTCGGCAGCGGATTTGTGAGAGTGGATGCCCATGTGAGGCCGCTATCGTTGGAGGCCGTGATGTCGGTGCTTCGAGAGAAACCGTTGAGGATTGAATTGGTCCTCAGGATTCCGTTCGGGGCATAGAAGAGGCCATAGCCGCCGCGAAAGACCGTCTTGGTGTTGATCTGGTAAGCCAAGCCGATGCGGGGTGACCACTGGATACCCTGACCGTTCCAGTATTGGCGGGAATTGCCTCCTACACCAGCGAATGTGACGCCACCCTTCACTTTGAAGGCGGACAGGGGCAGCTCATCTGGCCTCGACGATGCAGCGGCATAGTTGGCTATGGCGGCTGCTTCGATCGGGTTCGAAGTGGTTCCGTCGAACTGAGTCACCGAACGGTTGTAGCGTTCAGTGATCGGTGATTCGCGCTCGGCGCGCAGGCCGAGGTTGACGGTCAGTTTCCGGGTCACTTTCCAGTCGTCCTGGGCGTAGAGAGCGGTGTAGATATCCTGCTCGGCGTAGGTGCCTGTGCGCGCCATGCTGCCTCCGGGGATGCCGGCCAGTAGGGCGATAAACTCGGCGCCGACGGGTGGGGCAGTCGAGTTGTCGTAAGGGCCGCGGGCCCATGCGCTCGAGAAGCTCAGGTAGGGCGATGTGTCGTAAGGATAGCGGGCGCGGAATTCACGGAAGACCATGTAGTCGAAGCCCATGCGGATGTTGTGGTTGCCCTTCATCCAGGTGAGGTTGGCCACGGCGTTGTGGCTGATGGACGACGTCGTGCCGTCGCCAGACTCCCAGGGCGAGAGTACGGATAGAGATCCTACGGACGTATAAGGAATCGTTGCGAGCGATGGGTCGACCAGATTGGTGACGTTATTGGAGAAGCCGAGTGACGCGAGGTTATATCCCTTACTGACGCGGCGCTCGGGAAAATCCTGCGCGCTGATGCCGTAGCGGAGGTTCAGGACCATCGTCGCCGAAAGCATGTGGACGTCATCGATAGCGATACCGCGGTTATTACGGTTGAGGATGATCCCATTGACATCGTCGCCGAAGTGATGGTTCTTGTCCTCTTCCCACCAGTCCCGGTGGAACCGGACGAACATGCGGTTCTTTTCATTGAAGGCATGGTCGAGGCGGGCGATCCAGGTCCAATAATCTTCACTCGCCGGCAACGAATAGAAGAAGTTGTTGCGGCCGTCGGCTGTGCCCGTCTGATTGGGCATCGGGTAGAGGGCTAGAAGGTTCTTCGCGACTGTATTGATACGACTGACCGGGAAGATGTTGCCCGCCAGCGGTTGGCGGCTGAAACGGCCGCCCGGCGCGACGGCAATGGTCCCGGGGTCATAAAGCTGATAGTTCGAGCCCAACGGGAGCAGGCTGGAGAGATCACCGTTGCGCCATGCGGCGCTTGGCACAGTCGAGGTCATGTCCACGGGCGTGCCGAATTTGTTGGCTTCATACGTGAAGAACCAGAAGGTCTTGTTCTTCCCGTTGTAAATCTTAGGCAGCACCACCGGCCCGCCGGCGGCGGCACCGTAGCGGTTGTCGCGGTAGATTGGCAGTTTGTAGCCCTTCTTGTTCGTCCTGTTCTGAAACAGCGTCGGTGTATCGAACGCGGAGTGACGCAACCACCACCAGGCCGAACCATGAAGATCATTCGTGCCGCCCTTCGTGCTCACGTTGACCAGTGCCCCTGCCGTACGGCCAATTGCGGCGTCAAAGGATGAAGTCTGGACTTTGAACTCGGAAAGCGACGCTTGCGGAGGCGAGAACGCCACGCGAGGGCTGGTGCCGTCCGAATAGACGTTCGCCACACCGTCAATCGTGAACGAGTTCCCGTAGTTCCCGCTGCCGTCAGTGGAGAACTGTGAAGGGGCATTGTTGAACGCAGCCTTGCGCAAACGCATGTCGGTGCCGTTCACCGTGCCGGGAGCCAGATGGACCAGGTCCATCGCGTTGCCAGCGAACAGGGGCAACTCGGCGATCCGGCGCTCGTCGACAATCTGGCCCAGCGAGGCTTCGGCAGTCTGAAGCAGCGGCGACTCCGCCGTCACCTCGACCGATTCGGTCACTTCGCCGACTGTCATCTGAATGTCCAGTTGGACATTCTCGTTCACGCGGACTTGGACATTCTTCCGATCGAACTTCCGGAAGCCCTGGATCTCGGCCGTGACGGAATACATGCCAGGAACCAGGAACGGCAGTACATAGTTGCCGGCGTCATTGGTTTTCGTGGATATGACGACACCCGTGGCATCATTCACGCCCTTCACTTCAGTGCCGGGCACGACTGCGCCGCTTGGGTCGAGCACGCGGCCAACGATATTACCTCTCGCGTCCTGTGACTGCGCCAACAACGGCACCGCCACCAGGATTAGCAAACCCACACCAAGGCCTAAGCCCTTAATTGTCATGGTTGCAGCTCCTTACCACGTTGTATTGAACTCCCACCGGCGTCTGGCAATAACGGACTCAGGCGTCGGCAACTGCAATTACAGTATCAGACATTCATTCCGCTGCAAAGGTAATCAAGAGTCGCCTATGGCAAACTCCCCCTGGCCAGCCCCCACCCAGCGACGCAGGACGTCGCACCCGCTGAATCTCATTGTTCTGTAAAATCGGAACCTGATGGCCGCTTTCGGGTGGGTTTTCTTTGGGCTTGTGCTGGCCGGGCTGTACCATTACGGTCTCCGGCCCGATCACCATTGGACCCCTGAAGGCTGGTCTCGTCTCGGCGTATTCGCTGCCGCCGGAGCCGTGGCCACCGGGGCTGTCTTCGCGGCCAAACTCCGGCACGTCGCCGTGGTCTTCCTTGGCGCCTGGACTCTCTATGGTGTCGCCGCCGCCGGACCCGCCCCCATCGCGGCTGTCCTCTGGATCACCGCCTCGTCCTGGGCGCTCGGACGACTCCTGTTCCCGGTGGTCGAGGACGCGCTCCTGGCCACGGCTGCCGGACTCGCCGGCTGGATCATCCTGTTTGGCGTACTCGTCCACTTCCCCGTCAACCGCCCATGGTTGTGGTGGCTTTTGACCGCAGTACCCGTCGTCATAGCCGCCGTGCGGCGGACCCGCTTGCCAGCCCTTCCGGTGGCCGAAACCGCGGGTCAGCGCGCCTGGTGGACGGTGCTCATGGTCATCCTCACCGCCCACTTCATGCTTGCCCTCAAGCCCGAGGTGAGCGCTGACGGACTCGCCTGGCACCTCGTCGCCCCGGCCCGTATCCTCGCATGGGGCTATTGGCCCTTCGATGTCACAGAGCTTGCCTGGGCTGCCATGCCCATGGGCGGGGACTGGCTGTGGTCACTCGCCTGGCTTTTCGGTGAGGAGACCGGCGCGCGCCTGGTGAACGTCGCCATGCTCGCCCTGACATGCGGCCTTGTCGCCACACGCGCTGGCCTTGCCGCCGCCGCGCTTTGGGCCTCCACCCCGCTTGTCATGCTGGCCACTGGCAGCCTCTTTGTTGAAAACGTGTGGGCTTACCTATTGCTGGCAGCGTTCCTTCTGGCATGGGAGGATGCCGGCCAGCCCTGGGCCGTGGCCCTCCTGTGCGGCGCTGCGTCCATGTGTAAACTCATGGCCGTCCCGCTGGCCGTTCCCATCGTCGCCTGGGCTCTTTGGAAGTCCCGCCAATGGCGTCCCGCCGTCCTTTTCCTGGCCGCCGGGACCATGCCCTACGTCGAAGAGATCATCCGTACTGGCAATCCCTTCTTCCCCTACTTCAACGGCATCTTTAAGTCGCGGCTCTACCCTTCCGAGTCCAGCATCAAGGACGCCCGCTACATCCAAACACTGAACTGGCGCTCGCTTTGGGACATGACCTTCAAGACCACCCTCTACTGCGAAAGTCCGGGCGGCGGTTTCGGTTTCCAATGGCTGGCCCTCATGCCCGCCGCCGCGTTCGCCTTCATCCGCCGCCGCGATCCGCTCGTCCGGGCCGCTCTCACGCTTGGCGCCGCCGAAATCGTCATCGTCTTCCTCGGACAGCCGTACGTCCGCTACATGTACGCTGCCCTGCTGCTGTGGACTCTCGCCATCGGAAGAGCATCTGAGTCCATCGCCTGGAAAGCGCTCCTGGCCGCGGTCTGCTGTTTGAACATGCTCTACTTCGCCAACGCCGGATGGTACCACCGGGACTTCATCATCGAACCACTCTCCGAACCCGCACGAATGGCCCACTATGCCGCCGAGTCAGCGCCTCTGAATCCGCTTGTTGCTTACGCCAACAAGGAACTGCCGGCTCAAAGCATCGCCTTCATCTCGCAGGACGATGTCGGACGCCTGCGGGCGCGTGCCTGGGTCAACACATGGCACGGGGGCTACTTCGCCGACGAGTTGAGCAAGGTCAAGTCGACTGCGGAAGCTCGGATACTACTTGAATCACGGCAAATCCAGTATTGGATTGGGCCAGACGGTGCGCGGCCGGAACTTTTCGCAAACGTCGCATCCTGGGAGCTTTCAGACCCGAGTCAGAGCGCGATCGAATACCAGGCTGGGAACTGGACCCTCTATCGTCTCCTTCCGGTGGGATCGCCGAGCGACCGCCACTACCGCGGCGCCGGGGAATACGACGATCTTGTCCGAGGCTCGCGCCTCATCGGCCCCTGGATCCGCGACAGGCTGTTCACCGACACCTACAAGAGCACAATCACGTACTGCGACCAGCCCACATGCCAAGCCGAGTTCGACTTCGACGGATCGGCGGTCACCTTGATCTACACGGGGGCGTTCAACCGCGGCCAGGCTGAGATCCTGATTGACGGCGCAACGGTGGGCAAGCTTGATGCCTATAGTCCCCAGATTCATTGGCAGCAGCGAGTCCGGTACACCGCCCCTTCACCCGGCCGGCACACCTTGACCATTCGTGTCCTTGGCCGGCGCTCGGCCGCTTCCCAGGGCACCTACATTGACATCGATGGTTTCGTGATCGAGTAGAGCCTTGCCACGGCCGGTTAGCCAGGCTGCCGTCTTCCAGAAAGTGCACATGAGGCGGAACAATGCGGCAGCCGCCCTGCTGCTCACACCCGGCATCCGCGCCGCCGCCACCGGCGCGTAATCCACGATCCACGTGAGAAGGTGGCGACTATGCTGATTGGGCGCGGCTTGCCTCCCGCAAAGTTCGCCGATCGACCGGAGACGACAGAATCAGCGAAGTCGATGTGGCGCCGAACGGACTCAGCTTGTCAATCAACGCCTCGAGAGCGCCAACCGATTCTACCCGCACCTTTAGAATGAACGACTCGTCACCCGTGCAGCGGTGGCACTCGAGCACTTCGGGCATCCGCTCCAGCGCCTCCGTTAACTTCCTTGCCAGAGACTCCGGTCCTGCCAAACGAATCCGAATGAACGCCCCCACGCCCAAGCCAACTCTCTCCGGATCCACCATCGCCCGGTAGCCCAGGATCACGCCTTGGTCCTCAAGCCGCCTCACCCTCTCCGCCGTCGCCGGCGTAGACAACCCAATCCTCCGCCCCAATTCTGAAAACGACAGCCGCGCGTCGGCCTGCAATTGAGCCAGGATCTTCCAGGCCATCTCATCCATCTGGCCCAGGGCCACAGGTTTTTGATTTGACACGGATTCGCTCTCCCTATGTGCTGAACGTTAGCACTTTTTCAGAATCACTTTCCAATCGGAATTCCAACCAAACGAACTCAACGCTACCTTGAGACGTGTAAGGAGACTCAGGATGCCACTCGATCGCCGCAGTTGGGCCGAACCCTTCAAGATCAAAGTCGTCGAACCCGTCCGTCTCACCACCCCCGAGCAGCGCCAGCGCGCCATCGAGGAAGCCGGCTACAACACATTCCTGCTCCGCTCCCGCGATGTCTACATCGACCTGCTGACCGACTCCGGCACGTCGGCCATGTCCGACCGCCAGTGGGCGGGCATGATGCTCGGCGACGAAGCCTACGCCGGCAGTGAGAACTTTTATCACCTCGATGCCGCCGTCCACAAATACTACGGCTACGCCCACGTCATCCCCACCCACCAGGGCCGTGGCGCCGAGAACATCCTCTCGCAGGTCCTCATCAAGTCCGGCGACATCGTGCCGGGCAACATGTACTTCACGACGACACGCCTGCATCAGGAACTCGCCGGCGGACGCTTCGTCGACATCATCATTGACGAAGCCCACGACCCGGCCAGCGAGCACCCCTTCAAGGGCGACGTCAATCTCGAAAAGCTGGAGTCCATTCTCAAAGAGAACCCCGGCCGAGTCCCGTACGTCAGCCTCGCCGCCACGGTCAACATGGCCGGCGGCCAGCCGATCTCACTGGCAAATCTGAAGCAGGCCCGCGCCCTCGCTGACAAGTACGGCGCCAAGATCATCCTGGACGCGACGCGAGTTGCCGAGAACGCCTACTTCATCCAGCAGCGCGAGCCGGGTGAGCAGGGGCGCACCATCGCTGATATCGTGTTCGAAATCTGCTCCCTCACCGACGGCTGCACTATGAGCGCGAAGAAGGATCCGCTGGCCAATATCGGCGGCTTCCTCGCATTGAACGACGCTGAAGCGGCCGAGAAGGCGCGCAACCTGGTTGTCGTCTATGAAGGGCTGCACACATATGGCGGTATGGCCGGACGCGACATGGAAGCGGTCGCCATCGGCATCGAAGAGTCGGTCCAGGACGACCACATCCGCGCCCGTGTCGGCCAGGTTGTCTATCTCGGCGAGAAGTTGATGAACTGGGGCGTGCCGATTGTGAAGCCGATCGGTGGCCATGGCATCTTTCTCGACGCCAAGGCGTTCCTGCCCCATATCCCGCAGACGCAATACCCGGCCCAGGCCCTCGCCGCCGCCATCTACCTCGATAGCGGCGTCCGCGCCATGGAACGGGGTGTCGTTTCGGCCGGCCGTGATCCGGTCACCGGCCAGGAGCGCTTCCCAAAACTCGAACTCGTGCGCCTCACCATCCCGCGCCGCGTCTACACCCAGGCACATATGGACGTCACCGCCGAGTCGGTCTATTGCGTCTATGAGGAACGCGCCAGCATCCGCGGACTCCGCATCGCTTACGAACCCAAGCTCCTGCGATTCTTCCAGGCGCGCTTCGAACCGCTTTCCTGACGTTCCGGCCCGAACTGCATCGGATCGTCATTACAATAGGGGGCCTTGCGGCCCCCTATCTTTCCTTCCCTACTGCTTTCCCAACTAGCGTCTTGCTTCTGAAACGAGCCTTCCTCCGATCACGACACCAATCGAATGGGTAGTGTACTCCAGCGGGTCGCCGTCGTAAAGTGCCAAATCGCCATCTTTGCCCGATTCGATCGATCCCACCCGGTTCGCGATGCCCAATAGACGCGCCGGCTCGATCGTGATCGCCTCCAGCGCCTGTTCAGGCGTCAGTCCGTTGGCCGCCGCCAGCGCCGCCTCGAACAGAATCACCCGCGTTTTCGGGACGTAGCCCTCGAAGCCGGAAGGAATCGCAAACGGGATGCCGGCCGCCTTCAACTTCGATGCCGTTTCAAGCGACAACGCCCCGCTGTCGCCGGAGGGCCGCGCCATGGTCGGGTGTAGGAAGACAGGATAACCCGAAGCCTTGATCTCTTCGAGCACCAGCGGCGCTTCCGCGGCCCCATCCAACACCAGTTTCAAGCCGAACTCCGTGCCCAGCCGCAAGGCGGCGAGAATGTCATTTGCCTTGTTCACCGTCACCAAGAGCGGCAATTCGCCCGCGAGCACCTTGCCCAACGCCTCCAGCCGCAAGTCCCGCGCTGGCTCCTTGCCCTTCTCCGCCTTGGCCGCCTTCGCCGCGTACTCCTTTGCCTTGATGAACTCCCCGCGCAGCATGGCGATCATCTTCGCCCGAGTCCCCGGCGCCTTGCCGCCGCTAGCCCGGCCGTCCTCGCCGAGACTTGCCGCCACCATTGCCGCCGCTCTCACCGTGTCCTGCTCGACATTGCCGCCCAGCGTTTTCACCACCATCGTCTGACCCGAAATCAGCGAGCCCGGACCGTGGCCTGTGTGAATCGTCGTAACGCCAAAAGAACGCAACCAGCCGACCAGCGCGTCCTTGGCATTGTAGGCATCAATCGCGCGCAACTCCGGCTGCATCGGGGCTGAAGTCTCCAACTGGTCCTGATCGTGGTTCTGGTTCAGGATGCCGGACAGGCCCACCGTCGAATGCGCGTCGACCAAACCCGGCGTCACGACTTTCGCCGTCAAGGTACGCATCCCCGACGGAATCGGCGTCGAGACGGCCGTGCCCACACGTTCAATCTTGCCGTCACGCATGATCACCACCCCATCCCGAATCGCCGGCCCAGCCATCGTATAGACCGTCTCGCCTTTCACGGCGAGCGTCTGCGCCCCGATGGGAGCGCAACAGGCTAATGCAAGAATCGCGTGGCGCATCAGTTCGAACTCCCTTCCAGCGTGTGGCCGCCGCATTCATCCAGGTGCATCAGTGCCCCGTCCTGCGCAGCTCCTGGTCCTCCCGTCGCAAAGAGCCGGTCCTGGGGATTGGCACGGTCCCAGACCTTTTTGCCCTCCACCCACGTCTGCTCGACATGCGTGTAGACCGAGAGCGGATCGCCGGAGAGAACGAGTAAGTCCGCATCCTTACCCGCCTTCAGCGAACCGACCCGCCCGTCGAGTTCAAGCAGCTTCGCATTGGACAGTGTCACCGCGGCGAGCGCCTTCCGGCGGTCCATCCCGGCGCGCACGGCCAAAGCCGGACTGCGCAGGAACCAGCGTGAATCCGTCACCCCGTCGTCCGTATGGAATCCGACCAGCACACCGGCGCGGTCCATCTCCCCGCCGGTTTCAAACGCCACATCGCGGGCTTCGAGCTTGCCGCCGGGCGAATCGATCACGATCACCGACGCGCCGATCACGCATTTGGACGCCGCCGCTTCCCTGGCCACCATCCAACCGTCCGAAACGTGATGCAGCACGACCTTGAAGCCAAACTCCTCCGCCAACCGGATGACGGTGAGGATGTCGTCATGGCGGTGCGTGTGATGCTGCACCACCCGCTTGCCGTCGAGCAATTCGACCAGCGCTTCCAACCCCAGGTCGCGCGGCGGCAGCTTCGTTTGATCGCCTGCCACCGCCCTGATTTTCGCCCGGTATTCCTGCGCCTTAATGAACTGTTCGCGCACCAGCGCCGCTGACTTCGCCCTCGTGCCAGGAAATGGCGGGTTGCGCCGCGAATTGGTGCCGTTGGCCATCTTCATCCCGCCGGCGATGGACCCGTTAGGCAGTTTGATCAGCAGATCGTCAATCGTCCGCGCCTCTCTGAGCTTTAGATAGAGCGTCTGCCCCGACATGAGATGACCCGATCCGGGCATGACGTTTACCGTCGTGATCCCGCCTGCCCTCGCCCGCTTGATCGACGACGCCCGGGCATTCACGGAATCAAGCACGCGCACGTCTGGCTGGATGGGTGCCGACGAATCGGCACCTTCCGGCTGCCCGATGTGAGAATGCGAGTCGACCAGTCCGGGCATCACGACCTTGCCTTTGAGAACGATGCGCTGCGCGTTCGCTGGCACCGTCACCGAAGCTGCAGGGCCCACGGCCACGATCTTCCCGTTCTCGACCACAACCGTCCCGTTGGCGATCTCCTCGCCTTCGATCGGGATGACTCGCGCGCCGGTGAACGCCACTGGATTCGTTTGTGCAAATGCCGCCAGCGTGGCGGCCAGCAATGCTGGAGCAGCTATCTTGACCAACATAGGAGGGATTACCGGAGGGTAGCAGGCACGGATCACCAACCGCAACCCCTGGCCGTTCTCAGTTGCGCCGCGCCTCGGTGGCGTCGAATACTCATGGTGGATGAACGCAAAACAACGCTGGCATGCCGTGATGCGAGGTGAGCGCCCCGGCCGCCCTGTGAGCGATTTCTGGGGCACTGCGGAATTGACCGCCCGGTTGAGGTCGGACCTGGGTTGCAGTTCGGACACCGAACTCTGGGCCAGGCTCGGCATCGATAAGTGCATCTATCTCGCCCCGGCCCACCCGAAGGCGGCCGAGGACACCTGGCACATCCCCTCACTGTTCAGCGTTTGGGGCGTCGAAACGGTCCAGATCCCTTACATGGACGGACTTGGCTTCTATGAAGAAGCCGTCAATCCGCCCCTCGCCAATGCCGCTACGGTCAAGGACATCCAGTCCTACGCCTGGCCGAGCCCGGACGATTGGGACTACACCTCATACCGAGCCAAGTGCGAGGAGTGGAGCGATCACCCGATCGTGGGCGCTGCTTACGAGCCGTTCTATCTCTACAGCCGTTTGCGCGGCATGAGCCAAGCACTTGAGGATGTGGTCGTAAACAGGGAACTTGTCGATGCCGCCATGGAAATCATCTTCGACATCCATGCCGGCATCGTCGAACGCGTGATCCGCGTGGCCGATGATCTGATCGACTTCATCTATGTCGCCGAGGATCTCGGCACGCAGACGTCGCTGTTGATGAGCCCCGCGTCGTTCCGCCGCTCCATCAAGCCGTGGCTCGCCCGCATGATCGACTTGACCCACAGCCACGGCAAGTGGGCTTTCCACCACGACGACGGCGCGATCCGGCCCGTGCTGCCCGACCTGCTCGAGATCGGCATCGACCTGCTCAACCCGATCCAATGGCGGTGCAAGGGGATGGACCGGGCGGAACTCGCCCGCGACTTTGGCCCGCATGTCGTCTTCCACGGCGGCATCGACAACCAGCACACCCTGCCTTTCGGCACTCCCGCCGAGGTGGCTGCCCAGGTGCGTGAAAACTTGGAGATCCTCAGCGCCTGCAAGGGCTACATCGTCGGTCCTTGCCACAATCTTCAAGTGAACACGCCAACGGAAAATGTGCTGGCTATGTATGAAGCCGTTGGCGGAGTTGCCTAGCCAGAGGGGAATGGCCTCTCCCGGTACGGCGATTGTGCGGCCAGTGGGTGACGAAGAAGCTGAGAAGGAGCTCTGAATGGAGAAGTCGTTTTACTTGGACCTGGCGGCCGGCGGCCTCAGGATGCCGGTCGGCGCGGACCTGCTGCTGCACGAACAGCCGGATCCTGAACAGGTTCTGCTCGACCCGGAGCGGCTTGGCCGGGTTGTCGAGGCTTCAGCCCAGCGCTACCACACTCCGTTAGCCTTTCCGCTCATGGACCTCCGCCTGGAGAAGGCCGACTTGCTCGAGTTCTGCGGCGTCCCGGACGCTGAGACTGATGGGTTTCACTTCGACAAGCCTCCTGCTGCCGAAATGGTGGAAGCCGTACTCAGGTCGCCGGACCGGCCCTTCTCGGCGCGTATCGCCGCAAATCAGGGTGCAGTCAGCTACATCGCGCTGAAGACGAATCTCTTCCCCGTGGGCATGCTCATTGGACCCTTCTCGCTGATGACCAAACTGGTCTCCGACCCCATCGCTCCAGTCGCCATGGCCGGTGCCGGCGTCACTGCCGCTGAAGACGAAGGGGTTTGTCTGGTCGAACGCTGCCTCGAAATGGCGCTGGCCGCGGTCCTGCGGTCAGCAAAGGCACAGATCGAGGCTGGCGCAAAGGCCGTCATCGTCTGCGAACCCGCCGCGAATACCGTCTACCTGTCGCCACGTCAGATGCGGAGCGGATCGGACGTGTTTGAAAGGTTCGTTCTGACGCCCAACCGGAAGCTGCGCGCGCAGCTCGACGAAATGGGCACAGACCTCATTTTCCACAACTGCGGCGAGCTGACCTCCGGAATGGTCCGCCAGTTCGCATCGGAGCTTCGTCCTTCAATCATCAGCCTGGGCAGCAGCCGAAAGCTCTGGGAGGATGCGGCGGAGGTTCCCAAGGACATTGTTCTGTTCGGCAATCTGCCGACCAAGACCTTCTATTCCGATTCAGCTATGCCGGTCGAGGAAGTCCGCCGCCGGACTCTGGAATTGGTAGACAAGATGCACGAATGTGGCCACCCGCACATCCTCGGCTCGGAATGCGACGTTTTGCATGTGCCGGAGGCCGCGACCACGATCCGCCAGAAGGTGGAAGCCATGCTGTCGCACAGCAGCCACTAGCCAGCCGGCCGGCAGGCTCTCTACCAGCGGACGTCGTTCAGGTTAAAGGCACGGGCGAGAAGGTTCAATTGGCTTCTGACTACGCTCCAGTCGCGCTCGGCATCCGGGTGCAGACGCCACTTGCGCATCGTTGCATTGATGTCGCGCGCCGCGCCGAGTGCTTCCTGCACATGTCCGCGGGCTTTTGACGGATTCCGGTCCCGATTCCATGCGTCGCCGGTACGGTCGAGAGCATTCTCGAGGCGGTCAGCCTGCCGGTTCAGCTCATCCTCGCGGTGAGTGTCGTCGAGCCGGCTGTCCTTGAGCGCCCGGCGCAGCGTCTTGCGGAAATCGTCAGTGCGATCCTCGCAGTCGTTGATCGTCCGCGTGACCGCCGCATAGTCCGGCTGCGCCACACGGCGCCGGTTGCGTTGACGGGCCTCGGCGGAAGGGGGTGCGATACCGGCCAGCACGAGTGTGGCGAGAGCCGCCGCGAAAATGAACCTGTTCATCGTTGAATCCTCCCGCTCTTCACTTCGTCTCTTTGGTCACTTGCCTTTATGATCCGGCGGACGCAATTCCGGTTTCATGCAAATCAAGCCCGCGTCGAGTACCGCCCGTGGGGCCCCGCGGGCAGCATCGGCAGCATTCACACCTGCCGCGGAGAGCGGGGAACCGGACGGGAATTGTGGTGTCTGTTTAGGCATGATCCCCGCACTGATGTTACTGGCGCTCCTCTCCGGGGGAACGGCCTGGAAGGACTTTTCCGATTGGTTCAGCCGGGAGGGTACTCCGGGCGCGCCGGCGGAAGTGTTGAAGTCCTACGCCGGCCGTCTGAAGGCGCAAGGCGTGCCCGAGCCTGAGATCGCCGGCCGGATCAAAGAGGTTCAGGAGCACCTCACTGAGAACCTGCGGGAGGCCCTGGCGCTGCACTTCAACCGCATCTATACCTGGGACGAAGCAAAGTTCAGCCGGGCTCCAAGCGCGCTTGTGGTGAAGGTCGCTTCGTTGAGAACGCCAGGCAGGGCGCTGGACATCGCGATGGGACAGGGCCGGAACGCCGTGTGGCTCGCCCAGGCAGGGTGGTCCGTCAGCGGTTATGACATATCGAGCGAGGCACTCGGTCAGGCCAATTCAGCCGCCGAAAAGGCCGGCGTTAAGCTGGAGACGCGACTGGCCTCGCACGATGAATACGATCTGGGCGCGTCGCAGTGGGATCTGATCGTGATGAGCTATGCGTTCACGAAGTTGAGCGACACTGCCTATATGCGGAAGGTGCGAGATTCGCTCAAACCGGGTGGGGTCCTTC
Source organism: uncultured Candidatus Solibacter sp. (assembly GCA_964604945.1). Classification (GTDB taxonomy): domain Bacteria; phylum Acidobacteriota; class Terriglobia; order Bryobacterales; family Bryobacteraceae; genus PNKE01. Next base: position 16,345 of record CAZSBK010000061.1, read on the forward strand.
TGGTTGAAGGCTTCAATGGCGGCCGGATGCCGGAGCCAAACATGATTCTCAAGGCCTTTCTCGACTACCGGATTCTGCTGTTCGAGGACCTTCCGGACTTGGCCGAATGGGGTGGAACCAAGGCCCCCCTGCTGAGGATGGCTCTGGAGAAACCCTAGATGAACCGCTCAAGGACCGCCCGGCGGCTGCCTGCCGCGATTGCTCTTCTAACCACGGCGGCCGGCTGCGGAACAGTCGCCCCGGAGAAGGTGCGGCAGGAGCCTGCACGGTTGCGTAAGTCCGTGGAGCGCTTCAGAACGCAGTATCTGGAGTCAGTCGAGACGAGCAACAGGCTCACGCGGGAAACCATCGCCTGGCTCAACGGCAGAGCCCTGACCGAACCCAGGGGGCAGGCGGTGGCCGACGCGCATATGGTGATGGATCGCTGGGCAAAGCTTCACTTCGTGCCGCGGTACATGCATGAACAACTTCGGTCCAACGAGTACTCCCGGGCAGGCGTCAAGGACGTGCAGCGGCGCATACTCGACCATCTCCGCCGCGACTACATCGAGTATCACGACTACCAGCGCTATGCGCAGAGGGCGGCAGAAACTTCGATGCACGGAATACCGCAAGGCCGGCTGGCCCCGCAGTTGGTCGAATTTCGAAAGAGGCTGGAGACGCGCGCTCCGTCGCAGGACTGGCTCACGCCGCTGCTCGCCTCGCTGCCGCAGTAGAGGGAATCGCCCCGCAAGACCGCGGTCAGCTCTCCAACACCTGCTTGGCGTACTGCACGCACTTCGAGATCTCGGCAAGCACAGTCGAGTCTTTCGGGATCTGGTATTCCAACTCGATAGTCGCCTGGAACTTGTACTTCTCCCGCCGCATCATCAGCAGGATCTCTTTCAGCGGCGTATCGCCCTGACCCCACGGCATTCCTGGACCGTTGTTCGCCTTGCGGTCCTTCAGATGAACGTGCGTGATCCGCGTGTGGTTTTCCCTGATCCACTCGGCGGGCGAGAATCCGTTCGACGCAAAGAAGTGGCCAATGTCCACATTCGCGCCGTTGTATTTCGAATACCAGAAGGCCTGTTCCCAAGCGCCCAGGCGCCCGAACGCCTCCGGATTCGTCAGGTTCCCATGGCCGTGATAGCCGACCATCAGTTTGTGCTTGGCGGCGAACTGGCCTAATCGTTTGGTCTTGCTCACCGGGATCTCGCACGAGATCGCATACGCGCCCAGCGTCTTGGCCATCTGGAAACAGTAGTCCAGCGTCTCGTCGCTGGCGGCGTCGATCCGGTCCATTTTGACGATTTCGATGAGGACGCCCGCGTCTTCATACTTCTTGCGAAACGTCTTGAAATCGCTCATCGGACGCGACAGACGCCACTTTTTCAGTTCGGCGATCTCCGCCTTCTGAGCCGCCTCCTGGGCTGGCGTCAACTGTCCCTGCCGAGGCGCAGCCACCGCATCGCCCACGCCTCGCGAAGCGCCGGCGGGAGCGCCAAGGAACGCTTCGATCGGCTGAGTCCTCAACTCGGCGGCGCTGATCCCGGTCTGGGCAAGGTAGCCCAGGATCTGGTCGGCGCTGCTCGGCAAACCATGAAAACTATAAGGAATATTGATCCCAACCTGGATGCCACCGAACTTCGAGTTGGGTTTCGTTTGAGCCGGCAGCGCGGCGGGCAATCCAGCCAGCGCCAGCTTTCCCACATCGCGTCTTGAGATGTCCATGACGGCCTCCCTCTACAGTTTCAATTCCCAACCCTTGCGGAACTCGGGCTTGACCAGTTTGTTTGCCTCGGCGCTGTTGGTGAACCGGACATTCCTGCTGTCCCATTCGAGTTTACCCGGCACTCTCATGGCAATGATCGCCAGCGCCAGCCATTCGGCGAACGGCGCCGTGGTCGAGAAGTCCGAACACGACATGTCGCCGCCCTTGCATGCGCGAATCCAGTCCATCATGTGCCCGGGTGACCGCGTGAGCAGTTGAGGCGGAAGCTCGTACTGCTGCCAGCGGGCGCTGGGCAATAACCAGACGCCCTCTCCGCGCGACGATGTTGCCATCATGCCCTTTGCTCCGAGGAAGACCGACCCGTTGCCCGTCAGCACGCCCGGGACCGCGCCGCCGCCTCGTCCGCCAGGAGGCACGAAGACCGGCACGCCCGGTCCGCCAGCGCCAATCAACGGCGCATTGGCAGGACGAGCGGGCCGCGGCGCAGGCGCAGGCGCATTTGGATCGCGGCGCCAGTTCCCCGTCGGGCGGCCCTTTTCGATCAGATTCTCCGTTGGCGGCAGGATGCGTTCGTTCTCCATGCCGGGGACCTTGTAAGCCTCCGGATCGCCGGGCCGCGCCGAGTCGTGATAGTACACCGATACCGGAGGCATCTTCCCGCGCGCCGGGAAGTCGAGCCGCACGACATAGCGGTGCGGCATCGAAATCTTGCTCTCGCCGGCGATGGCAATGCGTTCGACGCTCAGCGGCGAGCCCAATTGCAGCGCTGTGTGAACCGGACCGGCCGAGTGCGTCGCCCAGTTGCCCACTTGGCCCGTACCGAAATCGAGGAATCCACGCCAGTTGTAAGGGACATAGTCCGGACTGAACGGCCGCATGGCGGCGCTGCCTGTCCAGAGGTTCCAGTCCAGAGAGTCGGGAACGGAGGACTCCTTTGGTAATTCCTGAACGCCCGTCGGGTGCGTCCCCGGCGATGCCGAGATATGGACCTCTTTCACGTCGCCGATCTCGCCCGACCAAATGATCTCCGCCGCCACCCGGTTGCACTCATGAGAGAAACCCTGGTTGCCCATCTGGGTTGCGACCTGATACTTCACAGCCGCATCCTGAAGCAAGCGAGCCTCCCAGGGAGTCCGGGTCAGCGGCTTTTCAGCGGCTTTTCGACATAGACATGCTTGCCGCGTTGCATGCAGGCAAGGGCCACGGTGGCGTGCATGAAATCGGGGACGCCGATCGTGCATGCGTCGATGTTTCTGGCTTCCTTGTCGAGCATGACGCGGAAGTCCTTGTACTTGGGCTTGCCTGCGTACCTTGCTGATGTCTCGGCCGCGCGTCTCTCATCCACGTCGCACAGGGCGACGATGTTCTCCGTCCGGGCAGCGCCCTTCAGGATCTCGCCACCACGGCCTCCACAGCCGATCGCGGCGACATTCAACTTATCGTAGTAGGGCTTGTAGCCCAACGCCCTGAGTGATGGCACGCTGCCGTACCCCGCCGCCGGCACTGCCCCGGCCAGCACTGACCCGAAGAAGAAGTACCTCCGTGAAACTGATTTGTCCGGCACTGCCGCCTCCTGGTGGAATTCCACGCGGTCGGCAACATCATATCGAAAGGAGCCGCCAGAGCGGGTCGATACACGGAGCGCGCGCTGGAACGGTTGCCGGTCCACAATGACTCAGCCGACGCGCCGAATCGTCCGCAACCGTCTGGCTTGTGGCCTCAGGCCCCGCGGCGGCGGCACGGTTGGGATATATTAGTGTCGGGAATCCACCTTCCGAGGAAACGTGAACACTATGTCTATCCAGTCCAACCGCAGGCAGTTCTTTGCCGGCGCCGCAGCTTTGAGCCTGGCCTCAGCGGCCAAAGCCGGGTCTGCCAATCAGGGCCGAGTGATCGGCGCCAACGACCGCATCAACGTGGCCGTCATCGGTACCGGCGGGCGCGGTTTCTATGTCTCCGACAAGTTCGACAAGTACAACAATATCAAGGCCAACTCCTGCCAGATCGTGGGCGTTTGCGACGTGTTCCAGCGCCGTGTCACCAACGGCAAGGATCGCCACAAGTGCGCCGGCACGCTGGATTACCGCGAAATCCTGAGTCGCAGCGATGTGGACGCGGTCATCGTGGCGACGCCCGACCACTGGCACGCCAAGATCGCCCTGGAAGCGATGGATAAGGGCAAGGACGTTTACCTCGAAAAGCCGATGTGCCACACCATCGAAGAGGTGAAGGCGCTGATCGACACCGTGCGCGAGACCAGGCGCGTCGTGCAGGTGGGTTCGCAAACGACCTCCGCCGACCAGTGGTGGAAGGCGCGAAAGGCCATCGCCGACGGCATGATCGGGAATCAGTTGATGAGCCAGGGCTCCTATCACCGCAACTCGGTCGGCGGCGAGTGGAACTATAAGATCGACCCGAACGCCGGCCCGACGGGCAAGGGCGACGACTACATCGACTGGAAGATGTACACGGCCAATTCGGCCAATCCGAAGCGGCCCTACGACGCCGACCGCTTCTTCCGTTTCCGCAAGTATTGGGACTATTCGGGCGGTATCGCCACCGACCTGTTCTTCCATGTCATGGCCCCGATGAACATCTGCTGGGGTGAGCCGCAGTTCCCGCGCAAAGTGGCGGGGTCGGGCGGTATCTACCAGTTCAAGGATGAGCGTGAGGTTCCGGACACGTTCCACTTCATGGCCGAATACCCCAAGGGGTTTTCCGTTGTCCTGACTTCGTCTATGGCGAACTCCGAGCACATCCCCGGCACGATCCGCGGGCATGAAGGCACCATCATCATGGTCCAGCACGGCCAGTTTGAGGGCGCTACCCCGACCATTACGGTGAAGCCGGAAAAACGCGTCATCAGCGCCGAGTACAAAGCGAAGTTCGGCGAGGAGCCGATCACGATTGCCGTCGACAATAAAGACTCGATGGACACCCACATCGGCAACTTCCTGGATTGCGTCCGCTCGCGCCAGAAGCCGACCCTTGACGTCGAAACCGCAGCCCGCGCCCAGGTGGTCATCACCATGGCCGTGCACAGCTACCGCCAGGGCAAGGTGCTGTATTTCGACGAGCGGAGTTTCAAGGTTTCCGACAAGGCCCCCAAGGTCTGACCGGCTCCCGTAACCAGTTCTGACTCTCGCGGCCGGGCGGCGACGTCCGGCCGTTTTGCATTCGCCCGTTCTCGCACTCGGGCCGGCTTCGACGCTATCCTGGGTGTTTAACAGCCATGGGCAACATCCTGCAATCGCTCCCCGCCGGCGAAAACGTCGGCATCGCCTTCTCCGGCGGACTCGACACATCGGCCGCCATCTATTGGATGCGCCAGAAGGGTGCCGTCCCGTATTGTTACACCGCCAACCTCGGCCAGCCCGACGAGCCCGACTACGACGCCATCCCGCGCCGCGCCATCGAATGCGGCGCCGAGAAAGCCCGGCTGCTCGATTGCCGTAAACAGCTTGTCCACGAAGGTCTCGCCGCCCTGCAATGCGGCGCATTCCATATCAGCACGGCCGGCGTGGCGTATTTCAATACGACGCCGATCGGACGCGCGGTGACTGGGACGCTACTCGTCCAGGCGATGCGCGAGGATGGCGTCAATATCTGGGGCGACGGGTCAACATACAAGGGCAACGACATCGAGCGGTTCTATCGTTACGGTCTGCTAGTGAACCCGGATCTGAAGATCTACAAGCCCTGGCTCGACCAGCTTTTTATCGACGAACTCGGCGGCCGCAAGGAGATGTCCGATCTTCTCGAAACGGCGGGCTTGGCCTACAAGATGCCCAGGGAGAAGGCCTACTCGACTGATTCCAACATCTGGGGCGCGACGCACGAGGCCAAGGATCTCGAGTTCCTCGACAAGGGGATCAAGATCGTCGAGCCGATCATGGGTGTGGCTTTCTGGAAGCCGGAGGTGGAAGTCTCCGCGGAGGAGGTCACGGTAACCTTCGAGGCCGGTCTACCGGTGGCGCTGAACGGCAAGACATTTGAATCGCCCGTGGACCTGGTGATGGAGGCCAACGCCATCGGCGGACGGCATGGATTGGGCATGTCGGACCAGATCGAAAACCGCATCATCGAGGCCAAGAGCCGCGGTGTGTACGAGGGTCCGGGCATGGCATTGCTCTATGCCGCCTACGAGCGGCTCATCACGGGCATCCACAATGAAGGCACCATCGAGCAGTACCGCGACATGGGCCGTCGGCTGGGCAGACTGCTCTATGAAGGACGCTGGTTCGACCCGCAGTCGATGATGATCCGCGAGACGTTGCAGCGCTGGGTGGCCAAGGCCATCACCGGCGAAGTAGTGCTGGAACTGCGCCGCGGCAACGACTATTCAATCCTCGACACCAAGAGCCCGAACCTGACCTATCACCCCGAACGCCTGACGATGGAAAAGGGCGAAGGGGCCTTCACGCCGCAGGACCGCATCGGGCAACTGACCATGCGCAACCTGGATATCACCGACTCGCGCGACAAACTGTTCGTCTATGCAAAGGCCGGGCTGCTCGGTCCGGCATCGAAGGGGTTCCCGCTGCTGGAGGAGTAGACTGTTGGCAGTCTTCTGAGCAAGACTGCACGCGCCCCGGCTATGTTGCCGAGATACGCGCCTCAGCCCAGCGACAAACGTCTTCAGCCAATCTCAGCGCCTCGTCATACTGCGCATCGGTGACTTCTCTGGCCACGGACGGATAGCGGGCCTCGACGGCAAAGGGCGTGAGCTTCGCGGCTTCCAACACGCGCACCGGGAGCGCTTCTCCCGCCTGAGTCAGTGCGCTCAACAGCACGTCAATGTCGTGCACGTATGGGAACTGGGCCTTTCGGGCGACAAGAACTGCTTTGATAGCCTTCTCCGCCGCCTGCTGGGCATCGAAGCAGAGATCTTCCAAGCAGACCCCTTCGACCTTCGATCGCGCATGGAGAAGGCTGCTTTGGGACCGCCTCAACCATTCGCGCGGATCGGAAGGACTAAGCCGCCCGGACATCGTAAACCACCTTGCCTTCGCGGAGTGCGGGATAGATCACCAGGCAGGGCTCGCCGCGATAACGCTCGACTTCTTCTGGCGTTGCGACTGTGATGTCGACGGCAAACTCACGCGGCCCGATTGCCATGTAAATCTGTTGAGCCAGGTCAATATGGTGGTAGTCGCCGCTCTTGATCACCAGCAGGTCGAAGTCGCTCGACGGCTTCATCGTGCCTCTAGCGGCCGAGCCAAACAGGACGATCTTTTCGGGCGCAACAGCGTCAACGATCCGGCGTACGATGCGCTCAAGCGCAACCCGTGCGGCCTCCGGCTCGACTTCGATACTGTCCGCCCTTCTCATACTTGTATGCTACCCCGAAAGTCACGCTTCTCTACCTACATCGCTCGCGAGTGCTGGCAGGTCCGCACACGGTACCATACTCGATGCTGGTATTTCATATGGTAAAGTGACGGCATGGAAGCAGCTCGCAAGATCACTGTTGAAGTGCCGCCCGATCTTCTCGAACGGGCGCAGCGGGCAAGCGGCGCGGGCATCACCCAGACCGTCCGCACGGGCTTGCAGTTGGTCGCCGCCTCGCAGGCCTACGCCCGGTTGCGTCAGATGCGGGGTAAGGTCCGGTTTTCGCGCGCGCTCGCCGAGTTGAAGGCCGACCGGTGATTGCCGCCGACACCAGCACCTGGATCGCCTTCCTGCAGGGCGACCCCGGCAAGGACACGGACCTGCTGGACCGTGCGCTCCAGGACGGCCAGGTGGTGATGCCGCCGGCCGTGCTCACGGAACTGTTGAGCGATCCGAAGCTCGATGCGGGTGTCGCTCAGACGCTATCGGAACTGCCACTGGCCGAGATCGAACCGGGCTACTGGTCCAGGGCTGGCGTACTCAGGGCAAAGGCGCTCGCAAAGCGCCGCAAGGCCCGGCTGGGCGACGCGCTCATCGCCCAAAGTTGCATCGATCACGGCATCGCCCTAATCACACGGGACCGCGACTTCCGCGCCTTCGCCGATGCAACGGAACTCGATTTGGTCGTCGGCTCAGCGACGGGGTGAACATTGCCACGCGGTCCGGTACGGGTCCTGATGGCAGTGGTCATTCGGCACCCCGAGGCCGATGAGGAGGGATCTGGAGCTCTGGTAAACCCGTTCCGCCCTCATTGGCGCAGCGTCACATGGTGATGGTCGTCGTGTATAAAGTGATCATCGAATCTTAGTTTAGGAGAGCTTGCGTTGGTCCAGGCTCCAACCCCCAGATCCAACTCGCTTACTTGGCCTGTGCGAAGAAGGTCGTGTTGCCAGCCAACCGGTAGAGTGATGGAGACAGTCGAGCCGTCCGGTTTGACAACGCTGATAGCTTGGCCAGAAGCTCCGTATGCCGTGTAGATCCTCACAACGTCCGTGTTTTGCAGTAGTGCAGCAAGGCCGGTCCGTTCCGCCTGGACCCAGTCTCTTACAGTCTGCGCCGATCCCACAATACCTGCTAATGCTTTGGCCGTCTCACGGCGGAGCTGCTGTAAGTTAGATCCCGCACTGGTCGGAATCGCTCCAGGGACAGTGTAAAAATGGTAGATATCAAACATATTTCCGGTGAAGTGCGATCTGTGCCCGATATTCCGGGCATGCTCCCCAGAGATATCGTTAATCCGCGTTAGTAGATTGCTATTATTATGTATCCAAAGATATGTCTGACGGGTGCACCAATTATCGCCGCCTCTATCTCTCGGTCCAAACCTGCGATCACTCATGCTGGCCGGCATAAGATATAATGGGTGTCTGTTCTCGGATGTCGCTTTCCCTAGGACCGCTCTTCCTTCCGCATCCGCAGCCGTCACGGAGATTTGATGCTGGATCTCCGCCGCCGGAGGGGGAGCAGTGGAGATTGCGGAGGCCAACGGGCTGAAGGTGATTCTAACTCCCAAATCGCGGTATGTGTTGATCTCGGTGGATGTGCCCCTCCAGCGAACCGGGGCAGCATCGTCGGTCCCGAGAGGAGCATCCACACTGACTCCAAGTGCGACATCACCGTCTAGGACAGTCGTCTTTCCGCGCTGGATGGTCCAGTTCGGCACCTGTAAGACGCTTGCAGAGTTAGCCCTCTGGAATGTGTTGGTGCCACCCTGAGGCGGAATGCTGTAATACGAGCCGTCTCCTAATGAAAAGCCGCTCGGGAGCGGATCACGAGTGAGTGACCCAACCAAGGGCAATCCGAGCGCTGCGGCATAGTTGTGCGCGGTCCCCATATTGCCGAGCTGCGTCATCTCCACCTGGAGTTTAACCGCCGCCGGGGCCGTTCTATTAAATGGATAAAGGTTGATCTCGCTTTGCTCGTAAAACTCGCACCATTCCGAAGAGCAAAACCAGCCTGGCCCCGGTGCGCTGCTTTGACCGATTTCGAATGCGCCTGATCGGATGAAAACTGTCTCTTCGTTCGCTTCAACCTTGACCTTCCAAGCATGCGAGCAGCGGCCAGGCGTCGAACTTGGGCAAAAGGCCGCATCCAAGTGGTAGGCGAACTGCATGACCGGGACCCCCATCGGGAAGGTCATCTCCATTCCACATATTCGAGTCACTCCGGCATCCACATAATCAGACACGGCTGTCCCGACAGAGCCTTGAATTTCCCACTGCAATACTCCCGACACCCCGCAGGCGGATTCTCCGGGTCGTAGACGAAAGGCTTGAGCATCCCCATCGGCTCCTTGACCCGCTCCGCGCCCTTCGTCTCCGGAGAGGTGACGGTGAGCGCGCCGTTCGGATTCCCTATTAGCCGCACACGTTCGGTCTTGCGCAGATTGAGTCGAGTCAAGGGCCGGTACACTTGACCGATCCCATACTCGACATGGACTTCTCCGCGCGGCATGGCGACAGGCGAGGCTTCGAGGGAACCCTCTGGCAGATAAACCGCCATGCCCGACTTCGGATGCCGCAGCCGGATTTGGGCCCGAGGCATCGGCGCCGGCCCTTTGGGCTTCGCCTCCTGTGGCTCAACGCCAACGCCACCCTCACTTGGCCAGACCTCCAAGGTCTCCCGGTAGGGGATCCCGTCCTGTCCCCAGGCCGCAAAGGTCAATACCACAGCACTTTCAGTCGACGCCAGAAATTCGGAGATCCTGGAACTCTGCGTCAGAATGGCGGATTCATTTGCCAGCATGAAGTCATCGGTTATAAGAATTCCGACCTCATCTTGAGCTGTCTCAAGGGACACTTCCGAAATGGACGCCAAAGGAACGCGAAGCCCATCTCTCCACAAAGAGAGCCTTACTTCGTCCGGAGGTAGAGGAAGAATCGGATCAGTTGAGTCGTTGATGCAGAGAACGGCTTCCGGGAGCACCTCTTTGCCGCCGTCCAGATAAATTGAGACTTGTACGGAGATCGCTTCCTGAACCTCGATTCCCGCGTCCCCCCAGTCTCGCGGGATCCTCCTGGCAATAATCTGGTGCGCGCCTACGGGGAGTTCCAGGACAAGCTCGCCAGCAGCATTTGTCTGCCCCATGAGCACGTCTTCGATAACAACATCCACCCCAGAGCCTGCGGGAACCCATGACTCCGTCGAAGCATCCAAGTCCATTCTGAGCACTTTCACCACTGCCTCGCCCACCGGTCCGACTTCAGTAGAACGCGAGCAGTCCTTGAGCGACTGCGCCAGCGTCGTGGCATTCCGGAACAGTTCCGCGGGCATTCGGCGTTCAGCCCGTTTGATTTCGTCCGCCAGTAACTCGATCCGTTTCTCCGCTTTCGCTGGAGCCAAACGGTATGCACTGGCGACGCTCGCCGTCGCCTCAGTCAGCCACGCCCGCCGCGTCTTGTCGATCGTGTCGGAGTCGAATTCTGTTCCCAGCCGCTTCAGAACAACCTCGCAGGAATTGCCCTTTGGCTCCTCCTGTGCTTTTAAGGGTACTGTCAAAAAGCAAGCTGCGAGCGCGGCGTATATCAACGTCAGGCGATGCATACTCACCACCTCCTACCTTGGTCAATCCATGCCTACTGGTAAACGATGACAAAGATGAATGGCCACCGCCAATCCAGCACAGCGCCTCAAGGATAACGGATAACATATGAAATGTGTACAAATATTCAATTAATTGTCAGGCTCTAAGGCGAAGTATCTACTCTCCGGAGTAACCACCCTATTCGGGACCGATGCTGGTGCCGGGCGACGTGGAGGCGCTCTCCCGCTTAGCACTACTGGCCCGCTACGATGGACTGGTGGTTCGTGAAGGCATTACGCTCGCGCTTGGTGGCGGCGGCATGTTCGGCGCCTACGAGGCCGGGTTGTGGGCTGGATTGCAGGGGAAGTTCGCGCTGGCGCATGTGTTTGGGGCGTCGATCGGCGCGTTCAACGGGTTGGCTGTGGCAGCGGGGTGTCCGGCGCAGGAACTGGTCGATCTATGGCTCGACTTCCGGGAGGCAGGCGAAGCGAGATGGCGATTGCCCTGGCCGCCGTGGTCGGGCTGCCTTGACGCGACGCTCTTTCACGACTATCTCCGCCGCCACTTCGACCGTTTCCGCCCCGTATTGCCATTGACGGTCGCCATCACCCGGATCTGGCCGTTCCAGCCGTTTTCGGTGACAGGCGCGGATCTCACCTGGCGTCACCTGGCCGCATCCTGCACTTTGCCGCTGATGATGCCACCCTGCCGGCTCGCCGAAGGGTATTGCCTGGATGGCGGCATCTTCGCCGCAGTCCCAGCCTGGGCGGCGATTGATGCCGGATACGAACGGGTTGTCGCTGTCAACATCCTCCAGGGCGGCGGCGCGAGGGCGCTTGGGGCTCTCAAGTCGGCCATTTGTGCAGCGGGCCGTTTCGACGCGAGGGTAAGCGGTAACCGGCCGGATGAACGGGTGGTCTGGGTCGAGCCATCGCGCAGGCTGGGTCCGCTGAAATTGTCGGCGAAGTGGGACGTAACGCTCGCGCGCGACTGGATCGCGCTCGGCCGCGAGGATGCGCCGGACGTGCTCAGGCGTATCCAGCAGTGGGGCTAATAAAACATTCGCGAACGTGAATGTTCGGGTAGAATGGGTCCATGGCGGTCTACCGAGTCCACAGGATGAAGGATCATGTGCGGCAGAGTTTCCGATACGCGCCGCACACGTCGGGCGTGATGATGATCAAGCCGCGCGATTTCGAGGACGACGGCGAGATCGAAGCGGCCAACGTCTACGACGCCTGGATGGGACTTCGCGGCACCGAGCGGGCGCTGGACATCGGCGACGTGCTGGAGACGGCCGAGGGCAGCCTGTGCGTCTGCAAGTATGTCGGCTTTGAGGAGGCGCGCTGGGTGATGCCCGAAGTGAAGGTGGCGCTGGACGCGCCGGTGGCCGCCGGGGTCGCTTAAGTCACCTGGTATCAAGCAGTTTCGTTGAACAGGCTAAACTGGCGGGATTCCGCGCCGCGCTGCGGGCGGGCTCGTTTGGGCGTACCGACGACGCCCAGCACCACCAATTGGATCAGGGCTGAATGCGGAATCCAGACGCGCTGTGTGTTGCCGCCGATTTCGGGTGGTGCGAGCGCGTAGCCGGGCGGGCCGAACTCCTTCAAATCGTTGGGCAAGACGCCTTCCAACCGCGCTCCGTCAGTGAAACGGGCCTCCACCCACAGGCCATGGCTCTTGGGCCGCGATTTGAACTCCAATCTTTCCTTGGAGATAGAGGGTCCGTCGAGATCGCGGACAAAGCACACGGCCTTGATCTGGGCCAGGGGCACGGAAACGGCTGCGCCCTCGGGGGTGAGCATTTCGAGTGGCGCGTCTGGGTCAAGGGGCAACGACTGCACGTAGCCGCGCATCATGACGCGGTCAAAGCGCTCTATCAGGATCTTCTTGGCCGTCGATGAGGTCACGCTGGGAACCGCCAGAAACCTTTTCTTTACAAACAGTTTCGCGAGTATTGTATCATTACTCCGATGAAGACAGAGGGATGGCTGGCCGCGGCCACCACGGCCTTCCTATCTTATCTGCGGGTCGAGAGAGGCCTCTCGAAGAACTCAATACTCGCTTACTCGTTTGACATCAAGGACTTTCAGGCGTATGCAGGTCCCGGGCCCATCGTAGGAGCGGATGGCGCCGTTGTTTCAGGCTATGTCGACCGGCTCACGCGGCAGGGCCTCTCAAGCCGGACGATCGCCCGTAGGTTGAGCGCTTTGAAGACTTTTTTCAGATTCCTTGAGAGCGAGGGGCGGCTGGACGCCGACCCCGCAGCACTGGTTCATGCCCCGCGCCAGGGGCAATCCCTGCCCAAGTACCTGACGCGGCAGGAGATCGAGCGTCTGCTTGAACTGCCGGACGTGAATACCCCGCTGGGCAAGCGCGACAGGGCGATGCTAGAGTTGCTCTATTCGAGCGGACTACGAGTCTCAGAGCTTTGCGCGGTGAAAATACAGGACTTAAACGAGGACCTGGGCTTCATCCGGGTGTTCGGAAAGGGCGGCAAGCACCGCATGATCCCGGTCGGCCGGGTGGCAATAAAGGCCATCCAGGAATGGGCCGGGGAGGGCCGGAGCCTGGTGTTGAAGTCGCGGTCCAGCGCGTATCTGTTTGTCACGAGGCGCGGCACCGCGATGACACGCCAGGGGTTTTGGAAAAACCTGAGTGAGTATGCGAAGATAGCCGGGTTCACAGGACGGCTGACGCCACATGTTGTTCGCCACAGTTTCGCCACCCATTTGCTGGAGGGTGGTGCGGATCTTCGCAGCGTTCAGTCGATGCTTGGCCACGCCGACATCGCCACAACCCAAATCTATACGCACGTGGTGCGGACCCGGCTCCGGGAGACCGTGGACCGGCACCACCCGAGGAGCTGACTTCTCCAGAGGAAAGCACCAGAAACGGACGCACTCATGAGCGACTACATGTTCATCCTCGAAAGCCACTTGAGTCAGGACCAGAGCGCCGCTCTTTCCACGATTCAAGCCGCCGCCGCCAACGCCAACGTCAGCCTCTACCTGACGGGTGGCGCCATGCGCGACATGTTGGGCGGGTTTGCCATCACGGATCTCGACTTCACGGTTGAGGGCAACGCCGTCAAACTGGCCAAGGACATCGTCAAGGCGCGTAAGGCAACGCTGGTGACCGCCGACGATCACCGCAAGTGCGCTGAGATCCTCTTCCCGTCCGGCGTCAGTTGCGAGATCGCCATGGCGCGTGTGGAGAAATACACCAAGCCAGGCGTACGCCCACAGATCACCCCGGCGACGATCCACGACGACCTGCGCGGGCGCGATTTCACGATGAACGCCATCGGGTTGTCGCTCAACCGCGCTTCCCGCGGGCTGATGATCGACCCGACAAACGGCGCCGGCGACATCGAGCACCGCGAGATCCGGGCCACATCGAATTACACGCTGTACGACGATCCGGCGCGACTGCTGAGGCTGATCCGGTTCAAGGCGCGCTTTGGGTTCACTACCGAGTCGCGCACGCAACTGCAGTACGGCAACGCGCGGGAGGCGCGCGTCGAGAAGAACATCCCGGCACGGTCGCTCTATGCCGAGTTGCGGCAGATTGCATTGGAGGCCAACCCGCTTGAGGTCCTGCAGGAACTCGACTCGGAGAAGCTGATGGCTCTGTTCTCGCCCGTCCTGTCGGGCGCGAAACTGAATGCGGCAGCGTTCCAGAAACTGGCGAAAGCCAAGGCGATGATCCCGTTCGACGCCAAGTTGAAGGTGGACTGGTACGGTCTGAACCTGTACTGCCTGACGCAGAAGTTGACGCCTAAGGAAAAGTCGGCGCTGATCGCGCTGACGAAGATGGAAAAGGCGGAGATCGACCCCTGGCAAAAGCTGGAGACGCGCGCCAAGAAACTGGAGACCAAGCTGAAGGCGGCTTCGCTGAACAAGGCGTCGCTGGTTTACGACTGCCTGATCCACGCCTCTGGCGAGGATATGCTGGTGCTTCACTTGCAGTCGGGCCAACGCATCGTCCAGGACAGGATCAAGAACTTCCTCACTAAGTACCTGCCGACAGCGTCGGATGTAACCGACGAGGAAGTGGCCCAGGTGAGCGGGTTCGACCCCACTCACGCGCGATTCGCCAAAGCGCGCGAGGAGCGCATCGCGGCGCACCTGGATGGCAAAGTGCGCAAACCACCGCCCCCGCCGGAGCCGGAACCCGAACCCGTCAAGCCGCCCATGGGCCGACATAACGCACCGAGAGCAGCGCGGTCGCCGAAGTAAGCCGGGCACATTACGACCGTCGATTTGCTGGAGCCGAGCGGAGCGGGTTCTCATTAGGCCACGTTCACGGGGCCGCGCGGGCGAACATTTGACGAAATCCGAATCCGGGAAACGGGCCGCTGCTGTGTTGTGGCCGAGGTGGAGAGGGTTTTGGGGTGTTTCGAGAGCGATTTCACGTGGGCGAAGAGGGGTTTCAGGCGGACGGCGGGGGCGAGATGGGCGGGGAGGGCGGCGGTTCGGTCGGTTGTCGAAAGGGCACGTTCCTGCTGTATCTGCCTCAATTGATTGAGGCTACGGAAGAGGAGTCGTTCGTGGGAGCCGCGGTAGCGGGCGAGCTTTTCGCTGCGACCAAACGAACCGGGGGCGCCCAGGTCGATGTCGGTGAAGAGCT
>CAZSBK010000062.1:0-31531 GCA_964604945.1 uncultured Candidatus Solibacter sp.
AAGGCGCATCCGGCCGACGATCCGGGCAAGGACCTGATCCGCCGCATCGTCCAGACCATCCGCGAACCCGAGCTCGCCAAGCACGTCGTCTTCATCGAGGATTACGACATCGAGGTGGGCCGGGAACTGGTGCAGGGCGTCGACCTGTGGCTGAACAATCCACGGCGCGGCGAAGAGGCCTGTGGAACCAGCGGCATGAAGGCCGCCCTGAACGGCGTGCTCAATCTCTCAGTTCTTGATGGCTGGTTCGACGAGGCCTACGAGATATCGGGAGGTTGGGCCATCGGCGACCGCGAGCAGTATCACGACTGGATGGAGGGCATCCACGCCACCGCCATCTACTCGCTCCTGGAAAACGAGATCCTGCCGCTGTACTATGGCAACCGCGAGGAAGGCGTTCCGGTGCAGTGGATCCAGCGCGTTCGGACGTCGCTCGAAAACCTCAGCGCCCAGTACAACTGCCAGCGGATGATTCACGATTACACCACCAGGCTCTACGAACCCGCTCACCAGGGCTGGCAGAATCTGAAACGCGACGCGTTCCAGGGTGCCCGGGAGAAGGCCCGGTGGCAACAGGAGGTCGAGACTGCGTGGCCCAGCGTCAGTATTGAGGACGCCGGCACATCGCTGGGTCCATGCCATCTGAGCGGCGCGATGCTTGAGTTGCGGGCCGCCGTCGGTCTGGGCGGCTTGAAGCCGGAAGATGTGCGCGTGGAAGCAGTTGTGGGCCGGATCGGCACCACCGGCCGCCTGGAGGAAACCAGCGTCCTAGTCCTGCATCCGTCCGGCGAAGCCGGTGGGAAACAGATCTTTCTGCGCGAGTTCGTGCCCCACCAGACCGGCCGTCTGGGTTATACTCTTCGCGTCAGCCCGAACCATTGTGACGATCCGCTCGCTCGTCCCTGCCATAGCCCGATTCGCTGGGCAGGACGGTAAGCGGCGACTTTGGCGGACTCCGGGCTGGATTCCCGGCTTGAAATCTGCTACATAAGAACTTAGCCGGGTGAGTTGGAACATTCGGACCGCGAACAGGGTCCGGAGTGGTGGGTGAGTCAGCACCCGGATCAGCCCGCCCTGGGCGACCCCAAATTGAGACGGGGTGAGCGCCAGGATCCCCCAGACGAGAACCGGTCTTGCCTGTGCTGGCTGGTGACTTCGGCCTGCGGCAAGACCATTCCCGAAGGAGCGTCCACATGGACGACGACCGCAAGTATAAGCAACGCGGCTACATGGATTCGAATGTCGAATCCAGCGGCCGCGACGACAGACCGGACAGAGACCGCAATCGCGGTCCACGTCCCCCGATCGACGTGACCGGACCTCGGTTGCCCCGCCTGGTCGAGGCGACCACTGCGTCGCGCTGTTACAACTGCGCCACCGCCCTGCCGCCGGGCTACGACTTCAATCAGCTTTGTCCGAAATGCAATGCCGCCCTGCACTGCTGCAAACAATGCAGCTACTTTGAACCGGCCACGCGTTTCCAGTGCGCAAAGCCGATCACCGAGCGGATCGCTTCGAAGGACACAACCAACTCCTGCACTTTCTTCCGGGCCAGGGTCACAGTGGCGCGCGACAGCGGGCCGCCCCCGGCGATCGTTCGCGCCGCTGGCCGTCCCGAAGCCATTGCTCCAAAGAGCTCTTCCGACGCCCGCATCGCCTTCGACAATCTCTTCAAGAAGTAGTCCGGCTGGTCTCATCCTTCCCGCCCGTCCCACGTCCTCAGCGGGCGCGCTGGGCCCTGCTATAGGACAATGAGATCATGGCAATCGCAGAACTGGCCGGTTACCGCCGGTTTGAGGTCAAACCCTATGCGCGGCCCCTGCCGGCTGCCGGAGAAGTCCAGGTCCGCATGGCCGCTGTCGGCATCTGCGGCAGCGATTTGCACCACTTCGTCGACGGCCACATCGGCGATAACGAGTCAGTGTACCCGATGGTGCTCGGCCACGAACCGGCCGGCGTAATCACCGCCCTGGGCGAAGACGTTACCGGCTGGTCGATCGGCGACCGCGTCGCCTGTGAGCCGCCCATCTACTGCTACCACTGCGAGTGGTGTATGAAGGGACTTCATAATCTCTGCGAAAACGTCACCTTCATGAGTAATCCTGGCGTACCCGGCTTCTTCCGCGACCACGTGACGCTGCCCGCCGCCAATTTGCTCCCCCTGCCCGCATCCATGAGCCTGGCCGAGGCGACCCTATACGAGCCCATCTCGATCATCCTGCACTCGTTTCGCTACGTTCAGCCGAAACTCGGCGATACCGCTGCGGTCTTCGGCGCCGGACCTATCGGCCTGACGACGATCTCAGCACTCAAACTCGCCGGCATCTCGCGGCTTTGGTGCGTCGAGCCGGTCGCCTACCGCCGCGTGATCGCGCTTCAAATGGGCGCTGACGCGGTCATCGACCCCAGTCAAGCCGATCCCGTCAAACAGATTTTGTGCGAAACCGGCCAACGCGGGGTCGATCTTTCGGTGGACTGCGCCTCGCAGGACGACACCGTCAACCAATCGATGTATGTTGCCTGTCCGGGCGGCCGCGTCGTCATTACCGGAGTTCCGCAGACCCGCCGCCTCGACAACTTCGACTTCCATCACATGCGCCGTAAGGAGCTGTATTTCGCCAGCGTCCGGCGGTCCAACAATAAGGGCCACGCGGCGCTCGACCTGCTCCAGCAGCACAAAGACCGCTTCCTGCCCATGCTCACCCACCGCATGCCAATGTCGAAAATCCAATCCGCCTTCGAGATGCTCATGCGATTCGAAGGCGGCGCCTGCAAGGTCGTAGTCGAACCCGAACAGGAGAACTGACGGCCCGTTATCCGTTCCGGTCGGGTTTCAAAACAGCGATGTAGGTGAGGTTCCGGTAGAGTTGCTTGTAATCCAGCCCGAAGCCGATCACGAACCGGTCCGGGATCTCGAAACACCTATAATCGATCTTCAGCGGTACGATGCGCCGCGCCGACCGATCCAGCAACGTGCAAATCGCCACCGAATTCGGACCGCGTCCGGCCAGCGTCTGCAACAGGTAGCGGGCCGTGAACCCTGTGTCGACGATGTCTTCGACCAGCATCACGTCTTCGCCTTCGATCGAATCATCCAGGTCTTTGGCGATCCGCACCACGCCGGGTGCGCCCGAGTGGTTTGAAAAGCTCGAAATCGCCAGCATGTCGATCTTCACCGGAATCGACAGTTCGCGGGCCAGCGCCGTCAGGAAGAAAATCGAGCCCTTCAGCACCCCGATCATCTTCAAGTTACCGTTGCGATACCGGTCGCTGATCTCAGCTGCGACCTGCTGGATCCGGTCGCGGATTTCATCTTCGTTGAAAAGGACCCGTTCGATGGCTGGAGCCGATGGTACCTTCATCGCTTGCCCTACTCAGCCTTCTGTTCGACGAGCCCATACTTAAAGATCAGGTCCTGCAAGTCCTTCTGATAGAAGACCTGGATCTGCACTTGCGGATAGATCTCGCGCAACAGGCGGATCTTGCGGTTCTTTTTGGTCACCAGCGATTGCTTCATGGTCGTCAATTCGACGTATCGATTCGATTCGGGCAAGTAGAAGTCCGGCGTGAAACTTTCGAGCACTCTGCCCTGTTCGTCCCAGGCGACGGGAAAGCTCTTGGGTTCGTACTCCCACTCGATGCGATAGAAGTCCAACAGGTTGGCGAAGATCTCTTCACTGGGATGCGAGAACTGCGCACGCCTGAAATCGGCCCGGCCCTTCGGGTGGATGCCTTCCTTGGACAGTTGCAGGCGAAGTTGAAACTGCTGCTGGGCCTCGGCCGCCTTCGACAACAGGCCATACTGCCTCAGCGACCTCACCTCGACCGCCGAAGCGGCGATCTGCGCCAAGTGGCCGCCGTCCATCGATTCGGCGTTTAGCACAAGATCAAAGGAGTCCGGCGCCGCCATCGCACGTCCAAATCTGGCCTTGCGCGTGACTCCGGCGGCGCGTTCCCGAATCTTCAACTGCTGCCGCGCCGCGGGCCGGTCAAGGCCGTCGTCCAGCATGACGTTGCCGATTCTGCGGTTCCTCGGCGCGACGATACGGATTCTCAGCAGGCCGGGATAGTTACGGAAGAGGTTCTCCGCTCCGTCAACACCCACCACGAGATCACTGTCGGTCGAATGACGCAATAGAATCGAGGCCGCCATCGCCGGCCAGGCCTTCTCGGGAAAGCTGGCCGCTGGACCAAACTCCTCCTCCAGCATCGCGTCCAACCGGCCCGCGCTGATCCGCTGGAAGCCACAACTCTGAGCTATGAGGCCGGCCACCTCGCCGCTACGGCAGCCAGGTTCGCCGGAGACCGTAATCACCGCCATCCACTCAGAATGATAGCGTATGAGCATGGCCACGAACCGGATTTCACGCCGCACACTTTTACAAACATTTTCCGCGCTGTCCGTTTCGGCTCCGTCCTGGGCCGTGTCCAACTCCATCCGCTGCGACGTCGCCGTCATCGGCGGCAGCACGGGCGGCTGCGCGGCAGCCCTAGCCGCGCTACGGAGCGGCATGAAAGTGGTCATGACCGAGGAGACCGCCTGGATCGGAGGCCAGTTGACCTCGCAGGCGGTGCCGCCCGACGAACACCCCTGGATCGAATCGTTCGGCGCAACTCGCGCCTATCGCGCCTATCGCGAATCGGTCCGCCGCTACTACCGCGACAACTATCCGCTCACCCGCGAGGCGTTGGACAATCCACGGCTGAACCCCGGCGGCGGATCTGTCTCAGTCCTCACGCATGAGCCCAAGGTCTCGCTCGCCGTGCTTGAGGCGATGCTGGCGCCGTACGTCTCAGCCGGCCAACTGGCCCTGTTGCGGCAGCACAAACCGGAATCCGCCGATGTCGAGGGAACGCGTGTTCGTTCGGTCAGAGTGAAGAGTCTGGAGACCGGCTCAGTGAAGACGATCGACGCCGCTTACTTCGTCGACGCCACCGAAATCGGCGACCTGCTGCCGCTGACCGGAACCGAGTTCGTCACCGGCTTCGAGCCTGCCAGCGAAACCGGTGAATTGAACGCACCCGCCGCTGCTCAGCCGGACAACCATCAGGCATTTACCGTCTGCTTCGCCTTGGGCTACGAACCTGGCGCCGACCACACCATCGACAAACCCGATGAATACGCCTTCTGGCGCGGCTACGTGCCCGCAATGAGGCCACCCTGGCCGGGCAAGCTGCTGAGTTGGTTGATGTCGAACCCGGTCACGCTCGAAGAACGAGCGCTGATGTTCGATCCGACGATTGACTCGATCCCCGCCGGCGCTGTCAATCTTTGGATCTACCGCCGTATCGTGCGCCAGCAGAACTTCCAGCCCGGTTTCTGCAAGGAGAGCGTGACGCTGGTGAACTGGCCGCAAAACGATTACTGGCTCGGCAATCTCTATGGTGGCACCGAAGCCGACGCCGCGCGCCACCTGAAGCGCGGCAAGAACCTGAGCCTTTCGCTCGTCTACTGGATGCAGACCGAAGCGCCGCGCCCCGACGGCGGCCAGGGCTGGAAGGGCCTTCGCCTGCGCCCCGACATCACGGGGACCGAAGACGGGCTGGCAATGTATCCCTACATCCGCGAATCCCGCCGCATCCGCGCCGAGTTCACCGTCGTCGACCGCCATGTCGGAACCCAGGCGCGCATGAAGGCGACAGGCAAGTCATCGGAAGAGGTCACCGCCGAGCGCTTCAATGACACCGTGGGCGTCGGCAGCTATCGCATCGACCTGCACCCATCGTCGGGCGGGGACAACTACATCGACGTCAGTTCTCTGCCCTTCCAGATTCCCCTGGGCGCGCTCATCCCGCGCCGCATGGACAACCTGCTGGCCGGCTGCAAGAACCTGGGGGTGACGCATATCACTAACGGCTGTTTCCGCGTGCATCCCTCGGAATGGAACATCGGCGAGGCCGCCGGCGCCGTGGCCGCGCATTGCATATCGAGCAAACTCACCCCGCGCCAGGTCCGCAACACCGAGAAACTCCTACGCGAGTTCCAATCATCACTGACGCGCCAGGGCTTCGAACTCGATTGGCCACGCCTCCGGCCCCGGTAATCGGCATTGTGGGGCAGGCATTCAACCTGCAAAGGGCTTCAACCCGTCGTTCGTGGCGCGGACCTCCAGGTCAGCCGTGTTGGCATTCTTGCCAACACGTTTCCTGCGTCACTGTCCAGCCTCCGTGGCTAACAACACCCACAAGCACTTGGCGGAGGGAGAGCGGAGCACAGGCGTTAAATTGAGCGCCCGATCGCGGGTTACTAAACGAAACGCCGTTACTCGTTCCCTTGCTGGGCCCGACAGCGCAGCCTGTGATTCTAATGGCACCGCGCTATGGATCTTCTCGATGCCAGATTGTATTGCGGCGCGTGTGCGGGCGGATCCACCAGTAACGTTGAGTATGGCTTGACTTCAGATGCGTCTATCCGATATCATGCCTAGGTAGCTAGGGCACATATGAGCAAACAGAACAATGACATTCTCCAGGGGACTCTTTCACTGCTTGTTCTCAGGGCTCTCGAGGCGCGCGGAAAGATGCACGGCTATGCGCTTACCAGCCACATCCAGAAGGCCTCGGCGGAACTGCTCCGCGTCGAGGAAGGCTCGCTTTACCCTGCCCTCCATCGGATGGAGCAAGACGGCTGGGTGCGGTCTGAGTGGGGCGTGACTGAAAAGGGCCGCAAGGCAAAGTTCTATTCGTTGACTCCCAAAGGCGAGGAGCAACTCGTTGTCGAACGCGAAAGCTGGGAGCGACTCACCAAGGGCGTTTCGCGCGCGCTTCGGTACGCATAGCCGGAAGGCCCCACCCATGGCGCTAAGGCATCGTCTCTTCAATCTCTTCAGCCGGACACGAATCTCGCAGGCCATCGACGATGAGCTTCGGTTCCACATCGAAGAACGCGTGGACGAACTCATAGCTGAAGGCTACAGGAAGGCCGACGCGCGTCAACTTGCCAACCGCCAGTTTGGCAACGCTACGCTCTACCAGGAGAGGACCCGCAACTCGGACGTGCCGCAAGCCCTGGAAGATCTGTTTGACGACGCTGCCTATGCCATACGATCGCTGCGGCGCACGCCCGCCTTTACTGCGGCGGCGATCCTGACGCTGGCGCTGGGCATCGGAGCCACGACCGCGGTCTACAGCATGGTCCGGACGGTTTGGCTGCGGCCACTGCCCTACCGCGACCCAGACCGAGTGGTGCGAGTCTGGGAAAAGAACGACCGTTTGTCGATCCCCAAGTTCTCGGCGTCGATTCCAACCTATCGTTCCTGGCGTGAGCGTTCAACCAGCTTTGACTCCCTTGTCGCCAGCATGGGGACAAACGCCAGCCTGACGGGTCAAGGCGACCCCGAGCGTGTCCGGAGCCTTGCGGTGACGGCTGGGTTCTTCGACACACTCGGCATCCAACTGATCCGCGGCCGTGCGTTCGCCGCGGGCGAGGATGCGCCGGGCCAGGCACGCGTCGTCATGCTCAGCGAGCGCCTATGGCGGCAGCGGTATGCGGGCAATCCCGACTTGGTCGGCCGCGCGATTCCGCTCAACGGCGAAAACTGGACCGTAATCGGCATCGCGCCCGCCGACATGGGTTTCGCCAGCGATATCGATATCTGGGAGCCGCTGACGCTGGATCCATCCCGGCAAAGTCGCGGGAACCACATCGTCGTCGTGTTGGGACGGCTCAAGCCGGGCGTGTCCGCGGGCCAAGCCGAAGCCGAACTCAATCGCTTGGCGGTGCAACTCGAACGCGAATTCCCCGACATGGCTCGGGATTGGCGCGTGCGGCTGGCGCCGGCTATAGACTGGATCGTCGATCGGGATACTCGCTCCGCGCTGCTCGTTCTGATGATCGCGGTGGGCCTGCTGCTCTTTGTGGCATGCATCAATGTGGCGAATCTGCTCTTGGCGCGCGCGTCGTCACGCGTGCAGGAATTCGGAATCCGCCAGGCGCTCGGCGCGGGCAACGGGCGGCTGATTCGGCAACTTGTCACCGAAAGCCTGGTCCTTGCTTCCGCGGGCGGCGCCTCCGGAATTCTGCTAGCCTTGCTCGGAGTGAAAGGCCTGCGGGTCATCCTGCCGGCGAACATCCCTCGCGCAGCGCAGCTTTCACTCGATCTTCACGTGCTCGGTGCGGCTATCGCTCTCACCTTTGCGACAGGCCTGGCGTTCGGACTCGCGCCCGCATGGGTGGCCTCGCGCCTGGAGGTCCAGAGCAGCATCCGGCAGGCCCGCGGCGCGTCAGGCTCCGGCCGCTCGCGTTTGCGCCATGCCCTAGTAGCGGGTGAATTCGCTCTCGCATCCATGCTGGTCGCGAGCGCCGGTCTGCTGTTGGCCAGTTTCCAGCGTTTGCAGACTGTGGACCCCGGGTTTCAGCCGCGGAACGTGCTGACGGCGCGCATGAGCCTGCCTGCGGCCAAGTATTCCTTCGGCCGAACGCTCGCTTTTCACCGGGACCTGGACCGCGAGCTGAGAGCGATGCCCGGCGTGCAGGCGGCCGGCATCGTCCGCAACGCACCGTTTGCGGGGTTCGGGGGAACCATGTCAACGGGGACGGCCGAAGGCGGTCCGCCATCGAAACAGAAGATCGCTGCCACCTTTCAGATGGCGACGCGAGGGTATTTCGAGGCATTGAAGATCCCATTACGCCGGGGCCGCCTCTTTGATGAACGAGATCAGTCTCCTTCGGCCCGATCCACGGTCCTCAGTGCAGGTCTGGCGCTTCGCCTATGGCCGGATGGGCGGGACCCCATCGGACGCCAAGTCCGGTTCGGAGACAGCCCACCCGCCACTGTGGTGGGCGTAGTGGCCGACGTGCGGCAAAGCACTCTCGCGGAAGATGCTGCGCCCACGGCCTATGTGGCGTCATGGTTCCTGCGAGATTTCTTCATCGTGATTCGAGCGCCCGGTGAGCCGGCTCAACTGGCGGCGGCCCTGCGGCGTACCGTGGCCAGCTTGGACCCGGCGCAACCCATTTTTGATGTGCGGCCGTTAGAAGACTTGCTGGGCGCCAACTCCGCCCCGCAACGCCTGAACGCATTTCTCACGGGTTCGTTCGCTCTGCTGGCGCTCGCGCTCGGCACGGTGGGCGTGGCCGGCGTGGTGTCGTATTCGGTCATTCGCCGGACGCCGGAGATGGCTATCCGCATGGCTCTGGGTGCGACTCCGGAGCGAGTTGTTCGAGCCATTACGGTCAGCAGTCTCCGGATATGCCTGATTGGGCTCGGTGCAGGTTTGGCCGGAGCATGTGTCCTCGGACGTGTGATGGCGCGCCTTCTGTATCACGTGCGACCCAACGACCCCGCGATCTTCGCCTCTGTCGCGGGTGTGATGCTCGTGGCGGCGCTGCTTTCCAGTTGGCTCCCCGCGCGCAGGATTGCCCAGGTCGATCCTGTTGCGGCACTCCGAAAGGAGTGATACCCACTATTCGGAGCAAGGCCACCGTTGGACGCTCCAACGACCACCACGCCACGGCGCACAGGTAGTCCCTGGTGGCCCAGCGTTCACTGACGGAGTGCCGCATTTATACAGCGCGGACTTTCCTTTGAGCCTGGCTGACGTTAACGCCTATGGGGCAGAGGAGGCGGCCTCCCAGTGGGGTGCCCTTTCAGGCCGCGCGAGGCTTTTCAGTCCCGCCTCCGGTTGGGGTGCCCCGAACGGCTACTTCTTCGGCGGCGGCACGATGAACTCCCCCTCGCGCACGCCATACGCCGGCCCCAGCAGCTTGTAGTCCTTGCCCGATCGTGCATTCCAATCCCACACCACCGCGCCCTCGCGCAGCGTCAGTTCGCAGAACAGCCGTTGCTTGCCGGAGACCGTCCCCGCATCCGAGTCGCCGAACTTGAAGTCGCCTTCCATCAGCCGGAACGCGGCAATATCCGCCGGCGCGCCCACGGCGATGTGCCCGAGATCGTTCTTCCCAATCACCGCGGCGGCCTTGTAAGTCGACGTGGCAATCACTTCATTGAACGGCATCCCCATGGCCAGCAGCTTCGACATCGTGGTCGGCATGTCCATCATGAAACCGTTCATGCTGCCGGTATGCAGGTCGGTTGAAATCGAATCGGGATAGAACCCCTGCGCGATGGCCGGCACAGCGTTACGGAAGGCGAAGCTTCCGCCGCCATGGCCGACGTCAAACTTCACGCCGCGTTTGCGCGCTTCGTTCAAGTACGAATAAACCTTGCCATCCTCGCCGATCCACGGCACCGGCGCGCGGAAGCAGTGCGTGGCGATGTCGCCGGGACGGAGCTTCTTCGTTACCAGTTCCCAGAAGGGCCGCTCCTTCTTGAAGAACCCGAAATCGACCATCACCGGCAACCCCGCCAACTCGCCCGCCTCGACTGCCTTCTGAACCGCGGTCCATTCGCCGGACTCCCAATGTGCCGTCTTCACCCCAACAACAACATCGGCGTGCTTCTTCGCCAGCCGCGCGATCTCGGCCGGATTCATCTCCTCCGGGTGCTGCTCGACCGTGTTCGACACCATGCCCAGCCCGGCGACGTTAATAAAGGCGAACACGCGCGTGCGCGCCCGGTCGAGCACCGTATGGCGGAAGGTCTCGAAATTGCGCCAGCCCGCGCTGCCGGCATCGGCCATGGTGGTGACGCCGGTGCGGAAGCTGAAATCGTCGGGCCGCACGCTCGAGTCGCCGGCCCAGGCATCCTTGATGCCAGTCGTGTGAAACAGATGAACGTGAATGTCTACCAGACCCGGCGTCACCACCAGGCCTGTCACATCCAGCATTTTGGCTGCTTTCGCCGCATCCAGCCTCGGGCCGAGGGCCGCGACGATGCCGTCCTTGACGGCGATGTCGGCCACGCGATCAACTCCGTTTTTCGGATCGACCACGCGGCCGCCTCTGAGCAGAAGATCCCAGGCCGGCTGAGCGTTGGCTGCGGTCATAAGCATGGCTGCCAGCAGCAGGGTCCTCATGGCCGTATTACGCCTTGCGGGCCTTCTGAGCGGATGAATCCCACTTCAGGTACTGCCGCTTCTTGTAAGACTCCACCGACATCTCGCAGATCACCACGCCGTAGTAGCCCAGGTTGGCGTCGCACTTCAGAGCGTCGCCCTTGCGGATGGCGGCCTGCAGGTTCCGGTGGTGGTACACGACGTTTTCTGCGCCCGTCTTCTTATACGTGAACGTCTTGGCCTCTGCCTGGAAGTCACGCTGCGGCGTGATGGTGAAGCCGTTGCGGTCGAAGGTCAACGTGGCATGGTGCCCGCGCAGCAAGTGCTGGACCGGCGTGTCGTTTGCCATCGTCGAGATCAACTGCATCGTCGGTCCGCCGGGGTAATCGGCCAGCACGTTGAACGTATCCGGAATCTCGGCGACTGACTTGGTGAACTCGAACTTGCCGCCCGTGGCGACGACGAACTCGGGGAATTGCAGGTTGAGGGCTTTGATCAGGCGAGTGCAGCGATGAATGTAGAGATCGGTGGCGATGCCGCCCGAGTAATCCCAATACCGCCTCCAGCGGAAGTAGCGTTCCGGGTCCCATGCCCGCTTCTTAGCCGGTCCAAGCCACATGTTCCAATCGAGGTTGACGCCCGGCTTGGCGTCTTCGTCGATCTTGTAGAACGGCGCTGACCAGAAATCGTCGCGGTGGTTGCGGGAGTAATCGATCTGACAGAGAACCACCTTGCCGAGCGCGCCTGATTTCACTTGTTCCCAGGCCGCTTCATAACTGTCGTCCGACATGCCCTGGACACCCACCTGCAACTTCCGGCCGGGATACTGCTTCAGCTTGGCGATAACCTTCTTGGCTTCCTCGATCGTGTGCGTCATCGGCTTCTCAACGTAGACGTGCTTGCCGGCGTCGAGCGCATCCAGCGTGATCTGCGCATGCCAGTGCTCGGGCGTGGCGATGAGGACGTAGTCAATCGACTTGTCGTCGAGCAGTTCCTTGTAGTTCTTATAGGGCTTGCCGCCCGAGCGTTGAGCGAAGTTGTCGCGCCGCTTATCGTAGACATCGCAGACCGCGGCCACTTCGATGTTCATCGCATCTTTGCCCTTGAGGAGGCCGTCAAGGTGCCCGCTGGCCATGCCGCCGCAACCAATGATCCCGATCTTCAGCCGCTCGTTCGCGCCCTTCACCTGGGCGAAGCTCTTTGCGCTGACCGCCACTGCGGATGCAGCGGCGACGAAGTCCCTGCGAGAATAGAAAGCCATATAGGAATTCTACGCCGTATGAAACTACTTCCGCTGCCGGTCGAAGTCGCCCTTCTTTTGATGGTCCTCGCCGCCGCCGTGAGCGACATCCGTTCGCGCTCGATTCCCAACTGGCTCACCCTCGGCGGCATCGCCGCCGGGCTGGCCCTGAACACGTATTGCACGGGCCTGGCCGGGCTGAAATTTACCGCAATCGGATTTGGCGTGGCGGCGCTGCTCTTCCTGCCGCTATTCGCATTGCGTTTCCTGGGCGGAGGCGACGTCAAGATCATGGCCGCCGTTGGTGCGCTCGCCGGCTACGAGAATCTGCTCGCCATCTTCATCTTCGACGCCATCTTCGGCGGCATCGCGGCGCTCATCCTGGTGATCGTGCGCGGACGATTCAGGAAGACGCTGCGCAACACCGGCCAGATGATCATGTCGTTGTTCAAGGGCAAGGCGCCCTACAGGGAAAACGAAGAGTTGGAAGCGGGCAGCGAAAAGTCGCTCGGGATACCCCGCGCGGTCACCATCGCCGCCGCCACCTTGCTCATCCTCTGGGCTAGTCGAGTACCCGTACCACCAGGGCACTAGGAGACTGCCCGCCGGTGTAGACCCGCTGCGTCGCCTTCTGGAAATCCGTCGTCTTGGCCTCGTAGATCGGCACGAACTTCTGCGGGTTGCGATCGGTGAGCGGGAACCAACTGCTCTGCACTTGGACCATCAGTTTGTGCCCCCTCCGGAACGTGTGGAACACGTCCGGCAATTCGAATTCGACCTTCTCCACCTTGCCCGGCGTGAACGCTTCCGGCTTGTCAAAGCCCTTGCGGAACCGGCCACGGAACGGTTCGCCGCGAACCAGCATCTGGTAGCCGCCCATGCGAACCTCGCCCGGATTCGGATTGTTGTCCGGAGCGTTCGGCGGGTAAACGTCGACGAGTTTCACCACCCAATCGGAATCGGTCCCCGTCGTCGACACATACAACGTCGCCTTCATCGGACCGGCCAGCCGGAGATCGGCGTCAAGCGCCTCGGTCTGATAAACCAGGACATCGGGCCGGGCGGCGGCGAACCGCTGGTCGTCGGTCATATAGTTGTAGTCCATCCGGTTGGTAATGTAAGGCGTAAACGGCACCGGC
The DNA here is from genome assembly GCA_964604945.1 of uncultured Candidatus Solibacter sp. Classification (GTDB taxonomy): domain Bacteria; phylum Acidobacteriota; class Terriglobia; order Bryobacterales; family Bryobacteraceae; genus PNKE01. Next base: position 13,276 of record CAZSBK010000062.1, read on the forward strand.
TTCATCGGGTCGCTGACATATTCGTCGAAGGCGGCCACGCCCGTGGGCGCGCTGCTCGACAACTTGCCCTGCGGCTGGAAATACATCGTGCGGAATTTGCCTTCCTTCGGCGGCCAGGCATCGAACTTGTGCCACTCGTTGCGGCCCGTTTCGAAAACATAGGCTTCGGGCAGCTTGTTACCATCCCCCTTGCCCTTCAGATAGTAGTTGAAGAATGGGAACTCGATCTCGTCCTGGAAGAATTTCGATGTGTTAGACGCGAAGCTGACATTGCCCAGCATCGACCCGTCCTGACGCGCCCACCCGCCATGGCTCCACGGGCCTTCCACCAGCATGTTCGTCGCCCCAGGACTGTTCTTCTCCGCCCATGAGTAAATGCTCAGCGGACCGTAAACGTCCTCGGCGTCGAACCAGCCGCCCACGGTCAGCATCGCCGGCTTCACGTTCTTCATGTGCCGGTTCGCCGCGCGCGACTGCCAGAACGCCGAATACGTGTCGTTCGAAATCAGGTCCTTCCAGAACTTGATCTGGCCCTTGAAGTACTTCTCGTCGTAGTTCGCCAGAGGACCCACGGACAGGTGGAAGTCATAACCATCCGGCGTCTCCATCGAGAACTTCGACCCAGGCAGCAGCGCCTCTTCGGGTAGAGGGCGGCCAAAGAAGCCCAGGAAATTGAATGCGTGGGAGAGGAACAAGACACCGTTGTGGCGGAAGTCGTCGCCGACGAACCAGTCGTTCACCGGCGCCTGCGGCGACGTCGCCTTCAACGCCGGATGCGCGTCCACGGCGCCCATGGCTGCGTAGAAACCCGGATACGAGATGCCCCACATGCCCACGCGCCCGTTGTTGTTCGGAACGTTCTTGATGAGCCAGTCGATCGTGTCGTAGGTGTCGGTCGCCTCGTCCACGTCCTTCGGACCCTGCTTGTTCACGACCACCGGACGCACGTGCACGAACGTCCCCTCGCTCTTGTTCCTGCCGCGGACGTCCTGAAAGACGAAGATGAACTTCTCCTTCTGGAACCTTTCGCTCGAAGGGCCAAGATCGGCGCGATAGTTCTCGATACCGTACGGCGAGACGCTGTAAGGCGTCCGCGACATCATCATCGGGTACTGCTCGCTGGTGTCCTTCGGCGTATAGACGGCCGTGAACAGCTTCACGCCGTCCCGCATTGGAATCAGGAATTCGTGTTTCGTGTAGGCGGCTTTCACCGCCGCCTGGCGCTCCCGATAGGCTGCGTCCTGCTGACCCCGCTGCGCCACGGCTAGCGGCGCGCAGGCGAGCAATGCGATGCAAAGGATCTGTCTCATCTCAACCTCTGAAGAAAGTGAACATTTTCAATGCGGTGACAAAACTGGCCTGCGACATCCAGCGGCCGAGGCCCGTGGAGAAAATTGCAATCAGAATGACCAGGAAGCCAAATCGGGCGATTTCGATATAGATCTTGGGTGGGATCCGTGCGGCCAGCAGAAACTTCGAGCCGTCGAGCGGCGGCACAGGCAACAGATTGAACAGCGCCAGGTAAATGCTCAGGTAGGCGGCACGGAACAGGATCTCGGCGCCGTCAGTCCAAAATTGGCCTATCACTGCCAGGATCAGGGCGAACACGATGTTCGAAGCAGGTCCTGCCAGGGCGACCAGCACCAATCCGTTGTAGTGGCCCCGCAGGCGCGCGACATTCGTGTTCACCGGCCGGCCCCACCCAAGAAAGCCGCCCGCGAAAAGCGATGTCAACGCGGGCAGAATCACGGTGCCCATCCAATCGACGTGCGCCAACGGATTCAGCGTGACACGCCCCTCGGCGCGGGGCGTCGGATCGCCCAACTTCTCCGCCACCCAGGCATGAGCGAACTCATGCGGCGTGGTCAACATCCAGAAAATGATGACATCAAGCGCGGCCTGAGCCCAATTCAGGTTCATGCGGCCGCCACCTGCAGCCCATTCTGGACACAGTGGGCCCACTCGGCACAACGCGGGGATTTACACATACTCCCCATGCTACACTCCGCCGGGTCCGGCACGCCCGTCAGGCGGAGCCGTGGTCGCGGCCACGGAAGCGACACGGCGCCTCAGTCCCCTGCCGCGACCGGCTCGACTTCCCGCTTGTACTTGCAGCTCTTTTCCGGGCAGGCGATGATGCTCCCGCCCTTAGTCACCTTCTCCACCAGGTACAAGCTCCCGCACTCCGGGCACTTCTCGTTCACCGGTTTGGCCCACGCCACGAAATCGCAATCGGGATACCGCGTACACCCGTAAAACGTCTTGCCGCGCTTGGACCGTCTTGCAGACAACTCCGCCTGGCCGCATTTCGGGCAGGTCACCCCAATGGTCTGCTGCTTGATGTAGCGGCACTTGGGATAGTTCGAGCAGGCGGTGAACTCGCCAAACCGGCCCTGCTTCACCACTAGGTGGTGACCGCACTGCGGGCACTTCTCTTCCAGCGCCACATCGGGCTTCTTTTCGGCCTGGCCCAACTGCCGGGTCGTTTTGCAGTCCGGATAGCCCGAGCACGCGTAAAACGTGCCGAACCGCCCCTTCTTGAGAACCATGGGCCGGCCGCAGTTGACGCAATACTCCTCGGCGCCCTCTTCGGCCAACTCCACCCCGCCCTCGCCGTTTTCGCCCGGCGCCTTGGGCAGTTCGCGTGTCCCGGTGCAGTCCGGATATCCCGTACAGGCCAAGAACCGCCCGTGCTTGCCCCACTTGATCACCATCGGCAGGCCGCACTTCTGGCACTTCTCGTCCGTCGGCTCTTCCATGCGCTTGATATCGCGCATCGACCGTTCGGCCTCGGCGATATCCTTGCTCAGCCGCTTATAGAAATCCGTCATCGCCTCGACCCAATCGAGTTTGCCTTCCTCGATCTCGTCGAGTTCCTCTTCCATGCGCGCCGTATAGCGCACGTCGAAGATGTCATCGAAGCTCTCCACCAGTAGCTCGGTCACAATCTCGCCCAGTTCCGTCGGTAGGAATTTGCCGCCCGTCTTCGTGACGTACTCGCGCTCCTGGATCGTCGACAGAATCGCCGCGTAGGTCGATGGCCGTCCCACGCCGTCGGCTTCCAACTCCTTCACCAGCGTGGCCTCATTGAACCTTGGCGGTGGTTCGGTGAAATGCTGTTCCGGATGAATGGACTTGAACTTGAGCGACTCGCCTTCTTCCACCTGGGGCAGGCGGTTCTTCAATTCGTCGTCTTCGGTATCCTTCTGGTCCTTGCCCTCTTCGTAGACGGCCAGGAAGCCGTCGAACTTCGGCACGGACCCCGTGGCCCGCAGCAGATAGTCCGATCCATCCTTGCCCGGGGCATTCACTTCGATCGTGGTCTGGTCAAAAACCGCCGAGGTCATCTGTGAAGCCACAAATCGCATCCAGATCAGCCGGTACAGTTTTAACTCGTCTTCGCCCAGGTACTTCGCCACCAGCTCCGGCGCCCGCATCGCCGAACTCGGCCGGATGGCTTCGTGGGCATCTTGCGCGGCCTTCTTAGTCTTGTAGAAGTTCGGCGTCTCCGGCAGGTATTGCTCGCCAAAGCGCTCCCGGATCAGCCCGCGCACATCGGTCAAAGCATCCTCGGAGACACGCGTCGAATCGGTCCTCATATAAGTAATGAGACCGACCGAGCCTTCCTTGCCCAATTCGACGCCCTCATAGAGCCGCTGGGCAATGATCATGGTCCGCTTCACCGAGAATTTCAGCTTCCTGGCCGACTCCTGCTGCAGCGTGGACGTGATGAACGGAGGCACCGCGTGACGCCGTTTTTCCTTCGTGACAACCGAACCAACCGTGTACCGGGTCCCCTCCAGCGCCTTGACGATGGCATCCGAGGCCGCCTGGTCAGGAATCTCGATGTTCTTGTCGCCCCGCTTCACCAGCGACGCCTTCAGTACAGGCGCCTTCTTGGCGTTGAGATGGACCTCGATCGACCAGTACTCTTCCTTCTTAAACCGCCGGATTTCGTTCTCGCGGTCCACGATCAGCCGCAACGCCACTGTCTGCACCCTGCCCGCCGACAGGCCGCGCCTCACCTTGTCCCACAACAACGGAGATATCTTGTAACCCACCAGCCGGTCCAGAATCCGCCGCGCCTGCTGCGCGTCAACCAGGTTGACGTCCACGGGCCGGGGATGGTCGAAGGCACGCTTCACCGCCGAGGGAGTGATCTCGTTGAAGGTCACCCGGCGTATCGTCGTTGCGGAGCCGCGCTTGGGCTGAAGCTCTTCCTGCAAATGGGCGCAGATCGCCTCGCCCTCTCTGTCAGGGTCAGCCGCCAGATAGATGGCGTCAACGTCCTTGGCGGCCTTCTTGAGTTCGTCGATCAGCTTCTTCTTGCCTTCGATGACGACGTACGTGGGCCGGAACGACCGCTCTACATCCACCGCGATGTCATTCTTTGGTAGATCCTTGACGTGTCCGAGAGACGCCTTGACCGTGAAGTTCTTCCCCAGGTACTTGCCAATGGTCTTGGCCTTGGCCGGCGACTCGACGATAACGAGACTCTTCGACATATTTGCTTTCAGTTGTACGAATCGAATGCCTCAGCCCGCGGCTCGGACGCTTCGGTCCGCCCCCGGCTGCCCGACATTCACGTCCATACTTTAGCAAATGTTCTTCCGGCAAGTTGCCGGACCATGCCCTGAAGTTCGAGATCGAACAGGGCGGCGATGATCTCGGACGAAGAGTTGTCGGGCAGCAGATCGAGGATCGCGTCCAGGTGAATGGCCGACTCAATTGGAATGATTTCAAGCAGTTGCGCCGCAAGGGCGGCCACCGGCGACGGAGCCTGCGCGGCGCCCGTTTTCTGCCTGCCCGCAGCCAGACCTTGACGAGCCACAAGAGGTAGGTTCAACAGCACGTCCTCGGCCGAGAGCGCCGGCTGCGCCCCTTGCTTAATCAGGGTGTTCGGTCCAAAGCTCATCGCGCTGGTGATTGGACCCGGCACGGCGAACACCTCCCGGCCCTGATCCAGCGCCAGCCGCGCCGTAATCGCCGAACCGCTGAACTCCTTTCCCTCGACTACAACCACGCCCGCGCACAACCCGGCCACAATCCGGTTCCGGATGGGGAAGTTCTGCGGATAGGCCGGCGAACCAGGCGCAAATTCGCTCAGAAGCAGGCCATTTCCCGCGATCTGCTCGGCAAGCTTTTTGTTTTCAGTTGGATAGATGATGTCCACACCACAGCCGAACACGGCAATCGTCGGTCCTCCGCCCTCCAGTGCCCCTTTGTGCGCGGACGTATCGACACCCTTGGCCATGCCGCTGACCACGCAGGCGCCCCCCTCTGCAAACTCGCGCCCGAATCGTCCGGCGACCGTGGTCCCGTAAACCGTCGGGCGGCGGGTGCCAACGATGCCCACCTGTGTCCTCTCCAGGCAATCCGTCATCCCCCTATAGAAAAGACAGACCGGCGGATCGAAGATATGGCGAAGAGGCTCGGGGTAGATCGTATCCAGGATTGTAAGAAGGCCGATCTCTTCGGCCTGCATGCGCTCTTGCAGCCGGAGCGCCGTGTCGAAGGCGCAGCCGCTGGCGATGGCCTGTGCCGCCGGTCCGGATAATCCACACCCTCGCAACTCGGAAGACGACGCCCGGAACAATGCTTCCACCGATTTGTAGGCCTCAATGAGATCCACTGACTTGCGTGCCCCCAGCCCCGGGGTCAGCACAAGGGCCAGCCAATGCAGCGTCTCCGTGTCTGAGCGTAACGGGACGGGAGCGGTCCGCGACGCGGTTTCCATATTAGGTATGTGCGGGCGGAGTCCGGGGAATCTCACCCATATTGGCTCGCCCGGCCCCCCCTGCCGTCAGTGGTACCCTAATGGTTTATGTGTGGGACCGGCAAGTTTTCTGGTAAACCGGCTGGCCGTCCCATCCGTCTGACGATCAGGGAGTACGTGTGGACAGGCTACGTCTTTGCCGCACACGGCCAAGCTTAGTTTTCGAGGCAGCTAATTATCATGTTGAAGTCATCCTGGAAGCGGAGCGCCATGAGCGTGACGATGGCGGCAGGGTTTCTGTGCCAGTCTACCGTTGCCCTGGCGCAGCAGAAGTACGTCATCTCCACGATCGCGGGCACCGGTACGTCGAATTACTCGGGCGACTCAGCCTCCGCCACCAGCGCCGAGCTCAACAGTCCGTTCGGCCTCGCCATCTCCTCTGATGGTTCACTCATCATCGCCGACCAGATCAACAACCGCATCCGGAAGATCTCCAGCGGAACGATCACCACCATTGTCGGAAGCGGCGATGCGGGCTTGAACGACGACGACACGACCACGCCCGATGATGTGACGATGACCTTCCCCACCGCGCTTGCCTACGACTCCTCGGGCAACCTGTTCTACGTGGACACCAATAACCATTGCATCTGGGAATTCACTTCCGCCGGCAAAGTCACTCGTTTCGCCGGAACCGGCACCTCCGGCTACGACGAAAACGACGACTACGACCCGACCGGCGACGCCGATAGCGACGATACGATCAACTCCGAAGACGACGACTACGATCCGGCTGAACCCGACGAGACCCTGCTGAGCTACCCCAACGGCATCGCTGTGGCTTCCGGCAGCGTCTACTACATCGCCGACACCAAGAACCACCGTATCCGCAAGATCGACGCCGACAACCACGTCACCACCGTCGCCGGCACCGGCACGGCAGGCTGGAGTGAGGATGGCATCGAAGGGACTGAGGCCGAGTTGAACAACCCGATCGGGCTGACTCTGGACTCGGCCGGCAATCTTTACATCGCCGACACGATGAACCACCGCATCCGGATGCTCTCCACCGACGGCATTATCACCACGGTCGCGGGCCGCGGTACCCCGGGCTTTTCCGGTGACGGCGGACCGGCGACAGCCGCCCGCCTGTTCTATCCAAAGACCATTCAAATCGGCCCGGACGGCAAGCTGTACATCGCCGATACGTTCAACGGCCGTATCCGTGTCGTCGCCGCCGACGGCACCATCTCGACCATCGCCGGCAATGGCCGCTTCGGCTGGTCCGGTGACGGCGGCGATTCTCGGTACGCCGAAATCCGCTTCCCCAACGCCATGGTCGCCGCCTCGGACGGCAAGGTCTACATCAGCGACAGCCAGAACAACAGAATTCGACTCCTCACCCCCGTTTCGCCGGATCCCACCGAAGCCGAGCGGCCCATTATCAGCCTGAACGGCATCTCGACGCCTGCCGATTTCGGCTCCTCGAAGACCTTCGCCCCCGGCGCCTGGATGGAAATCCGCGGCCAGCGCCTGGCCCCGGCCGAACGCGCCTGGCAAGCCGCCGACTTCGAGAATGGCGCTGCCCCCACTGCCCTCGAAGGGACGCGCGTCGCCGTTGACGGCATCGACGCCTATGTCGCCTACGTCAGCCCGGAAACGGTCCGGGTCCTGCTGCCCAATGGACTCCAGCCCGGCCGCCGCGAGGTGGTTGTGGAAACCGCCTTCGGCCGCAGCGACTCCTATAAGGTCTCCGTCGAGGAGAGCCATCCGGCAGTGAACGCCCCGGCGCGATTCCAGGTCGCCGGCGCACAGTACGCTTCGGCCGTCCTCGACGACGGCTCAACCTACGCTCTGCCCGAATCGGCCGTTCAGGGTGTCGCGACGAGGCCCGCCAAGCCCGGCGAGACGTTGACGTTCTACGGTATCGGTTTCGGCGAGGTCACCCCCGGCGTCACCATCGGCCAGCTCGTTGACGTGGAAAACACCTTGGTGAAGCGGCTGGAGGTCATCCTTGGAGAGACCCCGGCCGAGGTCCGCTACGCCGGACTGGCCAAGGGCGCGGTCGGCGTCTACCAGGTGAGCGTCATCGTCCCCGATGGTGTCGAGGGTGATGCCGTTCCCGTCACTGTGAAGCTGGACGGCGAAGCCTCGAAGCAGAACCTGCACATCGCCGCCAAGCAATAGCCCGGAGAGCAATCTCCGTACCCCGCCAGGCGGCGCGGTAGATATCTCAAGATAGTCCTCGCATGGGGACTATCTTTTTTATTATCAACTACTTGTGAGCGAATGAAGTTCGTTTGGTCGCGATTTTCCGGGCCCGGCCACCCACCCGGTCTTCGATCTCTCTTCCCCCACCGTGTAGCTCCGCCCTACCCGTCCTGCCGCCCGATCCGGCCGCCCTGACCGCCTTCGCGCCAAGCCACAAGGTTCGTTTGGCCGCGATTTCCGGAGACGCAGCCCGGGCGGCCTTCGACCTCTGTTCTCCTGCCCGGCCGTGCGACAATGGTGACCAATTCATGCTTCGGAATTCCGACTTCTTCGGCGACATCGACCTCGACCTGCTCTTCATCGCCGGGCGGCTCAAAGAGGCAAAGCGGCTGGAGGCGGCGCTCGACGCGGCCGGCCTCGACTATCTGATTGAAACCGACACCTACCGCGGCGGCTTCATCTTTGTGAGCGAGCGTGTCGGCGCGTTCTTCTACTCGCGCCCCGAAGACACCGATCGCGCCCGCCAGGCCATGCGGGAAGCGGGCTTCAAGCCGTACAGCACCAGCGAGTGAGCCGGAGGCTGGGTGCGCGACATAGAAGTGGAGGATCTCGGACTGGCCGGAACTTGTTGTGGCGCACGCACTTTGCGTACCGCGTTAACACTCATGTAGATGCCTCGCCAGGTGTCGTGCTGAGTCGCGACGCGGCAAACACGAGTGTTCGCGCCACATCACCGGCCGCGGCCCGAGTAGAGGGATGCGTTTCCCGCCTATTGCGCTTCGGTTGGGTTCACGACCGGGATCTTGAAGTAGTTCGAGATCTGGTAGCTTTGGGCAATATAGGCGCTGGTCATCGCGTTGGTCGGGATATCGGTATTGAGTTCCAGGTGGACCTCATAGACCCCGACTAGCCCTTGCACCAGGCCGGCGAACAGCACGTTGGCTGTCTTGCCGCCAACCATCGAGGAGACGAACTCCGTGACGTCGTTGAGTTCCGGGCCCGCATAGGGCTGGCCGGTCACCATCGCCTTCTTCGCCTCCGCTGGACCCACCAGGCCCAGGCCGGTCGCCAGCACGACGATCGTCTCGCCGGGCACCGCAGGGTTGTCTTCGGTGACCTGCGCTCCAGCTTCGTTGGCGCAACACAGTTCAGTATTCAGGGCCGTCATGATGACGGATCCATCAGTCGTGCTGAGGAGTCCGCCGTCGGTGGATTTCGCGGAGACCGGAATCCCATTGCTGATCGGGCCTGGGATTCTCGCCCTCAGCCGGACGCGGCTGAAGGTGCCCGAACCAAACGCCTCCACTTCGGGGTCGTAAGCGTTGATCAGTAGCACCAGGGCGTCCCGGACGCTGTATAGGGTATCGCCGGCCTGCACGCGGTAGACGTACTTGCGGTCGCGGATGGCGATGGTCGCTTCGTCGCCGGGCTGGATGCTGCCGTCGACGGAAACCGTCGCCGTGGCGGCTGAAGAGTAATGGAACGCGACGCCAGGCGCCGGCGGCAGCGAGGCATCGGCAAAAACGCTCGGATTCTGCTCGATCACATGGACCGCGGCAGGCGTCGAAACGGTCACCCGCCCGTCGGCACGCACGGTGCGGATAATGGCGCTGGCAGAGGTCGACTCCGTCATCACCACTGGCAACTGGCAAATGATCCGGTCCGGCGCTACCAGAACGAGCGGCGCCTGGATTCCATCGAAAAAGACCTGCGTGTTGGCCAGCGTCGTCGGCAGTGCCTTGGCCAAGCTCTGGACCTCCGACGTCGTGTCGACCAGATTGTCACCGAGGATGGTCACCAGGCTGTAAGGCGCCACTTTCGCGGCGTCCTGGCCGCCAGCCAGTTCCGTGCCCGACGCCGTCATGGTGACCGTGGTGGTGCTGGGGCTCGCTTCGGCCGCCAGGGAAACCTCGTTGCCCAATTCGCCCGCATTCTTTGCGTACAGCATCACCGCCTGGAAGGTGTAGTTGGGCAGCGCGACGACGTAGGGATCGCCCTCGCCGGCGTTAATCAACTCGACGAACCGGGTGATGATATCGTCCCAGGTATCGTCTGCGACCACCGTCACGGTATACGTCTTATTGGTATCTTCGTCGTTGACGTCGCCGATCGTGATCTTCAGTTTGTCGCCCTTGGCCTCGAACTTGCTGTCCGTCGTGTCCGAGTCGAGCGTGCCCGACAGCACAACGCTGCCTTGTGCATAGACATACGGATTGGCCGCGTTGCGGACGGCGGTCAGCGGCAATGGGAAATCGGCCGGCGAATAGAGCAGCACGCGGCGGTTGAAGGCGTCGGCGACAAAGAGATTGTTCCCGTCCCAAGCGAGCGCGCCGGGAGTGCGGAAGGAATCGGTTGCCGCGACGCGGTCCGGTTCGGCCGAGTCGGACGCCTGGTTCACTTCCATACCCTGCTGGCCCAGCACGATGTCGGCCGCGGCCGTGTTTTCCGTCGGAATTGTGTTGTAGACCAGCACCCGGTCGTTGCCTGAGTCCGAAATGTAGAGGCGTGTGCCATCCGAGAGTGCGAACCGGGGCAGCGACAGAGTCTTGCTGCACAAATCGGGGTAGGTCAGTTCGTCATCGTCATCGACGCCGTTGGACTCGCACAGGTTCTCGACGTCATTGGAGACCGCTGTTTCCATATCCGACTGGCCCACCACAACGTCGGCCGATTGCCCGTTTGACGTTGGGATCGAGTTCCAGATCAGCACGCGGCTCAAGCCGAGGTCGGCCACGAAAAGGTATTTCCCGTCGGTGGTGACCGAAACCGGGTTGCGCATCGTGTTGGCCCGCACCACCGGATCCTTTGCCAGCGAGGTCTGCTGGTCGCTGCCGAAGCTCGACTGCCCCAAAACCAGCTTCGCGTCCGGTTGGTTCTGGCTCACAACGCCGTAATAGAGCACCCGGTTGTTCTGCGTGTCGGCCACCCAGAGCCCGTCGCTATCGTCGAGCCAGACCCCTTGCGGGCCGCGTAACGTCTTTACCGTCAACCCGCGCGTAGCCTTGGCCGTCGTGAAATCAGGTTGCCCGACCACGTAATCGGCGGGAGTCGAGTTGCTCGCCGGAAGGCTCTTCCAGATCAACACCCGGTTGTTGTCGGTGTCGGCCACCGCCATCAGGCGACCGTTATAGGCCACGCCAAGCGGCCGGTTGACTGTCTTCTGGGACACAGTCTGTGGGAAGGTGACCGTCTCGAAGTCGGTCTGGCCCAAGACGTTGGTCGCTGTCCCGATACAGGCCGGGCACCGCGAATCGCTCTGCGGGAACATCTCCCGCAGGCCGATCACCTGGTTGGCCAGATCCCGATAAATCAGCACGCGGTTGTTGTTCGGCTCGGCGCCGACCCGGTTGGAGTCGGCCACCACCAGCGTATTGTTCGCATAGGCGACGCCGTTCACCGCTCCCAGGAGGATGTCGGACGCGCCGGGATCGGCGGCGCCGAAAGGCTTCTGTCCAATCGCGAGCCGGGCTGCCTGGCCAGTCGCATATTGCTGCGCGGTGGCGTGGCCGGACAAGGCCAAGGCGGCGAACAGGGTGAGGGCGAACCACTTCTTCGTTGGCATGGATTTTGGCAAACTTCCAGTATATCAACCGAATCGCTGGGCCATGGCGGTTCGGGCCGGCACAACGAAGCGCACACCCCGGCCATAGAGTCCAACAGCGATGTGACGCGAACCGCCGCCGCCCGGTTTCCCTTACCAGATGTAGTCCGGCGCGATCTTTCGTCGGCCGTAGCCGTCGAGCACGTGTACCGCTCTGAGCCGCTTCAACTTCCCAGCCGGCAACTGCCCCGATGGCACGTACAGGATGCTGCGGCCCAGGTGCGCCGCAATAGACTTGAAAATAGATCTGGGCGGCCTGGACGCCACATAGACGACATGGCGTTCAAGCGAGTAGTCGAGCGCCGCCAGCAGGAGCCGTTCGCTATGCGACTCGGCGAAATCGTAGTCGGCGTCGCGCCAGACGTCGAACATCCGCCGCGCCGGCAACGTCATCATCAACCCGCCGTACTCGGCCCGCCCAATGCCTGGCCCGACGACATGGGCAAACGGCTGGGTCGAGTAGAAGGCCATGTCACTTTCGTTCTGGTGCTCCCCAAGCCAGGTAGTCAGGAAATCGTACCGCTCGTCGTGATCCTGGTCGAAGACGATCACCACGGCGCCGACCTGGCCCGAGAAACGGTCCTGGCGCCTGACGTAAATCTTGCCCTCATGCCAGTTGCGGATCGTCTCGCGCATGTCGACGCCGTCCAGCATCGAAGTCGAGAACGGCTCCACTCGCATCCGCTCTTCGCTGACCATGGACCGGGCCTTCTGCTTCACAAACCGGCCAAACTCCTCGATCACCAGGTCCTCGGGCGGATAGCTGCAGATGGCCGTCCCATCAATCTGGCTCGCCCATTCGCCTGGCCTGGACTCCTTCGGCCGCGGCTTCAGCCCCCTTGGCATCAGCCTCCGCTTCATCCTGGGCAGCCGCCGCCGCAGTTTCATCCGGCGCGTGTTCAGCCAGATTTCGTCCGCGCTCAGCCGCAGCGTGGGCAGTTCGGCGCTTTCCTGCTGCCAGGGCCATGTCCCGGCCAGCCGCCAGAGCTCCCAGGCATAGTTGTCGTCGACGATGGCGCGGGCTGCCGTCGTCAGATCGTAGAGCGAAGCCACCAACTGCTGGTCCAGGTGCGCCAGGTTACGCGAATACCGGGCCAGCGCCCGCCGGTGCCAGTGCGCCAGTTTGTCGCCGGTCTGGGCCTCATAGTCGGTCTCGGCTTCTTTCAGAAGGTCAAACTGGATCCGCCGGCGGTCAAGGTACATCTCCGCATCGGGTTGCTGCCGGAACCGTTCATACCGCTCCTGAAGATAGGGCATCTCAACCGTGATTTGGCCGAGGCAATCCGGGTGTGGATTGACCAGATCCGGCCCGGCCAGCGCCAAGCGCCTCGCTGGACGGTTCTGAGGTGTCTCCATGGCGTCCAGGAGAGCGTCGAGCAGATTCAGCGAAACCACGGCCACCATGCGCCGTTCCGGGTCCGCCCCCTGCAACTTCCAGGCGATGGCGGCGGCGTGTTCCTCGATCTCGCCGTTGCGCTGTCCTGGATGCACGCGGTAGGCGTCCACATACGCCTTATGTCCGGCCGACCGCAAGGCGTGCGAATCCGGGTAATCCTCCTGCAAATGCGGCCGGTCCACCGCATCCGGTTCGATGAACAGCACCTCGGCTCCGATTTCCAGAGCCGTCCGGGCCGCCTCGACAAAGGGATCGGCCGGCTCGACCACAACATAGACGGCGCGTTCGGATTCGCCATCCTCCGGGTAGACCAGCGCGGTGAGCCGCGGCAGCCGCCCGATCGCTTCCAGATAGCCCTCTCTGAGCCAGCCGGGCAACTCGACCGCCACCACCTCGGGACGTCTGGCCAGGATTCGCCGCCGGACCTCCAGAGCGAACTCCATCCGGCCCGGGACCACCGGCACATACTCGACCGGCCCGCGCTCAAGGCTCGAGAAGTCGAAGCTCGGGATGTCGTCAGGCGCGCCCGGCATACCTCATCGCCTCTTCACCGAGCGTATGGCGGATCGAAAAACTGAGCGCATGCTCGACGCCGCCGCCAAGCGTAGGCTCGACCATCAGCTTGGCCGCATATCGCCCGATATTGATCCCGTCGCGCACCGTGTAGCGCTCCTCCGAGGCATGCGCCTGCTGGAGGAACTCGACGATGTAGTCCAGCGCCCGGTCCTCGGCGAACGGCAGGTTCTCGCGCAGGATGGCCAACTCCTCCTCGCGCTCGGGGAAGTCGATCAGGATCTGCGGCTGCAAGCGCGAATGGATGTATTCGGGCAGATCGAAGGTGGACGAATCGTCGTTCATCGTAGCCACGATGCGGAACAGGGGATGCGCCCTCACCTTGATTCCGGCGACGATGCTTTCTACATAGCGCCGCCCATCGAGCAGTGGCGCCAGGCTGGCCCAACTCTTTTCCGACATGCGGTTTCCTTCGTCCAGGATTGCCACACCGCCTCGCAGCATCGCCGTCGTCAAGGGGCTGGCCACGTAGCGTAACGATTGAGGGCCATCGATCACCGGTTGAACGATCAGGTCCTCCGGCCTGGTGTCGACGGTGGCCTGCATGACATAGACCTCGCGCCCGAGCCGCTGCGCCGCCGCGTAGGCCAGAGTGGTCTTGCCAACGCCCGGCTTACCGATGAGGCGCGGATTCATCGGCATGTCCGCTTCGTCCACTACCAGCCAGGCGGCCAGTAGTTGGCGCATCACGTCCTCCTGGCCGACCCAGCGGACCGGCATCTCGTCGGGATGGGCGAGATGCAGTTGGACACCTTCGATATCGACAACCATATCGTTCATTGTCCTAGAAGAGACACCGGAATGCCTATCAGGAAATGCGCCGGGTGGCACACGGCAATAAGCTCATGTGAGCTTCGCGGGAGATGACCGGCGTGGTCCGCAAATATTCCGTCCGCCGCTATGCAGACTCCTTTTCCAGCCTGTATTCGTGATGCAGCCCGCCAAGAACCGGCTTCGATTCGACTCGGTACCCAGCGGGAAGCTTGTGTCTGTGTGGGCCGGCCGGAACTACGGTCTGGGGTGGTTCCGGGATGCCAGGCCCCAACGCGGAGTGTGGGCGGTCGCGATTGTAATGGGTGACGAACTCAATGACAATCATTCTCAGATGCCGTTCGTTGATCGGGATCAGGAAGTCGAGGCACTCGCGACGAATCGTCCCGATCAGCCGCTCACAGAACGCGTTTGCTTTCGGCGCCCGAACCGGCGTTTTAAGGACGCGCAAGCCAAAACCCTTCAGTTCGGAGTCCAGGCTGGCGGAGAAGATCGAGTCGCGGTCGTGGATCAGATACCGGTAGGGGTGGTCATACGCCAGGCACTCGCGGAACTGTTGGAGGGTCCATTCGGCTGTGGGGTGGGCGGTGACGTTGGTGTGGAGAATCCGGCGTGAACCAATTTCCATGGCCACGAAAATGTACAACACGCGCATCGAAGCAGTGACCGAGACCATGAAGTCGCACTCGACGACGCCCTTGGCGTGGTTTCTCACGAAGGTCGCCCAGTGCTGATAAGGCGTCCTGCCGTGTGGCTGCACTGAATCCACGTACTTGCCGACAGTACGCGGCGGGGCCGGACTCGGCCTGCCAGTGAGGGCATCAACTTTTTTCGGAACTAATCAACGATTCGATCAGTCTAAACGTCTGATTCCAAGAAAGACGGATCCAAATGCGCAGGCGCACCTTACTTTTGTGTACGGTTATCACTTTGGGTGGATGCCAGCGACAGACGGGCCCGGTGCAAGCCGCCTCGCCGCCAACGGTAACGGCGGCCCCCATTTCCAGGCCGGGACAGAGGCAGGTCTGGGCGACGGGGACCATCCGGGCGGTGCGCGAGTTCACGGTGCGCGTGCCGTCAATCGCGGGCCAGACTGGCGGGCGGCTGACGATCGTCAAGGTGCTTCCGAGTGGGACGGCGGTTGAGCCGGGCGATATACTAGCGGAGTTTGACCGGACACAGCAGCTGGATAGCGCCCGCGAATCGGAGGCCAAGCTCGACGATCTGAACCATCAGATCGATCAGCGGCGGGCGGAGAACCGGGCGAACGCGGAGACACGCGCGTCGGACTACCGTACGTCGGTAGCGGACTTGGACAAGGCGCGGCTGCAATTGCGCCGGAACGAGTTGCTGAGCGAAATCGAGCGGGCGAAGAACGAAGAAAAGGCGGCGGCGGCGCTGTTCAGGATCGAGTCGCTCAAGAAGTCGCATGCGTCCCGGGAGAAGGCGGATACGGCGGCGCTACGGATAGTGGAACTGAAGCGCGACAGGCAGGCGGTGGCGATGAAGAGGGCCGAAACGAACGTGACGCGGCTGGTGGTGAAGGCGCCGCACGCGGGGATGGTGGCGCTGGAGTCGATCTGGAGGGGCGAGTCGCGCGGACCGGCCCAGGAGGGCGATCAGGTCTATCCGGGCCAGGCGTTGCTGAGGCTGTTCGATCCGGCAGAGATGGAGGTGCAAACGTCGGTGGCCGAACCCGATGGCGCGATACTCGGACCGGGATCGCGGGCGACTGTGCGGCTAGACGCGTATCCGGACCTGGTTCTGCCGGCACGCTTTTTGTCGGCGAGTCCAGTGGCAACGGCGGACCTAGGAAGTCCGATCAAGCGGTTCGCGGCGCGTTACCTGATCGAAAAGCGAGATGTGCGCCTGCTGCCGGATCTGTCGGCGGCAGTGATCATTGAGCAGGGCGGGTAGCAACCGTGATGGTGTGGCGCGTGTTGAAATATGGGGTGACGCTGGCGGCAGTGGTGGGCTGCGGCTTTGGGGTGATGAGGCTGCGGGAGGCGGAGGCGGCTACGAGTCTGCCGACGGCGCCGGCAAGGCAGGGCGATTTCCTTGTGATCACGCGGTGTAGGGGCGAACTGCGCGCCAAGCGGTCAGTTCAAATCACGGCGCCAACGAACGTGCCGGACCTGAGAATCGTTTGGCTTGCGCCGCAGAACTCTCCGGTGAAGGCGGGCGACGTGGTGATCCGCTTCGACAAGAGCGGGGCGAACCAGCAGTTGCAGGAGAAAGAAGCCGCGTTGAAGCAAGCGCAGGCGACTTTGGAGCAGGCTGAAGCTGAGGCGCGCATCACGGCGGAAGCGGACCGCCGGGATCTTGCGGCAGCGCATTACGACCTGGAGAGAGCCAAGCTCGAGGTGAGCCGCCAGGAGTTGCTGAGCGCCATTCAGGGTGAAGAGGCGCGCATCAATTTGGGGCTGTCGGAGAACACGCTGCGGGTGCGGAAAGCGACGGTAAGTTTGCACGAGGCGTCGAGCCGGTCGAAGGTGGCGTCGTTGGCCAGGGTGCGGGAACAGGCGCAGTATGAGGTCGACCTGTCGAAGGACCGGCTGGGACGGATGGAGGTGAAGACTCCATTGACGGGCGTGATCGTGTACATGCCGAACTATTCGTCGGGGTGGGTGAATGCGAAGCCGTTCAAAGTGGGCGACCAGGCATGGCCCGGGGGAACGCTGGCCGTGATACCGGACATGCAGACGCTGGAGATGGAGGGCCGGGTAGAAGAGATCGACCGCGGGCGGATCGCCTTGGGCAACGATGTCCGGATTCGATTGGATGCCTTGCCGGAACTGACCATTGCGGCGAAACTGAGCGAATTGTCGTCGATGGCGCACGCCTCGAACGACTGGCCGATTACGTTCAGTTTCCGGGCCTACGCAAGGTTGACGGACGCCGACGCGCGATGGCGGCCGGAGATGAACGGGTCAATGGATATCGTGGTGCGACGGATGGCAAACGCGATCAGCGTGCCGGCGAAGGCGGTGTTCACGAGAGACGGCAAGCCGATCGTGTACGTGCAGGATACAAAGGGCTACAAGCCACGCGAGGTGGAGGTGCTGGCGCGGAACCCGGATGAAGTGGCGGTGAGCGGGCTGGCGGCGGGCGCGGCAGTGGCGCTGCTGGAGCCGGAGGCAAAGGGGCGATGAAGATCGATATTCGTAAGGGATTAGCTCTGGCCGTGGCCCCTTTGGCGGTGGTTGGTGTGGCATGGGGGGTTTGGACGACGGCCAAGGAGGAAAAGCCGGCGGCTACGCCGACGGCGACGTTCGATTTGCCGGTGACGACGGTGAAGCGGGGCGATGTAGCGTTGACGGTGTCGGCGCGCGGAGAGTTGCAGGGGAGTAATTCGGAGATGTTGATTGCCCCGATGACAGGGGCGCGCGAACTGACCATCACGACGCTGCGGACGCCGGGCGAACTCGTCGAGGCGGGCGACGTGGTGGCGACGTTCGATACCACTGAACAGGAGTTTGCTCAGACGGAGGCGGAGGCGGATCTGGCGGAGGCCGAGCAACAGGTGGCGCAGGCGGAGGCGGAGGCGGCGGCGAAGGAAGAAGAGACGCAGGCGTCGCTGGCGCAGGCACGATCGGACCTGAAGATCGCCGAGTTGGAGGCGCGGAAGAACCCGCTCCTGGCGAACATCATCGCCCGGCAGAACACGCTTTTGGTGGACGCGGCGCGTGACAAGTTACGGCAGTTGGAGCAGGATCTGAACAACCGGAAGGCGACCTCGCGGGCGGCGGTGATGATTCAGGAGGCGGCGAGGAAGAAGGCGGAAGTGAAGGCCGCCCTTGCGAAGCGGAACATTGAGGCGATGACGCTGAAGGCGAAATCGCGCGGATACGTGAACGTCCAACAGAACCAAAATTCGAACTTCATGTATTGGGGGATGTCGCTTCCGGCATTCAAGATCGGCGACGCCGCACGGGCCGGCATGGCGGTGGCGCAGATACCGGACCTGAACTCGTGGGAGATTCGGGCA
>CAZSBK010000063.1:0-30486 GCA_964604945.1 uncultured Candidatus Solibacter sp.
CCCCACGCGGCCTCGAAGCTGGTGGATCTGCGCCAAGCCAAACCGCTCCGCGTTTTCCACCACCATCACCGTGGCGTTGGGCACATCGACACCGACCTCGATCACCGTCGTCGAAACCAGTACCTGCACCTCGCCCTTCATGAAGCCGTCCATTACGGCGTCCTTGTCCGCCGGCTTCATCTTGCCGTGCAGCAGGGCGACTTTCAGTTCCGGGAATACGTGCTTGGATAGCTCTTCGTACGCGTTCTGCGCGGCCTTCACCGCTAACGTCTCGGACTCTTCGATGGCTGGATAAACAAAATAGGCCTGACGTCCGGCCCGCACCTGTCCGAGGACGAAGCTGTAAACCTGCTCGAGTTCGAGTTTCGTCTTGTGAAATGTCTTGATCGGCCTGCGCCCCGGGGGCAGTTCGTCGATCATCGAAACGTCCAGGTCGCCATAGATGGTGAGGGCAAGTGTGCGCGGGATCGGCGTCGCCGTCATCACCAGCACATCGGGCGTGACGCCCTTCTGCTGCAAAGCCTTTCGCTGAAGGACTCCGAAGCGGTGTTGCTCATCGATGATGACCAGTCCCAGCTTGTGAAACTCCACGTCCTCTTCCAGCAGCGCGTGCGTGCCCACCGCGACCTTGGCCAATCCCGTGGCCAGCGCCCGCTTGGCCACCTCCTTTTCCTTCTTCGCCATCGATCCAAACAGTGGTGCGATGGTGTATTTCAACGGCGCCAAAATCCGGCTCAGGTTAGCGTAGTGCTGGGCGGCCAGAATCTCGGTCGGCGCTAGCAGCGCCGCCTGGTACCCGCTTTCCACCGCGATCACGGCCGCCTGCGCCGCCACAATCGTCTTGCCGCTGCCGACGTCGCCTTGCAGCATCCGGCTCATCGGCGTTGCCGACGCCATGTCGAGCGCGATCTCTTTGAGCACCCGCTTCTGCGCCGCCGTCGGCTTGAATGGAAGCATCTTCAGAATCTGCTCGCGCACCTTCGACGTGAGTTCGAACGAAATGCCGAGTTCGATCTGCGCCTGGCGCCGCTTCAGCGTCATCCCCGTCTCGAGCCAGAAGAACTCCTCAAAGATCATGCGGAACTGCGCCGGCGTGCGGAAGGCGTTCAGCAGCCGCAGGTCCGTGCCCGGGGCGGGGAAGTGGAGTTCGCGCAGCGCTTCCACGATGCCCGGCAGTTTCAGCCGCCGCAGGATGTGTGGCGGCATGGCGTCGCCGACTTCATCGACACGATCGATCAGCCGGCGCAGAATCGTGCGCAGTGCGCGCGTACTGACCTTGCCGGCGGCTTCATAGATAGGCACGATCCGTCCTGTATGCAGCGAATCGTCGCCATCATCGTCGCCGCGCAGGATCTCGTGCTCCGGGTGCATCATGGCCAGTTCGCGCGAATAGGAATCGAATTCGACCTTGCCGTAAAGCGCCACGCGGACACCGGGTTCGAAGACATTGGCCAGATAGGCGGCGTTGAACCACTTGCCCATCAGCCGCGCTCCCGACTCATCCGTGAAGAACGCCTCGAACAGTCCCATGTTCCGTCGTCTGAATCTGGGCATGTGGACCGAACGAACCTCGGCCAGCACGGTCGCCATTTCGCCCGGCGCGAGTTCAGATATCGGTTTGACGTTTGAGCGGTCTTCGTAGCGGAACGGCGCGTAACTGAGCAGGTCGGCGGCCGTGCGAAGACCCTTCGCCTCCAGGTGCACGGCCCGCTGCGGGCCGACACCTTTCAGATACGTAACGGGAGTTGCGAGGTCCACCGGTTGAAACCATCAGTGTACAATGCAGCCATGGCCTATTCGCGGTTTGTTCTCTTTCTGGCGCTGGCTCTACCGTGCGCGGCGCAGATCAAGCTCGGCATCGTGGGCACGGACACCTCCCACGCCCCTGCCTTCGCTTCCGTCCTGAACGACCCCTCCAATCCGAATCACATCCCCGGCGCCCGCATCGTTGCCGCCTATAAAGGCGGCAGCGCCGATCTTGAATCCTCGGCCTCCCGCGTGGATAAATACGCCGAGGAGCTCAAGACCAAGTATGGCGTCGAGATCGTCCCCGACATCGCCACGCTGCTCACCAAAGTCGACGCCGTGCTGCTCGAAAGCGTCGACGGCCGCCCGCACTTGGCCCAGTTCCGGGAGATCGCTAAGGGCGGCAAGCCGGTCTTCATCGACAAGCCTCTTTCGTCCACATTGAAGGATGCGCTCGAAATTGCGCGCGTAGCCAAACAGAATAACGTGAAGTGGTTTTCAGCCTCGTCGCTCCGCTTTGGCGAGGGCGTCGCCAGCCTGAAACAGCCCGGATTGAAGGGCGCTATCGCATGGGGCCCCGGACCGACCGAAGAGCACCACGAGCTCGAACTCACCTGGTACGGCATTCACACAGTCGAAGTCCTCTACACGCTTATGGGAACCGGCTGCAAGCAAGTCACAATGACGTCGAGCCCTGACTCTGACGTGGTGACGGGTCTGTGGATCGACGGCCGTTTGGGCACGATCCGCGTCAATCGTCCTTACTCCGATTTCGGCGCCGCCGTGGTGACGCCCAAAACGATCATTTCCAAGACCGGAAAAGAATTCTATTCGGGTTACGTAGGTCTGCTGAAGGAGATCGTGAAGTTCTTCCAGACCGGCGTTTCCCCGATCCCCGAGACCGAAACGCTGGAAATGTTCGAGTTCATGGAAGCCGCCCGCCAGAGCAAATTGAAGGGCGGCGCACCGGTTGCCATCCGCTGAAGCCGGGCGGCGAACTGGTCCCGGAGTGCTGATACAATCAGGACAGCTATGTCTTTCGAGAACGCCAACGACCGCAGTGTTCTTGTCACGAGCGTGGACTACGTCTTCAATTGGGCGCGCAAAAGCTCCGTCTGGCCGCTGACCTTCGGCCTAGCCTGTTGCGCTATCGAGATGATTGCGGCCTCGGCGGCGCGCTTCGATATCGCCCGTTTTGGCAGCGAAGTGTTTCGTCCCAGCCCGCGGCAGTCGGACCTGATGATCGTCGCCGGCACAGTGACGCTGAAGATGGCGCCGGTCCTCAAGCGCATCTACGACCAGATGCCGGAGCCCAAATGGGTAATGGCCATGGGTGCCTGCGCGAGCGTCGGCGGACCTTTCAATACCTACGCAACGTTGCAGGGCGTCGACAAGGTCGTGCCCGTCGACGTTTACGTCACCGGATGCCCGCCGCGGCCGGAAAACCTGTTCTATGGCCTGTTGAAGCTTCAGGAAAAGATCGACACGATGAGCCTGGTCGAGCGTCCGACCGAGGTTCGTTTGGACGAGTCGATGCTCGAAGACTTCAAGAGCCGCATCATGATCTCGCAGACTAAGAACCCTGCCGCGTGACGCTTCGTCGCTCGCCAGACGGACTCTGGCAATCGCCGCTCCTGCTGAGCCAGGTATGGCTCTCGCATTCGTTCGGCACGGCCCTCGCCGCGCCGGGTGACGGATACCTCGTCCTCCACCAGGTCCATGGAACCAGGCTGGTCGATGCCTCCGAATGGAATCCCCAGCTTTCCGCGGACGCCCTGGCCACACCCCAGCCCGGAACCCGCATCGCCGTCAAGACCGCCGACTGTGTCCCGATTTTGCTGGCCGACCCCGTACGGCATGTCGTGGCAGCGGTTCATGCCGGTTGGCGTGGAACCGCGTCGGGCATCGCTTCGCACTCGGTTTCCACTCTCGAACAGCGCTACGGCTGCCGTCCCCGTGACCTGCTCGCCACCTTTGGTCCGTCTATCGGCCCGTGCTGCTTCGAAGTTGATCCCGATGCCGGACTTTGTTTCCAGGCCATCTTCCCCGAACGATCGGATCTCCACCAGCGCACCACCATCGACCTGCGCGAAGCCAACCGCCGCCTTCTCGTCCAGGCCGGCCTCGCCGCAGAGAACATCGCAACCGATGCGCCGTGCACCTGCTGCGGCGGCGCGGAGTTCTACTCCTGGCGCCGCGACCGCGTCAAGGGCCAGCGCATGTTCTCAGCCATCGAAATCCGGCCGGACATTCAGCCTCAGTAGGGCGGACCCCTGGTCCGCGGCCGGCCCCTGGCCGGCATCCCGCCGCAATATCCCTCGCTGTAACGATATGATCATGGGTTCGTGCGCGGGCATGCGCTCATGAGGCAGCATAGCTTTCTTGTCATCGGCGGAGGCGCCGTCGGCTTAGCAACGGCCTGGCGAATCCTCGAGCGTTTCCCTGGCGCTGGCCTAACTTTGCTTGAAAAGGAGTCCGCTGTCTGCCGCCACCAGACGGGCAACAACAGCGGTGTCCTCCACTGTGGACTCGCCTACCGCCCCGGCACGGAAAAGGCCCGCCTCGCCGTGCGTGGCATCCGCCAGATTACGGAGTTCTGCGCCGCCCATGGCGTCCGCCACGAGATCTGCGGCAAACTCGTCGTCGCCACGAGGGATGAGCAGGTTTCCCGTCTCCAAGACCTGTTCGAGCGTGGGACGGCGAACGGTCTCAAGGGCCTCGAAATCCTCACCCCTGAAGGAATGCGCGAGATCGAGCCACATGTCGCCGGCGTCGCCGGATTGCGCGTCCCCGAGGAAGGCATTGTCGATTACCCCGGCTACTGCGAGACACTGGCGCGGCTGATCGAGCAATCCGGCGGCTGCGTGGTGACGTCGGCGGGTGTCAGCCAACTCCGCCAGATTGAAGGGGGCTGGGTGGCAACAACTCCGAAGGGCGAATTCCGCGCCTCCTTCCTCATCACTTGCGCCGGACTCCAAGCCGACCGCATCGCGCGCCTCGCCGGCGAGCGCCCCGGCGTCCAGATCGTCCCCTTCCGCGGCGACTATTTCAAACTGGCTCCGGATGGCGAGCGTCTTGTGCGCAACCTCATCTATCCCGTCGCCGACAAGCGCTTTCCGTTTCTCGGCGTCCACCTGACGCGCCTCGCGCGAGGCGGCATCGAAGCGGGTCCAAACGCCGCCCTCGCACTGAAGCGGGAAGGCTACGGCAAGACCGATTTCGATTGGGACGATGCCGCCGAGGCCCTCACCTTCCCAGGGCTGTGGAGGTTCGCTGGACGCCACCTGAGGATGTGCACAAACGAACTGCGCCGCGCGTTCAGCAAGCGACTATTCTGCGAGTCTCTCCAGACGCTGGTTCCCGAAATCGAGGAGCGCCACCTCTCGCCCGGCGGTTCGGGCGTCCGCGCCCAGGCCATGCGGCGCAACGGGCAACTGGTCGAGGACTTCGACATCATCCAGCGCCCAACCGCCATCCACGTCTTAAACGCCCCCAGCCCCGCCGCAACCGCCAGCCTCGCCATCGGCGAAAAGATTGCCGGGATGATCGGCTAAGGCTGGTGGGTGCACTCCCAGGCTCAGCGGGATTTTCCGCCTCGCTGCTTCGCCGCCGACGCCCTCGCCGCAGCGCGTCCACGCTCGACATACTGAACGAACGCCTGCCCATCGATGAAGGGGTTCACCGCCGGATTCTCACGCCACGCCTTCAGCTTCTTGTGCAGGTCGAAGTCCCAACTGTGCAGTGACAGGTGGATATCGCACGGCATCGCCAGAAGTTTGGCGAAACTGCGTTCGTAGTCGTCCAGGATCTCCGGATACTTCGTGTTGCCGATCAACTGATAGCCTGGTGCCGAGATGCTGCATGGGATGACGACATTCAGCCGCTTCCCGCCCTCATTCACCGCCGTCGTCCATGTCGTGCAGCCTCGGGTGTGTCCAGGGGTCAAGTGCGCTGTCATCGTCACGCCACCCAGGTTCAGCGTCTCGCCGTCGTGCAACGTGTGCGTGGGCGTCACCGGCGGGAATGGGTACTTGTCACCAAACGCGAAGTCGCCCTTGCCGCCTCGCAGCAACTGGCCGCGCTCCTGCTCCATCGCCCAGAGCTGTGCCGCCGTCCTTTTCATGATCGCCGCCATCCCGGCCACATGATCGTAATGCGCGTGGCTGATCAGCAGCATCTTCACGTCCGACATCTTGAACCCTAGTTTGGCGATGTTGCTCTCTATGATCGGCGCGGACTCGATGAACCCTGCGTCCAGCAGGAAATGCCCCTTCGGCGTCGTGATCAGGAACGCCGAAACATCGGCCACGCCGACATAATAGACATTGCCGGCCACCCTGAACGGCTCGATTACGCGATTCCACTCAGCCACCGCCGGAGCAAACTGCGCCTGGGCAAGAAGCGCGCCTACTGCCACGACCATCAGACAAAAACGCATCATCTTGGTTCTAGCTTCTCATGCCGCCCTGGCGGCCCGCGACGCCGGCTGGGCCGTCACTAGGTGCGGCTGTTTCGCTCCCAATCTGTTACCCTACTTGCGGCAGCTGTTCACCTATGAGACTTCGCCGCATTCTGGAAAACCGACAACTCGAATGGGCCCAGGCCCGCGGGATTGAGACCCGCCGGGACGAGCAAACCGGCGTGCCTCTGCTCCAGTTGGTCAACCTCAACGACAATTTCCGCGTCCCCCTCCCCGACGAGGCGCGCACACAGTTGATGCGCGGCTCCGGCGGCGAACTCAATCCGCCCGACTGCGCCACCGGCCACGTCTATTCGCTTGGTTCGTCCATGGCGCTGTGCCTGAACTTCATGGAGGCCTGGCGCGGCGGCGGTATCGAAGTCTTCGCCCAGGCGCTCGGTTTCGACGAGGACCGGCCGTTGCGCGCCTGGTATGACGTACGCGTGCCGCTTTCGGTCAAGCGGACTGAAGCCCCTTCGGTGGACACCATGCTGGTCTCCACTAAAGGCGACGGCTTCATGTACGGCATCGAGGCCAAGTTCTGCGAGGCCTTCGACGGCAAGCCCCGGCCGCCGCTCACTCGTGCCTACTCCGACCGCAAGGACCTGCTCGATGGCTGGCCCCGTATGCTGCGCCTGGCGCGCATGTTGGACGGCCGCAGTGAGGAAGCGCCGCGCCGCATCCACGCGTCGCAGTTGATCCGCCAGTTGATGGTCATGCGCAAGAACTTCGGCAGGTCCAATTTCGCCCTCATCCATCTCTGGTACGACGTGAATGATCGCGATGCGCGCGCATACCAGGCCGAGTTGGACGACTTCGCGCTAAGAGCCCGCCAGGACGGCATCGCGTTCCTGGCCAGAAGCTGGCACCGGGCCTTCAAGCTGACCGCCGGCCTGGAGACGCCCGATGGCTGGCGCGACTACATGGACTCGCGCTACGGCCTCTCCAAGGTCGCCAAGGCCGAATGACACCACGGCTCGACTACCATATCCATCCGGGGCGGTTCGCCGTCTGCCGCCTCGACCTCCCCGCCGCCCCCATTCCATCCTGGCTCCCTGAGGACGGTTGGTGGTCCGCAACCCGCACTCCCGCCGAACTCTCCATTGTCTGTGAGGAATCCATCGTGCCGGGTGGTGTGCGAAAGCAAGGTGGCTGGCGACGCATCGAACTCGCCGGGCCGTTCGACTTCGCTCTCACCGGGATCCTGGCCAGCGTCTTGAATCCGCTCGCCGCGGCCGGCGTGCCGGTCTTTGCCCTTTCGACGTTCGACACCGATTGGGTCCTCGTCCCCGGCGAACAACTGGAGAAAGCCAAGCGGGCTCTCGCCGCCGCGGGTCATAATGAAATTTGATCCCCCAGGCTCAACAGTGGCTCCGTGAATCGCGGCGCATCGCCGTGCTCACCGGTGCCGGAATTTCGGCTGAAAGCGGTGTGCCCACGTTCCGCGGGCCTGGCGGGTTGTGGAAGTCATTCAAGTCAGAGGACCTGGCAACTCCGGGGGCTTTTGCGCGCGATCCGAAACTGGTCTGGGAATGGTATGAATGGCGCCGTACGCTGCTCGCAAAGGTTGAACCGAATGCGGGGCACAGGGCATTAGCCTCGCTGGAAGACAGCTCCCCGGATTTCAGCTTGGTCACTCAAAACGTCGACGGATTGCATGAACGATCGGGCAGCCGTCGTGTGACCAGTATTCATGGCAGCATCTGGCGTGTCCGTTGCACCGGATGCGGCGCGGAGTCCACTGACGATCGCGTGCCGCTACCCAAGTTGCCGCCTCTCTGCGGATGCGGCGCGCTGGTGCGGCCGGGCGTGGTCTGGTTCGGCGAGCCGTTACCGAGAAAGGCCTGGGCAGAAGCGGAGCGGGCCGTCTCCAACTGCGATCTGCTCCTGGTTATCGGCACGAGCGCGCAGGTCTATCCAGCCGCTTCGTTGATCCCCATGGCGGCCCAGGCCGGCGCGCGGGTCATCGAAATCAATCTTGAAGAAACTCCGTTGAGCGGCATCACTAGCCTGTCGCTCAGGGGCAAGGCGGGCGACATCCTGCCTCAACTCATCTCATGAAAATCTCATACTTCGACGCATTTTCCGGCATCGCCGGCGATATGACCGTGGCTGCGCTGATCGACGCCGGCGCGGACCAGCAATCCCTCCTGCAGGGTCTCGATTCGCTCGCCACCGGTGCGCGCTTCCGCATCGAACGCGTCAAGATGCAGGGCATCATGTCCACTCGCTTCACGGTCGAGCATGATGATCAGAAGAAACACCGTCACCTGCCGCACATCGTCAAGATGATCGAGGCCGCCGAGTTGCCTGAGCGCGCCAAACGCAATGCTATCCGCGTCTTCGAAGTGCTCGGTGAAGCCGAAGCTACGGTGCATGGCACGTCCATCGAGAAGGTCCACTTCCATGAAGTTGGCGCTGTCGATTCGATTTGTGACATCGTCGGCGCCTGCCTTGGACTAGAGCTGTTGGGCATCGAAGCCGTCTATTGCTCGCCGATCAACACCGGTTCCGGGACCGTCGAGGCCGACCACGGCGTCATGCCAGTGCCCGCGCCTGCTACCGCCCTTCTGCTCAAGGGCAAGCCCGTCTACGCCAAAGGGCCTGAAACCGAGCTCACAACGCCCACCGGAGCGGCGCTGATGGCCGCCCTTTCGCAGGGCTTCGGCCCCATGCCCGCCATGACGATCTCGTCCACTGGCTTCGGCGCTGGCACCAAGGAGTTCCCCGGCCAGGCCAACGTCCTGCGCCTCATCGTTGGCGAATCGACGCGCGCCACTGAAACCCTCGCCGTCTCCGTCATCGAAGCCAATATCGACGACTCCACCCCCGAAATCCTTGGCTATGCCATGGACCGCCTGTTCGCCGCCGGCGCACTCGACGTTACACTCCAGCCCGTCTACATGAAGAAGCAGCGCCCCGGTGCGCTCGTCCAGGTCATCGCCAAGCCTGAAGATCGCGACACCCTCTGCCGGATTCTGATGAGTGAGACGTCCACCATCGGCGTCCGCTTCACCCAGGCCGAGCGCATTGTCGCCGAACGCCGCTCGGTCGAGGTCGAAACCGGCTACGG
Source organism: uncultured Candidatus Solibacter sp. (assembly GCA_964604945.1). Classification (GTDB taxonomy): domain Bacteria; phylum Acidobacteriota; class Terriglobia; order Bryobacterales; family Bryobacteraceae; genus PNKE01. The sequence continues at coordinate 9,279 of CAZSBK010000063.1, forward strand.
CTGCGTCCGGATCAAGATCACCGGCGACACCGCCGCCCCCGAGTTCGACGACTGCCGCGCGCTGGCCATCGAGTCGGGCCTGCCGCTGAAACACATCATGTCAGCCGCCCTCGCGGTTTATGAGAAAGGCCGGTCATGAGCAAGAAATACTACCTGACAACGCCGATCTACTACGTTAACTCCGCCCCGCACCTGGGTACGGCCTACTCGACTCTCGTGGCCGATTCCATCCGCCGATACCGTTCCATGTGCGGCTACGACGCATTGTTGGTGACCGGTTCCGACGAGCACGGCCAGAACGTCGAACGCGCCGCGAAGAAGGTTGGGGTTGAGCCCATCGACTTTGCCACACGTGTCGCCGACGAGTTTCGCGCCCAGTGGGACAAGTTCAATATCGACTACCGTTTCATCCGCACCTCCAGCGAAAAACACCGCGCGGTGGTGCAGAAACTGTTCCAGCGCTGTATCGATAACGGGTTCATCTACAAGGGCTCCTACACCGGCCAGTATTGCTTCAGTTGCGAGCTCTATGTAAACGATGCCGCTGAAGGCGATCCCTGTCCCGACTGCGGCCGCGCCACCGAACCTGTAACCGAAGAGAACTACTTCTTCAAACTCTCCGCCTTCCAGGACCGTCTGCTCGAACACTTCAAGAACAACCCTGGTTTCATCGTGCCCGAAACGCGGTTGAACGAAATTGTTTCCTTCGTCAAAGGCGGCTTGAACGACCTGTCGATCACCCGGACATCGATCAAGTGGGGCATCCCCGTGCCAGTGGAAGGCGCCCACGTATTCTATGTCTGGTTCGATGCGCTCACCAGTTACATGAGCGCCGTCGACGGCGATCACTACTGGCCCGCCGACGTCCACCTGATCGGCAAGGACATTCTGCGCTTCCACGCCATCTATTGGCCGGCCTTCCTGATGGCGGGCGGTTTTGAACTGCCGAAGAAGATCATGGCCCATGGCTGGATTCTGAAGGACAACGCGAAGATGTCGAAGTCGCGCGGCAACGTGGTCCGGCCCGAGCCGTTGCGCCAGGTGGTCGGCACCGACACGATGCGCTACTTCCTGATGCGCGAAATCCCGTTTGGCCAGGACGGCAGCTTCAGTTACGACGCCCTGGTGACACGCGCCAATTCGGATCTCGCCAACGGCCTCGGCAACCTCGCGTCGCGCACGCTGACCATGATCCGGCAGTACCGCGGCGGCGTGATCCCGGCCTCGCAAGGTATTACCGAAATCGCCGCTGAAGCCCGCGAGACCGTGACCGGCTACCGCGAGAACTTCGAGAAGTTCCAGTTCCACCGTGCGCTGGAGCAACTCTGGTCGCTGATCGGTACCGTCGACCGGGCGATTGTTCAATACCAGCCCTGGGTACTGGCCAAGAAGAAGGACGGCGAGTCGCAGGCCAGACTCGACGACATTCTGTACACGGCGGCCGAGGTGGTTCGCTTGGCCGCGGCGCTGCTTGCGCCCGTGATGCCGGACTCGTCGGCCAAGATCTGGCGAATGCTCGGCATGGCGGGCGAGTTGAGCGCCGTCCGGCTGGACACGCTCGACTACGGGCAACTCGCCGGCGGTCAGTCGATCGGCGAAATCGAGGCGGTCTTCCCGCGCATTGACGCAGCCAAGGCCGTGGAGAGGATGCACGAATTGGACGAACAGGAAGTGGCGCGGCTCGACGCGCTGATGGGCAGGACGACGCCTCCGGCCGAAGCCCCGGCTGCTGAGTGGAAGGCGCCCGAGGGCGTGCAGCCGCTTGCGCCGACAATCACCATCGACGACTTCGTTAAGATCGACCTCCGCGTCGCCAGGGTCCTTGCCGCCGAGCGCGTCGAAGGCGCTGACAAGCTCTTGAAGCTGACCATCGACGTGGCCGAAAAGGAGCCTCGAACTCTCGTCGCTGGCATCGCCAAGTTCTATGAGCCGGAAAGCCTCGTCGGGCGCAAGGTGGTGATCGTCGCCAACCTGCAGCCCCGCAAGCTGCGGGGCATAGAAAGCAACGGCATGATCGTTGCCGCTTCCATCGAGGGCGGTCCGGCCGTGCTGGCCGGTTTCCATGAAGACATCCCTGTCGGCGCTCGCTTGAAATGACCCTGGCCCGCATCGAGTTGATCGATTCGCACTGCCACCTCGACGGCAAGACGTTTGACCAGGACCGCGCCCAGGCCATCGAACGGGCGCGCGCGGCCGGCGTCGAAACGCTGGTGGCCATCGGTTCGGGCGACGGTCCGCCCGATCTCGAAGCGGGCATCCGGCTCGCCGAAGCCTATCCGTTCATCTACGCCACGGTCGGCGTTCATCCGCATGAGGCGTCCAAGGCGGACGAATCGGTTTGGTTCAGTTTGACCTCGCTTGCCGACCACCCGAAGGTCGTCGCCGTCGGCGAAATCGGTCTCGACTACCATTACGACTTCTCGCCGCGTGACGTTCAACGCGCCGCATTCGAACGCCAACTCAGAATCGCTCGCGACACATCGCTGCCCATCGTCATCCACACCCGCCAGGCCTGGGACGATACGTTCTCCATCCTCGAAGCCCACTGGCCCGCGGACGGACCGGGCGGCATCATGCACTGTTTCTCGGGCGGGCCCGCCGAAGCCGGGCGCTCCCTCGCCCTCGGCTTCCATATCAGTTTCAGCGGCATCGTGACTTACCCGAAGGCGCTCGACGTCCAGGAAGCCGCGAAGCTCGTCCCGCTCGACCGTTTGCTGGTCGAGACCGACGCCCCGTATCTGGCGCCTGTCCCCTATCGCGGAAAGCGCAACGAGCCGGCCTATGTTGTCGAGACGGCCAGGCGTCTGGCCGAACTGCGCGGCGAGAGTCTGGGCACAATCGCCGCGGCGACGACGCGGAATTGGAGGCAGCTCTGTTTGCCAGCGGCAAACCGCAACAGGTAAACTGGGCACAGCCAATGGCTTCAGGCAAACTGGGCCAAGCCCTCACAGCTCGCGAGATCTTCGCCCTCGTCTCTTCCGACCTCGAGATGGTGGAGGCGGAACTGCGCCTGCAGTGTTCGGGCGGCGTCGAAGCGGTCGGGCAGATCGCGCGCTACTTGCAGGGCAACGGCGGCAAGCGGCTGAGACCCATCCTGCTGCTGGTCACCTGCCGGCTCTTCCAGGCGCCGTCGGCCGAGGCGATTCGTCTTGCTGCCGTGGTCGAACTCATCCATACCGCGACACTGATACACGACGACGTGATCGACGAAGCCGGTACCCGTCGCGGGAAACCCTCGGCGAATGTGGTTTGGGGCAACCAGGTTTCCGTCCTGGCCGGCGACTGGCTCTACATGCAGGCTTTCCAGATCGCCTTGCGCCAGCGTAGTTTCGAAGTCCTTGACTTGCTCATCACCCTCACCCAGCAGATGGTGGACGGTGAGTTGATTCAGCTCGAACGCCTCGGCCGCATCGACATCAGCGAACCGGATTCCATGGAGTTGATCGACCGCAAAACGGCCAGCCTGTTCTCCGCCTGCACCCGGCTGGGTGGCGTCGCCGGCGGGGCGACGACGCGCGATGTCGAACTGTTGGGCGAGTTCGGCTGGAACCTCGGCATGGCCTTCCAACTGATCGACGACATCCTCGACTTCACAAGCCGCGAATCGGTACTCGGCAAGCCGGTGGGAAACGACCTGCGCGAAGGCAAGGTGACGCTTCCGCTGATCTACGCACTCGAACAAGCCAGCGCCGAGGAACGCCAGTCGGTCCAGACTGTTCTGAACGACGGCTCCTATGACCGCGTTCCGTTTGCCTCAGTGCTAAAACTGCTCGAACGCCATGGCGGCATCGAGCGCACCCGCAAGCGCGCCAGCCAGTTCACGGCCAAGGCCCGGGAACTGCTCGCCACCTTCCCCGAATCGCCCGCCCAACGGGCTCTGCAAGCTGCCACTGACCTGGTCGCCGACCGCGACCGCTAAGCCATTGATTGTGGGGCCAGCTTCAGATGGCGAAGGGCTTCAGCCCGTGCCGCCGCAAAGACCTCCTGGTGTGGGTGATCCGCGCCGGATTCCCGGCCCAGACTCATCCCGTTGCCGGATTACATAAGATAGACATGCCCGGTTTCGTGCCCGGACAGGAAGTGTGCCTACGCCCATGGACCTCACCAGACGCAGCCTCGCCGCACTCCCACTCCTCACCTCGGCCGCCTGCTCCTCCTCATTCAAGCCGGCTGACCATGCCGGCTGGCCCAGGGCCTGGGACAAACTGCTGATCGACAGCGCGCTCAAGATCGAGGATCTGCGTTACGACAAGGCCGAACGCATGGTTGCGCGGCTGCTTGGTCCCGGTTACCACTACCACACAAGGCTGCACGATTCGCGTGTCCACCCTACCCGCGAGTCTCTTGAATACGCCCTCTACCTGATCGAGGCCGGCGGCAAGCAGCGCACCGATCGAGCATTCGCCACCATCGCGCGCGTGCTCGAACTGCAGGACCGCGACCCGGCCAGCAAGTGGTATGGCATCTGGGGCTGGTACATGGAAGAGCCCCCGGCCAAGATGGATCCGGCAGACTGGAACTGGGCCGATTTCAACGGCGCCACTCTGTTGTTAATCGAGTTTCGCCACGGCTCGAAACTCCCGCCTGATCTACGGGTGCGAGTGAAGGAGGCCATCGCGCACTGCGCCCAGTCGATCATCCGGCGCAACGTCTCCATGCGCTACACCAACATCGCCGTCCAGGGCAGCTTCGTCACGCTGGCCGCCGGCGAACTGCTGGGTGACCAGGAGATTCATTCGTATGCACGTGACCGCATGGTCCGTCTCTGCCAGGCGGTGGACGACAGCGGCAGTTTTGACGAATACAACAGCCCGACGTATGCCCGAGTCACGCTGGTGAATCTCACCCGAATCCGGATGTACGTCCAGGACGCCGAGGCGCGGCGCAGGGCGGCGTTGATCGAGGAGCGGCTGTGGCTGCATTTGGCTTCGCATTGGGACGCCGCCCGTGGGCAGTTTGCCGGTCCCATGAGCCGCTGCTATTCGACCGATCTCGGTGGCCCGCTGTGGCTCGAGAAGGCGCTTGGACGAAGGCTTGGATTGGCCCGGCCCGAAGATGTTGCTCAAGGTGGCGATGCCGAAACGGCCATCCACGATCTGCGCTGCCCGGAACCGCTCGCAGCCAGGTTTCTCAACACGGGCGATCCTCGCCAGCACCGCGAACTCTACCAGAAGGGCGGTGATGGCCAGCCGCCTGTCGTGGGCACCTGCTGGGTGGACAAGGCATTCTCGCTGGGGTCGGTGAACCGGGGCGACTTCTGGAACCAGCGCCGCCCCATCCTGGCCTTCTTCGGCGACCGGACGCGTCCGGCGTCAAGCCTGACTGTCCGCGTAATCAAGGATGGCTACGACTTCTCGTCGGCCATGCTTTGGTCGGTCCAGGAGAAAGGCTATCTGGCTGGGGTGGTCAACTTCCGCAATCCTGGCGGCGACCGCCATATCTCGCTGGACATGGTCAAGAATGGGGAATTCGAGTGTGGACGGCTGTTTGTCGAGTTTGACTTCGAGTCGCTGCCCGGCGGATTCAACTTCACCGAAAAGGACGGTATCGTCAGTTTGACCGCTTCGACGATCCAGGTCCGGCTGGGGGTTCGGGCTGGAAAATTCCGACCAAACGAACTTCGTGTCGGCGTAACTCGCGGCAAACAAAGCCTTGTCGTCACGATCGACCTGTTGCCCCCTTCAGGCAAGAAGCGAGTAGTGTGGAAAACCACAACAGAGGCGTGGCTGGCCTTCACGCTGGAATTAGCTGGTCCGGCGGAATCCCGATTCACCCAAATGGGTGAATCAAATTCGTTTGGTTGCGTCCCCAAGGCCGGCCAAGTTCGTCTGGACTGGAAAACGCCAGTGGGCCGGCTTGGCCTTGCCGCAGCCACCGCGCCGGGTCCGGTGGACCGGCTCGCCAAAATGTTCGAGGCGCGGATCGATGGCGCGGTTCCATCCGAGCCCAGACTGAGCGAAGGCAAGTTGGCCTGAGACAGGCCGGGAGAATCCATACATGTCTGATCTGAATGCAGTGACGAGACGGGCGGTCCTGAGCGGGCTGGCGGCGCTTCCGGCGATGGCGGCCAAGAGCCGGCTGAAGATCGGGGTAACGGACTGGAATCTGGGCAAGGGCGCCAATCCGGAGTCGGTCGCGCTGGCGGCGTCGATTGGGTTCGAGGGGGTCGAGATCAGCTTCGGCCGGCCCAGGCCGGACGAGGGGCGCCTGCCCGCCGACAGGCCGGAAACCATTGCCGCGTACAAGGCAGCCTTGGCCAAGCACAACATCGGCGTCGCGGGCACGTGCGTCGACGCGCTGCACAAGAACTGCTTGATGAACGACCGGCTCGGGGTGAGATGGGTCAGCGACTCGATCCGGCTCAGCCGGGAGTTGGGCGCGAAAACGCTGCTGCTGCCAGCGTTCTTCGACTGCGAGGTGAAGACGCCTGCCCTGTTGGATTCCACCGCCTCGGCGCTGAAGGAGGTTGCCGGGGAAGCCGAGCGGGCCGCAGTGACTCTTGGACTGGAGAACACCCTGTCGGCGGAGGAGAATCTCCGGATCATGGACAAAGTGGGGAGCAGGAATCTGAAAGTGTACTACGATGCCCAGAATGCGATCCGCTGGGAGCACGATCCCTTCAAAGAGATTCCCCTGCTGGGCGCATCACGCATCTGCCAGTTTCACATCAAGGACAACGGCGGCTATCTTGGTGAAGGCAAAGTCCCATGGGATCGATTGCTCCAGGTGATTGTCGAGCTGGGATTCGCAGGTTGGGCGAATCTTGAGACGAGTAACCCATCGAAAGATGTGCCGGCCGACATGCGGCGGAATCTGGCGTACGTGCGGCGGCTGATGAAACGGAAGGCTTAAGTGATCCGGGGTGAATGCAAGCGTTTCCACGGAGGCCACTGGTGTAAGGTGTATTGGTTGCGAGAAGTGGACGTTCAGATCTTAATGTAGCATGGTTGAGGGCCGGGCCGACTGAAATGTTAATTCTTATAAATGCGAGCAAACAGGGGGGTTGCGCGGTTTTGTATTGACTCGAACCGCCGGCTGGCGTTACATTTGGGTTCTACTCCCGTGTAGAGCTGTGTACAACTTCTGTTAAGTGTCAGCGAGGTCCGCGCATGACCTTCCAGGTCGGTGAAAAAGTTGTTTACCCTAACCATGGGGTAGGCACGATAGAGAACATCAGTTCCCGTTCCTTTGGCACTCAGGCCGAACGGTTTTACCTCCTTCGCCTTTCCTACAATTGCCTGACAGTGATGGTCCCCTTCTCGCACGTCAACCAGGTGGGACTGCGCAAAGTGACGCGCAACGGCGAAGTCACCCGCATGCTTAGCTTCCTTTCCGAGGGCGAAAGCAAGACCTGTCACGACTGGAAGGACCGGTTCAAGGAAAACTCCGTCAAGATGCAGAACGGCAGCTTGCAGGAAGTTGCTGAGGTGCTGAAGTGCCTCCTCCAGCTTCAGTTGCAGAAGCCACTGTCGTTCCGCGAAAAGAAGATGCTGGACCGGGCCCGGGTCATGATCCTGAGCGAACTGGCCACGTCGCGCGGCTTGGCCGAACCGATTGTCATCGACATGCTGGACCGGGCACTGAGGAAGGCCAGTCTGAAGTTCCCAGAGCCGCTGTAGCGGCAGAGGCTCGTGCTCCGGCCTTTACTGCCACCGTACGGTGGCGGGTGGCCCTTGCAGACCAGGAGGGCGTGTCCTAAAGTGTCATGCCGGGCCGGCGCCGGGCGACGGCACGCAGCGGATGACCGCCGGCGTCAGATTGTAGCGCTCCTGATAGCGTGCGGTGATGGCGGCTATGAACTGCGGAATAGCCGCCTTCTCCACCATATTGACCGTACAGCCGCCGAAGCCGCCCCCAGTCATGCGCGCGCCATAGACGCCATCGATGGTGAGCGCCGTGTCGACGAGGAAGTCGAGTTCCTCGCAACTCACCTGATAGTCATGCTGCAGGGAGCGATGGCTTTCGACCAGAAGTTTGCCCATACGAAGCAGGTCAGACGACTGGGCCGCTTCCAGAAACTGCTCGACGCGCCAGTCTTCCAGGATGACGTGCCGGGCCCTGGCCAGCGGCGTTTCTTCGATCCTGGACGCACGACGCTCAAGTTCGCCCAAGGTCACATCGCGCAACGCCGTCTTGCCCGGGAAGTGGGACAGCGCCGAGGCGCATTCGGCGACACGGGTACGGTAAGCCGACGACCCGAGTTCATGCTTGACCATGGTATTGACAGCGATCATCTCGACCGAATCGGGCAAGGGCACGCGGCGATGGGTTTGCGAGCGGCAGTCGAGCAGGATGGCGGCATGCTCTTCGCCGAAGACCGAAGCGTACTGGTCCATGATGCCGCACGGCATCCCGACATGGTTTCGTTCGGCGCGCTGGCACAAGCGCGCCAGTTCGATCTTTTCGATGGGACGGCCATCGAGCAATGCCAACGCCGCCGAGACTTCGAGGGCCGCAGATGAGCTGAGGCCGCTGCCGGTGGGCACGGTGGCGTCGATCTCGAGTCGCATCGGACGGAGTTCATAGCCCGCGAGGACCAGTTCCTTGGCAACGCCGGCGACATAGTCGCCCCAAGTCTTTGCCGGCGCGAGCGACGGAATGTCGGCGATCGCCCAACGCTCGACGCCTTCAAGCTGTTTCGAGACCGCCTCGATCACCGGCTTGGCGATGGGCTTTGCCTTGATCGTGCATCCCAGTTGGATGGCGATCGGCATGACGAAGCCTTCGTTGTAGTCGGTATGTTCGCCGATGATATTGACCCGGCCGGGTGCGCGCCAGGTCTTTATGCTTTTCTGCTGAGCCACAGGAACAGGCCTCCGAAAAGAATGGAGAAGACGCCGAAGTAGAGGTTCAGGTTCATGTCAAGCAATGGCGCCTTGGCATCGGCGGCAACGCCGTAAACCGCCAGCAAGGCGCCAAGCAGCAGAAAAAAGAACCCGGCCGGTTTTCGCAGGTCTAGCATAGGTCCCTCAGAAGAACAGGAAGTTCAACGCAACACAAATGACGCCGCTGATGATTGCCAGCACCGACGGACGGCGCCACCAGACGGCGCCTTCAATCTGGCGGGGCGTGACACTATAGACCAGGCCGACGAGCTCGGAGTCGGGCCGCGCCTTGCCTGCCAGGCTGACGAGGATGGTCAGCACAAGACAAACCACGAAAGCGTTGATCGCTACCCAGAAGTTCTGCGCCATCGACGACGGGAACTCGTACAGAGCGCCGAAGTAGCCGCCCTTGCCTTCGGCCAGCGTCAGGCCGTAAGTGAGCGCCGCGGCACCGGTGCCCGAAACCAGACCCGTGAAGGCGCCGTTGGCCGTTGCCCGTTTCCAGAACATGCCCAATAGGAATGTTGCGAACAGCGGCGCGTTGACGAAGCCGAAGATGAGTTGCAGGAAGTCCATCATGTTGTTGAAGGACTGGGCCATGTAAGCCGCGCCGATCGAGAGTCCGACACCGAAGATAGTCGCCATGCGGCCCATCCACAGGTAGTGTGCGTCGGGGGCGTCCTTCCTGATGTAGCTCTGGTAGATGTCGTAGGTCCAGACCGTGTTGAACGCCGTCACGTTGCCGGCCATGCCGGACATGAAGCTGGCGATCAGGGCGGTGAGGCCGACGCCCAACATGCCGGAGGGATAGAACTGCTCCATCATGCTGAACAGAACCTTGTCGTAGTCCGGTCCGCCGTTCTTCAGCGGCAGTGCGTAGCCGAGGTTCATCTGGGAGAGGGCCACGGCGGCGATGCCGGGCACGATCACGATGAACGGGATGAACATCTTCGGAAAGCTGCCGACGATCGGCGTGTTGCGAGCGTCGGTCATGTTGCGCGCGGCCATGGCGCGTTGGACGACCAGGTAGTTCGTACACCAGTATCCGAAGCTCAAGACGAAGCCCAGACCCATCATCAGGCCGATCACCTCAACGCCCATGGGATTGTCGGCGGGCTTCCCGAGATGCTGCCAGGATTGCGTCATGACCGGCTTCAACCGCGACGAGACGCCCTCCCACCCCCCCGCCTTTTGCACCGCGAGGAACGCCAGCGGAGAGAATCCGGCCACGATCAGGAAGAACTGCAAGACTTCGTTATAGATCGCCGACGACAGCCCGCCCAGGTACGTATATGCGAGAACGATACCCGCCGACACTAGCACCGAGAAGGTGAACGACCAGCCAAAGATGGCCTGGAGCAGGATACCCAGGGCGTACATCGAGATGCCCGAGCTGAAGATGGTCATCACGGCGAATGTGGTGGCGTTGAAGCCCCGGGTCTTTTCGTCGAAGCGGAGCTTCAAATACTCAGGCACTGAACGGGCCTTCGAGCCGTAGTAGAAGGGCATCATGAAGACGCCGACGAAGAGCATGGCCGGGATGGCGCCCACCCAATAGAAGTGAGACGTCATCATGCCGTACTTGGCGCCGGAGCCGCACATGCCAATCATCTCGAGCGCGCCCATGTTGGCGGCGAGAAAGGCCAGCGACGTGATCCAGAGCGGCAGGCTGTGGCCCGAGGTGAGGAAGTCCGAGCTCGAGGAAACACTCTTGCGCAGGAACCAGCCGATACCGAGGACGAATCCGAAATAGAGGATCAGGATCGAGTAGTCGAGGAAATGGAGGGCCATGGCAGTGTCAGACCGACTCACCATCATATACGGACAGCCGGGTCCGATGCGCGCCGAGCACCTTGGGCGCGGGCCGGCGCGATTATCCTCGCGCGATGCCGCCGATATCGATGAGATAGACCTGACGCCCGTTGCCGCCGTGGGGCGAGTCGATGGTCACCAGCCGCCCGTCCGGACTGAACCGCGGATGCGTGTCGCAGCGCCACTCGCCGGCATACTCCTTCGGAGAATGGAACGCGCCTAACTCGATCCGTTTGCCGGTATCCACTTCGTAGAGGTAGACGTTCTGATTGCGCTGGCGGTCCGGATAGGCGTCGTTCAGAATCCACTTATTGCCGGGCAGGTAACTACAATGACCGTTCACGGTCATCACGTCCGGACCAATCGCCTCCACCTGCCCGGTCCGGTCCTTGTACAGATAGAACTTGTCCTGCTTCAGTGACGGGTGCCAGGCCCAGGCAAGAACGTGCGACGGGTCACGCCAGATGAAGTGCGAGGTGCGGCCATAGGGGTCGAGGACGAAAAGGTCCTTGCCGTCGATCGAAGCGGTGAACATGCGGGTGGCGAAGCTGCCGGGCTTCTGCAAGGGGCCACGCCAGCGGTGGAGAAAGATGAAGCGCGTGCCGTCGGTATTAAAGAGCAGATGGTTGAACCAGTGCTTGGCGCGCGACATGTCATCGTGCGTATTGGGGATGGCGGCGGCCTCGGCGAGAGGAATGATGAGTTCGGTCTTGCCGGACTTGAGATTCATCCGCCAGATGCCGATCTCGCTGGGCGTTTCGCTGACCGCGTAGGGGTCGGGCAACCCGGCATAGCCGTAGCCAGGGCGGGTGTCGTTCAGACGCTTGAAGTCGGGATAGACGGCCCATTCGCCGTCAGGGCTGAGCGAGTAAACCGGTGCGGGGAGCGTCCTGCGCCTGCCTGATTTCACGTTCATGATGACCGAGACGAAGCGTTTCTCTTTGTCGTCGCGCTCGTTCCAGATCACTTCGTCGCGCGAACCCGGCACCCATTGCAGCATCGACCCTTGTTGCCAGTTCCAGGCCTTGGTGCGGCCGAGTTCAGTCCAGCGGTCGTTGTCATGAAGGTCGATCATCCCCATGCGGATCTCGTCGCCGGGCTCAGGGGAACGGTGTTCAAAATCGACCTCGTTGGACAGGACGTAGCGCGAAGTGGGATCGAATTGAAGCTTGTCGTAATAGGCGAACCAGTGGAACTTAGGTCCACGGGTGATGGGACGGACTGGGGGCAGCCCGCGCTGCGCTCGCACGGAGGCTGGGACGAGCAACGCCGCCAGCAGCGATCGTCTGGTGAACATGCGTCTCCTGTATCCGAGCTCAAGGGCCGGCGGTTTAGCCGGTATCAAGGTTTGATGCGTGCGGGCAACTCGGGCAGGTTGGCGATATCCAACCCAAGCGCCATGCCGAAGCGGGCGAACTGCTCGAGACCGGAGAAATCCCAGTCGTCGTAATACTGGTCGCTGGGCTGATGGTAGATGCCCTTCATGCGCTCGGAAACGGCGTTGAGAGCGCCGGGCAACTGCGCGGCGGCGCGCGCGCCCATGCCAACGGAAAAGGCCGGGACGCCCTGCTTGGCGAAGGAGAAATGGTCGCTGCGGAAGTAGCCGCCCGCGCCCGGATTACCTTCTTTTTCGATCGCCAACTGGTGCCTGGCCGCGGCGGCCTGAACCACGCCGAAAAACGACGTGCGGTCGGCGCCCGTCATCACAGAGGACTTGGCGCGGCCCAGGGGCGAGAAGCTGTCGAAGTTCAGGTCTGCCGCTAGTTTCGCGGCCGGGACCGGCGGGTTTTGCGCCAGATAAGCCGACCCGAGCAGTCCGCTCTCTTCCGCGGTCACGGCGGCGAATAGCACGCTGCGCCGGGGCTTGGGTTCCATCGACGCCCAGGCGCGCGCCATCTCGATCAACATGGCGCAACCGGTGGCATTGTCCAGCGCGCCGTTGTAGATGGTGTCGCCGTTCACTGGGTCGCCGACGCCAAGATGGTCCCAATGCGCGGTGTAAACGACCGCCTCCTTTGACGACTCAGGATCTGAACCGTCGATGCGGCCCACGACGTTGTAGGTCTCGACGTCATCGACCTTGTTCACCAGATCGAGTTTCATCCGCATCCCCAGGGGGATGGGCTTGAAGCCTTTGGTGTTCGCCTTCGCCAACATGGCCTCGACCGTGTTTCCGGTCATGGCGAACAGCCTTTCGGCCGATCCTTGCGTGATCCATCCGGCGAAACCGAGCGCGTAGGCCCCTTCCGCACGCCCAACCTGGGGCTGCGGGCGGCCATTCGCCTTGACGACCTGGTAGCCATAGCCGGCCGTCGCATCGGTGTGGACGATCAGGACGGCAGCCGCGCCGCGGCGGGTAGCTTCCTCGTACTTGTAGGTCCAGCGGCCGTAGTAGGTCAGCGCCCGGCCGCCGAAGAACTTGGTATCGTCCGACGGTGGCTCGTTGGTGAACAACACAACAGCCTTGCCTTTCACATCCGTCCCGGCGTAATCGTCCCAACCGAACTCGGGCGCGCTGATGCCGTGGCCGGCAAAGATCATTTCGGCGTCGACCGCGACGCTGGGTTGCTGCCTCTGAGAATGGCCGACGAACTCGTCCAACCACTTCAATTCGACCTTCTGCGCGCCAATGCTCATGGTCAGCACAGGCGAGCCTTCCATGGCGATGAGCTTCAACGGCACGCGCTGGCGGTAAGTCCCGTCAGCGGCCCCTGGTTTCAGGCCGGCGGCGGCGAATTGCGATTCGATGTACTCGACGGCGAGCGCCCCGCCCCGCTGTCCGACTCCCCGGCCTTCAAACAGGTCGCTGGACAGAATCTTCACATGCGGGCGGATCCGCTCGCCTTGGATCGCCCCAATCTGGGCCAGGGCAGCCGCTGAAAACAGCAGCCCGGCCGCCAATGCTTTTCTCACTTAAGACTCCTTCTTCATCGCCAGACGCGTCGCAAACCGGTTCACGTCCACGATGAAACGCTCGTGGACGCCTTCGCCGATTTTCTCCTTTTCATCGTAGGCTTCGACCGCGAAAGTGACGCGGTTGCCGTCAACTCCGGTCACCCGCGCTGTAAACGTCACGTTCATCCCGATGGGCGTGGCCGCCAGGTGACGGATGTTAACAATCGTCCCCACGCTGTCCCAGCCTTCAGGCAGGAGGGGTTTTATGGCATCTCGAGAGGTCCATTCCATGTAGGCAATCATGTGCGGCGTTGATAACACTCGCGCATTCTCGTTGCCCAGGAAGTTAGTGGTCTCCTCCGGAGTGACCAGAAGTTTACGTTCTCCACTGGTCCCCAAGGCGATAGTGTCCATGTCATTATGGTAACGTGTGGATTGCAGTCTCCCAACGGGGCGCGGCTGCATCCATTAGACCAGAGACCTCGAACCGGAGCTTTTGCCAGTTTGCGCCGATTGCTGATCCCCGTCCTTGCCCTGACATTCGTTCTCCCCGCCCACCCTGCTGATGCGGTGGCGACGCTGCCGCCCTTCTGGGGCATAGCAGGAGATGCCGATCGTGACAGGCAGGGCGAGCAGATTCTTGAACGCTACCTGTCGGCGTCGGGCCGGGGCATGGCTCGTGGCTTCTCTTCGGTCGCCCGGTTTATGGGCCGCCTGCCGAAGATGAACAAGGCCGCCAGTTTGGCCGCCAAACGGCACATCGACTGGACCGGGTCAATCGAATACACTGATGTCCTGCAACGCACGGGCGACTCGACGGTCCAAAAAGACGTGATCGCGCGGTTCATGAGCGGCGAAGTGGAAACAGCCACGCCGGATCCGTCCAAGGAAAAGGATCGCCGCGCATCTGCCATCACACAGGACAATTACAGGTTCAAGTACAGGGGTCTGCAGGAGATCGCGGGCCGTCAGGTGCATGTCTTTGAGCTGAACCCAAAGAAGAAGCGCGTCGGGCTGTTCAAGGGCGAGATCTGGATCGATGCCGAAACCGGTCTGACGGTGCGCGAAGCCGGACGGTTGGTCAAGACTCCGTCGATTTTCCTCAAGCGCGTCGATTTCGAGCGCCAGTACACAATCCTGGACGGCGTCTCCGTACCCAAGTCGCTGACGTCGAAGATCCAGACCCGCTTCTGGGGCATGGCCGAACTCGACATCGAGTACACAGAAGTCACCTGGGACCCGGAGTTTTTCCTCGCCGCCTCGTCCGGTTATTGACGCGCCGGTTCTACACTAGAATTTGCCGCGCAAGCACATCCTGGCCGTCATTGCCTTCGTCCTATTCCTGCGCCTGCCCTTCCTGAACCAGGCTATCCAGGGTGACGACTACTATTACCTCGCCGCCGCCGAGCACGCCCAGATCGATCCGGCCCATCCCCACCACGCACGCTACTTCTTCCTGGGCGACCTGATCGATATGCGCGGCCATCCGCACCCGCCCGGCAACTCCTGGATTCTCGCCTCGTTGCTGGCCGCGGCCGGCGACATCCGTGAACCCGTCTTCCATGCCGCATATATCGTCTTCTCGCTCATCGCCGCGCTGTCGATGCTCTGGCTCGCCCACCGCTTCGTCCCGCGACGGGCGCTGGAGGCGACCCTTTTGTTCTGCGCCGTACCGGCATTCGTGGTCAACGGAACATCGTTCGAGGCAGACCTGCCGTTTCTCGCCTTCTGGATGCTCAGTATCGTCCTGACCATGAAATCGGCCGGGGATTGCCGATTCGCCGCTGCGGCCGTTCTGTCGATGGTGGCGTGTTCGCTGATCGCCTACCAGAGCGTCCTGCTCATCCCCCTTCTCGCGTTCTGGCTCTGGCATGAGAAGCAGCTCCGCCTCTGGCCCCTGCTGCTGGTCCCCGCCGTGACGCTGGCCGGATACCAGCTCTTCGAGCGTCTCTCGTCGGGCAACTTGCCGGCGCAAGTCCTTGCCGGTCACTTCCAGACGTACGGTCTCCAGCGTCTGGAGCTGAAACTGCGTAGCGCCATCGCCCTCACCGGCCATCTCGTGGTGATGCTGTCGCCTCTCGCTGTCTGGGCCCTGATCCGGCGCCGCCAGTGGTTCCTCACCGCCTGGGTGGCGATGTTCTTCGCCGCCGCGCTGGTGCTGTTCTTCGCCGGATCGGCACGCTATCTCCTCCCGCTGGCCGCGCCGCTCGCAATCCTGCTGGTCTTTCACTTCCAGGACCGCCCGATCCTGATCGGCGCGGCGTTCCTTTGGAGTCTCACCATCGGCCTGAGCCTGGCCTGGGTGAACTACCAGCACTGGGATGCTTACCGCACAGCGATCCGCGATGCCCGGCTTCCATTGCCCGATGGCTCGACGCGCCGGCTCTGGGTGAACGGCGAATGGGGTCTGCGCTACTATTCCGAAGCTGCGGGCGCTATCCCTGTCGCCCGTGGCGGCACGCTACGCCCAGGCGACATGCTGATCACCTCGGGCCTCATGTCCGAAGTGCCGTTCACCCTGGGCGGCGGCGTCCGCGTCGAACAGTCGTCGGCGACGGTTCTACCCACGTTGCCCCTGCGGTTGATCGGACTTGGATCGCGATCCGGCTACTCGTCGATCGGCTTCGGACTCTGGCCCTTCGACATCACCACAGCGCCAGTCGACCGGATCTCGATCTCGTCGATCGTCGAGCGGGCGCCCACGCTCTCCTGGCTCGATATGCGCATGACGAGCATCGAGCCGCAAATCGTCTCCGGAGTCTATTCCGTGGAAGAGGGCCAATGGCGCTGGTCGTCGCCGCGCGCCGTCTTCCTCTTGAAGGCGCCCGGAACGGCCGCACCCGTCCGCGTGAATCTCTACGTACCGGAGCAGGCGCCGGGCCGCCGGGTCACAGTGGAGTTGAATGGCTCGGTCATCGATCAACGCACATTGTCCGGCCCCGGGATGAACGAAATCGTCACCGCTGCGCAAACGCCGGGTTCGGCCACGGCCACGCTAGTGATCTCGATCGATCGCGGCTTTTCGCCTCCCGGTGACGGCCGCACGCTTGGCTTCATCCTGACCGGCGCCGGCTTCCAGCCCTGATCACCGCCGCGGCGACGGCGTCCACGCCGCTCGCAAATCCGAAGGTTTCGACCCATTCGCCCCTGGGCGCCCAGACTCGCGGATCGCTCGGGCCGAACATCTCCACAACCGGCGTCCCCACGGCTGCCGCCAAGTGTGACGGACCTGAATCGTTGCCCAGATAGACCCGCGCGCCGGCCAGAAACACCGCCAACTCAGCCACTCGTTCGAACCGCTCCGCCCCCTCCAATTCCTCCTCCGGCCCCGCGCACCATCGCACTTCCATCGCCCCGGAAACCCGCGAGGCCACTTCGCGAAAACGCTCGATCGGCCAGTTCTTCTTTGTGCTGCCCGAGAATGGATGAATCACGGCATACCCGCCGTCCCGCCGTGGCATGGGCACTCGCGGAGTACCCCCTGGCGGAGCGCCCACCTGATTCAAATAGTAATCAACGGCGTGCAAATCGCCGGCTTCGCATGGCAGGGCCGCATGAAACGACACCTTGACACCCAGACGCGCGATCGCCTCACGGAACTCGGCCCTTTGTGTCCCGTACCAGGAGATGATGCCGTCGAATGAGCACAACCGCCCGATGAGCCCGTCAGGGACCGCCGCCCCCGGCAGTTCCAGTAGATCCAGCCCCGATCCCTCAATTGCCCTGGCTGGCGCAAGATGCCCCACAACGTCCACGTTCGTGCCCGCACACCAGATCTCGCCCCCATCCCGCAGGCAGGATTCCGCCGCAGGCAACCAAACGATTGTGTCGCCCAGTGCTCCTGGCCGGATCAGCAGCCGTTTCACTGGCTTACTCGAGCAGCAGCGGCAGTCGAAGTTCGACCGTCTTCGGCGGGAAACACATCTTGTCGTTGCAGGCCTGGTACCGCAGCTTTCCCGTCAATGACCCAGGGCCGGGTTGCGCCGTGGCGCTCCTCTTGAACTTCGTCACGATCTCGAACTGCCCGCTGACCACCGAAATGGGTTTCTCGGAGAACTCGTATTTCTCCATCGACGCCTTCGGGTAGTCGGTTGCCGCCGCCTCGACTGCCCCGGCAGTCCAGGTCAGTTTCAACGGGATCAGAAACGCCTCGATGGGCGTATTCGAGTTCGCATGGCACCCCGCGGGCAACGATACCTTCAGCCGCTGCTCTGTCACGCCCTTGCGCGCCACCCGCAGTTTCACCGGTTCGGTCACGGTCGCGGCGCACTGTTGAGCCAGGGCTGGCGCGGCCAGCAGCGCCAGGCTAGCGAAGAAGCGTAACGATTTCATCTTCGTAATCCTTCTTCATGACGAGCCCGATATGCGTGGACACGATCCTGCCCTCGCGGTCGATCACAAACGTGGTGGGCAGGGCCTCGACGCCACCGTATTTCTGGGCGACCTCCTCGGTGGCCACCATCACCCTGTAGTTCACCTGTTTCGCTTCGATGTAGGGCTTCACCGCTTCCCATCCGTCCTCGTCCATGGAGACGCCCAGCACCGCAAATCCCTGGTCCTTGTACCGCTTCTCGAAATCGACGAACCATGGGATTTCGAGCTTACAGGGTCCGCACCATGTCGCCCAGAAATTCAGCAGCACTACTTTGCCCTTGTAGTCAGAGAGCTTCACCTTCCGGCCGTTCGAGTCGGTCAACTCGAAGTCGGGCGCCGGATTGCGTTTCTCGCCAGGCTTCAACGAAACCGCGGGCGCGTTCTCAGCCGGCGCCTGGCCGCAACCCAGAGCGGTCAGGGCCATCGCCGCAACTGCCACTCGCAACAGGTTTGTCTTCATTCGATTCAGGTCAACTTCCTCGCTGTCGGCTGTCACACGGTTAGATGCGCCAGGCGCCGTTCCAGTGACTTTTCAATTCGAGCATGAACCGTCTGCGGCGGTCGATCCACTTCCGGCCCAGGAGCCGGTCCTGATCGCCGGCGCCTCCCGATAGCAGCCACGCCCCAGTGTCGGAAAAACTCTCCGAGACGTAATCTCTCCAGCGGCGCGTGTTCATCTCCCCATCGCAGGATGCCAACTGCTTCCGCCTCCACTCCGACGACCAGCCCAACTCGCCCGTCGACCGTTCCGCTTTCAGCAGGTCGCCCCACTGCCGCCGCTGCCCGTTGTTCATTCGCAGCCAAACGAAGTGGAACAATTCGTGGATCACCACCCGCCTCAACTCGTCCGGCACCCGGACAAGCGCCTGGTCCAGAAGCACCTCTCTACGCCTGGCGAACGACGCCGCGTGAACCTCAACGCCTTGACCCTTGCCCATTTCCAACCGGCCCCGCCTGACCCTCAGCCCGTCGGCGAACCGCCAGTCGATGGCCGGACCCTCAAACCGGTCCAACCCGGCGAGCAATGTCCTCAGCGCTTTGCCGGCCCGGTCTCGCTGACGTACTTCTCGTCCTTGATCTCCACTGACACCGTCTTGCGCACGCCTTCCATCCATGTGTCGAACCGCTCCTTCTGAACCGCCAGAAACAGGTCATCCCGAATCGCTGTGCGCTCCGGTTCGACGAACTTTTCGAGACGGAAGATGTAGAAGCCGTTGCCCTGGAGGATCGGGTCCGAGACCTCACCCGGCTTCAGTCCGAAGATCACCGTACGCACGGGAGCCGGCAACGTGTTGTCGGTCGGCTTGAATGCGGGGAAGTCGCCGCCCTTGGCCTTGGAGTCAGGGTCCTCGCTGTACTTGGCCACCAGGTCGGTGAACGGTGTGCCCGCACGCGCCTGCGTCACGATCTCCGCAGCCGTCTTTTTGACCACTTCTTCGCTCTTGCCGGCCGTGCCCGGCGGTACGAACGGCAGATAGATGATCTTGGTCTGGGCCTGGGTGAAATCCGCCTTGTGCGCGTCGTAGTACTTCTGCTCGTCCTCAGGCATCACCTTCATGTCCCGCTGATTCGCGGACATCATGGCCGTGGCCAGCAACATCATGCGGTTGTAAGCGATGCGCGACTTGTATGGTTCCTGTTCCGCCAACTTCTTTTCGTCGGCGAGTTGCTCGAGTTTCATGGTCAGCGCCAATTGCTCGAGGAAGGCGCGTTTGTTGGCGTAGTAGTTTGCGGTTGGCGCCCCGCCAATGGACCGGACCATCAGTTCAAGCTCTGACTTGCGAAAATCCCGGCCGTTCAGCGTCGCCACCACCGGATCCGGCGCGCCCGGCGGGATCTGGCCCTGTGCCATCGCTGACATGCAGGTAAGTGCCAATAACGTCAATGTTTTCATCATCTTCATTGTAAATGGTAGCATGGCCCCATGGCCGCACTTGTACTCGATGTCTCTGTCTGGTCGGCCGACCTGGCCAATCTCGAAGCCGAACTCCGCCGGCTTGCGCCCGCGGCTGACTCCTTCCATTTTGACGCGGCGGACGGGCACTTCGTCCCTTTCCTATTGTTCTTTCCCGACCTGATCGCCCGGCTGCGTCCGCTCACCTCGATCGAATTCCATCTGCACCTGATGGCGACACGGCCGTTGGATCTGCTGCCCGCATTTCTCGATGCCGGTATTGACCGCGTCACGCTTCCGATCGAGGTCGGCAAGCGGGTTTCGCGCGCACTGGACTTTCTTCTCGATCGTGGGAAGAAGACCGGCCTGTCGATCGACCTCGACACTGCACCCATCGAAGTCAAAGACTACGTCGGCCGCATCTCCCGCATCGTCCACATGGGCACGCCGATGGGAATCAAGGGCTGCGATTTAGATGTGAACGCTTGCCCGCGCGTGACCGAGCTGCGCCACCTGTTCCCAAACGCCGAAGTCTTCGCCGATGGCGGGATCAGGGAACATACCGTCCCTCTGCTGCGCCAGGCAGGAGTCGCGGGCATCGTGCCAGGATCGTTGGTCTGTAACGCGGAGGAACTCGATGCACGCGTCGCCTGGCTGAAATCCCTGTAAAAGAGCGATCAGCAAACAGCTTTCAGCTATCAGCTTTCGGCAAACAGCTCTCAGCCAGTAAACAGCTTTCAGCATTCAGCAATCAGCCCACTGCAAACCTCCGAAGGCTGACAGCTGATAGCTGCCGGCTGACGGCTGACAGCTATAGCGCCAGATTGCCGCCGAAGACCATGTCCTTGGGCTTGAACTTGGCCTCTACCGACATGGGGCCCAGTTTAACCACCAGCTTCACTTCTTTTTCTTCGATGGTAATCGGATCGGTCTTCTTGAAGAAGAACTGAAAAGATGGTCCCTTCGCTCCCTGCAGCACTCTCACCCCTTCAGGCTTCATCGTCTCCTTGTCTTTGCGCACGAGAGTTGTCGCCTGGGCCATACGCTCCTGCATTCTCTGCAGGTCTTCCTTGGTCAGCGTCTGCATGTCTCCCTGCTGGCGCTGCTGGGCCGGAGGCTGGCCGCCTTGTGCGCTGCCCTGTGGCCTCCCCATGGGGACGCGCATGCCATCCACGGTGATGACGTAGTAGCCCGCCGCCTTTTCCGCCAGTTCCTTAGGAAATGGATTCTGCACATCCAGTTTGGCGAAGGCCTCGCGCACGGGTGCGGCCGAATCCCACCTCACTTTCACATTCGGCAGTGAAGGCATCCCACCGCCGCCGCCCATCCCGCCACCTCCACCCATCCCGCCACCTCCACCCATCCCGCCGCCGCCCATCTCGCCGCCGCCACCTGCTTCTGCGCTGGG
>CAZSBK010000064.1:0-30475 GCA_964604945.1 uncultured Candidatus Solibacter sp.
CCTGTTCGAGGTCGATGAGCTCCTGGTTGGCGTTCTTGAGGTCGCGCCTGAGGTCCTTCAGTATGGCCTTGTTGCTGGCCTGCGCTTCCTCGGCGGCGCGCTGCAGGCGGGCAATCTCGCGTTCGATCGTCTTGAACTGTTCGACCACATCCCTGAGCCGCGACGAGAACCGCCGCAGGATCTGGGCGCTGAAATCGATCTTGCGGATCATCAGGGAGATGCGGATTAGGCCGCGAGAGATGGTCCAGCGCAGCTTGCGGTGCTGCTTGGGCTTGGTGGTGCGGGGTGTGGCTACCATTTGCAGCCGGAGCTGCTGGAGTTTCTGGTACTGCCTGCGGATCTCGCCCAGCGATGCCATCAGGCTGGCGTTCAACTGGTCCAGTTCCTCGTCGGTCGACAGGATGTCGGCCTGTGATAGGACGTCACGCAGGATGGCATAACCGTTGTCGATCTCGGTCTCCAACTGCAAGGCGTGCTTGATTGTCAGGGGTGACCGCGACAACGACCGGATGGCCATGGACTGGCCGTGTTCGATGCGGCGGGCCAGTTCGACCTCGCCTTCGCGCGTGAGCAGGGCGACCGTTCCCATCTCGCGCAAATACATGCGGACGGGATCGTTGGTCTTCTCGGCTGATTCGACGGCGGCTTCGACCTCGCCGGCTTCTTCGGGTTCGAGTTTGCCCGCCCGGGGCTCCTCGAGCAGGTCAACGCCGGCGGCGTCGAGATCGCTCAGCAGGTCATCGATTTCCGGACCGGTGGAAAGCTCGTCGGGCAGAGCTTCAGTGATGTCGTCGTAAAGGACGTATCCCTTCTCTCTCCCCATCTCAATGAGGCGTTGAAAGCGGCTGTAGCGTTCTTCGGAACTCAAATTCCAACCTCGTGCGGCCGCCCCCCAGGCAGGAAAGCTCCTCGATATATTACACCACGCCGTACCGGGATGCGGGATCTCAGTGCCCTGGCTCGAATCGCCGCAACTCCGACATCAGGTCGAGCGCAAGCTTCATGTCGCCTGCCTTTTCGGCCTCCTTGATGCGGTTCTTCAACTGCTCGCGTTTGATCTGCAGTTGAGCTCCGGCCAGCCTTTTCACGATCTCGCGTGCCTGATCGGCGCTGGGCTCGCCGCGCAGGATCTCGTCGGCTTCGAGCAGGCAGGAGAACAGTTTTCTGTCCGGGTCGCTGAGGCGCGCACTAACGGTGGAATAGTTCGGCGGCGTGCCCTCGGCCGCCATCTTCAGGATTGTCTGGATGATCCGGCCCGTCTTTAGCATCGACGGCAAGTCCATCGGATCAAGCGCGGGAGCCACCTCGCTGAGTATCTCCTCGCTCGACAGCAGGCAGTGGAGCAGTAGAAGTTCGGACGGGTCGGGCAACGGCGCGGACTCGGCGGGTGGGGCGGTCTTGCGCTCCGCCGCTGCCCGCTTGAACTCGTCGAGCACCATCCCCTTGGGCACGTTCAAGGCGGCCGCCATGTCCTCGGCCACGGCCAGGCGCTCGACCTTGTCCGGCAAGCGGTGGATGACGGGCAACAGGAAATGAAACGCTCCCGAGCGGCCCTCGGGCGACTTGAGGTCGAACCGTCCCCTTGCCCTTCCAGCGAGCCAGAGGAAGAAGCCCGGCGCGCCGTCCAGCGCCTTGCGGTAGGCTTCGACGCCTTCCTTCTGGATGAACTCGTCTGGGTCCAGCCCGCCGGTGAGTTCCAAAACCTTGAGCCGTACGCCCTCCTCCAGCAGGACCTGCGACGACCGTTCGGACGCCTTCATGCCCGCCTCGTCGGGATCGAAATTCAGCACGACATGCTGCGCGTGCCGCCGCATGGCGCGCACCTGAAAGGCCGTCAGCGCGGTGCCGCAAGTGGCCACCACGTTCTCCACCCCCGCCGCCCAGACGCCGATCACGTCCATATAGCCTTCCACCAGCACGGTGAAGCTCTGCTGCTGCATCGCCTTGCGGGCGCGGTTCAGGTTATAGAGGACGTGGCTCTTGCGATAGATCGGAGTCTCGGAGGAGTTCAGGTACTTCGGCTCGTCGCCTTCGGCCATGGCGCGTCCGCCGAAAGCGATCACCTGGCCGGACTCGGCGTGGATAGGAAACATCAGGCGGCCTCGGAAACGGTCAAAAAATCCCGAGCCATCCTGACGCTTCAGGACGAGTCCGGACGCTTCCATATCGTCGCCCGCGAAGCCCTTTCGTTGAAAGGCCCGCACCAACTGCGTCCCTGACCGGTCCGACAGGCCAAGTGCGAAGGTCCCGGCCACCGCCGCCGACACGCCGCGGCGGGCCAGGTACTGCCGGGCATCCGCGCCGGCCGGACCCATCAACGTCTCGACAAACATGTGCGCCGCCATGTCGTGCATCTCGTGCAGAGCGGCGCGGTGGCGCGTTTCGTCATCGCTATGCTCGCTTCGCTTGGGCAGCGGGATACCGTGTTTTTCAGCCAGGTACTTGACCGCTTCCCAGAAGGTGAAGCGTTCGATCTCCATGACGAACGTCAGCACGTCACCATGGGCGTCACAGCCGAAACACTTGTAATACTGATGCTGCGCGTGGACCGAGAACGATCCCGTCTTCTCGCTGTGAAACGGGCACAGGCCGACGTAGCGCGCCCCGCCCCCGATGCGGCGCAACTGGACATAGTCGCCGATCACTTGGACGATATCGACCGCCGATTTCAGCTGTTCTATGAACTCCATTGACGTTCTGGCCGGCCCCTACCAGTTTGCCCGCGTGCCGTCGGGCAATTCCATGCGTTGATCGCGCCACTCGACGGGCGTCTTCGCCGCCTTCAGAACCTCGTTCCAGTTCACCCGGATGCCCAGGCCGGGCGTTTGCGGGATGGGCAAGTGGCCGTCCTGGCCGGCGTCGAACATCGGCCAGTCGCGCTCGTCGAGATAGCGCAGCCAGGGATCCACTTCGCCCGTGGCGCCCGAGGCATTGTAGTGGATCCCTTTAGACCATTCCATGATCCAGCCCGCGCGGGATGTGGCCACAACCTGTACCGAGGCCATGAAGGCGATGGGCGACAGCGGGCAGTGTGGTGCGACGGCGATGCCGTTGTTCTCTGCCAGGTTGGCCACTTCCATCGTGTTCAGGATGCCTCCGACATGAACCAGGTCGGGTTGCAGGACATGAGCGCCCTTGGCCGCGACCACATCAGCGAATTCGGCCACGGTACACATCCGCTCGCCCGTGGCGATGGGCACGTGGGTGACGGCGGCGATCTCGGGCAGCCAGCGGTTGTAGTCGGGCCGGACCGGTTCCTCATAGAACAGAGGCCGGGCGAATTCGAGTTCCTTGGCCAGACGGCGGGCCATTGGCACGTTGGTCCGGCCATGGAAGTCGAAGGCGATGTCGACGTCGTCGCCGATAGCGTCTCGAACCGCCCGCGCCCGGGCCACCGCCATGCGGATGCCGCCATAGGTGTCGATGGCGCCCAGCGGCGGGCAGGCGTTCATCTTGAGGGCCTTGGCCCCCTCGGCGACCACCTTGGCCGCCTCCTCGGCCGCTGCGCCGGGGGCATTATTGTTTCCACCGGCCCAACGGTATACCTTGATCTTGTCGCGGACGCGCCCGCCCAGCAATTGATGGACCGGCACTCCGGCGCGTTTCCCGGCGATATCCCAAAGGGCGGTTTCGATGCCCCCCAAGGCGCTCATGAAGTGCGCCCCGCCGTGGTAGAAGGACTGGTCGTATGCGCCCCGCGCCAACCTCCGGATCTCACCGGCCGGCTGTCCGATGAACCATTCCGATAGGCCCCGGACGCACGCCTCCGAGGCGGCCAACTGGCCTTCGACGGTGAACTCGCCAAATCCCTCGACGCCGTCGCTGTCCAGCACCCGCAGCAACCCCCACCTTGGGGCCACGCAGGCCGTTTCGATCCGTTCGATAATGGCGCTCATTCCGGCTCCATTCTACCCTGCTGTCTGATCCAGGGCGTGGTGGAAACCGCTTGACACCAGTCGCAAGTGGGAGTATCTCCAAGGCAGAGACTGGAGGTGAGGGTATGGTATCTCCGAAGCTCATCCAACTTCTGGAAACTCACTGGGAAGCCGTCTCGGCCCGTTTCTTCCGCCTACTGAACAATGAGCCGGGCCTGGTTCACCTCAAGAAGCTCCCCGAATCGGAGCTGAGCCATATTTGCCGCCGGCTGGTGTCCAATATCGGTCAGTACCTGATGTCGAAACCCGGCGTCGGAGTCAGCATTGAATTCGAGCGTGTCGGACGCGAGCGGTTCCAGGAAGGCGTCGTGCTGAGCGAGGCCATCCGCGGCGTACAGTTGTTGAAGGAAGCCGCCATCAGCTATCTCCGTGATCAGGAATTGTTCGACACCAGCGTCGACATCTATGCGGAAGAGGAGCTCGAACACCAGATCGGCATCTTTTTTGACTTGCTGGTAGTGAATCTCGCCTGCGGCTATGAGAAGGAGCAGGCCCGCGCGGCCACGGTCTGAGTAGTTGGTACGCTCAGACTCTCTTGTGATGCCGGCTACCTGAACCCAGGTTCCACTTCTGCGCCGCGCACCCGGTTTGAACAGGCGCGCTACGCGCCCGAACTGGGTGTGGTAC
This sequence comes from uncultured Candidatus Solibacter sp., assembly GCA_964604945.1. Lineage (GTDB taxonomy): Bacteria > Acidobacteriota > Terriglobia > Bryobacterales > Bryobacteraceae > PNKE01. The sequence goes on from CAZSBK010000064.1 coordinate 4,563, forward strand.
TCTGAATGACAGACAGATAGAACGAACGTAAAGACGAGGAGTGTGTCAATCGGCATGCCACTGGCCGCTGAAGCTAAAGCTCAGGCTATCACCCAGTACCGGGTGCACAAAACCGACACCGGTTCGCCTGAAGTGCAGATCGCGATCCTGACCAAAGAGATCGCCCACCTGACCGATCATTTCAAGACTCATAAGAAGGACCACCATTCCCGGCGTGGCCTGCTCAACATGGTCGCCCAGCGCCGCAAGTTGCTGGAATACCTCAAGAGCCGCAGCCCGGAACGGTACAAAGCCCTAATTCTGAGTCTCGGACTCCGCCACTAGTTGTGGCGGACGCCGCGCTTTTCTGGCGCGGATCCCGGGACCAAGGCAAATGCACGAGGCCTTACGGACCACAGACGCTTGCGCGCGTACTGTGCCCGCAAGGCCTATTCGCATATGCCCGACCGGATCTGGCCGCGGCACCGGTCTCTTACCTCTACCTTGAAATTTGCTTGTGGGCGCCTCCTCAAAACAGTCCCCACGTTCTGTCGACGAATTGAACAAGTCGGAACGCCGCGGGAATTGACTCCGCGGGTCCGGGGAGAAAAATAGATGGTACATACAGTTGAAATCGACCTTGGCGGTCGAATCCTCACCCTTGAAACAGGCCGTCTGGCCAAACAGGCGCATGGTTCTGTTCTGGTCAGCTGCGGGGACGCTCGCGTCCTTTCCACGGCAACCTCGAATCTCGAGCCTAAGCCCAACGTTAGCTTCTTTCCGCTCACGGTCGATTACCGTGAGTATTTCTACGCCGCCGGTCGTATTCCGGGCGGCTACCTGAAGCGGGAAGGCCGCCCGAGCGACCGCGAAATCCTCTGCGCGCGCATGATTGACCGGCCCATCCGCCCGCTGTTTCCCGAGGGTTACTCCTGCGATACGCAGGTGGTTGGCCTGGTCCTTTCGGCCTCGCCCGAAGTCGACCCCACCACCATGGCAATCTGCGGCGCTTCGGCTGCCTTGGCCGTCAGCGACATCCCGTTCGATCACATTCTGGGCGGCATCCGCATCGGCATGATCGACGGCGAATACATCATCGAGCCGAGCTACGAGCAGCAGGAAAAGTCCAGGCTGAACATCGTCGTCGCCGGTACCGAAAGCGGCATCGTAATGGTGGAAGCCGGCGCTTCCGAAGCAACTGAGGAAGAAGTCCTCGGCGCGATCGAATTTGGCCACGAGTGCTGCAAGAAGATCGCCGCTGGTATCCGTAAGCTCCAGTCCAAGGCTGGCAAGACGAAGCGCGCCTTCACGCCGCCCGTCCGCAACGCTGCGGTCCAGGCCAAGGTTGAAGCTGCCGTCGGTGGCCGCCTGCCGGATGCTTTGAACACAAAGAAGTACGGCAAGACCGAAAGCTACGCCCTCATCGCCCAGCTCAAAGCGGAAGCCATCGCTCTCTTCACCGAAGAGGCCGACCAGATCGAGGCCAAGACCTGCTTCGAACTGCTGCGCGAGCGCATTTTCCGCGCCGAAATGCTCGACCAGCGCCAGCGGCCCGACCGCCGCGCGTTTGACGAGATCCGTGATATTACGATCGAAGTCGGCCTTCTGCCCCGGACGCACGGCTCCGGCCTGTTCACCCGTGGCGAGACCCAGGCGTTGGTGACTACCACGCTTGGGACCAAGGAAGACGAGCAGCGTACCGAGACCATCAACCTGAGCCAGACCTCAAAGCGGTTGATGCTGCACTACAACTTCCCGGCCTTCAGCGTCGGTGAAGTCGGCTTCATGCGCGGCCCGGGCCGCCGCGAAGTGGGCCATGGCGCGCTGGCCGAACGTTCCATCATGCCGGTCCTGCCGGCCGAGGACGAATTCCCTTACACCTACCGCATCGTCAGCGACATCCTGGAATCGAATGGTTCCAGTTCGATGGCGACGGTCTGCGGAGCCACGCTGTCCCTGATGGACGCGGGCGTCAAGATCAAGGCTCCGGTGGCGGGCATCGCCATGGGTTTGGTGAATGAAGGCGATAAGTACGCCATCCTCACCGACATCGCCGGCGCCGAGGATCACTACGGCGACATGGACTTCAAGGTCGCCGGCACGCGCGCCGGAATCACCGGCCTGCAGATGGACATTAAGGTCCCCAACATCAGCGTCAAGATCATGAAGGAGGCGCTCGACCAAGCCAACCGCGCCCGCATGTTCCTCCTCGACAAGATGGAAGCCGCCATCGCCGAACCGCGTGAGGAACTTTCACCCTACGCGCCTCGCATTTACACCATCGTGATCCCGACCGATAAGATCCGCGAGGTGATTGGACCGGGTGGCAAGATCATCCGCGGCATCATCGAGCAGACCGGCGTCAAGATCGATGTTCACGACGACGGCACGGTCAATATCTTCGCCACCGACGGCGAGTCCGCCAAGAAGGCCCTCAAGATCGTTTCCGACATCGCCGCAGTGGCTGAAGTCGGCAAGACGTATCTTGGGAAAGTCGTCCGCATCGCCGATTTCGGCGCGTTCGTCGAAATCTTCCCTGGTACCGATGGCTTGCTGCACATCAGCGAGATCTCGGAAGCGCGCGTCAAGACCGTGCGCGACGAGTTGAACGAAGGCGACCAGATCCTGGTGAAGGTCCTGGCGCTGGAAGGCAACAAGATCAAGCTCAGCCGCAAGGCCGTGCTCGCCGAGCAGCGCGACAAGCTTCGCCAGGGTAACGGCGTCACCACCGCCGCCAGCGAGCGGGAGGCTGAACAGCCGAAAGAAAAGGAAAAGGAACATTCCAGCCGGCGCCGCCGCTAGTTCCCATCCCTAGATCCGATTCAGAGGCCGGTCCGAAAGGGCCGGCCTTCTTCTTTCGCAACGCGAATTGACCTTTGGATCGGCGGCGCGAGCCGCTAAAATGGGAAGGAGGGAGGCGGCAACATTCTCAAGGTTTGTGTTTTGGCCAGTTCCAGCGCCGGCAACTCCGTCTTTGTCGGGACGGAGACTACCCGCATCCTCATCGACGCCGGTTTGAGCAAAAAGCAGACCCTGCTGCGGTTGGCTTCCATCGGTGAGGAGGCCTCGAACCTAGACGCCATCTTCATCACCCACGAGCATTGCGACCACATCGCCGGGTTGCCCGCCTTGGCGCGCGGCCTGAAGGTCCCGGTCTTTCTGACCAAACGAACCGCCCCGATGATCGACTGGAACGGTCAAGTGCCGCAGATTGAGGAGTTTCAGGCCGGTCAGACGATCGAACTCGGGCAGTTCTCAATCCAGAGCTTCACCATCCCTCATGACGCCGAGGACCCGGTCGGCTACACAGTCAGAACGAACGGCTTGAAGTTCGGCCTGGCGACCGACCTGGGCTATATGCCCGATAGCGTGAAATGGCACCTGGACGGGAGCCACATACTACTACTTGAGTCGAATCACGATCTCGACATGCTCAAGGCCGGGCCCTACCCGTGGGCCGTCAAGCAACGTGTTCTGTCACGCAAGGGCCATCTCTCCAATGACTTAGCCTGCGAATACATCCGCGGCGAACTCTCCGGTGAAGTGCAAACCCTGATCCTCGGCCACCTCAGCGAACACAACAACCACCCGTCGATCGCCGAGATTTCGGCGGTGCAGGCGCTGGAATCCAGGCGGGCCACGCCCCGCTTGATTGTTGCCAAACCTCGGATTCAGACCGAATTATTTCAGTTGTAGGAAGACGATATGATTGCCCGCTACACCCGGCCCGCCATGGGCACGATCTGGACGGACGAGAACAAGTACCAGCAGTGGCTGAATGTTGAACTGGCCGCCTCCGAGGCGCTCAGCGAGCACGGCCACGTTCCGGCGGAAGCCGCCAAGGCTTTGAAAGAGAACGCCGGTTTCACAGTCGACCGGATCAATGAGATCGAGAAGGAGGTCCGTCACGACGTGATCGCCTTCACCACTGCGGTCTCCGAGACGATGAAGGCCAAAGGCGTTGGCGAAGCTTCCCGGTGGCTCCACTTCGGACTGACTTCAAATGATGTAGTAGACACAGCCCAAGCGCTCCAGCTGAAGGAGTCGGCTGAGCTGATTCTGGCGGCGATACAAAGTCTGGAAGAAGCGCTGAAGCGGCGGGCTTACGAGTTCAAGGATGCGATCGCCATCGGGCGGACCCACGGCGTGCATGCCGAACCGATCACTTTCGGTTTGAAGCTGGCACTGTATTATGACGAATGTCGTAGATCGCGAAAGCGACTGGATGCGGCGGCAGAGGATCTGCGTTACGGGAAGCTGTCCGGCGCGGTGGGGACACTGGGCCACATCACTGCCGCGGACGAGGAGGCGATCTGCGCCAAGCTGGGTTTGAAGGCGGCGCCGATTGCCAGCCAGGTGATCGCACGCGACCGCCACGCGGCCTTCGTCAGCGCGTTGGCGCTGGTCTGCGCCCTCTGCGAGAAGATTGCCCTGGAAGTGCGTCACCTGCAGAGAACCGAGGTCAGGGAGGCCGAGGAGCCGTTTGCCGAGGGGCAGCAGAAGGGTTCGTCGGCGATGCCCCACAAGCGCAACCCGATCGTCAGCGAGCAGATCTGCGGGCTGGCGCGGGTTGTGAGGTCTAATGTTCAGGCGGCATTCGAAAATATCGCCCTCTGGCACGAGCGGGACATTTCCCACTCTTCGGTCGAGCGAGTCATTCTTCCCGACTCCTGCATCCTAACCGACTATCTTCTGGCCAAGACCCTGTGGCTCGTCAGCGGCATGCGGGTCTATCCGGAGCGCATGAAGCGCAACCTGGAATCGACCAAGGGCCTGGTCTTCTCGGGCCAACTGCTGCTGGATCTGGCCGCCGCGGGAATGCTGCGGGAGCAGGCATACAAGATCGTCCAGAGCGAAGCCATGAAAGCCTGGCGCGAGGAAAGCGACTTCCGTAAGACCATGGAAGAACATGAGGAGGTGCGCCAGTACCTCACCGGCGAACAGATTACGAACGCCTTCTCAGTCGAGCGGCAACTGCGCAGCGTGGATGCCATCTTCACCCGCGTCTTCGGTGCCGAGTAGAGCCCTTCGGCGACCGTAAGCCATTGTATGCATTAAGAATCGTTCAGTATTGTCGTTGTGACGACTACTGCAACTGTAGGGGCAAAAAGAATAGCTGAGATTTATGATTTTTGGGATAAACTGAACTCGGCGGAGCATTCCAACCGCCCTCTTGGAGAGCAGTACACACGGTGATCAGTCAAGGCGACAGAGTGAGCGAGCGAGTGCGAAGGCACACAGAAGCCGCCCAATCGGGTTTCGCCCGTGTGCTGCTGGCCGACGACAACCCGGCATCGCGTCTGACGCTCCAAACCGTTCTCGAAACGGTGGGCTACTGCGTGGATACGGCGGCTTCGGCTGCCGAAGCGGTTGACCTGATGGACACGTCCGAGTACGCGCTGGTGCTGAGCGACCTGTCGATGGAATCGCCTGAAGCCGGTTTGAAGGTGATCGAGCACGCCCACATGAAGGCCTATAACCCGGCGACGGCGATTGTGACGGCGAGCGAGGGCGATGGAGCGAAGCAGAGCGGGGCCAAGTTCCTGATCCGGCCCGAAAACATGCCCGAACTGCTGACCAAGGTTGCCTCGCTCATTGGAAACCGCGCCTCGCGCCGCGCCGCCCGGACGATGCGCTAGGCTGCCGGCCGATCCCGAAGCCAGACTTCAACCTAACACTGGGCCACGGCGCGTTCAAACTCGTCCAGCCCGCCCTCGAAGAAGTGGTCGCGTGCTTCGATCCAGTGAAGCTGTTTGGGGTGCCAGAGGCGGTCATAGAGCGCCTGCAAGTCCAGTTTCGGACCGTAGATGTCATTTGTGCTGTGAATGAAGATGCGCGGGATGCGCATCGGATAGAGCAGGTCGTGGCTCTTGTAGACCGTCGGATAGCCCGCCAGGATGAGCCTGGCCGGTGCGGCGCCTTCGAGCGACGCCGCCAAGCGGACCGTGACGCGCGAACCAAACGAAAACCCTGCCAGGGTGAAAGGCAGATCCGGATACCGGGCGCGGAGAAAAGCCAGCGCCGCGCGGGCATCTTCGGTTTCGCCGCGGCCTTCATCGTGCGTGCCCTGGCTCAGATGGACACCGCGAAAGTTGAAGCGGAGCACCGCCGCGCCGCGGGCCCGCAGGGCGCGCGCCATGCGGTGGACCACTTTGTTCTGCATGGTTCCGCCGCCAAGCGGGTGAGGGTGGCAAACCAGGGCGAGAAACGCAGGTTCCCGGCCGGCAGGGGGTTCCAGGAGCGCTTCGAGGCGTCCCGCGGGGCCGTCGACAAAGAGCGATTCAATCTGGCGCGCAGCCATGGATGTGGCGCAGCGGGTCAGTTCGACCGGTAGTTGGTGAACTGCATGTCGATGCCGAAATCGGTGGACTTCAGCATGGCGATCACATCCTGGAGCGAATCGCGGTCACGTCCCGCGACGCGGACCAGGTCGCCCTGAATCGAAGCCTGCACCTTCTTCTTCGTTTCCTTGATCGCCTTGACGATCTCGCGACACTTCTCGATGGGGATGCCGTTTTGCAGGGTGACTTCCTGGTGTACGCGGGACCCGGCGGCCGGATGGATGGTTCCGAAGGTAAGCGCCTTGAGCGGCACCTTTCGCTTCACAAGCTTGGACTCGAGGATCTCGGTGACGGCGCGGAGCTTGAACTCGTCAGGGGCGTCGAGCAAGAGCGTGCGGTCTTTCTCATTGAGCTCGATGGAGCTTTTCGAGTCCTTCAGGTCGTAGCGGGTGATGAGCTCTTTCATCGCCTGCTGGACGGCGTTAAGCACTTCGGGCAACTCGACGAGACTGACGATATCGAATGAATTGTCGGGCATGATCTTCTTGTTAGATTCGCCGGAGCGCGGCGCGGCGTCAATAGCCGAGCGCGATGAGGACCTTTTCGGTGATCTCCTGAACCAGTGCGGGCAGTGAACGGTCCAGGGCGACGGTGACGGCGGCGCGGACGCGGTCCGGGTCGATTGTGGGTGCGGCGAGGGGACCGGTGGTCTCGATCGCCGAGGACGGCTGCGCGGCCGCCGGAGGGTCTTCCGCGAACAGGCCGCGGGCGAAACGCGACTTGTCGATAAGCGGGCGGATGGTCTCCAGCACTACTGATGCTTCGAACGGCTTCTTGAGTACCGCGTCGGCGCCGGAGCGGGCCGCCTCGTCCTCGTCGACCGGCTCGAGCAGGCCCGCGATGAGGATGACCCCGGCATGGCGGTGGGCTTCGGAGGCGCGGATGAGCCGGCAGATGTCGTAGCCCGAGTGCACGGGCAGGAAGACATCGACCAGGACGAGATCGGGCTGGACTTCATCGAGACAGGCGAGGGCCGAGGCGCCGTCTGTGACCGTCACCACCTCGTAGCCTTCCTCGGACAGAATCCGCTCGCCCATGCGCTGCGCATGCGGACTGTCGTCGGCAAGAAGGATGCGGGTGGTCACCAGAGGATTCTATTTCTTCTTGGACTGCTTCTTGCCGCCATTATCCTTGGCGCCGGCGGCGGGTTGTTCGGTCTTGGCCGGTTCGGCGGCCGTGGCGCCACGCTGATTCAAGCGTGCGTCGGGCTGGTTATCGAGGGCCGACGTGTCGGTGGTCACCGGAGCGGCGGTCACGTCACTGACCCCCTGCTGGCCGGCATTGGCAGCCGGGATAGTGGCCGGCATGCTGGGCCGCAGCGTGGTCATCGTGGGCTGGCCGGATTTGGCGGCCATGGAGACATCAGGACCGCTGCCGAGGAATCCCAGGTTGCGTCCCCAGAATCCGCGCGGCGTGGCATTTTCCTGTTCGTACTTCATACGGGCGTAAGCGACAGGATCGGCCTCCGGAATCTCAGCCTCCATCGCCGTGAGCCTTTTCTTGGCCTCGTCCACCAGCGGACTAAGCGGATACTCGCGGACGATCTTCTGGTAGGCCCGCACGGCCTGCGGCTTGAAGCGGGGCGCCAACCGGGAGTAGCTGTCGCCCAGACGCAGCAGCGCGTCGTCGGCGTGGCTGAACAGAGGATAGTGTCCTGTCAGGTTGTCCAGACGATTGGCGGCGGAATGCAGACTGCCCTTCTGGTGGTAGTAGACGCCGATGCGGTATTCACCTTCGCTAATCGTCTCCTGGACCTCGCGCAGTTTCTGGGCGGCGAGTGGCGCAAAGCGGGAGTTGGGGAACTGGGTAAGAATCAGACGGCACTCTTCCTCGGCCCGGACCATGTGGACCGAATCGCGGTCGGGCTTCACCATCTGCTTATACTGCATGTCGCAGATCTTCATCTGGGCCTCGGCGGACTCCTCCATGGTGGGGTAGAACAGGATGAAGTCCTTGTATTCGGCCTCAGCCTGGGCGAATCCGTTGGAGCCGCCCTCGCGCATCCAGGAGTCGGCGATGGCGAGTTTCGCCTTGGCCAGGAACTCGCTGGTGTCGTATGTGTTGATCAAGGTGTTCAAGGTGAGGCGGGCGACTTCGTAGCGCCCCTTTTCGATCTCCTTGATGCCCTTGTCGAACAGGACCTTGTCAGGCTGCTGGGTGTCCTTGGTGATGGGGTTTTCGTATTTGCGCCCGCGGCAGCCGGACACAGTCAAAGCGGCGAGAATCGCAAGCGCGGCCACCGCGCGGCGGCGGGCCCGTCCGGAAGTGAATTGTCTGATCAAACCGGTCACCTCATCAGAATCTGTCGTCATCATCGGAACACCATCCAGGTTCAAGCCTGCCGCAGGGAAGCCGCTTCGGCAGCCTTGCGCATCGCGGCCACGGAGGCGGCCGGATCGAGCGTTCCGAAAACGCTGGAGCCGGCGACGAACCAGTCGACGCCAGCCTCAGCGACCATACCTATATTATCCACGGTTATGCCGCCGTCGATTTCGATAGCGAAGTCCAGACCCCGGCGCCGGCGGGTTTCGCGCAACGCGCTCGCCTTGCCGAGGACGTAGGGGATGAACTTCTGGCCGCCGAAACCGGGATTGACGCTCATGAGCAGGACGTAATCGGCCACGTCGAGGGCGTGGTCGAGCGTCGAAACTGGAGTCATCGGATTCAACACAACCCCGGCAAGCGCACCTTCGCTCTGAATGAGACGCAGTGTGCGGTCCAGGTGGGTACAAGCCTCCTGATGGACGGAGACGCAATCGGCGCCGGCCTGGATGAATGACTGGACGTAGCGGTCGGGCTCGACAATCATCAAGTGGACGTCAAGTTTCTGCTTCGTCGAGCGGCGTGCGGCCTCGACGATGGGGATACCGATTGAAAAGTTGGGGGCGAACCGGCCGTCCATGACGTCGAGGTGGAAGCTGGAGACCCCGCCGGCTTCGGCCTGGGCCATGTGTTGGCCGAGCCTCGTAAAATCGGCGGCCAGGATGGAGGGGAGAATTTCGGGCATTTTAGAGGGGCTCACTCAGGTTATCACGGCGGCCTGGAAGCCGTCGCCGGGGTCCCGGCCGGGCAACCGGCAGAGGACTTCGATTTGGCGCCCTGGGGCGGCTTCGGCGACGACCTCGGCGTTTTCCTCGGGCTCGATCGAGCAGGTGGAATAGACGAGGCGGCCGCCGGGTTTCAGGCACTGTAAGGCGTTGCGCAGGATCAGCTTCTGCCGTACGGCGTGGCGGGCGATATCGGACTCCATCAAGCGCCATTTGATGTCGGGGTTGCGGGCGAGCGTGCCGGTGCCCGAACAGGGGGCATCGACCAGAATCCGGTCAAAGACCGGGCCGAACGGCAGCGGGCAGGATGCGTCCAAACGAACCATACGGGCGCCTCGTACCCAACCCGAATCAGCCATCGCCCGCAAACGGGACGGACTGGCGTCGCAGGCGACAGCCAGGGCGGGGTGAGACTCGAGCGCCTGGGCGGTCTTGTTGCCTGGCGCGGCGCAGAGGTCAAGAATCGTTTGGCCGGGTTCGACGGCGAGCAGCGAACCAACCCATTGCGAGCCGATGTCCTGGATACGGATGCCGGCAGGGGGCATTCCAGCGATTTTGAAGCATCCGTTAAGTTCAGTGGGCTCAGCATTTTCCGGTCGACCAAACGAACTCGGCACGCGGATGAAGGCTGGTGGCGGATGAAGAGCGGCCTCGGCGGCGGCCGCGGCAGCCGGGTGGCCCCAGACGCGGATCCAACGGTCGAGCAGCCAGGCTGGGATGGACAGGCGGGTGGGATCGCCGGGCCACGATACGGGAAGCGGGGGGAGTTTCCGGAGCAGCGCGTTCACCAGGCCGGCGGCCGAGCTCTTGCCATGGCGCTTGACCAGATCGACGCTTTCGCTGACGGCGGCGTGGGGTGGAATCCGTTCCAGGAAACGCAATTGGTAAGCGCCCAAGCGCAGGGCGGTGACGACCTCGGCGTCAGGGGGCAGGCGCGTGCGGCCAGAGGCATGGAGGATGAGGAAGTCGAGCTGGGCGCGCCGACGCAGGGTTCCATAGACCAGTTCGGTGGCCAGCGCGGCGTCGGGGACAGAGAGCTGCAGCCGACGTTGTTCAAGCGAGGGCGCGATGGAATGGCCCCGCTCGGCGGCCATTAAGATCTCGAAGGAAGCCAGTCGGGCCGGGGTCACCCCACTATAATAGAAGTTTGGAGCTTGAGAAGACCATCCTTCGCCGGGTTGGTGAGACGATCGGGCGATATAAGATGATCCGGGAGGGTGACCGGGTCGCCGTTGGCTTTTCCGGCGGCAAGGATTCCTACACGCTGTTGGAGATCCTGCTCAAACTGCGCGATCGCGCGCCGATCAAGTTCACCGTCAGCGCCTTTACCGTCGACCAGGGCAAGTTTCTGTCTCCCATTGAGCCGTTTGGCGAATGGCTGCGGGGGCGGGGCGTCGACTGGACCTACCGGACCGACAAGCCATCGTTGGACCTGATCACGGAGCAGCCAGACCATGGTTGCGATACGTGCAGCCGTTTCCGGCGCAGGGCGGTGTACGAGGTGGCCAGGGAGTTGGGCGCGAACGTAGTCGCACTGGGCCACACGGCCGACGATTTTTGCGAGGCATTTCTGCGCAACGCCATGTTTACCGGCAAACTGGGCGCGCTGCCGCCTGTGACGTGGTCGAGCAAGAAAGAGTTCAGGCTGATCCGGCCGTTGCTGCAGGTGACCGAGGATCTGACGCGCGCCTATGCCGGGCAGATGGGCGCGCCGGTGATCCCGTGCGGCTGCTCGATGAAAACGGGCACGGTGCGGCGGTCGATCCGCGAAATCTTCGCCGGCTTGGAAAAGGACTATCCGCACCTGAAGCAGACGCTACTGACGGCGATGGGCAACTTGAATCCGGGCCGTCTACTGGATGAGCGGTATCTGAATCTGGACGAGCCGGGCAATGAAGAGCGGCCGGGTCCGTTCCCGATCATCGGCCAGGAGGCCGTCATTGAATCGTAACCACATGATGGTTGACCCCGGCAGGAGGCGGCAGGGGATAATTGAATTTGAAGAGGCCGGGATCCGAAGTTCGAGGCCCATGCCGCCCGGCCGGGAGTTCAACGAGGCGGTATGAGATTTCTACCCAGAGAAGAGAAGTTTTTCACTCTCTTCCTTCAGCAGACAGAGATCATTCTGCAAGCGGCGACCTTGCTGCATGCCAAGGTTCAGGTCGGCAACTCAGCGATGGCAGAGGCGGCCGAAGCCATCCACCGCATGGAGGCAAAGGGCGACGAAGTCATCCACGACATTTACAACAAGCTGAACCAGACTTTCATTACGCCGATCGATCCCGAGGACATCCACCTGCTGGCGTCTTGCCTCGATGACGTGCTGGATGCGCTTGAAGAGGCCGCGCATCGTATCGTGGCGTACAAGATCGATCCGATTCCGGCCCCGGTCATCGAGTTGGCCGGCCTGATCGAAGGTTGCGCGAAGACGCTGCACAAAGCCTTTGAAGCGGTGTCGGAGAAGCGGCCGGTTCTGCCGCACTGTATCGAGATCAACCGGCTGGAGGGCCAGGCCGACGACCTGGTGAGGAGCGCCATGTCGGAACTCCTGAACGAGGAGACCGACGCGGTCCGGATAATCAAGCTGAAGGAGATTTACGAGTACTTGGAACAAGCGACCGACGACGCCGAGAATGTCACCGACGCCCTGCAGAGCGTCGCGCTGAAGAACAGCTAATCGGGCCGGAACGATGGACGTCACTCTGATTCTTGTCATTGTCATCGTCACGGCTGCGCTGGTATTTGATTTCATTAACGGGTTTCATGATGCGGCCAATTCGGTGGCAACAGTCGTGGCCACCCGAGTTCTGACCCCGTTTCAGGCGGTCATTTGGGCAGCCTTCTGGAATTTCATCGCTGCCGTGCCCTTGCTGTTCTTTGGGGAGGCGGGCGTTGCGAAGACGGTCGGAGCGGGCATGGTCAATCTCGACTACGTCACAGAGATGGTCATCCTGGCGGGCCTGATCGGAGCGATCGCATGGAACCTGTTTACCTGGTGGTACGGCATTCCTTCGAGTTCGTCTCACGCGCTGATGGGCGGCTACGCGGGGGCGGCGATGGCGAAAGTGTTCCTGACGGGCGGGATCGACCGCATTGGGGACGTGCTCGTGGCGAAAGGGTGGGTGATCACGGTTGGCTTCATCGTGGTGGCGCCAGTGCTGGGCATGGTCCTGGCCTACATCCTGATGCTGGGGGTGTACTGGCTGTTCCAGAAGTCGACGCCGAAGAAGATGGACCGGTGGTTCCGGTGGCTGCAATTGCTGAGTTCCGGCCTGTTCAGCTACTCGCACGGCGCCAACGACGCGCAGAAGACGATGGGCATTATCACGGGCGTGCTGGTGACGGCCGGGTATCTCAAGGTGTTCCATGTCGAATGGTGGGTGGTCATGTCGGCGCATGCGGCCATCGCCCTCGGCACGATGAGCGGCGGCTGGCGGATTGTCCACACGATGGGCGGGAGGCTGACTCGCCTGAAACCGCGGAGCGGATTCTGCGCCGAGACAGCCGGCGCCATTGCCATCCTTTTCCCCACACACCTGAACATTCCGGTGTCGACCACACACGTCATCACGGGCGCCATCGCCGGCGTGGGGTCGATTCAGCGCGCCAAGGCTGTGCGCTGGCAGTTGGCCACCAATATCCTCTGGGCGTGGATTCTCACCATCCCCTGCGCGGCACTGGTGGGCGGCGGCAGTTACTTCCTGCTCCGCTTCATGACCGGCAAGCTATAGGCGCCGCATCCGGCATGCGATGATCGTCGGTATCCATGGGTTTTCTGTATCCAGTCACGCTCGACGTTGCAGGGAAAGCCTGTCTCGTTGTGGGCGAGGGCGAAGAGGCTGAACGCAAGGCCGCGGGGCTGGAAGCCGCCGGGGCCCTTGTCAGGCGAGCCGCGGAGTTTTCGCCCGATCTGCTCGATGGCGTGTTTCTTGCGATCCTCGCCGGGCGCCCGGCGGAGGAGAACCGGCTTGCTTTCAGCGAATGCGAACAACGCGGAATCCTGGTGAACTGCCTCGACGACTCCGCAAGCTGCCGCTTCGCCTTTCCCTCGATTCACCGCCAGGGCGACCTGACTATCGCCGTGTCGACCAATGGGGCGTGCCCGGCGCTGGCCGTGCGCATCCGCAAGAAGCTGGGGCGGGAATATGGGCCTGAGTATGCGGCGTTTCTTGAGATGTGCAGGACGGTGCGTGACCGATTGAAACGGGCCGTGCCGGAGTTCGAGAAGCGAAAGGCGTTCTGGTACCGGCTCATCGATTCGCGGGCGCTGGAATCGCTGCGCAGGGGCGGCCATGCCGAAGCGCGCGAACTGGCGGATTCGCTGATCGAGGCCGCCCGAGAAGACAGCAGGCAATAGACCGGGCTGGGCCGCCGACGGGACGTCAGGCGCAAATCCAGAGGCGGCTCCATGGCGGAGCCTGATTCATGAATGTCAGGTAGTCCGCCGAGGTGGGGGAGTCCATGCGTGGATCGCTGATCCAGAGCATGTTGCTACACATGCCCCGGAATACGACCCAGTGCCCGCCGGCGCCGCCCGCGCCGATTCCAGCGAAGATAACCGGCCCCTCTTGAAGCAGCGAGTAGAGCACTTGTGGGCTGTCTGTCACTTCCTTCCATTTCAAATTGAGTTCCCTGATCAGGGACAGGGTGAGGCTCCAGTTGATGCCCTGGTTTCGCCTCAGCAGAATCAGGGCGGCCTCGTGGTCGCCGGGATCGATGATGCTCCCCTTACCGCCCCTCTCGCGCCAGTAGCGCGCAAGCATGGTCAGGCAGGCGAACCAACAGGCGTAGGATTCGGGTTGACGGACGTGCGGAACGTCGTGGAAGACCATGTAGGACTGCTGCGTATCTGGCATGACCGGCCTCCTCGCGGGGCGGGCAATTTGCAGCGCCGTGCTGAGCGTGGCTCGGGATCCGAACAGCCGCCCCGTGGCCGGCCCCAGTATACACCGGCGCAACCAGAATCGGACAGCTCAGGCAACACCAGTCAGCGTTGCCCGTATCGCAAACGGGGCCGCGCCTGTGCGAGGCATGTCCTGGCGCACCGAGGATTCAACCTATTCTGCGCCACAACTGTGGCCGTGCAGGCGGCGGGGCTGAACGACCATGGCTCCCGCTGGAGTTCGACATTCGCCGGTGTCAGAACGGCGGCGGGAGGCGATGCTCGCCTGGCGGGTGCGGCCGGGCGCATCGGTCGTTTCGCCGGGGCTTATCGAGGCGGATACGCAAGACGCGTCCGCCGCAAAACAATCTACCCCGGCGCGACCACCGTGGTACGACGCGTTCCTGCCCACCGCCGATGTGCAACTCGGCACGACTCTGGTGAACCGGTGGTCGGGCCAGGACGAAGCGCAGAGGGAATCCAATATAATCGGGTGAGTTTCATTGTCTGCCTGTTACGGGAGGATTTCGAAATGCCGATGACCCGCAGGGCCGCGCTGGCCGCTTCGGCCTCACCGTTCGTGCCGCTATTTGGTTCTGCACCGAGGCTGCTGCCTGACGGATTCTGGCCGGCGATGCTGACGCCGTTCAATGCCGACAAGTCGATTGATTGGAACGGCTTGGACGCCCTGACGGACTGGTATCTGGCGAACGGAGCAGTCGGGCTGTTCGCCTGCTGCGCGTCGAGCGAGGTGTTCTCGCTGACACCGGACGAGCGGGTGGAGGTGGCGCGGCGGGTGGTGAAGCGCGCGGGCAAGGCACCGGTGGTGGCGGCCGGTATGCCGTCGCGGGCGCTGGATGTGGTCAAGCCGTTCATCGCCCGGATGATGGAGACCGGCGTGGGTGCGTTTGTCGTCATCACCAACCAGATGGCCGGCAAGGATGAGAGCGACGCGTTGTGGAAGGATCGGATGGAGGAGTTGATGGCGGCGACCGGCGGGACGCGTCTGGGCTTCTATGAACAGCCCGGTCCCTACAAGCGGCTGCTGAGCAATGAGATCATGCGCTGGGCAGGCCAGAGCGGGCGGTTCTTCTTCCTGAAAGACGTGTCGCTCAAGGCCGAAGTGATCCGGGAACGGGCGGCCGCGGTGCAGGGGACGCCGCTGAAGATCTTCAACGCGCACGCGGCGATCATGCTCGATGCCGTGCGAGCGGGGGGACACGGTTTCTGCGGCGTGTGCGGGAACGCGTATCCGGCAGTGGTGTCGGCGGCGCTGAAGCAGCGATCCGATCCGTTGCAGGAGTTCGTGCGGGCGAACGAACCCGTGGTGGCGAAGAAGTATCCTGCATCGGCGAAGGTGATGGCACGCCTGGCCGGGGTGCCGATCGAGCCCGTCTGCCGGAAGCGAGATATCAAATTCGATGAGAAGGAACTGGAGCGGCTGAAGGCGCTGCGGGCGGCGGCGGACGAAGCGGCCCCGCCACGGACATGACCCGATATCTAAAACCTTCGCTCGACTGGCTCCTGGTCTTCGTCCCGGTGACGCTACTGTTGCCGCACTTCTCGCCGGACTCGCACGTCGCCATCTTCGTCTGCGCCTGTCTGGCCATTTTGCCGTTGGCTGGGTGGCTGGGCCATGCCACGGAGCATCTGGCCAGCCACACAGGCGAGGGCGTGGGCGGATTGCTCAACGCGACGTTTGGAAACGCGGCTGAGTTGATCATTGCTATCGCGGCGTTGCGCAAGGGGCTGCATGAGGTGGTGAAGGCGTCGCTTACGGGGTCGATTATCGGCAACATCCTGCTAGTAGCCGGGTTGGCGATGCTGGCCGGGGGACTGAAGTTCCGGATACAGGTATTCCAGGCGGCGGCGGCAAGGGCGCAGTCGACGCTGCTGACGCTGGCGGCGATCGCACTGGTGATTCCGGCCTCGTTCCATCACTTCGCCGGACCCCAGGGCTGGCCGAGGGAGAAGGACCTGAGCCTGGAGGTTTCCATCGTCCTGCTGGCGGTCTATGCGGCGAGCCTGGTCTTCTCCCTGGTGACGCACAAGCATCTGTTCCGGGGGCTGCCGTCGAGCGAGGATGTGGATGCCGAGGGGGGCCGCGCCCACTGGAGCATGACGCGGTCAATTACGGTGCTGGCGGTGGCGACGGTGTTCATCGCCTGGGTGAGCGAAACGCTGGTGGGCAGCGTGGAACACGCCGCGCACGCCTTTGGCATGACGAGTATCTTCATCGGCGTCATCGTGGTGGCGGTGATCGGCAACGCGGCGGAGCATTCGACGGCGGTCCTGGTGGCGCTGAAGAACCGCATGGATCTGAGCATTTCGATCGCCATCGGGTCAAGCCTGCAGATCGCGTTGTTCGTGGCGCCTCTGCTGGTGCTGGCGAGTTACTTCATCGGGCCCAGGCCGATGGATCTGGTGTTCACGCCGGCCGAGGTGATCGCAGTGGTGCTGGCGGTATTCATCACGGGCCAGTCGGCGAGCGACGGTGAGTCGAACTGGCTGGAAGGGCTGATGCTGCTGGCGGTTTATGTCATGCTGGGCATCTCCTTCTATTTCTTGCCGGAGGTAGCGAATGCAGGAACTGCTGCGGCAACTCAAGGCGTCGCGAGTCATTGATCTGTCGCAACCCTGCTTTCAGGGCATGCCACACTGGCCGTCGCACCCGCCGTTTGCGCGGGCGATGACGAAGATGCATGGCGACTACGTGCTGGAAGGCGGCGCGTCGTCGGCGGCCGAATCGATCGCGCTGGGCAGCCATGTGGGCACTCATATCGATGCCCTGTGCCATTTCTCGCTCGATGGGATGCTGCACGGGGGCGCCGCGGCGGCCGCAGTGCAAAGCGAGGCGGGGGGCATCGCGATGCATTCGGTGGACCGCATTGCGCCGATACTGCGGCGAGGCATCCTGCTCGACATTGTGGCGCTGTTCGGACGAGATGCGCTTGAAGCCGGGTTTGAGATCGTGCCTGAACACTTGGACGAGGCCGAACTGGAGGCGGGCGTGATCATCGACGCCGGCGACGTTGTGCTGCTGCGCACGGGCTGGGGACGGTACTGGCGCGAGCCGAGACGGTATCTGAACGAACTGGTGATGCCCGGGGCAGGACTTGCCGCGGCGCATTGGCTGACCGAACGCGGCGTTTTCGCGGTGGGCAGCGATACGGCTGCGTTTGAACGGTTGCCGTCGCCGCGCATGGATGTGCATGTGCACCTGCTTGTCGAGCGCGGTGTACACATCATCGAGAATCTGATGCTGGAGGATCTGGCGGAGGAGTTGCGGGAGAGCCAGTCGAACGAGTTTGCGCTGCTGGCCGCGCCGCTGAGGCTCGAAGGAGCGACGGGCGCGCCGATCCGGCCGCTGGCGCTATTGACGGAGGACGACGATGAGTGAGTTTGCTAGAAAGACGGCGCTGGTGACCGGCGCGAGCAGGGGCATCGGGGCAGCGGCGGCGGTTGCCTTGGCCCAGGCGGGGTGCGCGCGGGTGCTGATTCATTACGGAACGTATGAGGAAGGCGCGAAGCGGACGCTGGAGGCCGTGGAACAAACCGGGGCGAAGGGAGTTCTGCTCCAGGGACAACTGGAAAGCGTGGAAGGCATCGATGACTTTCTTGCCCTCCTGGCGCCGTTTGCCAGGCAGATCAACTACCTCGTCAGCAACGCAGGATCGATCGTGGAGCGGGCGCGGCTGGCTGAGTTCACGCCGGAACTGTTTGACCGGGTCATGAACCTGAATGTGAAGAGCCTGTGGTTCATCACGCAGGCGGTGGCGCCGGCCATGGCGGAACGCGGAGACGGGGCGATTGTGAACGTGTCTTCGATCGCCGCGCGCAACGGCGGCGGGAACGGGTCGACGGTCTACGCGGCAGCCAAGGCGGCAGTGTCGGCGATGACCAAAGGGCTGGCCAAGGAACTGGCTCCGGCCGGGGTGAGGGTGAACGCCATCAGTCCGGGCACGGTGGACAACGATTTCCACGTGAAGTTCTCGACACGGGAAGTGCTGGATGGCGTGGCCAAGGCGACGCCGCAGGGGCGGCTGTCGACCAATGAAGACATGGCGCGGGTGATCGTGTTTCTTTGCTCCGCCGCCGCCGGCAATGTGATCGGGCAAACCATCGAAGTCAACGGTGGGGCTTACATGATCTGAACCCTATTTTGGACTTCAAAATCCCTTACTGAAGCGAAATTCATCGATTCCGCGGGGCCACTCCCGATGAGACCACCATGCGTAAGCTCCGGTGGCTCATCCCGGCAGTCCTATTACTCAACGTGCCTGCCCAGACCGTGATCCGGCTTCGAAGCGGCCCGATGCCAGAGAACATCATCGAGCGTGGCGTAGCGCTGAACAGGAGCGTGGTTGAGGAAACCGCGGAGAGAATCCATCTTCTGGCACGATTCGAGAAGGGACTGGACAATGAGGCGAAGCAGGCGCTGGAGGCGCGCGGTATCCGCCTGGTGGCCTTCGTGCCCGACGACGCCTATGTGATCTCGACGCCGTCGATCGCCAGCTTGGAGGGCACGGGCATCGTCTACGCGGGGATGCTGCAGGCGGCCAACAAGCTCGGTTCATCGGTGGTGCTGGACGATCCTGGGCGCGAGGAACTGGCGGTCGCCGAATTTCACTACGACGTGGAAACGGAGCGCGGGCGAGCCTTGGCCGGGCAATACGGGTTGGAAGTAATCGAGAATCCGGACCTGCTGGCGCATCAATTGTTGGTGCGCGGGCCTCTGTCGGCGATTCAATCACTGGCCGGGCTGGACCCGGTGGCATCGGTGTACAAGGCATCGGATGAGATGATGCGTGGGGAACCCGTCGCGGCGTGCGCTGGCCCTGTGGCCGGCGCTCTGCCGCTGGCGGCAAACCTCGTGAAGAGCTTCGGGGAGGGCTGGGACGGGCCGGGGCGAAACGCCGCGGAGGTCGGCTACTGGCTGGGTGTCATGACCCGTTCCCTGCCTGAAGCCGACACGCGGGCGCAGTTATTCCTGGCGATGAAACAATGGACTGCGGCGGCAGCGATCACCTTCCGGGGACTGGCCTGGCCAAATCAGAAACAGGCGATCGATATCTTCTTCGCCGCCGGCGACCATGGCGACGGATTCAAGTTCGACGGCCCGGGCCGGGTGCTGGCGCACACATTCTATCCGCCGCCGAACGCCGAGACCATCGCCGGCGATCTGCATTTCGATGCCGACGAACCATGGAAGATCGGCGCCGATGTGGATTTGTTTTCGGTCGCGCTGCATGAACTCGGGCACGCGCTTGGTCTGGGTCACAGCGACAATCCGAATGACGTGATGTATGCGTTCTACCGGCGGTGGACGAGCCTGCAGCCGGGCGACATCGAGGCAGTCCGCACGCTGTACGCCGATCCGCAGCCGGGCGAACCGGAATCGCCCGCGACACCGTCGACACCCAGCGAGCCCGAAGCGCCCGCCGATCCTGGGACGCCCGACATTCCGTCAACGCCGCCAGCCGATACGACCGCGCCGACGCTGGCGCTGACCTCGCCGGCGCGCACGTCGGTACTGACGGCGGCGGCGACGATCATCGTCTCGGGGACGGCCACCGACAACACGGCTGTCACCGAGGTGAGTTGGGAGACATCGATGGGCGGCTCGGGGACCGCAACTGGACTACCCTTTTGGAAGACGGGCGCGATCCCGCTGGCCAAGGGGGCGAATCAGATCGTGATTCGCGCCTACGACGCCGCGGGCAATTCGGCGTGGCGGTCGATCAGCGTCACGCGGCGCTGACCGGGCTCCGATAGAATCGGATCGTGACAATTGATCCTGCCGTATTGGACGCATTACGCTGGCCGCTTGAGATGCTGAGCCTGTTGGGACTCGCGGCACTGCTCGGCTTAGTGGCGGTGAACTGGTCCACGTTGCCTGACGAACTGCCAATGCACTTCGGGATCAACGGCAAGCCGGACCGGTACGGCAGCCGTTGGCAGTTGCTGATCCTGCCGGTTGTCGGGATTGCGATTTTTGTTGGGATGAGCCTCAGCGCAGGCACTGCTGAGTGGCTTGGGGGCGTCGCGCCGGAAAAGCCCTTCGATGCAATCATGTTGGTTTGGACCAAGACGGTAGTGATGGCATTGATGTGCTACTGCGTCTGGACGATCATCAGGGTGGCGCGTAAGCAGGCCGAGGGGATGAACATCTTCGTGATGTTCGGGATGGTTGGGATCATGCTGCTGCCGCTGTTGGTGCGCGCGCTGGGCGAATAAGAGATCGGAACACAACTACCGAGGCTGCACGACACCGAGTTGCTGACAGATCTTTTCCGCCAGACGGTTGTCGATCTCCGAGTGGCGGGGGACCGGCGCAACGGCATTGGTAGCGGAATTCACCCAAATGGAATGGCGTCCGCCTTCCCGGAGCAAGGCGCAACCCTCAGTTTTCAGGTGTTCGAGCAGCGCATAGCGTTTCACCCGCGCTCAACCCCAACTTCCAGAGACAGCGGAAGGAGTTCGATGAGGTCGGCATCGGCATCGGCAGTGTCCGGGTCAGGCAGCGGGAGGGCGCGGCCCTGTTCGAGGTACAGAGAGGCCATGTCCTGCAGGGCGCTGGCGATCATGCGCCGTGCGTCGGCCAGGTCGAAACCCTGGCTGAACACGCCGGGAAAGTCCAGCACTTCTGCGACCACCATGTGGTCGCCACCTCGCGGGAGCGTGTAGGCGACGTGAAAGCGCAGCATTCTACCAATAGAATACTCGAACACAGAACTTGCAGCCTCTGTGGATAGGCCGACGCAACCAGTGGGTCAGATGTGAGAAGTGAGTTGCATTCTAGTGTACTACGTGTCATAGTACACATGTGATTCCGTTTAGGGTCGACTTTGTTCCAGGCATTCCGGTCTTCGAACAGGTTGTCTACGCGGCGAAGAAGGCAATCGTCTCGGGGCGGATACGGCCAGGGGCGGCGTTCCCGTCGGTCCGCGCGATCAGCAAGGAACTCAAGATCAATCCGAACACGGCCCACAAAGTGGTGTTGGAGTTGACGGCCGAAGGACTGCTTGCCGTCCTGCCGGGCATCGGCACTGTGGTGGCGGGACCGACTGCGGGTACGCCGGCCGAGCGCAAACGGCTGTTGGAAGGCGAAATCGAACGGCTCGTCGTCGAGGCCAAGAAGATCGGTCTCGAACTCGATCTCGTCCTGGAGGCCGTCGCCGAGCATTGGGAGACGTTGCGCGATCAGCAGGCACCGAAGGAGCCCGAAAGAGCATGATTTACCCGATTCGGACAGTTGAGCTTTCGAAGATCTATCGCGGGGTGGCGGCCCTGGAGGGCCTGAACCTGGAAGTCCCGGAGAACGGGATCTACGGACTGATCGGCCCGAACGGCGCGGGCAAGAGCACGACGATCAAGATCCTCATGAATATCACTACGGCGGCGTCGGGGCGCGCCGAAGTGCTCGGAGTCGATTCGACACGGATCAGAGCCAATGAACTGGCCCGGATCGGTTACGTGTCCGAGGACCAGGAAGCGCCCCGATGGATGACAGTCGATGGCCTGATGTCGTACCTGAAACCGTTCTACCCGGCTTGGGACGATTCGCTCGCCAGTGAACTCATCGCGAGCTTCAACCTGCCGCCAAAGAGCAGGATTGGCGAGTTGTCCCGAGGCATGCGGATGAAGGCGGCACTCGCCTCGGCACTGGCTTACCGCCCAGAACTGCTGATTTTGGACGAACCGTTCACCGGGCTGGATCCTCTCGTGCGGGACGAACTTATTGAGGGCCTGCTGCCGGCCGCCGAACACACGACCACGCTGATCTCGTCGCACGATCTGACTGAGATCGAGAGCTTTGTCAGCCATGTCGGCTATCTCGATCAGGGGCGGCTGCGCTTTTCCGAGGAGATGACCTCGCTGTCCGGCCGCTTCCGTGAGGTCGAGATCGTCACGACGGGCGGGACGCAGCCGGCCACGTTACCCAAGGCCTGGCTGAACGTCGAACGATCCGGGAATTGCGTCCGCTGGGTGGACTCGCAGTTCGAACACGACCGGAGCATGGCCGAGATCCAGCGCGTATTCGGGGTTGCGCGGCCGATCGAGACCAAGCCAATGGCTTTGCGAGCCATCTTCGTCACTTTGGCGAAATCGAAGCGAAACGAGGCATAGACGACATGCGGCAGGCACTCCACATCTTCAAAAAGGACGTTCGGCATTTGAAGCTAGACATCCTGATCGTATTGGCCGCCGTCGCGGGATTCACCATCTCGGTGGCCAGCCCAGCAGCGTCGTTGACCAACCCCGAGACCACCCAAGGCGTGACGATGGCGCTGCTCACTTACCTGTTGCCGGTGGCGTGGTGGGCGTTGATCGCGCGCCTGATCTACGACGAGCCGCTGGCCGTCGAACAGCCGTTCTGGGTGACTCGTCCCTACTCGCGAAAGAGCCTGCTGGCGGCGAAGGTGCTCTTTATCGTGGTCTTTGTGAATCTGCCCAAGCTCATCGGGGACGCTCTCATTCTGCTCGCCTATGGGTTCCAGATTGGGCCGGAGTTGGGCGGGCTTCTGTGGAGTCAGGTTCTCCTCATGGTCCTATTCGCGTTGCCTGTCGTCGCGCTCTGCGTCGTGACAACCGGGTTCGTCCAGTTGCTCATTGCCATATTCGCGCTGGGCCTGGCCGCCGCCGGATGGAATCTGGCGGCCTCCGAGTTAGGAGCAAACGTTCCCTGGCTCGCGCTGGAGTGGACGAGGTTTTGCTGCATGGGCGTCGTGGTTGCGGCCGCAGCGCTGGCCATCATCGCGTGGCAGTATGCGCGAAGAGACACGGCGAGATCACGGCTCATAACGGGTGGCGCAGTCCTGTTGGTCTTGCTCGTGTACATGTTCCTTCCTTGGACGGCGGCGTTCGCGCTCCAATCCCGGTTGTCCAGCCAGGCAATCGACGTCTCGACAATCCGCATCGGATTCGATGAGGGCCTGAAGTGGGGCGCAAGAGCGCTTGTGAATAGTGGCGGTGACGTAGAGCTCCAGGTGCCGCTCCGCATCACCGGGCTCACGGATCAACTCATACTCAAGCCCGAGGGGATCTCGGCAACGATCGAAGGGCCCGGTGGCGAGTCGTGGCGCGCGGACGGGCCACCGCCGAGCCATCTGAGGTCCGTCGGCGATCTCATTTCACTCCACGCCAACGTGAACTCCACCTTCTATCAGAAGGTGAAGGACCAACCGGTGCGAGTCCGCGGCTCGGTCTATATAACGCTATATGGGAATCCACGTCGCACGATCATCCCCATCGAAGATCGGGCCACGTTCCATCCGACCGCCGGTGTGGGCGTCTGTTCAGCTGTGCGGTCGAACAGGCACGTCATACTGACCTGCCGAAGCGCACTCAAATCGCGCGCCGATCTGGTGACCTTCGAGTTCATCGGCAAGCACCGTTTCGTCGCGGGCGCATTGCCGTCATCATTTCGAACGATATCATTCGCCTCGCCCATTTCGTACTCTCCATTCCCAGCCGAAGCCGGTCTGGTCCCAGTCACCCAATACGTCAGTTTGGCGGAGGTTCCGAAAGGCGTAGGCGATGAGCGGGAAGTTCGCGCTTTTGCGCTTGAGCCGGTAGCGCACATCAAGAAGGACTTCGAGATAGCAGAACTCCGGCTCACCGAGTTCGAGGTCGACGACGCGTTGCCGCCATCGGCGCCACCCAGACCTCGCAAGGCACCAGTCAAGGCACCGCGGGGGCCGCTTCGTTGAGCTATGTCCGTCGCGCGACTCCTGGTACCAGTCGAGGGTAAGGCGGAGGCCCTCCTCGAGGCTGAACAGCGGGACGTGGGCTAGGTCGCGGACGGCGGCGGGGGTGTCAAACCTGGAACTGGCGCGGCGGCTGGGATGCGACGAGAAGGAAGTCCGAGAATTCTCGATCCCCGGCATACCACGAAGATCAGCCGGATCGACGAGGCGCTCGGGATCCTCGGGAAAAGGCTTATCGTCGCCATGGACGATGCGGCCTGACGACTGGCCCTGACTGCTTGCCGTGCGGCTTGTCAACGGGGGAACGAAGATCAAAGGGACCCCCTTTCACCAGCCCGTGAGAAGCCCAAGATGTAGTGGCTATCTGCTCTCGATTTAGAAGCCGATCGCCTGCTGCGTCTATGGGTTGTGGTTTGGACCCGTCAGGAATGGGGCCTTGTGTTCCTGCCCCGGATTACAGCGCGTCAGCGACGATGACATGCAGGCGATTATTCGGCACGCTGTCGCTCGGCAAGATGAACGCCAAACTTTTCACCTGGCGACAGGCGGCGTCTTGGACGCCTGCTTATGTCCATTTCCCGATAGAATGAATTCCTTTCCAAGGGGCCATCCCCCGTCTCTCGAGAAGTAGACTATTTGCCCCTCATCCGTCTTCTGCGCCCAGGCCAACTCGCCCGTTGTCCTCCCATCAATTGTGATAACGAAGTTCGCCAAGTACTCCCTTGAGGGTGGCTGTGCGAACTCAATGAGGACACCGAGATTACGCGGAAAAGCCCCAGGGCCGCCCGTTGAGAACGTCACATTTCCATCGTTTGATTGCGAGATGGAGGCATTGCTAAAGAGGCTTCCCCTGATCCTCCATGGAACAGTCGCCATCTTGGCGGCCGCTGTGGCCGCGGGCGCTGATTGGTCATTGAAACTCTTGAACGTAACCTCTTCTCCGTTTCTTGTGATTGGCCACCGGCCGATGTCCTCCGGTGCCTTGCTATCCGCGGTGCCCTTCTCCACAATCACATTCATATCCCACGTCATTTGAAACAGACGCGTCCGACCTCCCACCGTTCTGATCGTGCAATCTGATCGTTCGACGCTGACGTGATCGCCACCGACCATTATCGGCGGAAAATCAGAAGGCGGGTTCCTGATGAAATCAAGATATTTCCGAGAGACCTTGGTTCTCGGCATCAATTCAGTAGTGCGCTGTGCCGACAACGTTGCAGTATCCAGTCTCTCGGAGCCTTTCAGGTTGAGGTTCAGGAAGTCCGCAAACGCTTCGAGTATGCGTTTGGGCTCTGATTCCCAACGCCAAGGCTTCTTGGGCTCTTCTCCTTTTGAAGCAGCCGATTGGGCCGTGCCGTCACCCAAAACCCCGGAAACTGCCGGCGCGGCCTTTGTCGGCGGAGAGTTTGCGCGTATACCTTCTCCGCTGCACCCCGAGAGGAATATTGCGGCCGCTGTGAGCCAAACGAATGCGTTAACGCGGTTCATGTTCATGTACCTTGTCTGCTTTCCTGCGTCATAACTACGGATCGAGTATTGGAACGGCTATCGCTGTCCAGACCCTAGTAGCATTTGGTGCCGGAGGGCATTCTACACCTATCAAAGAACCGCAGCAAGCGCATGGCTCTGTGTCGACGCGCCCACGCGTTCACTGATGGTGAGATGGGTCAGGAACCGGTTGAGGTAGGCAAGGCTGCCGCCGAGGGTGCACAGGCGAACGGGCGCGAACGGCGCAGCCTGATCCGACCACATGACGATTCCGCTCAAAGTGGCAGACGGCTCTGCTCTTTCGCCGATTCTACCCCAATTCCGGCACTTCTCCTGCTTCATCCACCTCCAAAACCTCGTTCTCCGCCGCCTTTCCACCGCCCGCATCCCCTCCCGCCTGCCTCCGTCCGGATCTCTCCCCTGCTTCGGACCCCATTTCCCACCGGGCACCCCCCCCCCCCCCCCC
>CAZSBK010000065.1:0-30336 GCA_964604945.1 uncultured Candidatus Solibacter sp.
CAGATCGAGGCCAAGGCGCTCAGGAAACTCCGCCACCCCAGCCGCAGCCACCGCTTGCGCGATTTCCTGCAGCAGGGGCCGCAGGACTAGACGTTGGGAGGTGGGGATCCGGAGTTAACATCATTGCCGGGTCTGATACAATCGGTGATTCGCATGTCGAAGACGGAGAAAGAGCTGCGGCAGGACATCGTCGACGTCGGCCGCCTTGTGTTCCAGAAAGGATGGGTTGCCGCCAACGACGGCAACATCTCCATCCGGCTCGACGAAAACCGCGTCCTCTGTACCCCCACGGCCACCAGCAAGGGGTTGCTCACAGTGGACGACCTCATCATCTGCGACATGCAGGGCAACAAGATCGAGGGCCGCAAGGAACGGACCTCTGAGATTGCCATGCACCTGCTGATCTATAGGATGCGGCCGGACATCAAGAGCGTGGTGCATGCCCACCCGCCCGTCGCCACCGGCTACGCCACCGCCGGGCGACCTCTCAACCAGGCGCTGCTGCCCGAGGTGATTATCGGACTCGGCTGTGTTCCGTTGGCCGACTACGGCCTGCCTGGCACCGACGCCGTCACCGACGGAATGATCCCTTACATCCCCAAGTACGATGCCATTCTGATGGCCAACCATGGGGCGACATGTTACGGGTCTGATGTCTATTCGGCTTACTTCCGCATGGAGACCACCGAGCACTACGCCCGCATTGCGCTGGTCGCGGAATTGCTCGGCGGCCCCACCTTGCTGCCGCGGGAAGAAGTGAACAAGCTGTTCGAATCGCGCAGCCGCTATGGCGTTAAGCAACGCGCCGGAGGCGAGCCCGGTTGCCCTGCATCGGCCGAAGACGTGCTGGCCGAGCCCGTGGGCGGTGAAAAGTTTGAAGTGACGCGCGAGGAATTGATCGCGCTGGTGGAAGAGGCCCTGCGCGCGCGGGGCCTGGCCTGAACGCCGGCTTTGAGATAGGATTGTCAAGTTTCTGGCACTTGAGGAGAGACAAACTCGATGGGTGAAGCACTTGGAATGGTTGAAACGCGCGGCATGATCGCCATGATCGAAGCGGCCGACGCGATGGTGAAAGCGGCCAAGGTCAGTCTGGTCGGCTGGGAAAAGATCGGTTCGGGTTATGTCACCGCCCTGGTGCGTGGCGATGTGGCCGCGGTCCGGGCCGCCACCGACGCCGGCGCCGCCGCCGCCCGCCGCGTGGGCGAACTGATCGCGGTGCATGTCATCCCGCGCCCGCACCCGAGCCTGGAAGACATCCTGCCGATCGGCAAGAGCTCGAAGTAAGCGCACTTGAAGTGAGCAAAGGACTCGCACGGTCATGATTCTGGGCCGCGTCGTGGGCACGGTGGTCGCCACGCGGAAGGATCCGCGTCTGGAGGGCCACAAGTTGCTGGTCGTCAAGCCCGTCACACCCGATGGCAAGGACGAGTCCGGCTATGTGGTCGCCGTCGATACGGTCGGCGCCGGCAACCGTGAACTCGTCTTCACCGTGGCCGGATCGTCGGCACGCATGGCCGATAGCCTCAAGGACAAGCCCGTGGATTGCGCCATCGTCGGTATCGTCGACGAAGTGTCCATGGACGACCGGTAGGCGGCGCCATGTTTCTTGGCAAGGTCGTCGGACGTCTCTGGTCCACCATGAAGGATTCGAGCCTGGAATCGCAGCGGCTACTGGTCGTTCAACCCATCACCCCATCCGGTGAAGCCACGGGCAAGTCGCTAATCTGTATGGACTGCACCGGCGCTGGCGCCGGCGAAATCGTTTACTGGGTGAGCAGTCTCGAGGCCAGTTTCCCCTTCACGATCCGCGAGGTTCCGTCCGACGCCACCATCGTCGGCATCGTCGACGAGGTCAATGTGGGCAAACGCCGCCCGGCGGGAAGTTGAACGGCCATGCTGATCGGACGCGTCGTCGGCGATATCACAGCAACCCAGAAGCATCCGGCGCACGAAGGCCGCAAGCTGCTCCTCGTCCAACCGCTTCAACTCGACGGCCGGGACCGTGGCGTCCCCATGGTCGCCGTGGATAGCGTCGGCGCTGGCGTCGGCGACCGCGTCCTGCTCGTTCTCGAAGGATACGCCGCATATACCGCCGTTGGCCTCAAACACGCGCCCATTGACGTGGCCGTGATCGGTATCATCGATGCGGTCGAACTGGTGGCCGCGCCCTCAAACGATGCCGGAGCCGCGGCTGGAACTGCCCGCCCCCCGGTCGCGCCGCCGGAATAGGCTAAACAGCAGGACGAGACCAATCGCCAGGATCGCCGCCTGAAACGCGGAGAAGCCCGCGTGCATCAGCTCAAATCGCTCGGCGCTTCCGGCCCCTTTCAGGTTCGACCGGCCCAGTTCGACGATCCGTGGGATCAGTACGAAATTCGACAGCGCCGCCAGCGCCGTCATCAGCGCCGCGCATGAAATCGACACACGCCCTGCATTGCTCAGGAATACCAGCAACAACAGCAGCGATACCGCCAGCGCCGATTGCGCCCATCCCCAGATCGAAAACATCAGGCGGTTGGCTTCAGCGATCTGGAATCGCAGCACGTCGCGCGTGGTCACCGGCCCCAGCTTGTCCACCGCCGTGCCGATTATCTCCTGACGTTCCGCCATCACCCGCTCCACCGTGCGGAATGATGCCGGCGCCGCAACGCCCATGATGATGATCCCGCCAAACCAGACCCCGAGCAGGAACACCGCCAGCCGTCGCGACCGCCGCGACACGGTCGAACTGATCCGCTCGCTCGCATACGACGGCCCGGTCCTCTGTCTCGAATGGCTGCTCCGGCTACCTGACATGGACCCTGCTGTCTCAACTCCCCTTGAGCCAAGCGGCGATCTCGCGCTCAGGAATGGACCCTTCCCGGATCATCTTCCAATACGGCTCTGTGATGTCGATCGTCGTCGCCCCCGATCCAACACAAGCCCCGCCGTCCAGCACCAGGTCCACCCTGCCGTCCATCGTCCCGAAAACTTCGATACCGCTGCGGCATGTCGGCGAGCCTGACACGTTGGCCGAGGTAGAGATCACCGGCTGGCCCAACCATTCAATGATCGCCTGCGCCGTCCTGGATCGCGACTGCCGCAGCCCGAGCCGGCCCGTGTTGCCGGTTACTTTCAACGGAACCTTCGCCGACGCCGGCACGATGATGGTCAATGGGCCAGGCCAGAACTTGCGCGCCAGCAGAAGAAACCGCGCCGGCAACTCCTTCACCAGGTCCTCGGCCATCAGCATGTCGGCCACCAGCACTGGCAACGCGCGGGTCGCTTCCCTGCCCTTGGCCGCAAACACTCGCCCCACCGCATTCAGATTGAACGGATCGGCGACGATCGTGTAGAGGGAATCAGTCGGAATTGCCACCAACTGGCCGCACCGGATTGCCGCCGCCGCCCTCTCGACGGCTTCCACCGAGGCTGGTCCTGATCGATTTCGATGAGATCGGTGGCCACTACTGTTTCAGATCCGGTTGTCGCGTTGGCAAGCTGCCAGTTTAACGCGGACCAATGGATGCGGCAACTTCAATGGCCATGGCATAGCGGCCGAACGGAGCGCTCAGCCCAACACCCTGCACCATCGGCTTCACGCGTCCGACCATCGTTTGCGCGATCCGCACTCCCTCGGCACGCGCCTTTTCCGGACTGTCGGCCAGCCGCATCCGCTCCATAAACTCCTCTGGCACCGGCACCCGCAACTCGTTCACCATGAACTCGGCATTCTTCAGGCTCGTCAGCGGCCAGATGCCCGAGATCAGCGGGATCTTGAGCGCCTCGATCCGCTTCAGAAACCGTTCAAGCAGCCGCACGTCGAACACCGGCTGCGTCACGATGAACTCGGCGCCTGCCTCCACCTTCCACCGCGTCCGCTCCACTTCCTCGTCCGGGTTCTGCGCACCCGGATTCGCCCCCACGCCTAGGAGCAGCGCTGTCTGCGACCCGATCGGGTTGCCGCCAATATCCAACCCGTGGTTCAGGTTCGTGACAATGTTGGCCAGTCCAATACTGTCGACGTCGAAGACAGCCGTGGCATCCGGGTACGATCCCATCCGCGGCGGATCGCCCGTAATGCAGATCAGATTCCTGATGCCCGCCGCATGCGCCCCCAGCAACTCGGACTGGATGCCCAGGATATTGCGGTCACGGCAACACACATGCAACACGCTCTCGATGCCCGCGTCGCGCTCGATCAGCTGGCAGGTCACCTGCGCCGACATCCGCGCGCTTGCTCGAGGCCCGTCCGGCACGTTGATCGCATCGATCCCCGCATCCTTGCATAGCCTGGACCCCGCGATCTCTTTCGCCGCGTCCACTCCTCGCGGCGGCAGGATCTCGACGAACGCCACGAATTTGCCCGCCGCGATCTTGGCGCCCAGCGCCGACTTCTGAGCCGTGGGCACCGGCGGCAACGCCGCCACCTTTGCCACCGCCGATTCCACCGTTACCGAAAGCGACCGGGTGCCAGGCTGCAGGCTCTTGGCTTCGCCCTTGATGCACTTGATGTGCTCGGGCGTGGTCCCGCAACATCCGCCGACAATCTTCACCCCCGCCCAGATCATCCTTCGCGCGTACTGCGCCATGTATTCCGGCGAGCTGAGATAGATATTCCTGCCTTCCACCTTCGTCGGGGCGCCCGCGTTGGGCATCGCCGACAGCGGTTTCTTGGTGTAGGCCATCACTCTCTCGAGCGCTTCAAGCGTCGCCTTCGGGCCGACTGAGCAGTTGATGCCCACGACGTCGGCCGGCGAATCGTCCAGGAACCTGGCGTACGTTTCGATGTCGGTGCCGTCGTGAAGGTACCCGAAGTCGTCGATCGTCAGGTGCGCGACGATGACCATTTCATCGCCCGCCACGGCTCGAACCGCACCCAATGCCTCGCGCATTTCGGCGATCGAAGAGATCGTCTCGAGGAAGATCAGGTCAACGCCCTCGCCCACCAGCGCTTCGGCCTGTTCCCTGTAGGCCTGCCTCGCCTCGGCGAGCGTTTCCGGCTTCAATGGATCGAGCGCCAGCCCCAGCGGACCCATCGCACCGGCTACGAACACGTCCGCCTTGCCCTCGGCCGCCTGTTTGGCCAAACGCACTCCGGCGCGGTTGATGGCGTCCACTTTGTCGCCCAGCCCGTAGCCGGCCAGCCGTGGCCGCGTGGCGCCGAACGTATTGGTCTCAATGATCCCGGCGCCCGCCTTGATGTAGTCGGTATGGATCTCGCCTACCATCGCCGGCGCGCTCAAATTCAACTCGTCGTAGCAGCGGTTGATGAACACGCCCCGCGAGTACAGCATCGTGCCCATCGCCCCGTCGGCGACTATCACCCGGCCCTGAAGCTTTTCTCTGAATTCGATGGCTCTGGATTTGAAACTCATTCGTACTTTCCCGTGCCTAACGCTGGCAGTTCGAACAGAAGTACGTCGAACGCCCGCCCTGGATGATCCGCTTCACCTGTTTGCCGCAAGCCGGGCAGGGTTCGCCCTGCCTGCCATAGACGGCAACGGGAAAATTCTCGCCTTCAGTGAAGCCCCCAGGTTCGATATAGGCCCGTAATGCCGAGTCTAGCGCAACGCGCAGAACCCCAACAATCGCGGCATGAAGCCGCCCGATTCTGGCCGTCGAGATCCGCCCCGCCGCGCGTCTGGGATCGATCCCGGCCTCGAACAATGCCTCGGCCGCATAGATGTTGCCCAGCCCGGTCACCGCCCGTTGGTCCATCAGAAACGTCTTCACCGGCTTGCGCACCCCCCTGGCTTTGTTCTTCAGATGATCGACCGTGAACTCCCCGGAAAATGGCTCCGGCCCTAGGTCCCTGAACAACTCGTTTTCCTCGCCCCGCTCGTGGAACGTCACCCGCCCCAGCGCCCGCGGATCGTCCAACGCCATCGCCCGGCCATCATCAAACTCGAACCACGCCCGCACGGTCGGCGGCCGCATCCTCGCGTCCCCGACCACCGTCAGGTTGCCCGTCATCTTCAAATGCACCCGCAGAAACGCGCCGCTCTCCAACCGCACCAGGATATGCTTCCCCCGGCGGTCCACCCCCTCGATCCGCCGCCCCACCGCGCAATCGGTCCCCTTCGCCGTCGTCGCGCGCCACTGCCCGCAGCTCACAATCCGAGCACCCTCAACCAGCGGCCTCAGCCGCCGCACCACCGCTTCGACCTCTGGCAACTCCGGCATGGTCTAGAGAATCTCCACTTCCACCGGCGCGCCCATCGCAAGTCCGAGAACTCTCGCCGCACTTCCGCCGTTCACCGCCAGTTCCACCCCGCCATGGCTGCCGATCAGTGCGATGACCTCGCCCGGCCGCCCCGCGCCATAGTGCGGCGACAATCCGGCCACGTCGCCGAAGCCTGCCCTGAATATCGCCGGCCGGCTCTCAAGATCCGGAATCGCGCCTGACGTCAGGTTCGTGATCAGGTTCCCAAAACGGTCGATGTGGACCACCTCGCCCACCCAGAACCGCTTGCCTGTCCTTGTCGGCCCTCCCGCACCCAGCCAGGCCGCGTTGTTCACCAGTTTGCCCGCCAAGGCGAACCGCGCTCCCGATGCCAGTCTCGCCGCCGCCGGCGCGAAAACGTCCCGGCCGTGAAATGTCGCGCTGATCTCCTTCAGCATCCAGGTCCGGTTCGTGATCTCGCGCACCTTCGCCCCGGAGCTTCCGACCGCGTCCGACAGCAGCCCATTGTCCGGTCCCACAAAGAAATGCCCCTGCGCCTGGACTGCAATCGCCCTCCTCTCGCTGCCCACCCCCGGATCGACCACCGCCACATGCACGGTCCCCTTCGGAAACCAGCGCCAGCTCTGCCCCAACACCCAACGGCCCTGCTTCACCTGCTGCGGCCCGATCCCGTGCGTCACGTCCACCACTCGCGCCTGCGGCGCAAGCGACGCGATCACGCCCTTCATCACCCCCACAAAATTGTCCGCCAACCCAAAATCGGTCAGCAAGGTGATGATCCCGGACCGGCTCTCCATCTTCGGCTCGTTCGGCATGGCTTGTTACCATGATAGTGACTCGTGCCCGCGCACCCACGCCGCGGCATCTGGATTCTACCCTTTCCGCCATGCGCTGCTATTTCGATCACAACGCCTCCACGCCGCCCTCGCCCGAAGCTTTGGACGCCTTTGTCCAGGCCGCGTCACACGCTATCGGCAACCCCACGTCCATCCATGCCGACGGCCAAGCCGCGCGCCGCATCGTCGAACAGGCCCGCCACGACGTCGCCCAACTGCTCGGCTGCCAACCGAAGGAAATCGTTTTCACAAGCGGCGGCACCGAGTCCGACAACCTCGCCCTGTTTGGCCTCGAATCACGGCACGTCATCATCTCCGCCATCGAGCACCCGGCCGTCCTCGAATCTGCCGCCGAACTGGAACGCCGCGGCGCGAAGGTCACCCGCGTCGCAGTGAACTCGCAGGGCGTCGTCGAGCTCGAAAGCCTCGGCCGGGTCCGCGCGTCCGAAACCGGGCTGGTCTCGATCATGCACTCGAATAACGAGACCGGCGCCGTTCAGCCCATCGCCGAGATCGCCGGAATCGCTCATCAGTCCGGCGCTGTCATGCACTCCGATGGCGTCCAGGCCGCGGGGAAACTCCCTCTCGACATGGCCGCCCTCGGCATCGATCTCTATTCGATCACCGGCCACAAATTCGGCGCTCTTAAGGGCGCGGGCGCTCTCTTTGTCCGCGAAGGCGTCAAGCTGCGCCGCACGCAATTCGGCGGACGCCATGAACGGGAACGCCGCCCCGGTACCGAGAACGTCGCAGGCATCGCCGCCCTGGGCGCGGCCGCCCGCTGGCTCTGCGAACACGGTGAGGACGAACGGCAACGGCTTGCCTCGCTCCGCGACCGCCTGGAACAGTCTGTCCTCGCCCGCATCTCCGGCGCAATGGTGAACTCCGCTGACGTTCCCCGCACGCCCAACACTTCCAACATCGCTTTCGATGGGCTTGACGGCGAAGCCCTGGTCATCGCCCTCGACTTGGCCGGATTCTCGGTCGCCACCGGCGCAGCCTGCTCTTCCGGTGCGGTCAATCCATCGCACGTGCTCACCGCCATGGGCCTGTCGCGCGACCAGGCCAAATCCTGCCTGCGCTTTTCAATGGGCCGCGGCAATACCGCCGGACAGGTCGATTCACTTGTCGATGCCCTGGCCGCCGTCGTCGCCAGGCTGCGTTCCATCGCCCCATCCCATGCCCAAAGCTGACCTCATTGCCGTGGCTATGTCCGGCGGAGTTGATTCCTCCACCGTCGCCGCCATGCTCAAGGCTGACGGCCGCAACGTCGTCGGCCTCACCATGCAGCTTTGGGATCAACGCCGTCTGCCCGAAACCCGCGCTGATGGCCCCACGGGACGCTGCTGCTCGCTCGACGACGTCTACGACGCCCGCGCCGTCGCCGCCCTCATAGGCATCCCCCACTATGTCCTGAACTTCGAAAAACGCTTCGAAGCCGATGTGGTGAAACCCTTCATCGAAGACTATCTCGCCGGCCGCACCCCCATCCCCTGCACCCTCTGCAACGACCACATCAAGTTCGGCCAGTTCATCGATACAGCCGCCGGCATCGGTGCTGCCAGGATCGCCACCGGCCACTACGCCCGTCTCGATTTCGACTCCTCCACCCGGCGCTACCACCTCCGCCGCGGACTCGACCACGCCAAGGACCAGACCTACTTCCTCTTTGGCCTGACGCAGGACCAGCTTTCGCGGACGAGCTTCCCTCTCGGCGATATGGTCAAGCCCGAAGTCCGCGCCCTCGCCGCCCGCCTCGGCGTCCCCACCGCGTCGAAGAGCGACAGCCAGGAGATTTGCTTCGTCCCCAACGGCGACTATGCCGGATTCATCGAGGCCTGGTTCCGCGAACAGGGCATCGAACCCCAGGCAGCAGCGGGCGAAATCGTCGATACCTCGGGCAAGCCCATCGGCGCGCATTCCGGCGTCCACCACTTCACCGTTGGCCAGCGCAAGGGCCTCGGCATCGCCCGTCCCGAGCCGCTTTACGTCATCTCAACCGAACCGGCCTCGCGCCGCGTCATCGCCGGATCAAACGACGAACTCCTGCGCGATTCCCTCACCGCCGCTCGCGTCAACTGGGTGTCGATCCCGCCCATCACTGAACCCCGCGGGGCCGAGGTGAAGATCCGCTACAAGCACGCCGCCGCCCCGGCAATGCTTATTCCAAGAGGCGATCCGACGCGCATCGAGGTGAGGTTCGACAAGCCCCAACGCGCCATCACGCCAGGCCAAGCCGCCGTCTTCTATGCCGGCGATACCCTGCTCGGCGGCGGCTGGATCGAATAGACGGGTAGAATAACGGATCGGGTGTCACGCTCGGCCTTCAGGAATCGACTTGAATACGCCGCCGTCCGGACGGCGCTCGGCTTACTGCGCACGCTGCCCCGGCGCGCCTCTGCCTTCACCGCCTACGCCCTGCTTCGGCTCGTCGATCTGGCCGTGCCCAAACTCCGCCGCGCGGCCATGCGCAACTTCGAACTCGCCTGCCCCGAACTGCCCGCCGCCCAGCGTCCTGCGCGCGTCAACGCCTGTTTCCGGTCGCTCGCCCGGCTTCTGTGCGCCGTCGCCAAAATGCCCGGCATCAACCGCACCAACATCCACGAGTGGATCCGTTACGACGGCTTCGAGCACTTCGAGCGCGCGCTCGCCGCGGGCAAGGGCGTCATCTTCGCCACCGG
Source organism: uncultured Candidatus Solibacter sp. (assembly GCA_964604945.1). GTDB lineage: Bacteria > Acidobacteriota > Terriglobia > Bryobacterales > Bryobacteraceae > PNKE01. The sequence continues at coordinate 9,684 of CAZSBK010000065.1, forward strand.
GCACCTCGGCAACTGGGAGCTTTCCGCCCACGCCCACGCCCTGATGAGCCAGCCCATGTCGTTCGTCGTCCGTCCTCTGGACAACCCGCTGCTCGACACCCTCTCCACCCGTCTCCGCCAGATGTCAGGAAACGAAGTGATCGGCCGCAATGACCTGATCCGGCCCATCCTCCGCGCCCTGCATTCGAACCGCGCCGTCGGCATCCTCGCCGATCAGAACGTGGCCGCGAGTGAAGGCGTCTTCGTCGATTTCTTTGGCCGTAAGGCGTGTGCCGACGCCGGCCTTGCCCGGCTCGCCGCCCGCACCGGCGCCGCTGTCGTCCCAGGGTTCGCCGTCTGGTCCGAATCCGAACGCCGCTTCATCCTCAAGTTCTACCCGCCCCTGTCCCTGTCAGGCGATGAAATCGCCGACACCCAGACTGTTCAGTCCGCCCTTGAACGCGCCATCCGCGAATACCCGGATCAGTGGCTTTGGATCCATCGCCGCTGGAAGACCCGCCCGCCCGGCGAGCGGCCCCTCTACGAGTGATGCGGCTCCTCGAAGCAGATTTGCTCAATCCTGAAGCCCTTCTTCTGTCCCACCGGAACCAGTTGGCCCATGTACTTGTGGTTGCCGTTCACCATCAATTCCACCGGCTTGCCCACTAGGTGGTCGAACCACAGCACGTCGCCCATCTTCAGCGAAAGCATGTCTTCCACTGTCATCTGTGGTCCGTTCAGCCGCGCGTCCATCTTCACCGTGCCCGGCTGGAGCAGCCTCCACATCCGCTCCCGCTCTTCCTCGTTCGATTCCGATTTCCGCACTGACCACTGCTGGTCGAACTTCTGCCGCAGCATCTTGATGATGATCGACGGGATGCCCAGGTTCATCATCCCCGACACTTCACCCAGCCGGATCTCGATGCTCACCGCCACTACCGCCTCATTCGGCGCCAGCACCTGCAACAGTTGCGGCTCGGTCTCGTGCGCGTCGATTGAAAAGTGGATCTGCGTGATCGGCGCCCAGGCCTCCTGAAGGTCGTGCAGGATGATTCGGAACACCCCGTCCAGGATGCTCTGCTCGATCTCGGTGATCTCCCGCTCCACCTTGTAGACGCTTTTGCCTGAGCCGCCCAGCAGCATCTCCAGTACCGGAAACACCATGCTCGGATTCAGTTCCAGCACCGCGTTGCCGTCAAACGGCCGCATGTTCAGGCTGACGATGCACGTCGGTGCGGGCAGGCACTGCGAAAATTCTAGAAACGACAACTGCTCCACCGACACCAGGTTCACGATCACATACGCCCGCAAATACGCCGACAGGCTCGACGCCAGGCTGCGCGCGAAGTTGTCGTGCAGTAAGTGGATTGCGCGCAACTGGTCCTTTGCAATCCGGTCCGGCCGGCGAAAGTCGTAAGGCTGCGCCCGCTGCGCCGGATCGTCGGTGTGCTGTGTGCCCTGCGCCTTTCGAAATACTGAGTCGATTTCGTCCTGCGTCAATACCCGGTCAGTCGCCATGCTACACATCCATCGGCCGCGCCACCCAATACCGATATCAAATCCTTTACTTACAACCTCCTACACCCCAGGGAATACTCCTCGCCCCGGCCGTCCCGCTACAATGAGGAAAGGTCCCTCCTTGCAGCGAGTCTTCATCCGCAACTTCGGGTGTCGTGCCACCCAGGCCGACGGCGCGGCGATTGAAAGCCTGCTGGGCGACCGCGCCCTGTCCGTCTCATCGGTCGGCGACGCCGACCTCGTGATTCTAAATACCTGCACAGTCACCACCGAGGCCGACGCCGACGTCCGCAAATCCATCAACCGCGTCCGCCGCGAAAACCCGCAAGCTCAAATCCTGGTCACCGGTTGCTACGCCCAGCGTGCCCCGGAGGAGCTAAGCCGGCTGCCCGGTGTCACTTGGGTCGTCGGCAACTCTCACAAAACAAAGATCCCTGAGATCCTCGACGGCCATTACCACGGCCAGATCCACGTCGCGGATATCCTACAAACGTCGGAGTTCCTCTCCTCCCCTGTCTCCGACGCCTTTGGCAGCCGCACCCGCCCCAACCTCAAAGTTCAGGACGGATGCTCGAACGTCTGCTCGTTCTGCATCATCCCCTCTGTACGGGGCCCCAGCCGCTCCATGCCCGCCGGCCGCGTCCTCGACGAGATTCGCAGCCTGGCCGCCAACTATCGTGAAATCGTCCTTACCGGCATCAATCTCGGCCGCTGGGGCCGCGAACCTGGCTTACCACCCGCCAGCCGCATACGCTTGGCCGGTCTGCTCCGGCTCATCCTCGATGAAACCCCGGTCGGGCGCCTGAGGCTCAGCTCAATCGAACCGATGGACCTCTCCGATGACCTCCTCGACCTGATGGCCTCGGATCCCCGCATCGCCAGACACGTCCACGCCCCGCTCCAATCGGGCTCCGACTCCGTCCTGAAGCGCATGAAGCGCCGCTACCGCACCCGCCACTACGAGGACCGCATCCGCCGCGCCCACACCCTCATGCCCGACGCCGCCTACGGCGCAGACGTCATGACCGGGTTCCCCGGCGAAACCGAAGCCGAATTCCAGCAAACCGTTGATTTCATTGAACGCATGCCGTTCACTTACCTGCATGTGTTCACATATAGCGAACGCCCTGGCACCCCCGCCGCCGCCATGGCCCAGGTTCGTTTGGAAGACCGCAAACGTCGCACCCACATCCTGCGCCAACTTGCAGAATCCAAAAACCTTACATATCGCCAGGGCCAGATCGGCCAGACTCTTTCCGCCGTCACCATGGAAAACGGACTCGCTCTGACCGGCAACTACCTCCAGGTCCGCCTCGCCCGGCCGCGCCCCGCCAACGAGTTCGCCGACCTCGAAATCGGCGGCCTCGACCCGGCGGGCCTGACCGAGAAGTCCGGCTTCGCAATCCTCTGACCACCCCTGCCTATTTGCCGTTTTTCATCTTGCTGGCGATCAGGAACGCCAGTTCAATCGCTTGCTCGTAGTTCAGCCGCGGATCCACTTCGCTCTCGTAGGCCTGCCCCAGATCATCTTCCGCCAACCCTCTCGCTCCACCCGTGCATTCGGTGACGTTTTCGCCCGTCAGTTCGATATGCACGCCGCCCAACTGCGAACCCAGCGCCGCGTGAATATCGAAAGAGCGCTCCAACTCCGTCCGGATCTCGTCGAAGTTGCGCGTCTTCAGTCCACCCGAAGTCGTGCGCGTGTTGCCGTGCATCGGGTCGCAGATCCACAGCGCCTCGCGTCCCGCGCGCCTCACCGTGTTGATGAGCCGCGGCAGGTGCTGGTCCAGGTCCTTCACGCCGCACCGGTGGATGAGCGAAAGCCGCCCCGGCAGGTTGTGCGGGTCCAGCGCTTCGATCAACCCAAGCAGTTGGTCGTTCGTAACCGACGGGCCAACCTTGACGCCGATCGGATTCTGAATCCCTCGCAGGTACTCCACATGCGCCCCGCCCGGTTGCGCCGTGCGGATGCCCAGCCACGGGAAATGTGTCGAGAGGTTGAAGAAGCCGGGCCGGCGCGGCACCTGCCGCGTCTGCGCCGACTCGTAGCCCAGGTGCAGCGCCTCGTGTGCCGTGAAGAAATCGATGCGGTCGGTGTCGCCGGCCCGAATGCCCAGGATATTCTCCATGAACTGGAGCGCTTCGGTGATCTGCGAGGCGGTACGGTGGTACTCTTCGGCCTGCGGCGAGTGTTTGACCCACTCCAGATCGAAATACTCCGGATGGTGCAGATCGGCGAATCCACCCTTCACCAGCGCGCGAAGGAAATTCACTGTCAGCCCAGCCCGTTCGTATCCGCGCAGCAACCGCTGGGGATCCGGCACTCGCGCCGCTTCAGTGAACTCGGGCGCATTGATCAGGTCACCCCGGTACGTGGGCAGAGTCACGCCCTCCCGCGTCTCCAGATCCTCACTCCGCGGCTTGGCATATTGGCCACCCAATCGCCCGATGCGCACCACCGGTTTGCGCGCCCCGGTCACCAGCACCAGGCTCATCTGTAGCAGGACCTTCAGCTTCCGCGTGATCCGGTCCGGCGTACAGTCGGCAAATCGCTCGGCGCAATCGCCGCCTTGCAGGACGAACTTGCGCCCCGCCGCGGCATCGGCCATTTGCTGCCGCAGTGCGATGATCTCCCAACTGGTCACCAGCGGCGGCAAGACGCGCAGATCGGCCAGAGCCGCTTCGAGCGCTTCCGGGTCCGGATACGACGGTTGTTGCAGGGCCGGCCGGGCACGCCACGACTCTGGCGACCACGCCAGCGCCGATGTTGGCTCTTCCAGGCTCATAAGGCAACAGGTTAGCATGGGCAAGGAGGAGTTCACCCTGTCGTCACGCATCCGCTCCGCCACCTTTCTGCTCGGTACGCTTCTGCTCGTCCCGCTCCAGGCACGGCCACAGGATGCAGCCCAACCCCCGCCCCGGCGTCCCCGGATCGGTCTTGCCCTCGCCGGCGGCAGCGCCTATGGCCTTGCACATGTCGGCGTTCTCAAGTGGCTTCACGAGCACCGCATCCCCGTTGACGCCGTCGCCGGCACCTCGATGGGCGGTCTCGTCGGCGGCCTCTTCGCCACCGGCCATTCGCCCAGCCAGATCGAGGACTTCGTCTCCGCCATCGACTGGAACCAGGCCCTGCAGTCATCGCCGCCCTTCGCCCAACTCTCCTTCCGCCGCAAAGAAGACCAGCGCGCATACCCAGGTACCATCGAACTCGGCTACAGACGCGGCCGGGGCCTCTCGTTCCCCTCAGCCTTTTCCTCCGGCCATGGCGTCTCTCTGCTGGTCTCCCGCTTCGCCGCTCCCTATGGGGACATGGACTCGTTTTCCGATCTCCCCGCCGACTTCCGCTGCGTCTCGGTCGATCTCGTCAAGGCCAAAACCATTGTCTTCTCCAAGGGCTCCCTGCCCCAAGCCTTGCGCGCCACCATGTCCATCCCCGGTGTCTTCGCCCCGATCGAGCAGGACGGCATGTTGCTGGTCGACGGTGGCTTGCTCAACAACTTGCCCGTCGATGTCGCCCGCCAGATGAACCCCGATCTCGTCATCGCCGTCGCGCTCGACCCGCCCCCGCCCGACATCAACCAGATCAAGGGCATCTTCGGCGTCGCCCGGCGAACCCTCTCCGTCATGATCGCCGACAACGAGCGCCGCAACCTCGGCCTCGCCGACCTCGTCATCATGCCCGACCTCAAGGGCCTCACCGCCGGCGATTTCCCCAATTACGTCGAGTTCATCCGGCGCGGCTACCAGGCCGCCGAGGCCAAACGCCTCCTCCTCGAAAAGCTCTCGGTTTCGCCCGCTGAGTACGCCCGGTATCTCGACTCGAGAGACGCCCGCCGTCGAACCGAACAGATCCGCCCCCTCGATGTGGTCATCGAAGGCAAACTCGCGCCCCTGCGCCGCCTGGCCCTCCTCAAGGAAGTCGCCGCCGACCCCACCCAATCCGTCGACCGCTTCAAACTCGAAGAGGAACTCACCAAAATCGTCGGCGCCGGCCGCTTCGATTCCGCTTCATACACCCTCTTTAGCAGAGACGGGCACGAGGGGATCAAGTTGGCATTCCGTGAAAAGGACCACGGCCCTCCCTTCGTCAAACCGTCTTTTCTGTTGATGGCTTCACCCGATGAGGGCCTGAGGTTCGGAGCCGGCGCCAGGGTCACCTTCCTCGATGCTGGCGGTCCCGCCTCGGAGTGGCGCACCGACCTCTCGATCGGTGTCTACAACCGGCTCGGCACCGAGTACTACTATCGCCTGAAGGGCGGCAAGTGGTTCCTCGCTCCGAGTCTCGGCTATGAGGAGTCCGAGCAGCCGCTCTATCAGGACAGCCGCCGCGTCTCCGAATTTACCAACCGCCGCATCGGCGGAGCTTTCGACCTTGGCTACGCCTTCGGCCGCTTCCAGGAACTCAGGATGGGCTGGACGCTGAGCCGCGAACGCATCCTCGTCGCATCCGGACCCGCCTTCGGCAGCACCGTCAAGGGCCGCGCCTCCACCATCCGCTTCAAGTACAGCTACGAAGGCCAGGACGCTCCGAATGTACCTACCCACGGCCTTCGCATCAATCTTCAGGGCCATTACGGGCTGGACTGGCCCGGCGTGAAGGAGAAGTTCGGGTTGGCCGACGCACTAGTCAGCTATGCAAGGCCATTGCCCAATCGATTCATCCTCATCGGCCAGAGCCGAGGCGGCTTCACCCGCGACCATGCCAACCTTTCCAACAGTTTTGAGCTGGGCGGCCCCCTGCGCATGAGCTCGCTCGCCCGCAGCCAGTCGCTCGGCTCCCGGTATTACTATGGCGGTGCGTCCCTGTTGCGCGGCGTGTCCAACCCCTCGCTGTCGATCTTCGGGCGATTCTATGCGTTGCTCGCCTATGAGGCCGGCGCCGCCTGGTCGGCCACGCACGTGCCGCTGCCCCGCCACAGCGCCACGGCCGGTCTCATGGGCGAGACTCAGTTTGGCGTCGTCCTGTTCGGCGTGGCCTACGGCGACCGCGGCGAAGGCAAAGTTATCTTCCGCTTGGGCCGATTCTTCTGATCAGGAGTGCTGTCACCATGTCTGATTCGACCAGCAGGCGCCCCGACATCCGGACGGCCATGGATGTCGATTCCCTCCGCCAATGCTTCCTCGAGAACCTCTTCTATGTCCAGGGCCGCTACGCCAGCGTCGCCGACCTGGACGACCTCTACCTCGCAGCCGCTTACACCGTGCGTGACCGTCTCCTTGAACGGTGGATCACCACCGCCCAGAACAGCTATTCGAACCCTTCCATCAAGATGGTCTGCTACCTGTCGGCCGAGTTTCTGCTCGGGCCCCATCTCGAGAACAACCTCACCAACCTCGGCATCCACGAGGACTTCTATCAGGCGATGCGCGAGCTCGGCTACGATCTCAATACGCTCATCGAACGAGAGGAGGAGCCCGGCCTCGGCAATGGCGGCCTGGGCCGTCTCGCCGCATGCTATCTCGATTCCCTCGCAACGCTCGACGTGCCCGCCATCGGCTACGGCATCCGCTACGAATTCGGCATCTTCGACCAGGCCATCCGCGACGGCTGGCAGGTGGAAATGACCGACAAATGGCTCCGCGCCGGCAATCCCTGGGAACTCCCCCGCCCCGGCCGCGCCGTCGAAGTCCCCTTGGGCGGCTACACGGAACATCAACGCTCAGTCGACGGCGGCTTACGCGTCATCTGGCATCCGGCCAACGTCGTCAAGGGTGTACCCTACGACACTCCAATCCTCGGCTTTAAGACCCGCACAGCCAACCTCCTCCGTCTCTGGAAGTCCGAGGCCGTTGAGAGTCTCGATTTCGATGCCTTCAACACTGGCGACTATCTCGGCGCGGTCGAGGAAAAAATCCGCTCCGAAAACCTCTCCAAGATCCTCTACCCCAACGACGGTACCGACTCCGGCCGCAGGTTGCGCCTCGAACAACAGTTCTTCTTCACCTGCTGCTCGATAAAGGACATCCTCCGCGCCGCCCGCCGCAAGGCCGCCCCGCTCGACCGGTTGCACGAATCTTATGCCGTCCAGCTCAACGACACCCACCCCTCCATTGGCGTTGCCGAATTGATGCGCCAGCTCGTGGACGAGGAGTGCATGGATTGGGAGCGCGCCTGGGAAGTCACCCACAAGACCTTCGGCTACACCAACCACACACTGCTGCCCGAAGCACTTGAACGTTGGCCCGTCCCCTTGTTCGAGCGAGTCCTGCCGCGCCACCTGGAAATTATCTACGAGATCAACCGCCGCTTCCTCGAAGAAGTGCATCTCTATGATTCATCCGACCCCGGCATCGCCTCGCGCGTGTCCATCATCGAGGAGGGTCAGCCCAAGCAGGTCCGCATGGCCCATCTGGCCACCGTCGGCTCCCATATGGTCAACGGCGTCGCCGAGCTTCATTCCGAGCTGCTCAAGTCCACCGTCCTGCGCGACTTCGCCGGCATGTGGCCTGAACGCTTCACCAACGTCACCAACGGCGTCACGCCTCGCCGCTGGCTGCTCATGGCAAACCCCGCGCTGTCTTCGCTCATCAACAGCCGTATCGGTGAGGGTTGGGTCAAGGACATGACCCTGCTGCGAAGCCTCGAACCCCTGGCCGATGACCAGGACTTCCGCACCACCTGGCGCGTCGTCCGCGGCGTCTCCAAACTCGAACTCGCCACCCTGGTCGAACGCCGCCTCGGAGAGTATCTCGAAACCAATTCCATGTTCGACATCCTCACCAAACGAATCCACGAGTACAAGCGCCAACACCTCAAGGCCCTCCACATCGTCGCTTCCTACCTGCGCCTGAAGGACGCCCCCGACGCCGACGTCACCCCCAGAGTCTTCTTCTTCGGCGGCAAGGCCGCCCCGGGCTACTTCGCTGCCAAGCTCATCATTAAGCTCATCCATTCGGTCGCCGAGGTCGTCAACCAGGACCGTCAGGTCCGCGGCCGCCTCAAGGTCATTTTCCTGCCCGATTTCAATGTCACTCTTGCCCAGCGCGTCTACCCCGCCGCCGACCTCAACGAGCAGATCTCGCTCGCCGGCCTCGAGGCTTCCGGAACCGGAAACATGAAGTTCGCCATGAATGGCGCTCTCACCATCGGCACCCTCGACGGGGCCAATATAGAAATACGCCGGGAGGCCGGCGAGGAGAACTACTTCCTCTTTGGCCACACCGCTGAAGAGGCCGGCCGGATCCGCGCCGAAGGCTATTCGCCTTACAACTGGATCGATTCCCATCCGCTGTTGCGCCGCAGCCTCGACGCCATCTCAGTGGGCACGTTCTCCCGCGGCGACCGGTCGCTGTTCAAACCGCTCATCGACGACCTCGTCTGGCACGACCGCTTCCAGGTCCTGGCCGACTTCGCCTCCTACATGGAAACCCAGGACCGTATCGACCGCGAATGGGGCGACGTCGAAGGCTGGACCCGCAAATCGATCCTCAACGTCGCGCGCATGGGCAAGTTTTCCTCCGACCGGGCCATTCAGGACTACCGCGAACGCGTCTGGAGATTGTGACGCGGTATGCATCAGGCGCCGTTTAATGGCATCCTGGAATGCAATGCGACCGGCGCTGATCTGGGCGATCACTCTTGTTTCCTGCGGGGCACTCTGCTCGGCTGGCCCTGACCTCTGCGTCTACACCGGCGACATCGGCCCGCATCATGTCCTCATCGCCTGGGGCACGGCTCGCGGCGAAGGCAACACAATCGGCCGCGGCTCTATTTCCCATGGCGCCGCCCGCCTGCGCGTCGGCCCCAGGACGGTCGAAACCACCCACGCCTGGGCCGTCGTCGATGGGCTTGAACCCGACCACTCCTACGACTACGAATTGACCCTCGGCGGCACGGCCGTCGCCAGGGGCCGCATCCGCACCTGGCCGGAACAGGCCTCCACCTGCTCTTTCATCGTCTTCGGCGATTACGGCGATGGCAGCTCCGCGCAGCGCCGCACCGCCGAGGCCATGGCCCGTGTGGTCCGCGAGCGCGCCTCCACCCCCAACCCCATCCGGTTCGTCCTCACCACCGGCGACAACATCTATTCCGTCGTCCCTGGCGTCTGGCTCGCCGGAAGCGGCGACCGCGATGCCGACTGGGTCCCGCGCTTCTTCTCCCCTTACAAGGACGTTCTCGCCTCCGTCCCCTTCTATCCCGTCCTCGGCAATCACGACGGCAATGAAAGCGAGAAGCGCGCCGACCTCGACGTCTACCTCGACAACTTCTTCTTTCCCGGCAACCGCCCCGCGCGCTGGTACCAGTTCAACTACGCTGGCCTGATCGATTTCTTCGCCCTCGATTCCACAGCAAATTCCGAACGCGGCCCCAAGGCACCGGTCTGGCTCGCCGGCGGAGACCAGCATCAATGGGCAACGAAAGCCTTGCGCGCTTCGCGGTCTCAGTGGAAACTGGTGTACGTTCACCACCCGGTCTTTAATGCCGGACCCGGCCACGACAAGGAGCGCAATTTCGAACGTATGGGCCACTGGCTCGACCTCTTTGGGGAAACCGGCGTTCAGGCTGTCTTCAGTGGCCATGAGCATAACTTTCAGGTCAGCTACGCGAACTCGCGAAGTCACAACATTCATTTCTTCGTCACCGGAGCCGGCGGTGAACTCCGCAACGGCGATGTGCGCTCGAAAATGGAGGAGAACAACATCGAAGCTTGGGCAGCCCAGCGCCATTTCCTCGTCGTCGACGCCGGACCGGACCGCTTGACCATCACCCCAATGGGCGACCGGCCGGTCGAGCCCGTCCGCGCCGATGGCTCCCGCCTCCCCCTGCCCGTCGTCGTCGGCAGGCAACCCGCACCCGCTGTGCGGCCAGGTTTGAGAGACTGACAGTTTGAGCCTCCCTGCCCAGCCGTGCCTCATTCTGGCCTTTCTGGCCTCCACCGGTGCCCTGCCCGCCCGGCAGCAGCCCGAGCCCCCGCCCGCCTCCAGCCGGGCCGAAACCATCGAAAACGAGCGTACAGCCAAGCAGGCCACGCTCACCCCCGAGGCCCTGCCCAAGCCCGAACAAATCCTCAAGCAGATTCAGGACGAACGCGTCCTCCAACGAATCACCGAAGGCTACAAGGGCTGGCGCGCCATCGTTGGCGGCCTCGCCACTGGCAGCGGCTTCGCCCTCGGCGCCGAATACAGCTACACCAACCTCGGCAACGGCTACATGGAGTTTCATACCGCCGCCCAGGTCTCCACCCGGCTATGGCAGAAATACAGCGTCAGCCTGCTCTTCCCCGATTCCATGGGCCGCCGCCGCAATGCCGTCATCAACTTCACGCACCGGAACTACAACAGCCTCGACTACTACGGCCCCGGCATCCATTCCACCCTCGGCGGCCGCTCCAACTATCGCCTTGAGGACTCCAGCCTCCAGGCCGTAAACATCATGCGCCCCGACAAACGGCTCCGCGCAGGCTTCATGGCGGGCTACCTCTGGACCAATGTCGGCCCCGGCCAGCGTGCCGGCGTCATCAGTTCCGATCACGCTTTCTCCGAGGCTCTTGCCCCCGGCATCCAACGTCAGTCCGATTTCCTGCGCTACGGCGTTACCGCCCAATACGATCTGCGCGACAACCCGCTCGGCCCCAAGTCCGGTGGCAACTATGTCTTGCAATGGGTCCGGTACAAGGATCAGACACGCGGCCTTTACAGCTTCAACCGTTACGACATCGACTTCCAGCAATACTTTGGCTTCTTCAATAACCTGCGCCGCATCGCCCTGCGCGCCCGTGGCACGTTCACCGATCGCGTCGGCTCGAACGTCATCCCCTTTTATATGCGCCCTACCGTCGGCGGCTCCGACGACCTGCGCGGCTACCGCCAGTACCGCTTCAACGATCCCAACTCCCTCGTCCTCAACGCCGAATACCGTTGGGAGATCTTCTCCGGCCTCGATGGCGCGCTATTCTATGACGCGGGCAAGGTGATGCCGCGCGCCGGCCATCTGGCCCTGAATCAGATGAAAGGCGCCGCCGGCTTCGGCCTCCGCGCCAATTTGCGCAACCAGACTTTCATGCGTTTCGACGTCGGTTTCAGCCGTGAAGGCTTCATGCTCTGGTTCAAGTTCAACGACGCCTTCAATTCGACCCGCTTTGGCACGGGAGCTTTCCAGCCGCTCTATTAAAGGTCATGACTGCCTGCCGCCACATCCTGTTCCTCGGTCTCCTCTTCGCGCTCCCGGCGGCGGCCCAGAAATTCTATCCCGACGATCCCCTCATCAACGAACCCACCCTCCGCCCCGTCGGCCAGATGGCCACCCGCGGCCTCAGCGACGTCTACGATCTCTTCCGCAACTCGCTCGCCACCCCCGGCGAACTCCAGCCCTCCTCCGGCATCGGCATCCGTGCCCGCTCCGTCAATACTCTCGGCGATCCCATGCAGGGCTCTTGGTGGGAGAAACGCCATTATTGGACTCCCCTCACCCCTGCTCAGTTGCGCCACGGCCCCGACGGGACACACCCGCCCTCCACCAACGGCAAGTGGAAGATCACTTCGGCGAAGAGCGAAGGCGTCACTCCCGGCTTCGTCATCGTCGACCCCGCCGGAACAACGTACTTCGTCAAATTTGATCCATCTGACTACCCCGAACTCTCGTCCGCCGCCGACCACATTTCCGGCAAGATCTTCCACGCCCTCGGCTACCATGTCCCGGACAACTACATCGTCGAATTCCCCGCCTCGCTGCTTGAAATTGCGGCCGATGCGAAGCTCACCGACGCCAAGGGCCTCAAGCGCCATATGATTCCCGACGACCTCGGCGCCATCCTGCGCCGCGCCGCCCGCGCTCCGTCCGGCCTCTACCGCGCCACAGCCAGCCGCGCCTTGCCCGGCAAGCCCCTCGGCCCCTACCGCTATAACGGTACCCGCAGCGACGACGTCAACGACACCACGCCCCACGAACACCGCCGCGACCTCCGCGGCATGCGCCTGGCCGCCGCCTGGGTCGATCACGACGACTCGCGCGCCGTCAATACCCTCGACGTTCTCATCGACAACGCCGGGCCGCGCCATGTCCGCCACTACCAGCTCGACTTCGGCTCCACTCTCGGCTCGGCCAGTTATAAGCCCAACAGCCCTCGCTCGGGCGGCGAGTACCTGTTCGGCTGGCGCAACGCCTTCCTCCAATTCATCACCCTCGGCGCTCTCGTCCCTGAATGGGCCCGCGCCCACTACCCTGACATCCCTTCCATCGGGCGATTCGAGAGCGAGCGTTTCAATCCCGCTAAGTGGGTCCCCGAATACCCGAACCCCGCCTTCCTCAACGCTCTGCCCGACGACGATTTCTGGATGGCGAAACAGATCATGTCTCTCACCGATGACGATCTTCGCGAAATCGTCGCATCGGCCCGCTTCAGCGATCCCGGCGCGCCGATGTACGTCACTGAGTGCCTCATCCGCCGCCGCGACAAGATCGGCCGCTACGCCTTCGAGCGCGTCCTGCCCCTGGACCGCTTCGCCATCCGCGGCGGGCAACTCATCTGGCAGGATCTCTCCGCCCAGTTCGGCTTCGGCGGAGCCGGCCCGGTCAGGCTCGAATGGTTCGATTTCAATAACTCCACCGGCGCCGCCACCCCACTGCCCAACGCCGCCGGCGCTTGGCTCCCCTCCGGCGGCGGCGAATACCTCCTCGCTCAGTTGACCCAGCGCAACTCGCCCTCCCACACCGTCTCGGTCTACTTCAGACGCGGCGCTTCGTCCACCTCCATCGTCGGAATCGAGCACCAATGGTAAACGATCCTCGCACGCTTCTCACCCATCCTGAACTTCGTTCCCACGCCTCATTCCCTCTCTTTAGGTCCGTCGGAGAAAAGCCCAAAAACCGCCTCGAAAAGCTCCTTTCCGTCTTCGCCGATGTCCGCTCTGGCGAGGGCCTCGGCGCCCTGCTGATGACGGTAAACGTCTTTGTCCTGCTGGCTGCGTACTACCTTCTGAAACCCGCCCGCGAGGCCCTCATCCTCGCCGAGGGCGGCGCCGAGGTCAAGGCCTACGCCGCGGCTGGCCAAGCGCTGCTTCTCCTTCTCGTCGTGCCCATTTACGGTTGGATCGGCTCGAAGGTGAACCGCTTCGTCCTCGTCGCCGGATCGCTCGTCTTCTTCGCCCTCAACCTCGCCGGCTTCTATGTTCTCGGCCAGGCCGGCGCCAGGGAGGGCGTTTTCTTCTATGTCTGGCTAGGCATCTTCAACGTCTTCGTCGTCTCCCAGTTCTGGGCTTTCGCCAATGACATCTACACCGAAGGCCAGGGCCGCCGCCTGTTCCCCTTCATCGGCATCGGAAGTTCACTTGGCGCATGGTGGGGCGCCGCCGCAGCCTCCAAGATGGTGAAAGGCTACGACCTCACGCCCTATCAGCTCATGGCCATCGCCGGCGGCATGCTTTTCATCTCCCTCACTCTGGTCTGGGCCGTCAACCGAGGCGAGAAACGCTCCGCAACGTCCGAATCCGCGTCGCTGGCCGAACAGACGCTCGGCACGGAAGGCGGATTCCAACTCATCTTCCGCGACCGTTACCTCATCTGGATCGCCGTCCTCACGGTCCTGCTTAATGTTGTCAACACGGGCGGCGAGTACATCCTCGGCAAACTCGTCACGTCCCAGGCGATTGCCCAGTTCGGCGCTACAGCCGCCTCCGACGCCGTCAGGAAGCAGTTCATCGGCGGCTTCTATGGCGGTTTCTATGCCTGGGTCAACTTCCTCGGCTTCGCGCTTCAGGCCGGCGCGGTCAGCCGCCTGATGCGCTTCGCCGGCGTGCGCGGTTCGCTGTTCGTGCTGCCTTGCATTTCGCTTACCAGCTACGCCGTCCTGGCGGGCGCCCCCATCCTCGGCGTTGTACGGGCCGTCAAGATCCTTGAAAACAGCACCGACTATTCGCTCCAGAACACCGTCAAGCAGGCCCTCTGGCTACCCACCACACGTGAGGCCAAGTACAAGGCCAAGGCCGCCGTCGACACGTTCTTCATGCGCTTTGGCGACGTCCTCTCGGCAGGTGTCGTTGCCGCCGGCTCGGCCCTCGGCGCTGGCGTGCGCCTCTTCGCTCTATTCAACGTCGTGCTCACTGCCGCCTGGCTCTGGGTCGCCTGGCAGATTAAGACCGAGCATCGCCGCCGGACTCTTTAGCGGACTCTTTGGCTTCCCTCGGTTCGCCCGTCACCAGAAGTTCATTCAGGATGGACTGCGGTTCGCGCTGCGGCTTGGCCCGCTCCGCCCGCACGTAGGTCCGGAACGCTTCGCGCGCGTCTCCTTCCAGCACGCTGTCAAAGTACTCCACCGCCAGCCCCCGCAGTTGCCGGTCCTCGGAATGGAACGCCCGGAACGACACCTGCAGCGGTTCGCGCGGCAGAATCGTCGCCAGCAGGCTCACCATGAACTCCGCGTTCTTGTCCGCGTCGCCGCCGACCGTCGAGTCCAGATACGCCAGCTCGCTTTCTGCGTCCGGCTTGTCGAGCAGATGCCGGGAATCGAGCACGCCTTCGGCCAGCCGCAGTTCAGCCGCCGCGATTCTGAAGATCAACTCCCTCGGCGCTGCAAGCTGCGGATGCCGCGAATGCATGTAATCCAGCGCCCGCGCGCATTGGTACCGCACCTCGAACCGCTTGTCGGACAGTCCCTCGAGCAGTGCGTTGAAAGACCGCTGGCTGTCCCCGCGCGCCAGGATCCTCGGCACACGGCGCCGGATCGCGAACGCCTCGCCAGGGTCTAGCAATCGGTCAGCCAGCAACCCCGACACTCCGTCTCCCGCCAGTTCCAACGCCTTGCGCGCGTCCTCGGCCACCGCGTCCCACGCCAGCAGCCGCACGAGCTGCGGGTACTCAATCTCATCGAACGGCCCCTCCCGGTGCAGCGACTCGATCACCGTTTCGAGCCGTCCCGACCGCAGCGCCGCCAGCCCCGCCATCACCGGGTCTTCCTGCTCGGGCCCCACCTTCGGCTTCGCTGCTTGGGCCTGCGCCGGCCTCGCGTGCCCGGCCATCGTACGCGTCCTCAGCACCGCCGACATCGTCGTCGAATCGTGAATGTCGTCCAGTTCCACTTCGACTGCGTGTTCCAGAAGCCGCTTTTCCAGCGCCCCGGTGTACTTCTGATCCAGCCGGCTTGCCATCCACAAGGCCGCCAGTGACGCTGCCAGCGTCAGCCCTAGTAGCTCCGTCGTCAGAAACGCCGCGGGAGCCAGCAACAACAGTTGGATCACGCCCGCGCCAAATGCGTCGCCTGCGCGGTCGGCGGCCACGTCGATCAGCGTCTTGGCCGCCCGCTTCTCGGCTGGCGCCACCGGCGTGTACAGCAATTCATACCCCGAACGGAACAGCGATCCCCGCAACGCGTATTCCGCACCTCTTGCCGCCGCGAACACCGGAAACGCCGGGAACAGCAGTCCCGCTCCGGCCATCAGCGAATTCGCCGCCGGCAGACTCCCTACCGTCCGCGAGAGCCCCAACCGCACCAGCGACGGCCTTGTCAGCATTGTCTGGATCAGCAGTGTTACGATCTGGATCGACGTGTAGAAGACTGCGAAGAAGCGCAGAAGCGGCGCTCCTTTGCCGATCGTCGACGCCGCCCCGGCCTTGAACAGGTAGTCGACGAAGGCGGCCGATATCGTGCCTAGCAGCACAAGCACTGCCAGGTCCCGTAGGAATGGCGCGCGCTTCAGCACCTCGCCCGGCGTCAACGTCTCTTCCAGTGACCCGCCCTGAACCCGCTGCGTCCCGCTGCCCGTCAGCCACGATGAGCCCGTCAACGTTAGTCCGCACAGCAGGTGAAACCCCGCCAGTACCAGCAGGATTCCCGCCCCCGGCATCAGCACCGCCGTCCTCTCGGCCGCCAGCCCCCCCAGAATTCCTCCGGCTGTTCCGCCCCCCGCGATCCGTCCGAAAAACAGCTTCGCGCTCGCCGGGTCGTAGGTCTCGTTCGCCACCGACCAGAACCCCGACAACAGCACTGCCCCGAACCCGGCAATGTGCAGATACACCAGCACGGCGGCCACGCCCGAATTCCGCCCCAGAAGCCAAAACTCGGCCACGTGCAACAACGCGCTGAGCAGGAATCCCGCCGGCACGACCCGCCGCGGCCCATACTCGCCCATCAGCCGCGCCGACACGAACGTCAGCAGAAACGCCGTAGCCGCCGCAGCCATCACCACTTTCGGAAGATCGCTGGCCGGGAATGTGCTCAGGTAGATCGAATCCCGAGCCGCCTTGCCCGCCACCTGATGCGCCATCATCAGGCCCGCGGCCGCCATCGAGATTGTCACCAGGCGCTCAAACTTCAACTGGTTCGCGCCTCCTCGCCCCACCTCGCCTTACCCCACATCGATCGTCTCGCCCGATCCATCCGACGGAAAAGCCGGCGCCCCAGCCAGGTTCTCCGGCAGATGCGCCAGCCACCATTCGTGCGATGCCTGGTGTGTCCACGGCTCCACGTCAGTGCAGGCGTCCAGCATACGGATGAGCGCCGACGCCGACAACGGCCGGTCCTCAGGCTTCTTCGCCAGGCACTTCAGGACAATTTCGTCCAGGCACGCTGGTACCGGCAACTCCGTCCGCAGGCTCGGCGCAACCGGTTCTTTCTGCACGTGTGCCAGCGCCATCGCAGTCGAATTGTTTTCCTCGAACACCAGTTGTCCGGTGAGCAGGTAGTACGCAACGCAGCCGAGCGAATAGATATCCAACCGCCCGTCCACCTTCTCCTCGCCCATCGCCGCCTCTGGCGCCATGTAGGCCGGCGTCCCTGCCGACGAACCGTCCTGTGTCAGCATCGTCGTCTCGCCGCCGTCGGTGTGCTTCACCAGCCCGAAATCGAGCACTTTCGTGAAGTCCGTCTCCAGTCCCACCCGGCAGGAAAAGATGTTCGTCGGCTTGATGTCCCGATGCACCAACCCCTTCCTGTGCGCCTCTTCCAGAGACAGGCATGTCTCTTTCAGAAAATGGACCACCCGGCTCGCCGGCTGCGGCCCGAACCGCTCCACCATCGTCTGTAGGCTGATCCCGTTCAGCAATTCCATCACGTAGTAGAACGAGCCTTGCCGCGTCGTGCCGAAATCGAAAATGTAGACCGTGTGCGGACATTCCAGCCGCGCCGTCGCCTTCGCTTCCCGCTCGAATCGTTTCCGCAGCACCTCGGCCTGCCGCGCCGAACCTCGCCCGGTTGTGTCGCCCCGGATTATCTTGATCGCCGCGTCGCGCGCCAGCATCCGGTGCCGCGCCCGCCACACTTCGCCCATTCCGCCTTCGCCCAGCAGATACGCCAGCTTGTAGCTGCCCAACTCCTCCGCCTTCTGCGCCTGCATCTCGATGTGGAAGATCCGCTTGGTCAGGAAATAGGCCCAGAACGCCGTCATGAAGGGCGTGAACATCCACAACACCAGCCGGTTCCACGGCGCAGTCTCGTAGCCATGCAGCCAAACGTTGAAAAAGTACGCCGCCGGCCAGGTGCAGGCAGCCAGCGTGGCCACCAGCAGCGTTGTCAGTGGCGTGTGCCGCACCAGCATCAGCACAAAGGCGATCCACACTGCCACCATCGAGCCGCCGCGCACCACCTCGTTCGCCTTGATTGGCAAGAACGTCTCCGCGTACGAGATGCACCACGCCACCAGGATTTCGAATACGAGCCCCAGGTGAAGGACGTTCACCGCCGGCAACACCCGCAAACGCTGCACCGCCACGAGTCCCGCCGCGAACAGCAGCACGGCCACCAAGTTGAGCGCAAAGACCGGATCGTCCTGCCGCGCACGGACCTCGGGCTGCAACATTTGGTGCAACGCGAATGTCACCCCGGCGGTCAGCGCGCACGCCATTGACACCCAGCACAGCCGCCCCGCCGCCCGCTCCGCCATCGCCGGACTCAGGTGAAACGTCGAGCCTTCCCCTTCGCCATGCGAAGCGGCGCTTGATGCCTTGACTAGCTCCTGACGTTCCATCTTCCCGTACCTTAGAGTGTAATCGAAGGCCGGGTAGATACCAGCGGTCCGGCGCCCTCGTCACATGAAGACGCACCAAAACCCAAGTCCGTTCACTTTGTTTCGAGAACGAAGGACGGCGCGTAACCCGATAACGTCGAGAATCCCCCCGCCGCGTTCACCCGTGCCGTCGCCCCGTGCGCCTTGCCCATGAACGAGTGCGGCGACAGACTCACCACGAAATCCCGGTAAATCAGATCCCCATACTGATCTACTGGAAAACTCACGCTCTCCCGGTCCTGCCTCTCCTGCACAACATAGCCGTGGCTCAACGCCGTTCTCAGCGCCCGCGCCCAGTCCCGCTCCGGTGTCGTTGCGCCGTCATAGGCCGGCGCCTCCGCGTCCAGTGACCCGTCGTTCGGACGCAGCACCAGCCGCTCTTTGTTCTTCATCACGAACTCCGGCAGGTCCACCGTCTCCCCGCCGTATTGCGTCTTGCTTTGCGTCACCAGGCGCGTCCACGGGACCGAAGCCTTGATCGCGTGCCGCTCGGCCGCCGGAAACTTCGCCGTCACCTGGTCGTCGGTCAGTAACGCCAGCAGCGCCCGCTTCCGCGTCAGTTCCGCCCGGAAACTGTTCACCACGCACACCGCTCGGTCCCGGTAGGCCCGCACCAGCGCATGGCGCAAATCGAAGTGCATCAGAAACTCGTGTGCCCGGATATTCCGCCACACCACGTCAATCGGCCGCCCGCCCGCGCTCAAGACCCCGTCCCGGTACTCCAGATCCTCCGGGTTCACAATCTCCACCACGTGCCCGGCCTGCCTCAGCAGCTCCGCCATCAGCGCCGCTTCGTTGCATTCCACCGTGTCAAACGGCAGCCGTAACTGCAGGATCGCAATCCTCGGCGCACGTTTGCCCCCAAACTCCTTCCACGCCTTCAATACCGCCTGGATCAGTGGCTTCGCCCCGCCCATCTTCGTCAGCTTGTACTTGTACTTCTTCTTCAGGGCCTTCATCATCCCCGAGTTTATGTACAAATCCGCCAGCGCCTCTCCATACAGCACTCCCGATGGCAAATCCCCTACCCCGCCCCACACGTGAACCCCTTCATCGCTGATCCACGCATCCAGCAGCGCCGCCACCATCGGCGACGCGTAGCCCGGATCCACAGTCGCCAGCATCTTCTCTGCTGGTAACAGGTCCATCCGGGCCATCAGCGCAGGCTGCGTCAACGCCAGGTCCCGCACCCGGCCGATCGCTGAACCCAGCGTCTCCGCCACCTTCAGTAAATTGCTATACTGGCGGCGGCTGAGAAAATGAGGCCGTAATACGGGCGATACGGGCCTCGAGTTGACGACGAGCCCGCGAGCCGACATCTGCTCGCGCAACTCCGCCATCCACTCCGAGGTCTCGCTCGGTACTGCTTCTAAAATGCGGTGGTAGCGGTGAACCGCTTCCCCTAACTGCGTCATAGGGTTAGCTTTGATACTGCCATTCCAGTATCGCACACACCCCAAAAAATGTGCATCCGGCCCTGGTGCAGAATCAGCGTATCTTATTGTTCATGAACCACTTAAAAGAGAACTTAATTATGAGAACCCCCGTCCGCCTCACCCCGATCCTCGCCTGCCTGGCGCTGCTGGCCCCCTCCGCCGCCGCCGATGAAGGCATGTGGCTGTTCACCGCCTTCCCCAAAGCCCAGATCCAGAAACGCTACGGCATCCAGGTCTCCGATGAACTCCTCAAGCACATGCAGTTGAGCGCCGTCCGATTCAACTCGGGCGGAACCGGCTCCTTTGTTTCCTCCGACGGACTCCTCTTCACCAACCACCACGTCGGAGCCGACTGTATCCAGAAGATCAGCTCCGCCGGCCACGACTACATGAAGGAGGGCTTCGTCGCCCGCACACAGGTCGAAGAGCGCAGTTGCCCCGACCTCGAAGTCAACGTCCTCACCGGCATCGAAGACGTCTCCGCCAAGGTAAAGGCCGCCGAGGCCGGCTCGTCCGACCCCGTCGAGGCCAACCGCCTCCGCAAAGCCGGTATGTCCGCCATCGAAAAGGCCTGCACCGATTCCAGCGGCGCCCGCTGCGACATCGTCACGCTCTTCTCCGGTGCCCAGTACCACCTCTATAAGTACAAGAAATACACCGACATCCGCCTCGTCTTCGCCCCCGAGTTCGACATCGCCTTCTTCGGTGGCGACCCCGAGAACTTCACCTACCCCCGCTACAACCTCGATGTCACCTTCTTCCGCGCCTACGAAAACGGCCAACCC
>CAZSBK010000066.1:0-29743 GCA_964604945.1 uncultured Candidatus Solibacter sp.
GCGCGCTGGAAGGGGGCATGGGAAGCAATCTTGTCAAGGGCTTCCTGATCATACAATTCGGCAGCTTCGGGTGGTCATTAGGGTCGCTGCTGCAGAGGCGGCAGGCGACAGCCGCGCACCCAATTCTCGGCGGCGCGATCCAGCAGCTTGCAACCGGGCTCGCGTTCATCCCTATCGCCTGGTTGGCCGGCGGCCAGTTCCATTTGTCGGCCCGCGGCGTGGGGGCGGTGGCTTACCTTGTGGTTTTCGGTTCGATCGTTGGCTACAGCTCCTACGTCTATGCGCTCGAACACCTGCCGGTGGCTGTGTTGTCGATCTATAACTACATCAACCCCGTCGTTGCCGTGATCCTCGGGTGGCTGGTCTACCGCGAATCGTTCGGCTCGCGCGAACTGATAGCGATGCTCATCATCTTCGCTGGCGTAGCGATGGTGAAACGCGCCGAGTCGCGCCGCGCCAGGCGCGTGGCGTAGCCGGTCCCTGCAAACGCGAAGAGCCGGTTTTCTATTGGCATGCTCGTGGCGGCAAGTCGCGCAAAACGTCTACTTGTTCAAATATTTGACAGTGTCCGCATCGTCTGTAACAATACGACTGGAGCCGATAACCCGATGCCACACCGTAATGTCGCCCTGCGAGAATTCGCGGAACTCCTGGGGGCCTTCGCCCATCCGCAACGGACCAGGATTATCATCGAACTGCGCGAGGGCGAGCGGAACGTGAACTCGCTGCAGGAGTTGCTGGGCATCAGCCACTCGGGCGTGTCACAAAACCTGTCGGTACTGCGAGCTCACCACATCGTCCAGGAGCGCCGTGATGGCCGGCACGTCTTCTACAGCCTGACGCGGCCAGCCCTGGCAGACTGGCTGATCCAGGGACTCGAGTTCCTGGAGGCCGATTACGCGCACTCCGAGCAGGTCAAGGATGCACTGGCCGCCGTACGCGGCGACTGGACCCGGCACACCTAACCGGTCTTGGGCCGGTAGTTCTCCATCGCCTCATATACGTCGCGCTTGCCCAATCCGCGGTCGCGCGCCACGGCCTTGATTGCGTCGATCTTCTTCATCCCCGTCCGCACAAGCGCCAGCACCTCTTCCTCAACGGGCAATTCCTGTTGAGGCTCCTGGCGTGGCACCACCAGAAGCGTGAACTCGCCCTTCACCTCACCACGGGCCCGCAGCGTGGAGGCCACGTCGCTGGCTCTCCCGCGAATGAACTCCTCATGGACCTTGGTGAGCTCGCGAGCGGCGCAGATTTCGGGATCGGACATCGTCTCAGTGATTTCGGCGAGCGTGGCCAGAACACGGTGTGGCGCTTCATAGAGGATCAGCGTGACGGTGACGGTGGCAAGTTCCGCGAGCTTGCGGCGGCGTTCGCCTTCCTTGCGTGGCAGGAATCCGGCGAAGTGAAACTCGTTCGAGGCCAGACCGCTGGCCGACAGCGCGGCGAGTGAGGCGCTGGGCCCTGGAATCGGAGTGACGCGGATGAGTTTCGCGGCAGCCTCGCGGACCAGGCGAAACCCGGGATCGGAGACCAGCGGCGTTCCTGCATCGCTGATCAGGGCCACGCTCGATCCGCCCAGCATGCGCTCGATCAACTCGGCCGTGCGGCCGGCTTCATTGTGTTCGTGAAGGCTGATGAGCGGCTTGCTAATGCCGTAGTGATCCAATAACTTGCGGCTGTGGCGAGTATCCTCACAGGCGATCAGGTCGGCCGCTTTCAGCGTCTCGACCGCCCGAAACGTGATGTCCGAGAGGTTGCCGATGGGGGTAGCGACGATGAAGAGCTCGGATGCCATGGACGCGGCCCTGGGGCTGTTCCCTTTCCAGTATGGCTGAAGTCCTGGCGCTTTTCCGCCGATGAATCAGTCAGATGGATTCCAGAACGTCTCTCTTGGGCACGGAGCAACCGCTACAATACGAACAGTCTGGCTCATCCGGCGTCTTCGGGCGGCCGGGAGCGAGTGTGATGCCCATGGATGCCCCTCCCTCCATTCCGGCTGGCGGATCAGCCGCCGGCGGTGCGTTTCTATATGAGCCGCCGGGCAAGCCGGTCTCGATCTCGATCGAGTTCGACGTCATCGACCGGTTGAACTTCGACATCATGAAGGGCTACGGCGCGGTTCCCAAACGCGGCGCCGAAGTGGGCGGAATCCTGCTGGGTACGGCCGAACCTGGCGACCGCTTGGTCGTGAAGATCGAGGATTTCGTAACGGTGCCATGCGAGCACCTGCGGGGACCGTCCTACATCCTGTCTGACAGCGACATGACCCGGTTTGGCGAGGCACTGGATCAGTGGACTCCCGCGCCGGACAAGCGTATCCATGCGGTCGGTTACTTCCGGAGCAGCACGCGGAACGATTTTCAGCTCGGCTCCGAGGACCGCAGCCTCATGGAAGGGCGATTCCCGGGCGAGGCGATCTGCCTGCTGGTCAGGCCCTACGCGACCAGGATCGGGGAAGCAGCCTATCTCTGGGCGGAAGGCGGCGTGTTCCCGGAACAACCCAACGGCGCGATGTTCCCGTTCCGCCGCAAAGAGCTGGGCGGCGGTCCGCGGCCGAAGCGAAGCGCTCCGGAGCATAGCGGGCAGTCCGAAGTCCCCTACGACACCGGCTACACGAATCACGATGAGCCGGGCGATCAACACGGCGGACTCGCCGGATCGGCAGTCGCCGGCGCCATCGTCGACGCCGCTGCGCCAACCTTCGGCGGGCTGGCCGATTTGCCGGTTGGCGATGCTGAATCGACCGAGGCAGCCGCCGCCAGCCAGAAACAGGAGCGCAAGAGCGCACCTGGCTGGGTCTGGATTCCGTTGTCTTTTGTTTTCCTCCTGCTCGGCGTGGTCCTGGGTTTTCAGATCTCGATGAGTCTCAACAAGCCGGTTGCGCCGGTCAAACAACTCGACCCCTACGCGCTGGGCCTGAATGTGGCCCGCTCGGGCGACAGTCTACTGGTGAAATGGAACCTGGACGCGCCGGCGGTGCAGAAAGCGCAGCGGGCCGTGCTGACGATCTTTGACGGCGACACAAGAAAGACAGTCGATCTCGCCCTGGACGACCTAGCCCGCGGCGGCGTGCTGTACCGGAATCACAACGAGACGGCCCGTTTCCGGCTGGAAGTATTCCATTCAGATGCGAGGTCCGTGACCGAGTCCGCCGAGATCAAAGTAGTCGAGGACCGGTAGACGCCGGCCCCGGCCCCGCGGACGCGCCCTGCTAGAATAACAGCTAGTGGCCTCAACTCCGGATTCCACCCCGGCCGGTGACACGCTTCCCCAAGAGACGCCCGAACAAGGCTTGACCGAAACAGCAGTCGAAACTGTTACGGTGACAGCGGAGTTTGGACAGCGTCCAAGAAGTGTGGCCGCCGAATGGACCATGACCATCCTCCTGCTGTTGTTCGGGACGACGACGCTCGTCCAGGCCTTCGTCATTCCTACGGGCTCAATGGAAGATACGCTGCTGATCGGCGACCACCTGCTGGTGGACAAACTGGCCTACGCCCCAAACGGTCCGGTGAGCAGACACCTGCTTCCCTATACGCCCCTGAAGCGCGGCGATATCATCGTCTTTCGTTACCCGGTGAACACTAAGGAAACGTTCGTCAAGCGCGTCATCGGCATCCCAGGCGACCGGATCCGCATCGTCAGCAAGACGGTCCATCTGAACGGGAAGCCGCTTGCTGAACCCTACACCTACTACAAGCGGGATGACTTCGACCAATACCGCGACGACTTCCCCGCCGAGCCGCCAATGCGGGTCGATGAGCGCGCTCTGGACATGCTCGACCGTCACATGACGGATGGCGAGATCGTCGTCCCCCCGGGCAACTATTTCGCCATGGGCGACAATCGCGATTCCTCACTCGATTCGCGCTATTGGGGCTTCGTGCCTCGCCAGAACATCATCGGCAAACCTCTACTGGTCTACTGGTCCTACGATGCGCCCACCGAGCGTCTGGCCAGTTCAGGCGTCAGCCTGGATCACCTCGCCGACCTGGGCAGGAACTTCTTCACCAAAACCCGCTGGAATCGAACCTTCATGTTGATCCGCGGCCAGGAACCTCAAAACTGACATGAGACCCAAGAGCAAATCCCCTGCCACCGCCGTCGAGCAGAAGAAACCGAAGGTGGACCGCGCTGAAAGCATCCGCTCCTTCGTCGCCGAATGGACCGTCACAGTCGTGCTCTACATCTTCTGCACGTCCATGGTCGCGCAGGCCTTCGTTGTCCCCACCGGATCGATGGAAAACACGGTTCTCATCGGCGACCACATGGTCGTTGACAAGATCGCCTATGCCGAGCCGGGCCCGTTGAGCGGATTGTTGCTGCCTTATACGCCTGTCAAGCGTGGCGACATCATCGTGTTCAAGCCGCCGATCGACAACGCGCGGGAACCGTATGTAAAACGCATCATCGGCGTGCCGGGAGATCGAATCCGGTTCGAGGACAAGCAGTTAGTGCTGAACGGGGTCAAGGTTCGCGAACCCTATGTCGTTCACAAGATGCCCTACCCGGACTTCTATCGCGACAACTTCCCCGCCGGCAATGACCAACTCCTCAAGCCCGGCGGCCGCAGGATGCTGGACGAGAATGTGAGCAACGGAGAGGTCGTGGTTCCGCCGGGCCGCTACTTTGCGATGGGCGACAACCGCGACAATTCCGAGGATTCGCGTTACTGGGGATTTGTCCCCCAAGCCAATATCATCGGCAAGCCCGTCCTCGTCTTCTGGTCCTATGATGCGCCAACCGAACGGCTCGCCGATCCCAATATCATCTCGATGGATCACATCGTCGATCTGGCCCAGAACTTCTTCACCAAAACCCGCTGGAATCGCACCTTCATGCTGATCCGCGGCCAGGAACCTCAAAACTGACATGAAACTCAAGAGCACCGCCCCTGCCACGGCCGGCGAGCAGAAAAAGCCAAAAGTGGACCGCGCTGAAAGCGTGCGCGCCTTCGTCGCCGAATGGACCGTCACCATCCTACTGCTGGTGTTCGGCACATCGACGCTGTTGCAGGCCTTCGTCGTCCCCACCGGGTCGATGGAGGATACTGTCCTGATCGGCGACCACATGATCGTCGACAAGATGGCCTTCGCCCCGCCCGGCCCCATCAGCAAGTACATCCTGCCCTATACGCCCATTAAGCGCGGCGACATCATCGTATTCAAGTACCCGCCGAATGTCCGCGAGACCTACATCAAACGTGTCGTCGGCGTGCCGGGTGACCGCATCAGGCTCGAAAATAAGGATCTCTTCCTGAATGGCGTGAAGATGGCCGAGCCCTACGTCGTCCACAAAACCCCATACATCGACTCTTACCGCGACAACTTCCCCGGCGACCCGAGCCTGATGCTGAACGACTCAATGATGGGTCAGGCGCATCAGATGCTGGCACGGAACGTGAAGAACGGCGAACTCGTCGTCCCGCCCGGCCATTACTTTGCCATGGGCGACAACCGCGACAACTCGGCTGATTCACGCTACTGGGGTTTCGTGCCCCGCGAGAATATCGTCGGCAAGCCGGTGATCATTTTCTGGTCCTACGATGCTCCCACCGAACGTCTGGCCGACCCCAACTTGATCTCGCTCGACCACCTGCTCGACCTGGGACAGAACTTTTTCAGCAAAACGCGCTGGAAGCGAACCTTCATGCTCATCCGTGGCTATAACCTTTAGGAACCCATGCCGGACAATCACCATCACGCGCTGATCCTGGCCGGTGGCCGCGGAACCCGGTTCTGGCCGAGAAGCCGCAAGACCCGCGCCAAGCAGGTCCTCGAATTCTTTGGCCAGGGGACCATGATCCAGCAGACCGTCGAGCGGTTGCGGCAGGCTGTGCCTTCAGAGCGGATCTGGGTGCTCACTAACCCGCATCTGCGCGACGAGATCGTGCGCCAGTTGCCCGGCGTGCCCAAGAGTCAGATCCTGGCCGAACCGGCTCAACGCAATACCGCGCCGGCCATCGGCCTGGCCGCTCATATCCTGCGCTCCATCGACCCGGATGCGGTGATGGGTGTATTCCCTGCCGACCATTTCATAGAGCGCGAGAAGCCGTTTCTGAGGACTGTCCATGCCGCCTACCAGACGGCCTCGAAGGGCCAGATCGCACTGATTGGGGTCGAACCCCGCTGGCCCGAGACTGGTTACGGCTATATCGAATTCGCGCCAGGCACGATGAGCCCGGGCTCGGTCGCGCCGTCCAGAGTCTCCGGATTCCGGGAAAAACCAGCCCTGGCCCAAGCCAAGCGGTTTATCCGCACCGGCAACTTCTGTTGGAACGCTGGCATGTTCTTCTGGCGGGCCGAGACCTACCTGAACCTGTTGCGGCTCCATTTGCCCGATACCGCCGCATTGATCGATTCCCTGCCCGTCTTCAGTTCACGCAAGTTCGCTAAGGCCGTCGAGACGGTCTTCCCGCAATGCGAGAACATCTCGGTGGACTACGCGATTCTTGAGAAGGCCGAAGGCGTGGCCGGATTCGTCGCCGGTGATATCGGCTGGAACGATGTCGGCAGTTGGAATGCCGTCTATGAATTGCTCCAGCGCGACGACGACGGCAATGGCGTGCGGGCCGATGCTGTGCTGATGGAGAGCCGCGGCAACATGGTCGCCGCCGATTCAGGCCGCTTGGTCGCGCTGCTGGGCGTCAACGACCTGATCGTCGTCGATACGCCCGATGCGCTGCTGGTCGCCCACAAGGACATGGCGCAGCGGGTGGGCGAGCTGGTGAAGGAACTCGAAAGCCTGCACCGCGACGAACTCCTGTAGTCTGGCGAGCCTCGTGCGTCAGCGCGAGGTAGATGAGGAAGGACCTACTGCCCGCTGACGCAGGCGGCTCGCGTAACTCTACCGCCCCGACGACCCGAACCCGCCCGCGCCGCGCGCCGAATCGTTCAGTTCAGCCTCGTCCCATTCGATTGCCTCATAACGCGCGATCACCATCTGCGCGATGCGGTCGCCCTTGTGGATCTGATAGGGCGACAGTCCCATGTTCTGCAGGATCACTTTGATCTCGCCGCGGTAACCAGGGTCGATTGTAGCCGGCGCATTGGGCAGCGTAATGGCGTGTTTCAAGGCCAAGCCGCTGCGCGGCCGGATCTGAGCCTCGTAGCCCGGAGGCAACTCGATAGACAGCCCTGTCGGAACCAGCGCCGGACGGTCCGGTTCGAGCAGGACATCCGCAATGGCGGTCAGATCCATGCCGGCGTCTTCGTTCGGTCCGTGGGCGTAAACGGGCAGAGCGGCAGCGGGCGAGAGTCGTTGGATGCGTATCTTCACGGCGGTGTTCGCTATCATAGCGTTTTGTCCGGAACCACTGCACGAGGTAGAGATGTGAGCAGAGTCATCACCATCGGTCCGACCCCGCCTGAGCAACTGGCCTATGCACTGGCTCGGTACAGCCGGTCGCCCGATTCCATCCGCGCCAGCCTGGACTGGGTCCGCGCGCACGACTCGTCAAAGTTCCTCGAGAGTTTCTACTTCCAGTACGGCCATGCCTCCATCGCCGATCTCGGCCACCTCGCCGTCTGTTTCGAGGGCATCTCCGAGGTTGCCGCCATCGAGATCGAGGACGAACAGCTATGGGACGGCCAGGCGCGTTCGTCGCGCTATCAGGACTTTTCGGAGTCGGGATTCGTAGCTCCGCCCGAGTTTGATGGCGATCAGCGGCGAGCATACATCGAGGCCGGCCAGGCGCTGCTGACGGCCTACAAGGAAGTTCACACCAAAGCGGCCGAACATATCGCCGCTGCGCTGCCGCGTCCGGCCGAAATGAAACCGGATGCCTATGAGCGAAATATTGCTGCCCGGGCGTTCGACGTGGCACGCTACCTGCTGTTTCTTGGCGTACCGACGGGCGTCGGGCAAGTGTCCTCCATCAGGACCTTGGAACGCCAGATCCGCCGGTGGAAGTCGTCGCCGTTCGCCGAGATTCGGGAAATCGGGGCAGAGGCCGCGGCCGCTTGCGCTCAACCGCCTGAGTGCGCCTGGGGCGAAGAGAGCGCAAACCTGAGAGTGGCGCCGACGCTGGCCAAGTACGTCGATCCTGATCTGTATCCCGGACAGGCGCGTGCGGATTTGAAGCTCTGGGCGGAGCAAAACTTGCCTGCGCCAGCCGGGATGGCCGCGCCCAAGGTCGACCTGGTCCAGCCAAACGAACCTACAGCAGAGATCGCAGCCACCTTGCTCTATCCCGTAACTGATAGACCATTCAGGGAGTTATACGAAATTTCTCTGGCTTGGACGGCGGCCCGCAGGGCCGAGGTGATGGGCGTGGCCCTGGGCGCGAAGCCGCGCCGGGACGAAATGCTACGGGAGTTCCGAGGTGGATTATTTAACTACGATATGTTGATAGACATTGGGGCCTATCGAGACATGCACCGTCACCGGCGTTGCCATCAGTACAGGCAGGAGTTCGTTTGGTCGCATGGCTGGGAAACACCGGACGTGGTCCGGGCGGCGGGCTTGGAGGCGGTTTACTCGGGCGCGATGGAGTCGGCGCGAAAGGTGGCCGACGGTTTGCCCCAACCCTCCGCACAGTATCTGACCCCGTTTGGAGTACGCGGCCGGTTCCTCTTCAAGATGGATTTCGCCGAGGCAGAGTACATCTCGAAACTGCGCAGCGGCGTCAAAGGTCACTTCAGCTATCGCGAGATAGCCTGGCAGATGAAGGAGCGGATGACTGAGTTGGAACCCGAGCTTGGCCGCCTAATCGACGCCACGCCGCCCTGGGTCGAGGATCCGCTGGTGCGTTAATGGGATTGGGCCGGCGGTCAGCCCGCTCTTCTGGCCTGGGCCGCGGCTGGCTCGAGCGCCTGCTCCCAGATGGCGTCCAGGTCGGGAACCAACAGCAGTTCGGAGCCGAAGTGGAATACGCCGCGGGTGAACTCCCTGGGCAGGCTCAATTCCATCGACACTGGCCGCACATCCTCGCTGTTCTCCACCTGGGTGACGTCGCCTGTCGAGGGCACGGCGATCACCGCGCCCCGTCTGGCACACCGCAGGAACACCAGGCGCCTTGCCATCCGGTAGTCCGAACTGCCCAAGCCAAAGCACGCCGCCAGATCGACGACCGGGACCTGCCTGCCGTTCCACTGGATGACGCCCAGCCAGCGCGGCGGATCGGCGGGCCAGGGCGGAAACGATTCCGCCGGCTGAACGCCCATCAACTGCTTGGCGCTCACCCCGACGGCGATTCTCTGCAGCGGGACGCCTGGCAAGCGGAAGGCCAGCGCCCGGGGCAGTTCCGCCGCTTCGCTGGCGGCCGCCCGCAGCACGGGGTTTCGCGGCGATTTGCCGGTTTCTGTCATGATGCCATCCTTGGCAGCCGCCCCGAATTCACGCACCGGCCCACTTCGTCGAGCAGTACGTCGTCCGGGCAGGGCTTCACCAGGTAACCGTCCACGCCGATGCCAGAAGCCTTGAGACGGTGTTTTTCGCCGGCGCGCGAGGTCAGCATGATGATGGGCACGTTGTCGTAATCGCGCGACGCCCGCATACGGCCGGCCAGCTCGTAGCCGTCCATGCGTGGCATCTCGATATCCATCAGAACCAAATCTGGCGGGGCAGCGCACTCCTGCAAGTATTCGAGTCCCTCCTGGCCGTCGCGGGCCGTGGCGACCTGCCACCCGGCGGACTTCATCAGGTTGGCCACCGACCGGCGGACGGAAATCGAATCGTCCACAACTAGTACGGCCCGTTTCGGTGCCGCCTTCTGGACCCTGGCGGGCGCGGCCAGCGGCTTGCCCGCATCCGTGACATCGAGCGCCGAGCTGTTCAGGATCAGCACGACCGACCCGTCGCCGAGAATCGTCGCGCCCGTGAAGTTGGTCTGGCGCCTCAGCAGCTTGCTCAACGGCTTGACGACAACCTCCCGCGCCTCAACGACGCGGTCCACGGCCAGCGCGATTTCCCGTTCACCGTTGTCGACAAACAGCAGCGTGGAACGGCTGGCGGCCTCATCCGGTTCCGGCAGCCCAAGCCATTGGGAAAGCCGCACGACCGGGATCCAGCCGTCGGCCAGTTCGATGCCGGGTTGGCCGCCCCGCACCTCGAGTTCCTCGTTCTGCACCTTGAGCGCCCGCGTAAAGGTGACCATCGGGACGGCGAACCGGTTGCCCGACACTTCGACGATCATCGTCTTGGCAACGGCCAGCGACACCGGCAGGCGTAGCGTGAAGACAGTGCCTTGGCCCGGCGTGCTCTGCACGTTCAGGCGCCCGCGAAGCACCTCGACCGAGGCTGCGACGATGTCCAGCCCGACGCCACGCCCGGAGATTTCGCTCACTGACGCAGCCGTCGAAAAGCCCGGCTCGAGGATCAGCTTCTCTAACTCGTCTCCGGTCATCGCCAGCGCCTGCGTCTCTGCCATCCAGCCGAGTTTCACCACCTGGCGGCGGATCTTCTCATGGTCCAAACCGGCGCCGTCATCCGAGAGCCGGATGATGAGGTGCGCACCTTGATGCGCAGCCTCGATACGGATTGCGCCCACAGCCGGTTTGCCCGCCGCCAATCTCGCGGCTGGCGTTTCAATGCCATGATCGACGGCATTGCGCAGCAGGTGTTCGAGGGGTCCGGACAACTGCTCGGCAACGGACTTGTCGAATTCGGTCTCCATGCCGGAAAGCCCTAGCACGGCCTGCTTGCCGGTCTTGGCGGCGCTCACCCGGACAGTCCTGCTCAGCCGGTTGGCCAGCGTCGAAAGCGGAACCAGCCGCATCCTCATGAGCTTGTCCTGAGCCTCGCCGCTCAGTCCGCGCTGGCGCCCGGCCCAGGCGTCCAATTGTGCGCGCATGAGATTCAGCTGGCCGCTGAGGGCGGACAAATCGCTGGTCGCCTCAGCCAGGTCGCGCGACAGGAGATTGAGCCTCGAGTAGCGGTCGAGTTCGAGCACATCGAACTCGGCGGCGGAATCCGGCGCAGGCGATGTGGAGACGGGGCGCGAGGCCGCTTCCAGATATTGCTCGTCGGCCAGCGATGAAGAGATGCGCCGCATACGCGAGAGGTTCAGCGTCAGTTCGTCCATCTCCTTCCTGAATGCGGTCACCTGCTGCTCGAAGGCCGAAGCGTTCAGGAAGATCTCGCCGACCAGCCGGCTCACGCCCGAGAGCCGGTCCATCGGCACGCGTACGCTTTGCTGACCGGCTTCGGACGCCGGCGCAACGCTTGGGTTCAGTTGGACCTCGGCGGTTGGTTCCGGACCCGGCTCAGTGGCGGCCGAGGTAGCTTCAATCACCTGTGCCGCGTTCCTGGTCTCCTCGAGGCGGCAGACGGTCGAGTTCAGGCGGTCAAGCAGGCACCCGTTTTCGCCTTTAGCCTCGATCAGGTCGGCCAGCAGATCGAACCCGTCGCCCAGCGCCTGATAGACATCGGGAGAGTAGGCGAGGGCCTTCTCCGCGATGCGGTCCAGCATCAACTGCATTGCCTTGGCCAGCCGCGACGCGGCCATGAGCCCGACCATGCCGGCCGCGCCCTTGATGGTATGGGCCGAACGCCGGAGCGTGACAAGCAAGTGCTCGGGGCCGTCCGGCTCGCCGGCCAGTTCCCGGAAGGCGTCGCCGGCGGCGAGCATGTGGGTCTCCGCCTCACCGAGGAATGTGTCGAGCATCGCCTCGTCGACCTCTTCAACAGCGGCGAACTCGGGTTCGGCTTCCACTGGAGGAGGCGCGGAGGCCATTTCACAAGCGAGCGAACTCAGCAGCTCGAATTGTCCGGACAGCGTCGCCAGGGACTCCTGCAGCGGGCCGGCATTGCCCCTGGCAGCCACCAGATCGCCCAGCAGATCGTGCGCAGCCAGTAGGATCTCAATGATCTCGGGCGCCGCGGGCAACCTGCCGGACTCGATCAGGCCCAGGACATCCTCGACGCGGTGGGCAAGCGCTGAAACGCTCCCCAGCCCGGCCATACCGGCCGCACCTTTCAGCGTGTGGACTGCCCGGCCGAGCAGGCCCAGTGTGGACGCTGCGTCCGCGCCGCCATTGCCGAGCGTCTCGACGTGGTTGCGGATCGTGTCCAGTAGCTGCTCCGCTTCCATCGAGAAGGCGCGGTAGATCTCCTCGTCCACATCGTCGGCGCTGCCTTCGACGGCGCCGGAACCCGGCGCCAGGGCCGCGCCGCCGCCGTCGAGCCCCTCCAGTTCTCTGCGCATCGTTCCGATCCCGCGCTCGATCTTCTCGATCGCTTCTGTGTCCAGACCCTGGCCGGTCGCCTGGGTGACGGCCAGCGTTTCCACGCCACGCGCCGCCATGGCCAACTGCGCCAGCCCCACCATTTCGCTGGCGCCGCGAATGGTGTGCGCGAGCCGCCGCACCTCCTCCAGCGCCGACGGGCCGAACTGGTGGGCGCGGAGGCGCGCCGCCTCGCGTTCGAGCGCAGGCATGTGCCCGCGCGCCTCCTCGAGGAAGGTGCGGAGGATGCCTTGATCGGTGGTGCCTGCCATCGGCGCTTCTCCTGTTGCAGTCCCGCCCGTTACACGGCGACGGCGCGGGTCGGCGCACCGGCCCGGCTCTCTTCCGCAGGAATCCGGAAACGCCCCAGCGAATGGTTCAATTCTGTGACCATCGTCGCCAGTTGGCGGATGTCGGCCGCGGCACGCCGCGCTTCCTCGGCGCTCGATTGCGTCGCCCGCGATACTTCGGAAACCGAGAATGCCACCTGGTCCGAACCGGCCGCCTGCTCGTGGGCCACGGTCGAAATCTCCTTCACCAGACCGGTGATCTGGCGCGAAACGTCCTCGATTTGAGCCAGCCGTTCGCCCGCCTCGCCAGCCACGTTCGACCCTTCCACCACCTCGCGCGTGGTCGCCTCCATGGCCGAGATCGCCTCATTGGTTTCGGTCTGCACCGACTTGATCAGCACGGTAATCCTTTTGGTGGCCTCGGTCGCCCGTTCGGCCAGCCGCTCGACTTCCTCGGCGACCACGGCGAAACCCTTGCCCGCCTCGCCAGCCATCGCAGCCTGAATCGAAGCGTTCAACGCAAGAATCGATGTACGGTCCGAGATGTCCGAGATCAGTTGCACGATCTCGCCAATCTCCTGCGAACTCTCACCCAGACGCTTCATCCGTTTGGCGGTCTCCTGCACGTGATGGCGGATGCCTGTCATGCCCTCTACCGTGCGCCGCACGGCCTCGCCGCCGGCCAGCGCTCCGGCCAGCGCGCGGTCGGCGACCCCGGCTGCGTCATTGGCCCGGGAGGCAACGTCGCGAATCGATTGCGCCACTGATTGCAGCACCTGCGACGCCGCCCGGACCCGTTCGGACTGCTCCTGGCTGTTGCCCGCCAGGTCTTCGGTGACCTGTTGCACTTTCTGCGCCGACCAGTTCACGTTCGACGTGGTCGACTGCACCGCGCCAATAATGGTCCGCAGCTCGCCGAGCATGTAATTGAAGGCGTCGGCGATAGCGCCGGTCATCTCGGCGGTGACTTCGGCTTCTTTGGTCAGGTCGCCCTCGGCCACGCCGCTGACATCGTCAAGCAATTTGCGGATGCTGTCCTGAATCCGGTCACGCTCCTCCCGCGATTGGATCAGCGCCAGTGTTGTGGCCAGCATATTGTTCGTTGTCGCCGCCATCGTCCCCAGCTCGTCGCGGCTGTAGATCTCGGCTCGCGCCGCATAGTCGCCACGGCTGATCTGGCGGAAGGTCTCGCTCATCGACCGGACCTGTTCGGTGATCCCCTTCTGAATGACGAACATCAAAATGCCGGCCAGCAGTACCAGGCCCAGCGCCCAGCTCAACTGCGTCCATTTCTGCTCGGCCAGGCGCGCCTGGCGGGTCTCGAGCAGGGTCCGCACGCGCACAGCCGCCATTTCGTGCAGCTTGAAGAGCTTGTCCACGGTCGCCGCGCCGTTATCAAGGTAGGTACGCGGCTGCACGATGATCTCGCCACGGTCGAGCAGTTCACGCTGCGACAGGTTCTTCAAATACCCGGCCGAGTTCATCGCTGTCGACACCGGGCCCTCGAGATCCTTCCTTAACTCCTCGTTATAGCGGAACACCGAGTCGAAGTTGCGGTCCATGAATTCCATCGACGAAGCCACTTGTCTGATCAGGAAACGGACCTGCGCCTCCTCGTCGGCCGACATGGTCCGCTTGGCGGCGAGACTCGATCCCTGTGCCGCCAACTGCCCGAGGTACTCGGCCGTCCAGGGGATGCGGTTCAGGATGCTGTCGTTGAGGTAGAACGCATCGAGATCGGGATCGGCCGACAGACCTGTCTTGTCGCCGATCCGCCGCAGATGGGCCAGGGCGTCGGTGAGGAGTTGCGTGTGACGGGCATTGCTGTCCTCGGCGCTGAGCGTGCGGACGCGACCCTTGAGATCCTCCCAGCGGATGCGGATCGAGTCCCACGCGGCGGACGTGCCCAGTTGCCTGCCGCTTCGCTTTTCAATGGCGCTGACCGCGCTGATGGCCTCGTCCACCTGGGCTTCAACGTTCATCAGTATGGGGCCGACGCTCGAGTCGCCGCTCAGGAAGGCGCCCGCGGCGCTGCGGTGCTGCGGTAGCCTCTCAAGCAACTGGCGCATTGGAGTGACATACTCCAGTCCGGCAAGTTCGGCCTGCGTGCGCGCGATCTGCTCGTTACGGCTTTGCAGGAACAGCACCGCCAGCATCACCACCGGGATTACCGCCAGCGCCCCGGCAAGCACCAGTTTTTGCCAGATCTTCATGTTGCGAATCATCTTCCGGCCTCCTCCAACTCCATTCCCCGGCTTTCGACCGCCTCAAGCAGCGCCTCATCCGTCACAAGCCGCCGGTGGTCCAACAGGACGACACTCCGGCCGCGGTGTTCGGCTTGCCCAAGGGCGTGCCCGGCCAGCCCGGCTCTCAAGCCATCGCTCCCGTAAACCGGCGTCACGCTGGCCGGATCGACCGGCGCCACGCCGCCCAACTCGTCCACCAGAAGCGCCACCGGCATCTCGTCGCCATGCGCCTGAACCACCACCAGATAACCGCCACCCGTCCATCCGGCCGGTTCAATTCCCAGCAGGGGCCGGGGATCGATCAGCGGCAGAATCTCGCCGCGCAAATTGATCAGGCCGCGCAGAATCGAAGGCGCGCTCGGCACCACCGTCACCCGTCCGGCCTTTTCCACCTCTCGCACAAGCTTCATGTGCAACCCGAACGAGTGGCCACCCAATCGGAAGACGACAAACCGTTCAAACTCCTTGTCGGGGGTCTGCACCACTTCGGTTGGGATCACCGGCGAAGCCGCAATCTCACCGTCGATCCTGTCAATCAGGCTGGTCAGTTCGCTCGTCTTCGAATTCTTCGGCCCGCCGCCATCGTCACCCAGAAGCATCTGCGCCGCCTCGGCCAACGCGGCGGCAGGCGCGAACGAATCCGGCAACTCCGCCTGTTGGGACAGTTGTTCAAGAGCCGGTGCGGGCTCGGCGCCGCCGCCAGGCTCCCGCTCCGCGGCCGGGAGCGCCGCGGAGATTTCCGGTTCCCCTTCGAAGTACAAATCATCCAATTCGTCGCCGATCGCGAACAGCGACTTCGCCAGGCTCGGTGGTGCAGCCAAAGGCTCTGAATCCGCAGAGGCCTCTCCCACCTCGACCAGATCCGGCGCGCCGTCTGGTCCGGCCACGTGGGCGTGATCCGGCCGGCTGTCTTCGATCCGCGGCGCAGCCTCGGCGGGCAGTTCGGGTAGGGCTCCACCGTCAGGCTCAATCTCGGCTTCCGGTTCGGCGCTGAGAAGCGAAAACAGTTCTGGAATCGCAAGGCGGGTAAAGGACGCCGCCTCTGGAACGGCCGGGGCCGGTTCGGTTTGCACCGTTCCGACCGTTTCGGCGTCGGCCTCGGGAACAGGCTCGACGGCGGCATCGTCCCGCAAAGGCAGGCTCGCCAGCAGGGAGGCAGGATCGGCCGCATGCGCCTCTCCGCCTTCGGCTCTGAGCAGGGTGAACGATTCGGGCATCGCCGGGGCCGGTTCCCCGGCGGCCTGCGCGGTCTCGTATCCGGCCACCGGAGTGCTGGCCACGACGCTCTCTCTGGCTGCCTGGTCGAGTTGGATCAGGTCAGCGAGGAGTCCCGGCATGGCGATATCGCCGCCGTCCCAGACCTCGACTTCGGCATCGGCCTGTGCGGCGGGTCCGGCTGCAACCGCTGGGCTTGGCACAGCTTCGGATTCAAGCTGCTGCCGCATTTCCACCACGATGCGTTCGGCCGAGGCATCGGTGACGTCGGCTGGATCCGCACCTTCCGACGCCAGCAGTTCGGAAAGCAGCCCGCCCATGGGCAGGTCCAGCAGCGGCCCGTGCTCCTCGTCGCTTGCGTGTTCCAGCCGATCCGGCATCTTCAAGTTCGCTCCGGTTCCGATGGCTCCCGCTAGAGTCTCGACTCCACTTCGGCCAATAACTGTCCAAGCTCGAACGGCTTCGTGATGTAGCCGTCAGCGCCCTGCTTCATGCCCCAGTAGCGGTCGAATTCCTGGGTCTTGCTGCTCACCATGACAATCGGGATTGACTTCATCGCCGCTTCGGTCTTCAATTGGCGGCAGACCTGGTATCCGCTCTTCTTCGGCAACACGACATCAAGGAGAATCAGATCCGGCTGATGCCGTCTGGCCTGTTCGAGCGCCTGTTCTCCGTCTTCGGCCGTCACGATTGTGAAGCCTCGGGATTCCAGCGCCTGCTGCATCATTTGCAGATATGCCGGGCTGTCCTCGACAACAAGGATGCGCTTTTCCATTACACCGTCCCTCCGCACCAAGTCACCCACATTGATTCGTCTGTCATGAGGAATACTTCCTTACCGCTTCGGCCAGCGTCGCTTCCTGAAAGGGCTTGGTGATGTAGTCCGTGGCGCCGGCCAGCCGGCCCTTCACCTTGTCGAAAAAGCCATCCTTGCCCGACAGCATCACCACAGGGATGCGCTTAGTGGCCGGATTCTGTTTGATCGCCTTGCAGACCTGGTAGCCATCCATGCCCGGCATGGTGATGTCGAGAAGAATCAGGTCCGGCATGGCAGCCGCCGCCACGGTGAGCGCCTCGCCGCCTTCCTTTGCCGTCATCACCCGGTAGCCGAGCCGTTCAAGGGTGATCGAGACGATCTTTCGCACCGTCAGGCTGTCATCGACGGCCACCACCAGTTTTCTCGCCGCCAGCGTCTCGGCCAGATGCCCTAGGGCTGCATTGGCCCCGTTCATCGAAAGGGCCTTTCTGAGATGGGGGAGGGCCTCGGCCGACCGGTTCAGGTTCAGGTAGATCAGTGCCAGGTTGATGCGGCTGTCCAGCGTATCTTCCCGCTTTATGTGCTGTTCGAACCGCGCTGCAGCGTCCAACAGCAGTTCCTCGTTCACCCCTTTGTTGGCCGCATAGTCCTCGATCACGCCGACGCCCACGATCGCCTTGCATGTGGGGCACTTCCGCGCCGGGTAGGCCGCGGCACTCATACACAGCGGGCAGGCCCAGGAATTGACAGGCTGGGCCGTGGCAGCGGCGGGCGTAATGGGACGTGCCGGCGCCGTCGAAGCGCCGTTCAGCGGGGTCGGGTGGGCGGAAGCCGCCCTCAGATTCTGGTGCTGGGCGCTTTCCTGGAGCCGCGAAAGAGCCAGGGCGTTGATTGCCTGCTGATTCTTGGGATTGATGTCCAGAACCCGGTTCAGGGCATCGTAGGCTGATTCCTTATTCTCGGCCAGGCCGGCCACCCACAGCCACGCACGCTCGTTCTTGGGTTCCCTGGCGACAATTTCATTGAGCAGGCGGCGGGCGAGGGCCAGTTGACCCAGTTTTGCCGCCGTAATCGCCTCCGAAAGTGCAACCTGTGGGGTGACCCACGTCGCCTCGGCCATCTATCCTCTACCTCCCATCCGGCGTTCACTGCCGCTCGGGGGTGGCCTTTGCCTGCCACAGACTGGCCGGACAGCCGTCTATTCCTTCCCAAGCCAGCCGCGCCAGACCGATTCCTTTCCCAGCCGGCCTCGCAGCCGGAAACTCGCCGGTAGCCAAAGCCCCGGCGGAGCGCGCCGGCGAACCCGTGTTGGGCGCCACCGGCATCATCGGCACAGGGAGTCCCCTTTTCGGGGATCTTGCTCTGTTCTGAACCCACCGTGCCGTTTCTCTCACTCGCCGCGCAGCAGCCTTGACGGACAAGGCAGCACCGTCAGACGGGTCGTGAGTTCCATCTAGCTTATATTCTGGTTATTTGTCTAATCGAGACAATCGGGCGGGAACATTAGGGAATATTGCGAAATCCTGCAATGGGGGCGGGTGAAAGCACTCAGCCGGGGATTGGACGGGCGCGAACCGCCGCGGCCGGGATCCTCGCGGGACTGACTTCGAGCCGGCCCGACGGGCCGGATGGGATCAGGCGGCTCAAGTGAAGCCCCGGCCACCCGAACCGGAGCCGCAACCGGCTCCGCCGGAGCTCCGCACGGCGCAGGCCGAGACCTGGCGTTTGACGTCGTCCGACTCGCAATACGGGCAGCGCAAGCCTTCATCGGCCTCTGACATTCTCCGCAACTGCTCGTAGAGGCGGCCGCAGTTGGCGCAGCGGTATTCGTACATCGGCATGGCTGGTTCTATTTTACGGGATGCACTGAGACCACCCCAGGTGACTCCAGAGTGGACGCTCTCTCATTGATTCCCATACTCATTTGAGATATGACTGAGCCGGAGGTGGACCGCATGGGCAAGATCAAAGTAGTGGGCGTGGTGCTGGGCGTGTTCCTCGTGGCGTGGGTGATAGGGCAGTACTGGGATCTAAAACCCGAAACCAAACTGGACCATGTGGTCAGGCCGGGCGAGACAGCGGTGGCTGAAGGGCATGGCTCGCCGGTGATCTGGGTGGCGGGAGAGGCGGCGATGACCTACGATCTACACGCAGCCACGGCCCGGGGCGATGAAGTGTTCCTGCGCAAGGCCGAATCGGATGGAAAGGCCTTCCCAGTCGAAGTTGGGGCGCGGGTCCGGGTCACGGCTGAGTCGGGTTCGAAGCGCCGGATCGAGGTGCTTAGCGGACCCAAGTCGGGCCAGACCGGGTGGGTCGAGTTCGAGTGCCTGCGGCCGCTTGGCCGGGGCGAGGCGCAAGTCGGCTAAACCGTCTTGGGCTGGATCTTCTGCATCCTTCCCATGAAGAAATGCATGAAGGCAAAGGCGATGAGGTGCGCCGTGCCCATGATGACGAAGACCGGTTCATAGCCGA
Source organism: uncultured Candidatus Solibacter sp. (assembly GCA_964604945.1). Lineage (GTDB taxonomy): Bacteria > Acidobacteriota > Terriglobia > Bryobacterales > Bryobacteraceae > PNKE01. The sequence goes on from CAZSBK010000066.1 coordinate 19,145, forward strand.
AATGCGTCACCAGATACGCGGGCAGCAGAGCGGTGAAAATGACGCCACCCATGCCGCCCATAAACCCGCCAATGCCGGTGACTGAAGCAACGGCCGACTTCGGGAAGACATCGGAAACTGTCGTATACAGATTCGCAGACCATCCCTGATGCGCCGCCGTGGCGAGACTGATGAGGGCGATGGCGACGAAGAGGTTGGGCTGGATCACGCAGGTGGCGGCCACGGGCATGCACAGGGCGAAGCACGCCATGGTCGTTTTGCGCGCCTTGACGTTGGTCCAGCCGCGGCGCATCAGGAAGCCGGAAACCCAGCCGCCCATGACGCTGCCAAAGTCGGCCATTAGGTAGATGAACGGCAACGCCCAGCCGATCTGTTCCAGACTGAGGCCTCGCTCCTCCTTGAAATAGAGGGTCAGCCAGGTGAGATAGAACCACCACACGGGGTCGCTGAAGAACTTCGCAATGGCGAATCCGTAAGTCTGTTTGTAGCCCAGGGCCTCGATCCAGCCCATCCTGGCTTCGTCCTTTTCGTCGGAATCTGAGTGGATGTAGGCGAGCTCTTCGGGGTTCACCGACTTGTGTTCGGACGGGATGCGGTAGTACCACCACCACAGGGCGAGACAAAGAGCTCCGGTGGAAGCGGTGATCAGGAAGCAGTCGCGCCAGCCAAAATGCGAGTTCATCCAAACGAAAATGGGCGGCCCGGCCATGGTCGCCACGTTGGTGCCCGCGTTGAAGATGCCGGTGGCAAAAGCACGATCCTTCTTGGGAAACCACTCCGTGACGGCCTTAATCGCGGCTGGGAAGTTGCCCGATTCTCCTAAGCCCAACATCCCACGCCAGAAGCCGAGCGAAACAGCACTGCGTGACAGGGCGTGCAGCCCAGCGGCCAGACTCCACAGAAAAATGGCAATCGAATAGCCCTTCCGGGTGCCCACCCGGTCAATCACCTTGCCCATGACCAGGAACCCGCAGGCGTAGGTGAACTGGAAGGCGCTGTTGATGTAACCGTACTCCATCTTCGACATGCCCAGGTCATCGAGGATGACCGGGCTGAGGATGCCAAGGATGATTCGGTCCAGGTAGTTGTTGGTGGTGATCAGGAAGAGGATCGCTAGGATGATCCAGCGCGTGCGGGTGGGGCGGGAATCGGGCATGACCGTAAGGATTCTATCGAAGTTTGCCACAGGGGGAGGCGGGGCAAGCGGAAATTCTCGACCAAACGAACTGCACCTATCCGTAAAATATTGATTCTAAAATGTTGATGCGCGTTTCAGACGGTCCCGGACACCGGCCCATTCCTCGGTATCGGGAGGGGTCTCGACGGCGATCCAATCTAGCCGTTGTTGGTCAAGATTGTGAAGAGTGGCGTAAAGGATCGCTGCGTATTCCCTGGCTAGGCTGGGCATGGGCTGACCGCCGCCGGGCAGATGGGAGAGGTAGATACCGCGGCCGTGGGCGGGAAGGTGTCCGCCGGAGACGAGGAGGAGGGTGGTGCGGGGGCTGTAGTGGCGAGGGTGGAGTCCGGGGGAGGGGTGAGCTTGGGATGGGCGTTCGTTTGGCAGGGAGACGGGACCGATCAGAGCTTCGATCTCCTCACGGGTGATCATGCCGGGGCGGAACAGGACCGGCGGGTTTGCCGCCAGGGAGACGACTGTGGACTCGATACCGACAGGCGTGGAGCCGCCGTCAAGAACCATGTCAACACGATCGCCGAGGCTGACTCGGACATGCTCGGCGGTGGTTGGCGAGAGTTCGGTGAATCGATTGGCGCTGGGAGCAGCGATGGGGACGCCCGCGGCCGTGATCAGGGCCAAGGCAACGGGGTGGGCGGGCATGCGGATACCGACTGTGGCCAGACCGGCGGTGACCTCAGAGGGAACGTGGGGGGCTTTGGGCAGGACCAGGGTGAGCGGACCGGGCCAGTGGCGGGCAGCGAGTTTGGCGGCCGAGTCGGGCCAGGCGGTGACCAGGGTCCGGGCCATCTCCACGGAATCGACGTGGACGATGAGCGGGCTGGTGGACGGGCGGCCCTTGGATTCGAAGATACGGCGGACAGCCGCCGGGTTCAGGGCGTCTGCGCCGAGACCATAGACGGTTTCGGTCGGGAAGGCAACGAGGCGGCCGTTGCGGATCAGTTCGGCGGCGCGGGCAATGAGCGAGCTATCCACTTGATTATTCAGGTAGATCATCCTTGCCGTCGCCGGTGATTTTGCCGGTCTTCTTCCAGACCAGGAAGGCGTGGATGAGTTCCTCGATGTCGCCGTCGAGGACGCGGTCCACATCGCCGATGGCCATTTTTGTGCGGTGATCCTTCACCAGACGGTAGGGCGCGAGGACATAGCTGCGAATCTGGCTGCCAAAATTGATGTCGGACTTCGAGTCTTCGAGTTTCTTCTCCTCGACCCGGCGCTTTTCCAATTCGTGTTCCCAGAGGCGAGCCTTCAACTGCTTGAGGGCGGAAGCGCGGTTCTTGTGCTGAGAGCGTTCGTTCTGGCACTGGACGACGATGCCGGTAGGGATGTGCGTGAAGCGGACGGCGGATTCAGTGCGGTTGACATGCTGGCCGCCGGCGCCTGAGGCCCGAAAGACATCGATCTTGAGATCGTCGGGCTTGATTTCGATCTTAATGTCGTCATCGACCATGGGGATGACGAAGACCGATGCAAAGGAAGTGTGGCGGCGGGCATTGGCATCGAACGGGGAGATGCGGACCAGCCGGTGGACGCCGATTTCGGACTGCAACTGGCCGAAGACGCCGTCGCCGTCGATTTCGATCGTCGCGGATTTGATCCCCGCCCCCTCACCTTCCAGCAGATCGGTTATCGTGGCCGAGTAGCCAGAGCGCTCAGACCAGCGGATGAACATGCGCATGAGCATCTCGGCCCAGTCCTGGCTTTCGGTGCCGCCGGCGCCGGGGTGGATGTTCATGATGGCGCCACGGTGGTCGTTCTCGCCCGACAACAGCATGGCGGTTTCTAGTTTGTCGACCACGTGCCGGAGTTGCTTGAGCTCGCGGGCGAGTTCGGCGGCGACGTCCTCGCCTTCGCGGCCGAGTTCGAACAAGGTATCGACGTCACTGACCAGGGACACGAGCCCGCGGTCCTGCTCGATGGAGGATTCCAGGCGTTTGCGCTCCTGCATGAGCTTCTGGCTGCCGTCAGGGTTGTTCCAGAAGTCGGGCGAGGAAACGATGGCTTCTATTTTTTCAAGTTGGGCGCGCTTGGAGGGAATGTCAAAGATAGCTCCGCACGGCTTCTGATTGCTGGCGGAGCTCGGTGTAATCGCGCTCGAGTTCGTCGAGGGTCATTTGATTCATTTTAGCGCGGATGAGCGGGACAGCCGCATGGGTGCGATTAGACCTTGTCCCCAAAAAGCATAAGGCGTACTATCGGACCGATAACTCCAGAATTCACGGAGGAGCACAACCATGATGGAGATGGAGGGGATGGCTCGCGTCCAGTGGGGCGAGAGGGAATCGAGGGCGCGCGCCGCTGCCCAGGCGACTCAGCAACAGACGATCCAGATGACCACTATCGAAAGGATGGTGTTGCAGGAGATCGAGGCGTGGCAGGGCGACAAGGATCCCGGTCACCTACTTAAGGCGATCGACGCGCTTCAAGGGATGATCAGCATATCGGCAGGCGTGGCGCACTCAACCGCAGGCGTGGCGGCCCAAGTAGCCGGAGCGGCGCATTCATGGCAGCCCGCGCCACAGGCGGGGGGATTCAGGCCGTGCGAGGCCAATGTCCCGATCGGTGGACTGGCCGGCGCGGCCCAGGATGCCGTGGACCGGGCGGCCGAATACGCCAAGAACCGTGTTCGCAACACTGTTCGCAACGCGGAGAATGCAGTGGAGCGGGCGGCGAAGTTGCTGGAAGGCGTGGCGGAGGCGGCCAAGCAGGGCGGCTACCAAGCGTCTAACCAGGCGGCGCAAGGAGGATTTGGAGGCCGGGCGAGCGGGTCAATTCCTGGCGCTCCGGCTGGAGGCTTCGGTGCACAGCCGGCAAAGCCGGGTGCATCACAAAGCGGATTCGGCGGACGTGCGTCGGGCGAGATCCGGCGCTAAGCCACCAAACGGGTTTTGCTTTCAGCGAGTCCGTAGGCCATGACGGCCAAGGCGGCGACGGCGGAGCGGAAGTGGAGAGGATCCACTGTGTCGAGGGTGTCGGCCTGAGTGTGGTGCCACTCGAAATAGCGGCCGCCGGTGGTGCGCAAAGCGAGTCCTGGGACGCCTTCGCGCATAATGGGTCCGATGTCGGCTCCGCCGCCTCCGGCGACGATCTCGTTGGCCCGGATGGGATTGAGGGGCGCGGCGAGGTCTTTCAAGACGGCGATGGCACGGTCCTGGACGCCGGGCGCGGCACCCTGAATGGTCACACCAAAGCCGGAGGGGCATTCGCAGCCGCCGTCCATTTCGATGGCCGCCACGTGGTCCTTCACGGCGTCACCCGCCCATTCGCGATAAGCGCGTCCGCCACGGAGGCCGTTTTCCTCATTGGCGAAGAGGACGACGCGGACCGTGCGGCGGGGCCGGAGGGCGAGGTCTTTCATTAGCTTGACGGCGGTCCAGCAAGCAACACAGGCGGCTCCGTCGTCATGCGCGCCGTGGCCGACGTCCCAGGAATCGAAGTGCCCGCCGAGAACGACGATCTCCTCGGGCTTCTCGAGGCCACGCCAATCGGCGATCACGTTGGCGCCCTTGGCGTCGGGCAAGGTGCGGGCGTCCATTTCCAGATACACCTTGGCAGCGATGCCGGAACGCTGGAGGCGGAGCAGCATCATGGCGTCCTCGGCCGAGATGCCGGCGGTTGGAATCTGGCCAATGCCGTCCTGGTAGCGCATCATGCCGGTATGGGGCGTGCGGTGGCCAAGCGGTCCGGCGCCGCGGACCAATGACGCAACTGCACCCAGGCGAGCGGCGCGAGAGGCTCCGTTGGTGCGATAGGCAACAGTCTTGCCATAGCCGTCCCACGGGACTGCGTAGACGACGATCTTGCCGCGGATCTTGGCCTCGCCGAGCGAGTCCAGTTCGTCGAAGCTCTCGACGGCGATGGTTTCGGCCGTGATGCCGCCGGAGGGCGTTCCAATGGACCCGCCCAGGCCGAGGAGAGGCAGAGCAGTTTCCCGAGGGGCCAGAAGGCGGGCGGATTCTTCGCCGCGGACCCAGTGAGGAACCATGACCTCGGGCGCGGAGACGTTTTCCAGACCGTCCTTCCTCATCTCCGCGACGGCCCACTCGATGGAGCGCGTCATGCCGGGCGAGCCGGAGAGGCGGTGGCCGATGTTGTCGCAGAGGTGTTCGAGCCGTTTCCAGCCCGCGTTGTCGGAGAGCGCGGCGGCCATCAGCCGCTGGACCGGCGACTGGGATTCGGCGGCGGCAGCGGCGCCAGCGGATGCAAGGAAACTTCTGCGGTTCATCATAAAGAGCGAATTCTCTCACATCCAGCCGATCGAACCGTCAGGTTGAGGCATCCTAGGAGTAGTGCAGTGCCGATACGATGCGTTGCTGGTGTTGAGCTTCGGCGGACCGGAGAAGCCCGAGGACGTGATGCCGTTCCTTGAGAATGTCACACGCGGGCGCAATATCCCTCGGCAGCGGCTGGAGAAGGTGGCGGAGAGCTACCTAATGTTCGGCGGACGGAGTCCGATCAACGACCAGTGCAGGAAGCTGATCGCGGCGGTTGAAAGCGATCTGGCCGGCCATGGCATCGACCTGCCAATTTACTGGGGCAACCGCAACTGGCATCCGTTCATCGAGGATACGATGCGGCGGATGCGTGACGACGGCGTGGGCCGGGCGTTGGTGTTGGCGACATCGGCGTATGCGTCGTATTCAAGTTGCCGCCAGTATCTGGAGGACATCGACCGGGCCAGGGGCGAGGTGGGCGACGGCGCGCCGGTCTGCGACAAGCTGGGTCATCTTTGCAGCCAGCCGGGTTTCGTGGACGCTTTGGAAGACCGGCTGCGGGAGGCGTTTGGCCGGCTGCCCGCCGAGGATCGCGACGCAGCCCATCTGTTATTCACCGCGCATAGCTTGCCGATGGAGATGGCGAGGTCGTCGCGCTACGTGGAGCAACTGGAGCAGGTGGCCGCGGATCTGGCGGCGAGGATTGGGCAGAACGATTACCGGCTGGTATGGCAGAGCCGGAGCGGGCCGCCGTCGCAGCCATGGCTTGAACCGGACATCAAGGACGCGCTTTCAGATATCGCCGCGCGGGGCGGGCCCACCAGGGTTGTGGTGCAGCCGATCGGGTTCATCTCGGATCACATGGAAGTGGTCTACGACCTGGATGCGCAGGCGATGGACCATGCACGGGCGTTGAGGGTGGAGATGGTGCGAGCGGGCACGGCCGGGACGCATCCGAGGTTTATCGAGGCGATTCGCGAATTGATCGAAGAACGTCTCGAACGCGGGAACTCGGCCGATCCGTGCCTGGCCCGTTGTTGTCCGAATCCGTGGATGGTGGCCTGATCGAAGGCCGAGCGGAGCGGCCCTATCAGCCTTGGGCCATGCGGTCTGTCCAGCGCAGGAAGCGGAACAATTCGGCGCGGTGCGACCAAACGAACTTCCAGAACACGGCGGGCGTGATTCGGTCGGCGTGGAGGCCGGAGTAGGTTTCGATGCGCCAGAGCCAGTAGGGCGAGCGCCAGGGCCGGAGCCGGTAGCCTTTCGATGCGCGCCAGAGGTAGCGGATCATCGCAAAACAGCCTAGTTTCCGCCAGGGGCGCCAGTGAGACGCTTGGGCGGCGCTTCGTCCGGGGTAGCGTAGTAGCCGGTCCGTGTGCGGACGGTGTAGTTCCTTCCCGCGCTGACCTGAATCCTGCGATAGCTGCCATCCAGGGCCTGGAGTGCGGGCGAGTAGGCGATGACGTACTGGTTGCGGATATCGTTGGCGACCTGGTCGGCGACGGCATCGACATTGTCGGCGCTATCGGGGTAGTAACTGGCGCCGCCCGAAGCCTTGGTGATGGAGTTCATGGCACGCTGGGCCTTCTTGGCTTCGCGCCGGTCTTCCTCGCCGAGGATACCGATGGTGTAGATCAGGACGCCGCTCTTTTCGGCCTTGACGACCAGAGATTCAAGGGAGATGCCGACCGAGGCGGTGTCGTTCCCGTCGGTGACCACGAGGAGGACCTTTTTGTCTTTCTTGCCTTCGGCTCGGAGGTAGTCGATCGACATGGAGACGGCATCGCGCAAAGCGGTGCCGCCACGTGAGTCGATTCGGGCAACGCCTTCCTCCAACTTCTTGATCTCAGGGGTGAAAGTGACGTCCAGGTAGGCTTCGTCGTTGAAGTTGACGATGAAGACCTCGTCGTTGCGCTTGGAGGATTTCACCAAGCGCATGGAGGCTGATTCCACCTTCTGGCGCTTTGTCCTCATGCTGCCGCTGTTGTCGATGACAATACCGAGCGAGATGGGGATGTCTTCCTGACGGAATATACGGATGGATTGCTCGGCTTTGTTTTCCTGCACCTTGAAGGCGGATTGAGGCAAGTCTGTCACCATGCGGCCCTGGCGGTCGAAGACACCGCAGTAGAGAACCACGAGGCGCGTTCCCGTGCGGAAGGTGGCCTGGTCGTCCTGCTGTGCGGCAATCCTTGGATTGGACAGCAACAGGGCGGCGAGAGCCACCAGGAGGACCGAGAGGATCGTTCTATTGATTTGGCGCATAGTAGCCCTGACGGTAGTGGAGCCGGAGCGGCGGGCGTCCGGATTCCTGTTCCAATTCTATCTTGATCTTGCGGACCGAGCCATCAAGAGCAGAAGTTGGAGAGTCGTACGAAAGCAGAGCGGCCCCCCGTGTAATTGAGGATAAAGCCTGCGTGGCGCGCGCCCGGTCGGCCGAATCGCGCACGAGAAGGAGTGCTCCTCCAGTTGCGTCCGCAAGCTCCATCAGAAGCTTGCTTGTGCGCAACTCGCCTTGAAAGGTGTCCCGGAGGTTGTACAAGAGGAAATACACAAGCGTCACTTGTGTCCGTTGGAGTGTCTCGATCAGCTTCTTCTCCGGGATCTCGCTCAGGTTGTCGTCCCCGTCAGACAGAATGACGAGGATTTTGCGGGTACCCGGCGCATTCGACAAGCGAAGCGCCGCGTCATGAAGGTGGTCCAGGATCGCTGTGCGGCTCTTATTCTCGACAACGGTGAGAAGGTCGACAAGGGAGCCGTTGTATCCGGGTGGAGGAACGACCCTTTGCAGAGTGGCCGCACTTAGGAAGAGATGCCGTTCGCCGCCAGCAACCTCGTCCTGGAGGACTTGAGTGAGGATCTCCCGTACCGATGAGGCGTGTGGTTTCATCGATGAGCTGGAATCGACCAGAACGCCGAGGGCCAGGGGCCGCACATCCGGAGCGCAGGACACCACGAGTTGGCGTTTGCCGTTTTCGATCACCGAAAGACGGTTTCTGCACAAATCGATGGAGCCAGTACCCTGAAGCGCGATGACGGGAACCTGGACGCGCAAGGTCACTGGGCGAGGCGCAGATTGCGAATTGGGCTGGCACCGGGCGGGCACACTCAGCAGCGCGGCCAGCAACACCATCAGGCTACTGATTCGGCGCATAGTAGCCCTGGCGGTGGATGGCGCGCAAGGGCGGCATACCACGCGGCTGATTCAATTTTACCTGGACTCGGCGGTACTTGCCGTCACGGACCTGATTTCTTGAGATATAGCCGAGAACGTACTGATTGCGGAGTTCGATGCCGATCTTGGCGGCGATGTCGGGCAGATCGTTGAGATTCTCGACCGGGAAGTGGCGGCCACCGGTCATTTGGGCGAGTTCGTCGAGCAGTCCCGGGCCGGCCATCTCCTCAGCGGAACGGCTGCGGGAGCCGATGGACTCGAAGATGCCCATGGCGTACATCTGGGCGTCGGCCTCGCGGAGCAAGTTGCGGACCTCGCTTTCCGAGTAGCGGCTGGAGTTGTCGCCGCCGTCGGAAATGATGAGGAGGGCCTTACGCGGGTTCTTGCCCTTTTTGAGCTGGTTCAGCGCCATGTAGATCCCGTCGAGCAGAGCGGTGCGGCCCTTGGCCTGGGTGAAGGTGAGGCGGGACTGGATCTCCTCCGTGCTGCGGGTGAAATCCATCACCATCTGCGGGCGGTCATTGAACTGGATGAGGAAGAACTCGTCCTCGGGGTTTGCCTTCTTGAAGAATTGAGCGGCAGCTTCGCGGCTCTTGGTTAGTTTGCTGCCCATCGAACCGCTGGCGTCGAAGACAAGGCCGATGGAGAGAGGCGCGTCGAATGAGCCGAAGTAGGCGATCTCCTGCTCGACCTTTTCCTCAAGCAGACGGAAGTTCTTCTTTTCCATGCCGGTGACGAACTGGTTGAGTGGCGTGGTGACGGTGACGGGGATCAGGACCAGGTTGGTGTCGATGCGCAGATTGGGGGTGATGCGTTCGCTTTCCGGAATCTCGGAGGCAGGTTTCGGGCGCGGCGTGATGGACGGGCGCGCCTGTTGCGCGAGCGTGGCTCCAGCGCCGGCGAGGAACGCCACAGCGGCGCACAAAACATTGACAGATAAGGACTTCACGCCTCTTCTCGACAAAGCCTTACGAAATTGGTAGCCCAAGTATAACATGACGTTTTTTTGTGCTAAACTCGAACGTGCCCCCGTCGATTCTGGGTGTCATTCCCGCCCGCTACGCTTCCACTCGATTCCCAGGCAAGCCTCTCGCCACGCTCGCCGGTAAACCGTTGATTCAGCATGTCTGGGAGCAGGCTGCCCGGTCGCGCTACCTGTCGCGGCTGGTGGTGGCCACCGACGACGACCGCATCGCCGCAGCGGCCCGGGCATTCGGCGCGCAGGTCGCGATGACGCGCTCCGACCACGCTTCGGGGACCGACCGGGCGGCTGAGGTCGCCGAATCCATAAACGCAGACGTGATCGTTAATATTCAAGGCGATGAACCGTTGATCGATCCGGACGCCATCGATGCGGCTATCCTTACGATGTTAGACGACACACAGTGCCAGATGGCGTCATTGAAAAGACGCATCACGGACGCGACCGAGATCTCCAACCCGAACGTGGTGAAGGTAGTGACGGCTGGCAATGGCGACGCGCTGTACTTTTCGCGGTCGCCGATTCCGTTCCAGCGGGGCGAGGCGGCCGGGTACTTCAAGCACATCGGCCTGTACATTTACCGCCGGCACCTCCTGCTGGCGTATTCATCGCTGCCGGTGGGGCCGCTGGAGCGGGCAGAGAAACTCGAACAACTCCGGGCGCTCGAAAACGGCATTCCGATCCGCGTGGCCGAGACCAGCTACGACACGATCGGCGTTGATACGCCGGAGGATCTGGCCGCGGTGGAAAAGATCTTCGCTTCCTCGACTTCTCTCGTCCAACCCCCAAAAAACGATGGCTAAATACATCTTCGTCACCGGCGGCGTGGTTTCATCCCTTGGGAAGGGGATCGCCGCCGCATCGATAGGCTGTTTACTGGAAAGCCGCGGGCTGAAGGTGAACATGCAGAAGTTCGATCCGTACCTGAACGTCGATCCGGGCACGATGAGCCCGTTTCAGCACGGCGAAGTCTTCGTGACCGACGACGGCGCAGAGACCGATCTCGACCTGGGCCATTATGAGCGGTTCACGC
>CAZSBK010000067.1:0-29731 GCA_964604945.1 uncultured Candidatus Solibacter sp.
GACGCCGACGGAGTCGACCACCGAAACGACGAAGATGCGAACGTTCCGCATTCTGCTGTAACGCAGACCGGGACCGTCAACAGGATTAGGCGAACGAGAACGGCGGGTCTGTCCCCCATTGCAGACAGGAAGTCCGTGCAATGGGAGGCGGGCCCGCTCTTCGTCCATTCCAGGCCACAACTCGCAGCCTTTCCTTCGACGGGCCGGAACCGTCATCGGTGCACTTTCGACATACTCGGAACCGGGCTGGGACCCAGCCCTATCAACCCGCCACTCCTCCGTGGCCGGCGCTTGCATGTAGAATCAACAGGAGTCCCGCCACGGCCCCTTGGAGGTGCCTCTTGAATTCGAACCCGTCAGCCGCCGCCCCGCCAGCCGTTCCCAACGTGCCAGGCCGCCTCATCAGCCTCGACGCCTACCGCGGCTTCATCATGTTGCTTCTGGTTTCGGGCGGCTTTGGCTTGAAGTCGCTGGAAGTGTACCCCGGCTGGCAATGGCTCGCCAACCAGGTGGAGCACGCCGCGTGGGAGGGCTGCACCTTCTGGGACCTCATCCAGCCCGCCTTCACCTTCATGGTCGGCGTGGCCATGCCCTTGGCGCTGGCCCGCCGCGCCGCCGAAGGCGCCGGCCGCGCTCAGCGGTTCCGTCACGTCGCCTGGCGCGCCTTCATGCTCATCGTCCTGAGCAATATCTACTCGAACTGGGGCGCCGGTCCCGGTGAACTCCGCCTCCAGTTCATCAATGTGCTCTGCCAGATCGCCTTCGGCTACCTGGCCTGCTACTTCATCATCCAGCTCCAGTTCCGTATCCAGGCCGGCGTCGCCGCCCTCATGCTGGCGGGCTACTGGGCTTTGTTCGCCGTCTTCCCCGGACCCCAGGGCGCGTGGTCGCAGACGGGCAATATCGGCGCCGTCATCGACCTGAGCATCCTCGGTTACAGTTACTCCGGCTACTACACAACCATCAACTTCATCGGCAACGCCGTCACCATCCTGTTCGGTTGCTGGACCGGCTTGTTGATGCAATCCGGCCGCCCTCACGCCTCGAAATTGCAGATCCTGGCCTCTTGCGCCGCCGCCTGCCTCGTGCTCGGCCTCGCCCTTCAACCCTTCAATCCAATGGTCAAGCGTCTCTGGACTTGCTCATTCACCTTCTTTAGTGCCGGCTGGGTGATCCTCATGCTTATCGCCTTCTACTGGGTGATTGAGGTGAAACAGATGAAGCGTTGGACGCTCCCGTTCCTCGTCCTCGGGATGAATTCGATTTTCGTCTACTCGCTCGGTCAGATCGGCATCAGCGGCTGGTTGAACCAAGGGCTCGCCGGGTTCACCGGGAAATTTGCATTCCTGGGTCCGGCGGGCATCATTCCGCACCAAATCCTCGTCCTTGCCGGACTGTGGTCCATCTGCTACTGGCTCTACCAGCGCAAGATCTTCTTCAAGATCTGACCGAGGCCGCGTGCATCAGAGCCTGACGGCGTTGGCCCTGACGTATTCATCCACGCGGGACGGCTCCGGCCCGATGTAATGATACGGCTCGGCGTAGGCCAGTCCGTGGGGCTTTCCCGTCTCGGCATCGCGATTGAGTACGAACAGGCGCGTGTACTCACGATTGGCGGTCGCGTCGTCGTCGCCCAGGGCGGGCAGTTTCAGCCCCTGCTCCTGCAAACGCCGCCTTAATTGAGCCCCGGTAGCCCCGGCCGGACCCTGCGCCACGTTGAGCGTGTTCACGGCCAGTTTCCGATCCATCACCGAAGAGATGTCCACCACACGATTCACCATTTGAGGGCCGCGTGCGAAGTAGTATTTCTCACGGACTGAATGCGGCGAGAGTCCGGCATCGAAATGCTCCGGGTAATCCTTGCCCATGCCGGCCATCCAGCAGGCGGCTTCGACCGCGCTGGCCGTGACGTAGTGGTCCGGGTTCTCTTCGTAGTGGCCCCAGGGGTCGTAACAGATGACGGTGTCCACCTTGAGCAGGCGGAACAGGAAGATGAGCCGCAGGCGCAGCTCAAGCGGCGAAACGGCGTCGAGCATGTGGTTGCGGTAGTACAGGTCGTAGGTCTTCTTCAGGCCAAATGCGCGCGCCACGGCAAGATTGTCGGTTTCGTTCGCCAGCACGCCCTGGCCCACAGTGCCCGGACCGGTGTGGTCGTCGTTGGTTGTGCGGATCAGGTAACCGGTATAACCCTCGTCGATGAGCTTCAGCACCAGTCCGCCCGCGAACAACGGCAGATCGTCGGCATGGGGTTGGATGGCGGCCAAAATCTTCCCGGCGTGGGGCCTGCCCGTCTGCGGACGCTCGATCTGAACGCCGGTGTCGCCGCTCTGCACTGCGTTCGCGGCGCCCAGCGCCGGCGCGCCGGCCGCGCCTGCCGCGAATCGGGTGAGGAACTCACTGCGCTTCATATAATTCGCCTCCTGAGGGCGAATCATACATCGCGCCGGGTATAGTTGCTCGGGCTGGGCTGCTTCGACGGCCGGGAGCGATCGATGGCTCAGGTCCGCGTACTACGATGGACGATGTGACCAAACGCCCCCAGCCGGCTCCATCCGATGCAACCGCTGCCACCGAGCCGGCCGTGCCCTGGCGCCGCATTCTGCTTTGGACCGCCTCGACGCGGATCATCATCGCCATGATGGCCGGTTTCAGCACACTCATCCTTCCAGCCGGACCCAACATGGGACACCCGGCGAACCTCTGGGCGGCCTTTCTGCGGTGGGATTCGGGCTGGTTCGGCAGCGTGGTCGAGCACGGTTACTACTTCAATCCCGGCCAGAACTCAAATGTCGCCTTCATGCCTCTCTACCCGGCCCTGGTCTGGCTGCTTTCGCTCGGCCGGATGGTGGACTATTGGGTCGTCGGCGTCGTAATCAGCAACGCCGCGCTCTTCTATGCCTGCATCTCGATCTGGCGTATCACCGAGCGCCGATGGCGTTCCGTTGACACCGCCGATCTCGCGGTCATTCTGGTCCTGATCTCGCCGGTCAGCTTCTTCTGCTCGATCTTCTACTCCGAAGCGGTCTTCCTCTGTGCCGTCGCGGCCTGCCTGGACCACGCCGAGCGGGAGAAGTGGGCCACAGCGGGGCTGTTCGGCATGGCCGCGGCCCTGGCCCGCAACGCCGGATTCCTGCTGGCCGTACCCCTGCTGATTTACTACCTGTGGCCCTGGAAACGACCGCGGCAATGGCGCCAGATCGTCTGGTTGGTCCTGCCGGTGCTTGGAAGCGCGCTGTTTACCCTGTTTCTCTGGTACCGTTTCGGCGACCCGCAGATCTACACCAAGGCTCAACGTTTCTGGGGCCGTGAACTCGCATGGCCCTGGTTTGCGTTCCAGAACGGATACCACAACAACTCGATACCGGTATTCTTCCGCATCTATTTCCGCGGCGCGGGTCTGATGGCGGTCGCTATGCTCGCCGCTGCCGCCGCGGTCCGGGCCCGGTTGTCCTGGGTTTCGCTCATGATCATCTGGCCGCTGCTCTACATGAGCACGACGATTCTGGATTCGCTGCCCCGCTACCTGACCACGGTCGCGCCTTACTACCCAGTCGCGGCCGCGGCCGTCAGCCGCTGGCCGGTGGCGCGCTACCCGCTGCTGCTATGGTCGGCCATGATGCTCATGCTCAGCGTTGCGCTGTTCGTGAATGGCTACTGGTTCGTCTAGCAGCCAGGCCGTCTAGGCCGCCTCGCAACCCTTCATGTAGGGCGCGTACTGTACGTCCGACCCCAGGATGTGGCCGGTGAGCCAACTCTTCAAAAACTGCATGAGCGGAATCGAAACCGCCACCCGGCCGGCGTGCAAGTCCTCCTGGAATCTCACCACGGTGGTGGTCAGGCTTTCATGCTCGCGAAGGTGCTCACTGAGCAGGGGAAAGCCATGGAACTGCATCAGACGCTCCTCGGTCTGGAAGTGGAATCTGGTGTAAGCCACCAGGTCGGAGACGATCCGTTCCAGGGCCTGTCTGGGCGCGCCAATCTTCATTGCATCATGCAGGCTGTTGATCAGTTCAACCAGCCGCTGATGCTGCCGGTCAAGATCCTCCACCTGGACGCTGTAGGCGGGTTTCCACTCGATGAATGCCATCGCAGACAGTTATCGGCGGCAGCGGCTGAAGCTTGACCTTTTTTACACAGAATTACGCCCGTCCGACCGATGAGCGAGGCGAGGCGGTAATCTAGTGGCATGGGCGACGCCAACAACCACAGGCCGACCCGCCGCAGTTGGCTGCTGAGCGCAACTGCTGTTGGTTCAGCGATGGATAGCCCGGCCATCCCAGGTTCGATCCTGGTTCACGAGCACGTGCTCGTCGATTTCGCCGGCGCATCGGTCGAATCCCGGTCCCGCTACTCGCTCGACGACGCCTTCCGGGCCGCTCTGCCAAAGCTTCAGGAGTTGCACCAGTTCGGCTGTATCCGGCTGCTCGAGTGCACGCCCAACCACCTCGGCCGCGACCCCCGGCTGCTGCGCGGGCTCCAGGACGCAAGCGGCATCGAGCTTTGGACCAATACCGGCATCTATGGTGCGGCTAAGCGGGCGGGAGTGCCGCAATACGCATACGACGAGAAGGCCGAACAGCTTGCCAACCGCTGGATTCGGGAGCGCCGGGAGGGCGTCGAGGGAGTGAAACCGCGTTTCATCAAGACAGGCGTGAACGGCTTCCCATTGCAACCCATCGACGAGAAACTGATCACGGCGGCTGCGCTCACATCCATCGAGACCGGTCTGACGATTTGCTCGCACACCAACGGCGGCGGTCCGGCGGCGATGGCGCAGCTCGAGATTCTGGACAAGCTGAAATGCCCGGCGCGCCGATTCGTCTGGGTTCACGCGCAGAACGAAAAGGACCACACGTTCCACGTCCGCGCCGGGCAGGCCGGCGCCTGGATCGAGTTTGACGGTATCAACGAGAAGAGCGCCGAGTGGCACCTGGAGTGCATCCGGCTGATGGCGAAGAAGAACCTGCTGGGCCAAACGCTGATCTCGCAGGATTCGGGTTGGTACCACGTCGGCGAGCCGCGCGGCGGCGAGTTTAACGGCTACACCTTCATCTACACAGGTTTTTTGCCGCAACTCGAGTCGAAGTTTCGAAAGACGCTGATGGTGGACAATCCACGCCGGGCTTTTGGCGGCTGAACGGCGCTGATGCAGCCGCGCGCCGGCAGGGCCGCTCCAATTCGGCCTGGTCAGTCGGCGGTGTGGAAGGTCTGGTTCGGAAGGTTCAAACCAGCCGCCAGCACGGCTCTGCGGAAGTAGTCGCGCTGAGGAGGGGGAACCTCCTGGATTGCCGCCAGATGACGCCGCGCGGATTCACGATCGCCCCGAAACAGGTAGTGGGAAGCCAGCACGAGCCGCGAGGCGTCGTCAGCTGGATCAGCGGCGACAAGCGCCTCCATATACTCGAAGAATCCGCCGGTTGGGGCGGACTGTTCGGCCGCGGCGAGTGCGCGAAGCATTGACGGGTCGCGGTCGCCCAGGCGGTATGCCTGGCTGAGCAGATTGAGGCCTTCGTCCGGCCGGCCACGGGCGATCGCCTGGAGTCCGATGGCGCGCAACGCCCCACCGTCGGGCGGGCCTAGGCTCCATTCCTCGACCGCTTCACCGGTCCGGCCGAGCCGGGCCAGCAACTCGGCCAACTCGACATGGACTGACCAGGAAGCGTCCTCTTCGTAGATCGAGCCGTCCCATTGCGTACCGGCGTCAGCGAGGGGGGCAACTGCGAAACCGATTGCGCGGTTGAACTTGGCCGTGCCCGCGTGCGCCGCGAGCAGAAACGCCACCTGGCGGCGGGCGGCAGCGTAGCAGGCAGCGAGATCATTCGCTCCGGGGGGACGCGAGCAGTGTTGCGCGAGGAAAGCGGCGTTCGAGCCGTCCAGACGGCCGTGAAGGGGACGGGCGATCTGCTCGGCTAAACCCTCCTCCACCCACCAGGGGTACGAGGCACCGGATGAGCGCAAGAAGGCGTGAACGGTTTCGTGGGTGAGCAGTGCAGGGGAGTGCTTCGTAAGGCGGCCCAGGACGACGAAACCGCCGTCCGGGCCGCCCACGAAGTACGCGGGGGAGCCAGGACCTGCCCGGAACCGGGCGTAATCCCGCTCTGAGGAGAACACGATGACCTTGAAACGGCCGGCTGGAGCGCGCATGCCTGGATGCTGCCCGGAGAGGAGCCGGATCCAGACCCCCTCAAGATGCCCGACCGCCTGCCGTGCCAAGCCCGG
Source organism: uncultured Candidatus Solibacter sp. (assembly GCA_964604945.1). Classification (GTDB taxonomy): domain Bacteria; phylum Acidobacteriota; class Terriglobia; order Bryobacterales; family Bryobacteraceae; genus PNKE01. The sequence goes on from CAZSBK010000067.1 coordinate 6,220, forward strand.
TTCGGCTGGGGTGAACATCTCGAAATGATCTGTCGCGTACCGTCGCCACTGAGGTTGCTCAGCCTGCCAGCCGCCAGCCAGGTACAAAGCGGTGGCCCAAATGAGTTGAACCGGCAGGCCCAAATGATCTCCTCATAAGTGTTATCGGCACGAAGGAGAAGGACGGAGAGTCAGGAAAGTCACTGAGTTATGGAGTGAGGTGGATGCCGTAGTCCGGGACTAATGCGGCGGATTGCAGGGCGCTAATCAGGCTCGACGGTGATTTCCGGGCCGGCTTTGGCTGAGACCCATTCGGAGAACACGGCGGCGGCGTGAATCGCCAGATAGGCAATGCTACCCAAGACGGCCGGCGCCATATGTTCCACGATGCCCCCCTGGACCGAGAAAGCCAGGAAAAACAGAAAGCCGAGGCTCAGGATGGCCAGCAGGCCGCTGTAGATGACGACCCAGCGGTTGCCCTGCCAAAGCAGGACGGCCGAGCCGAGCAGAGTGGCTGCGATGAGTGAGGCGATCGGCGCAGAGTAGTTCCAGAGCGTGGCCGCGTAAGCGGGGGCGGCCAACAGATGGAGGAGGCTGACTGCCCTGGTCCACTTCATGGCGGTATCCACAATACCACCATGACGGTGGAGATCAAAGGCTATTCTCCGCGGGTTTGTAATTGGTCCAGGCGAAGGGCAGAGGCCGCGCGGGCCGGCGGTTCGGCCATGGGATGGCGGATGACGCTGTCGAGGGCGGCGGCCGCGCGATCCGGAAGGCCGGAGCGAAGGTATAGCGAAGACAGACGCAGCAGCGCCTCGACGGCGCCGGGGTGGGGCTGGGCGGCGATATCGGATAGGGCGGCCGCGGCAGCGCCGGTCTGGCCGGTGCGTTCGAGGCAGACGGCCCATTCGAGGGCGACCTCGTGACGGGGGATGCCCGGTTGGGGCAGCAGTTCGAGAAGTTGACCAAACGAACTGACAGCCGGTTCGAACTCTTCGGCAGCGCTCTGCAAGCGGCCGAGCCGCCAGAGGAGGATGGCCCGGTTTTCGGGCCAACCAAACGAACCGTCGAGGGCACCCTGGTAGATCTGCTTGGCCTCCGACCAGCGGCCAAGATGTTCTAAACAAAGGCCAGAGCGGACCATCGCGGCTGAGCGCAAGTGTGGCGTGAGGCTATTGCATCCGATCGACCGGGCGTAAAGTTCGAGCGCCAGTGGCAGGTCGGGAATGGCCTCGGCCGCCAATCCGAGGTCATAGAGCGACCAGGTCCAGGCGTCGAACTCCGGCGCAGTGGCCGGCAGATCGACGAGCGGCAGGCGGTGCTCGATGACGTGCCGGATCTCAGACGCGGTCGCCCCCGCAACGGCACGCCTGAGCTCCAGGATCTCGAGTGGATCGCCCACCGGTGAGTTAGTGGCTGGGAGAGGGCGGGTCTCTCAGGGAATCTGCAGTCCCAGGTCACGGCGGGGAAGGGGAGACTTCATCCGTGGCCGCGGCCAGGTCGCGGAACGCGGGCCTGGGGGGTGCGGTAAAATGAAACAAAGTTGACATCCATCGACCACGGTTTGCGTCTATACGGTTTGTTGGGGACGCGCGTGGATCGGTGACGAAGCCCAGCTTCGTGGCTTCCTTTGCCGGCGGCAACCGGCCGCCGCGTCAGACAGCCGACTTCAGAAAGAGGTGACGATGCAGGCTGGCGATATCATGCGGGCTTGGGGCAAGATCCTCAAGGGCGAAAAGCCCACATTGTCAATAGAGATTACGAAGGAGTGCCCGTTGCGTTGTCCGGGGTGCTACGCGTATGAGGAGCAGCACCTAGGCACAGGCGTGAACCTGCGCCAATTGAGCGACTTCAAGGGCGACGAACTGGTGCGCCGCATCCTCGGTCTGGCCGACGAATTGCGCCCGCTGCACCTGTCGCTGGTCGGCGGTGACCCTCTGGTTCGCTACCGCGAAGTGGCCGAGGTTCTGCCGCAGTTGCTGGCCCGGGGGATTCACGTCCAAGTGGTGACGAGCGCATTCCGCGAGATGCCATCGGTCTGGAAGAGCTACAGCGGATTCACACTGTCGGTGTCGGTGGATGGCCTGCAGCCAGAGCACGACGAGCGGCGCAAACCGGCGACCTATGAGCGGATTCTGAAGAATATTTCGAACCAGCGAGCAACGATCCACTGCACCATCACCGGGCAGATGATGAAGCGGCCGGGATATCTGGAAGAGTTCATCCGGTTCTGGAGCGGCGTGGATGCCGTGGAGAAGGTCTGGTTCTCGATGTTCACGCCTCAGCGGGGCGAATCGATGCCTGAGATCCTGACGCCCGCAGAGCGGGCCGAGGCGATCCGGCAGATCCACGATCTGCGGGACCGTTACCCAAAAGTGGCGATGCCGAAGCGGCTGGTGGATCACTTCTCGAACCCGCCGTCGAGTCCAAAGGACTGCATTTTCTCTCAGGTGACCGAGACGGTTTCGGCGGACTTCAAGACGAGGATCACGCCATGCCAGTTTGGCGGGGACCCGGATTGCGCGCAATGCGGGTGCATGGCATCGATGGCGCTGGCGGCCGTAGGGACATACAAGGTCGGCGGCATCATTCCGGCAGGGGCGCTGTTCCGGGGATCGGTGAAGATCGGGGCGATGAGGCAGGGCGCTGCGGCGCAGCAGGATCCGCTGCGGGTGATCCAGTAGAAGCGAGCGGTTAGGAATTCACAGGCACGGCCTCGCCGTGCTCCAGGCGATCGGCGATCAGCCCAAGCGCCAAGGCCTGTACGGCAACTGTCGCGCGCTGTTTTGTGCGCCCATATGCGATGACACCCGGCAAGGCAGGAGAAAGTCGCTCGATGTCGTCGACGGCGCTGCATCAATTCGGAGGACAGCCACACAGTGTCCACGACAGCACTCCGGTCAGTCTGAGGACGACGTCGTGAGGGACACCGGTGGCAGTCCCCGAGTTTTGTTGGGAACCAGTCACACAATGTCCACGGCAGCAGTGCGGATTCACTGAGGGTGACGTTGTGGGGGGCATTGGTGACAGTCGCTGGCGCGAGCGCGTAAGATCAATGAAGCCCGCCGAAGCAAGCTCGAATTCGGCGCGGGCCGCTTCGGAGTTGAAGGGTCTTGGACGCGCCGTCAGACAGCCGCAACATCACCGCCGCACCGCGCTTTCGCTGGACGGTAGTGGCCCTGCTTTTTGCCGCCACGACAATCAACTACATCGACCGGCAGGTACTTGGACTGCTTGCGCCGGTGCTGGAGCGGGACATCGGGTGGTCGGAGGCTGAATACGGCCTGGTGGTGACGTCGTTCAGCGCGGCCTACGCGATTGGGTTACTGGTCTTCGGGCGGTTCATCGACCGGATCGGGACGCGGGCGGGATTCCTCGTTGCGGTGTCAGTTTGGAGCGTGGCGGCGATGGCGCATGCGGGGGCGCGGTCGGTGGTGGGGTTTGCCGCGGCGCGGTTCGGACTGGGGTTGGGCGAATCGGGCAACTTCCCGGCGGCGAACAAGGCGGTGGCCGAATGGTTTGAGGGCAAGGACCGGGCCTTCGCCGTAGGTCTGTTCAACTGCGGGTCGAACGTGGGGGCGATCCTGACGCCGCTGGCCGTGCCGTGGATCACGCTGCACTATGGTTGGCGGGCGACGTTCCTCGTCACCGGCTCGCTGGGGATTGTCTGGCTCGCCGGCTGGCTGGCGCTGTACCGGGAGCGGCCGCAGCCGGCGCAGGCGCGGATCTCGTGGAGCGTGCTGCTGGAGCACAGGGCGGTGTGGGCGCTGGTGATCTGCCGGTTTCTGACCGACCCGGTGTGGTGGTTCTATCTTTACTGGGCGCCGAAGTTCCTGCATTCGAAGCACGGGCTTGACCTAGCTGAACTCGGTCCGCCGCTGATCGTGATCTACCTCGCCGCGGACGGCGGGAGCCTGTTCGGCGGGTGGCTGTCGTCGCACTGGATCCGGCGCGGGTGGACGCCGAACAAGGCACGGAAGCTGGCGATTCTGGTTTGCGCACTGATGGTGGTGCCGGCGATCTTCGCGCCGCAAGTGACGGCTTTGTGGCAGGCCGTGTTGCTCATCAGTATGGCGGCTGCTGCCCATCAGGGTTGGGCGGCGAACATGTTCGCTCTTATCGCCGACATCTTTCCGGCGCGGGCGGTGAGTTCGGTGACCGGCATCAGCGGATTCGGCGGGGCACTGGGCGGGACCTTGGCCGCCAGCGCCACGGGGTTCCTGCTGGAGGCGACCGGCAGCTACCAGCTCATGTTCCTATTCGCAGGGACATCGTATCTCGTCATTCTTGGTATCCTGCACACGCTGGTGCCGCGCGTGGAACCACTCAAGGAGTCTGCTATATGACCTCTCGCGAACGTGTGGCCGCATCGCTGGCGCACCGGGAGCCGGATCGGGTTCCGTTCGATCTGGGTTCGACGAACGTGACGGGCGTCCACGTCAGCGTGGTGGCGGCGCTGCGGGCGCATTACGGGCTGGAACACACGCCGGTGAAGGTGATCGAGCCGGGGCAGATGCTGGGCGAGATCGACGAAGAGCTGAAAGTGATCCTCGGCATCGATACGGCGCACGTGGCGCGGCGGATGACGCGCTATGCTTTTGCGATCGAGGACTGGAAGCCGTTCAGGATGGACGACGGGCTGGAGGTGTTGGTCCCCGGCGGGTTCGTCTACACGAAGAACTGCGAGGGCGATACGCTACTCTATCCGCAGGGCGACATCACCGCGCCGCCCAGCGCCATCATGCCGCAGGGCGGATACTTCTTCGATTCGATCATCCGGCAGGAGCCGATCGACGAGGAGAGGCTGAATCCGGCCGACAATCTGGAGGAGTTCACGCCGATTTCGGATTCCGAATTGGATCATCTGGAAGGGATGGCCGCGGCGGCGCGGGCGACGGGTCGTGCGGTGATCGGCAGTTTCGGCGGGACTTCGTTTGGCGATATCGCGCTGGTGCCGGGTGCGGGGTTGAAACACCCGAAAGGCATCCGCGACGTGGCAGAATGGTACGTTTCCACGCGGGCGAGACGAGACTACGTTCACGCGGTGTTTGCAGGGCAGACCGAGATTGCGCTGGCGAATCTGAAGCGAATTCACGAGCGGGTGGGCGACACGATCGATGTCATCAATGTCTGTGGGACCGACTTTGGGACGCAGAGTTCCACGTTCTGCTCGGTGGAGTCGTTCAACGAATTGTGGGCGCCGTACTACAAGGCCGTGACCGGCTGGATTCACGCGAACACGTCGTGGAAGGTGTTCAAGCACTCCTGTGGCTCTGTGTCGAAGTTGATCCCGGCGTTTCTTGAGTGCGGGTTCGACATCCTGAATCCGGTGCAGTGCTCGGCGGCGCGGATGGACCCGGCGGAGTTGAAGCGGGAGTTCGGCGAGAGGATCGTGTTCTGGGGCGGGGGCGTGGATACGCAGAAGACGTTGCCGTTTGGTACGCCTGAGCAGGTAAGAGAAGAGGTCTTACGGAGACGAGAGGTATTTGCGCCGGGCAGCGGATTCGTGTTCAACACGGTGCATAACATTCAGGCGCGGACGCCGGTGGAGAACGTGGTGGCGATGGTGGAGGCACTGAGGGAGTAAGGGCCAGCGACGGGCTCGAAAGCGCCATCGTGACCGAAGCGATTGGTGGTTCCGGTGCGTGAGGCGACGTGCATCACGATAGAGGCGGCAACAACTCGTGTCAAGCCGGGGGGATTGCCGCATTAGGCGGGACATTAGCCCTGATTGGGCAACGGCGAGGAGATTAGCCGAATGAGGATTGGGCGGTATACGAATCTGGGGGTGCTCATACTCGTCAACCTGCTATGGGCAGGACAGTATCCGGCATACAAGATCGCGGTGGAGCACATGAGTCCGGCGGCATTGAATTTCTGGACGTTGCTGTTCGCGACGGCAGTGCTCCTACCATTTCGTAGGGTCTCGCACCGCTGGGAACCGGTGCCAGATTCGAAGCTCGACCGGCGGGCCGCCGTGGACTTCCTGCTTCTGGGAGTGTTCGGAATCCTTCCGCCGTCACTGCTGCTTTCATGGGGCATCGAACATTCGACCGCAGGTAACGCGGCGATCATTCAACTGACGATTCCTGTGCTGATGGCCTTGTTGGCCGTGCTGCTGCTGGGCGAACGGATCACGCGATTGCGGGTGGCGAGCCTCGCAATCGCACTGTGCGGAACGGTATTGACAGCGAAGCAGGAATTCGCGGGCGCAGGAGTGGATCCAAAACTGTTAGTTGGGAACGCCGTGATTTTCGTTTCCGGTCTTGGAAGCGCGTTTTTCAACACATACAGCAAGCGCGTGCTGGCGCGATTCGGAGGGCTGAGTGTTCTGATCTATACGTACATGGTGGCGTGTCTGAGTTGCGCGGGTGTCTCGCTATTGGTTGACGATGTGCCGTTCTACTCTGTTGGCGGTCATCCCATGGTCCTGTGGCTCTCGGTGGCGGCGCTTGGGACGTTGACCTGGGGCATCGCAATGGTCCTGTGGATGTGGGTGCTGGGGCGGCTGGAAGCGATGCAAGTGTCGACGTCGGTCTACATGCTGCCGATCTTCGGAGTGATGCTCTCCGCGCTAGTAGTCGGCGAGCGCGTTACGTTGCCGCAAGCCGCAGGAGGTCTGCTGGTGTTTGCCGGGACCTTCTTGACGTCGGAGTATGAGAGCCGGCGCACGGCGCGGGCAACGGCCGTGACGGAGGTTTGATTCGGCGATCTCTGGAGACGCTGATGCGGGAGTCTGGTGAGAGAGTGGTGTTCCGGGGCGACGGCGTGAATATGCCGAAGTCGATGCCGTTCGGGACGCCGGAGCAGGTAAGGGAAGAGGTCTTACGGAGACGCGAAGTATTCGACCCCGGGGGCGAATTCGTGTTCAGCACGGTGCATAACATTCAGGCGCGGACGCCGGTGGAGAATGCCGTAGCGATGGTGGAGGGGTTGAGGGAGTAGGTTCTATCTCACCAACTATCGGCTCATTGGAAAGACAGTTGTGAAGGCTCCGCCCGGGTGAAACCTCAATGCCAAGCTTGATGCCCAAACCAAGGTGTCCCCTTTGATAGCGATTGTGCCGCTCCTGCCGCGTGAGTTCTGCCATCTATCAGTAGAAGCGAAGGCGACTTTATTGCCAGCCTTCAGGGTGAGACGTTCGGTCTGCAATTCGACTCCAGCATTGTCTAAGATCCGTATGTTGAAGACGGAATCCGAGTAAGTTCCAGGGTTCAGCAGTGCGAGGGATGTGACATAGCCATTCGTGTTGTCGAACGGAATCACCACATCGTCATCTATACTGTAGACTGCCGGGACAGTTGCCTCGAAGTCCGGGCGATTGGGCACACCGGTGGTGCCGAAGATGACCATCGCACCGATGTCGTCGCCACTGGTTGATGCGATTTCCGCCCAGCCTTGACTTAGCGTTCCGGTACCGCCGGGCGTGGACAGGGTGACGCTGCCATCCTTTGCCAGCGCACCCGCGAAGACGGATGCCTTTCCCATCCCGGAAAGGGTGAATTCCTTCGGCTTGCCGTCGTCACCATAGAACTTCAGAGTCCAGGCGACCGGATGATCTTCCAGGTTCGTGAGGATAATGGTGGTCTTCCAATATTCGCCATCAGCAATTTGCGGGAGGATGTCGTAGATCCACCCTGCGTCGATGTTCCTTGGTTTCTGGTCCCCGCCGTTAAGCAGGAATTGGATTGAGAAGAGAATGAGGAGCAAGTGAACGCGCATATCTACTAGATGGACTCCTCGTAGCCGGATGTCAAGTTGCGTCAAATTAATCGAGGTTGCGGACAACAGTTTCCTCACCGCACCGCCCGCGAGGGCCATGGTGTTTCGGCTGTCCGACGTTTCGATGTAGTTCCTGTCGATTGGCTGGAGGTCACGGCACGTAGTCGAACTCGATGGGCACGACGAGGGGCGTGTTGGGGCCGGCGAGGGTGTTCGAGAGTTCGAGGCGGAGTGTGACCTTCTGACGCGTAGTGGGCGCGTCCTTGGCGAGGCGGACGGTCAGCAAGGCCGTGGACTGGGGGGCGGCCTGCGCCGAGGCGACGGTCATCCATTTGGGCGTCTCGACGACTTTCAGGTCGAAGGTCAGCGCTGAGATGTTGCGCAGAAGCAACGCGGCGGTGCGGGTTCCGGCGGGCGCCTGGATCTGCGCGGGCACTTGGACATAGGCGCGGAAGAGGCTTGTCAGCAGGGCTTCGCTGCCGATGAGACGTTTCTGTTGCCAGGCGACGGTGCGGCCGGAGTCGAGGGCTTCGCGGACACCGACGAGAGATTTTTCGCGAACGAACAGAAGCGTCAGCGAGCGTTCCTCGGCGGAGAGCGACGGGCGGTGGATGTCGGAATTGCTGAGGATCGTGAGTTTGTGCTGGCCGACCCAGGGGTGAGCTTCGGGGTAGTAGGAGTTGCCGTTGACGATTTCGATTCCCTGGAAGAGCTTGTCGGAGTAGGCTGTGGCGATGGGCGGCCACCACTCAGCCGTGCCTTTCCAGCCGGGGTGGTTCCAGGAAGAGAAGGCGCCCTGGCGCTTGGCTTCGGCCAGCGCGGCTTGGAGTTCCTTGCCGCGGAAGGCGTTGAACTCCTTGACGAACAGCGCGTTGAAGTGGATGTTGCCCCTGGTGATCTCAACGCCGGGCACCAGAAGGAGGCCGAGGCCTTGCGCCATGGGGTTAGCGATGGCGAAAGGGCGGGTGAGATCGGCGGTGACGTCCTTTTCGTGAGGGTGGTAGTCGTCGTGGTCGGAGATGGATATGACGTCGAGGTCCTCGCGCCAGGCCTCCATGACGCGAGTGGTGGGCCAGACTTCGCCGTCGGAGAAGACGGTGTGCATATGCAGGTCAGCTTTGAGGACGTGGAACTCACCGGCCTGTGGAGTCGGGCGGGCTTGACGGACATTCTGCGCCTGAACAAGGCAGAAGGCCGAGAGGATGAGAGGCAGAAGGAAACGGATGGGACGGACGAAGGAGTGTACAGCCATGACGGGCAGCGTATCAGATCGAGCAGTGGAGCGAAGCGGGCCGTGAGACGATAATGGTCCGCAGGAGGCGCGGCGCATGATCAGCAGGCGAGGGTTCATTGGCGGGGTGGCGGCGGGCGCAGGTTTGATGCGTGGGGCGATGCAGGGCGGCAAGCGGCCGAACATCGTTTTCGTCTTCTCGGACGATCATGCGTATCAGGCGATCTCGTGCTATGACGGGCGGCTGAACCGGACGCCGAACATTGACCGGATCGCGCACGAAGGGGTCCGGTTCGACAATGCGCTGGTGACGAATTCGATCTGCGCGCCGTCGCGGGCGGTGGTGCTCACCGGCAAGTACAGCCACCTGAACGGCATCATCGACAACCGGCAACGGTTCGACGGGTCGCAGCAGACGATGCCGAAACTGCTTAGGGGGGCGGGGTATCAGACCGCGCTGTTTGGCAAATGGCATTTGCAGAGCGAGCCGACCGGGTTTGACGCCTGGGAGGTTCTGCCAGGGCAGGGTAGCTATTACAACCCCGACTTCATCACGCCCACGGGCCAGAAGCGGCGCGAGGGCTATGTCACCGACATCACCACGGATCTGTCGCTGGATTGGCTGAACAGCCGGGACAAGGCGCGCCCGTTCCTGCTGATGTGCCAGCACAAAGCGCCGCATCGCAACTGGTGCCCGGCGCCGGAGAAACTGCACTTGTATGACGGCGTGAAGTTCCCGGAGCCGGAGAATCTCTTCGACAACTACGAGCACAGGGCGTCGCCGGCGCATAAGCAGGCGATGGAGATCGACCGGCACATGAGGTTGGGGATGGATCTGAAGGTGGCGGGCGAGGGCGCGGATTTGCAGGGTCCGGTGAACGAGCTGAAGCGGATGAACGATGCGCAGAGGCGGATCTGGGAGGCGGCTTACAGGAGGAAGAACGAGGAGTTTCACGCGAAGAAGTTGCAGGGGAGGGAACTGGTGCGGTGGAAGTATCAGCGGTATTTGCAGGATTATCTGGGGTGCATCGCTTCGGTGGACGACAGCGTGGGGCGGATTCTGAACTGGCTGGACGCAACGGGCGAGGCGGAGAATACGATCGTGGTCTACAACTCGGACCAGGGCTTTTATCTCGGCGAGCACGGGTGGTTCGACAAGCGGTGGATCTATGAGGAGTCGCTACGGTCGCCGATGTTGGCGCGGTGGCCAGGGGTGATCAAGCCGGGGAGAGTGGCGAAGGAGATGGTGGCGAATCTGGATCTGGCCGAGACGTTTCTGGATGCCGCGGGGGTGGCGGTGCCGGCGGATATGCAGGGGCGGAGCATGACGCCGATTCTCAAAGGCGAGTCGCCGGCGGATTGGCGGAAGAGTTTTTATTACCACTACTACGAGGGCGGCGAGCACGAGGTGACGCGGCACTGTGGGGTGAGGGCGCCGCGGTACACGCTGGCGCATTTCTATGAGTCGGATGAATGGGAGTTGTTCGACCGGGAGAAGGATCCGAAGCAGATGCGGAGCGTGTATGGCGAGGCGGCGTATGCGGGGGTTGTGAAGGAGCTGAAGGCGGAGATGGGGCGGCTTAAGGCGGAGTTGAAGGTACCGGAGAAGGACCCGGACAAGCAGTAGGCAATCTGGCGATGAATCGTGAGTCTGCTAGAGCTTGAACATGGTCCTCAGGCGTTTGGTTTGCACGCGGCTGACCGGGATTTCGCTGCTACGCTTGTCGTCCATCCTGAGCTGATAGCTGGACTTGAACCACGGCACTACCTCTTTGATGCGGTTGACGTTGACGAGGTAGCTGCGGTGGACGCGCCAGAACAGCGAGGGATCGAGGGCCGACTGGAGTTCCTCGATCGTTTTGTAGTTCGATTGGCCCTCGACAGAGGTGGCGGTGACGGTGATGAGCCCGTCCTCAATGGTGGCGTAGACGATGTCGGAGGCATCGATGATCCAGTTGCGTCCGCCGCTGCGCACAATGAGCTTGGCGGGCACCGCGGAGGGGGCAGCGGAGCCGGGGGCGGGCACGGGTTCGGGTTCGAGGAATGACCGGCGGAGGCGGGCGATAGTGAGGGCCAGGCGCTCGCGGTCCACGGGCTTGAGCAGATAGTCCAGGACCTCGACCTTGAACGCCTCGAGGGCATACTGCTCATAGGCAGTGCAGAGGACGAAAGCGGGCAGGGGCATCGGCGACTCGCGCAGACGGTTGATGACGCCGAGCCCGTCGAGGCCGGGCATTTGAACGTCGAGAAAGACGAGGTCGGGCTCGAGTTTCTGAATCTGTTCCACGGCGTCCAGGCCGTTGGACGCGGTGGCGATGACCTCGATTTCGGGGTGCTCCTTGAGCAGAAACGAGAGTTCGTCGAGAGCCAGTGCTTCGTCGTCGGCCAGGATGGTGGAGATGGTCGGCATCGCGCGGCCACTCATGCGCCTGTTATTATAACAATTGGTAGTCCTGATTAGCCGAGTTGCTGGCCCCCGAAGGAGTTTCTGAGTTGTCGAGCCATCCCCCCTTCAACGCCGCGCGGGCCGAAGGTAGGTCATGCGTGCCGATGCCGGACATGTGCAGGGCTCGCGCGACACCGACATATACGACTGACTCGGCGATCCGAAGCACATCAAGATCGATTTCTTTTGCCGCAATTCTATCCTGGCCGCGTCCATTGCTCCCGCACTCGTTCATTTCCACAGTCTTGCAGGGCGCGCCGGAATGAAAGGCATGCAGAATGGTTGAGTTTCTGGTTCACAGCGCGGATGGCAGCCCCGGGCCCGTACCCAGAGCACGACCTAGTCATTCAGCGGACGAAGCTGAAGGAGAGGTTGCGCTGTCTGGGGTGGGGACCTGATTACGCAGCTCGGCCTGAAGCATGACGAATAGCCGGATTAGCCGCGACGGAAGCTCTCGGGCTTTCGCCCTCACTGACCTGATCGACACGGGAGGCGTGCAGAGACAAGGATGAAGATTCTCGTCATTGGTGGAACTCAGTTTATCGGCAAGCAGATCGTTGCGAGCCTGGCCAAAGGCGGCCATGATGTGACCGTACTTCACCGCAGGCCCGACCACGATTTGGGCAAGAAGGTGGGCAATCTGCAGGCCGACCGCAACGACATCGGCGCCGTCAAGGCGGCCGTCGCGGGCAAGACGTTCGACGTCGTCTTTGACACCGCCTACGATTGGGAACGGGGCACGCCGGCCAGCGTGGTGGAGGAAACCGCGCGCATGTTCAACGGCCAGATTTCGCGCTACGTGTTCATGTCCAGCGTAGCGGCGTATGCCGAGGGCCTGAACCATCATGAAGGCGACGGCTTGGCCATGGACGATCATCCAGACCGCTACATGCGGCAGAAGGCACAGGCTGAACGCGCCTTGTTTCGCCTCCATCAGCGCCACGGCACGCCCGTGGTCACGATCCGTCCGCCGTTCGTGTACGGTCCCGACAATCCCTTCTACCGCGAGCAGTTCTTTTGGGACCGGATCCGCGACAAACGGCCGGTCATCCTGCCCGGCGACGGCCGGCGACTGATGCAATTCGTCTATGTCAAGGACTTGGCCCAGGCCTGTATCAAGGCCATGGACGTGCCGGGCGTGGCCGGCCATGCGTTCAACATTGCCTGTCCGCGTCCGCTCACGCAGGCCGAAGTGGTCGAGTCCATCGCCTCGGCCGCAGGCAAGACGATTGAGACCGTTCGCATGCCGAGGGAAAAGATCATGCGCATGGGCGGCCACCCGCACGGGCCGAAGCTCTATTTCGGAACCTACTTCGACATTCCGCCGATCACCATGATCGTCGCCAAGGCCCAGCGCGTGCTCGGCTTCAAACCAACCCCATTCGCCGAGGGGCTGAAGGAAACGTACCGCTGGTATTCCCGCAAACACCCGCACTCGGAGTTTGACTACAGCTTTGAAGACTCGCTGCTCGAACGCGTCCGGGCGGCAAGCTGAGTTCGATCCAGTGCCACGACGGGCCTGACGGCGAATCAGCAGATCAGCCGGCGGGGAGTTGATCCAGCGCCAGGAAACAGCTATAAGGCAATCTTGGGGCTGGTTCGGAATTTCGCATCCGGGCGAATTCGACCTGACTCCGATTGAGCGACGGTCCGTCATGAAGCATACAATCCTCATTCTGCTCGCCCTTTTCCCGATCGGCCCGCTTTGGAGCGCCAGCCTGCACGTGAACGCGGACAAACGGCGCTTCAGCTTCGGCGGAGTAATCGAAAACGCCCGCCTCGGCTTGGACGCAAACGGCAAGACACTGTGGGCCGAAGATGCCGTCTCGGCCAAATGGACGGGCGGCCAAACGGGCCGCCTCGCCCTGCGTTTCGCGGAACCGGCGATTGAATGGACGATCGACTTCAGCCAGGGTGGGGACGGCGAGTCCGCCCTAATCATGAGTTCGATTCGCAACCTGAGCGGCGCCGCGGTTGCATTGGGGCGCTGCCGGTTGGCTGATGCGGCCGGTCCGGACAGCGCGCTTGTGCTGGGGCCGTCGCCTGAGAACGCAGTCGCCTTCGTCGAGTCGGGCTGGCAACAGACCAGCCCCGTCGTGAAGTTGAGCGGGATGGATCGGCCGCGCAAGAGCAAGACGCTGGTCCAAATCTACAACCAGTCCTCACGTACCGCACTGCATCTGGGCTTTGTCAGCTACGACCGCATCAGTACGGTGCACGAACTTGCCTGGGACAAGGTACGAGGAGTGCCTACCCTGAGCGCCTATTGCGATTTCGAAGGCTTCATGCTGCCTGCAGGCGCGACGGTGGCCACCGAGAAATTGCGCCTGGCCACTGGAACCGATCCGTACTCTGAGTTGGAGACCTGGGCAAACCTCGTTTCTGCCGAATACAAGGTTCAGGTCTGGCCGAAGATCCCGGCGGGCTGGTTGGGCTGGAGTTGGGTGGATGGCTTCAATGTCGAGCGCTATGAAGATGTTGTGCTGCGTAATGCGCGCTCTGTTCGAGAGAGGCTGCCTGGGCTCGACATCGAGTACGTTTGGGTGAGCATCGGCAATCTGGAGGGCAAACAGCCGGGCAACTGGCTCCGTTGGAACTCCGAACTGTTTCCCAGCGGACCGCAGGCGCTCATCGGCGATTTGGCGAAGAAGGATTTCAAGCTTGGGTTCTGGTGTGGCGCATTCTGGCTGAGTCCGAGGCTGAAGCCGGAGGTTGACAAGTTCCGCGACGCGCTGCTGCTCAAAGACGGCAAACCGCTCGCCGTGCCACACCGCGAGATCGGCGAAGTCTATGTGCTCGATCCCACGCACCCCAAGACGCAGGCGTTTCTGAAGGACGTGTTCACAACATACCGCGACTGGGGCGTGCGCTACTTCATGATCGACTTCCTGGACGCGATCTCCGGCACGACACCCGGCAACCACATTGCCGACGGCTATTACGACCGCTCGCTGATCCCCGGCCCGCAGGCCTATCGTGCCGGGGTCAAAGTGATCGCCGATGCCGCGGGCGCGGACACGTACTTGCTCCCCAGCACGGGCCCGACGCTGCTCAACGTGGGCCTGGTGGCAGCCAATCGAGTGGGCACCGACTACGGGGAGGGGCGCGCGCTGGACGGACCAGGCAAGGGCTTCTATCCCGGGACTTTCGTGATCAATCGCGCTGAGTACTGGACTTCGCACCGTGCGGCCACCAATGCGCTGGCGGGCAACTACTTCACGCACCGCAAGCTTTACCTGGCCGACTCGGGCAACGTCATGACCATCGACAAGCCCATTCCCGTACCGGACGCGCAAATCACCACGACCATCTTCGGCATCAATGGCAGCCCGCTGATGCTCGGCGACGACATCTCGCGCATGAGCGAGGACCGGCTGGCCATGATCAAGCAGGTGTTTCCGCGCCTGCCGGAAGCCGCCCGGCCGCTCGACCTGTTCGACAAGCCCGAACCGGGATGGCCGGAAACCTTCCATTTGAAGGTGAAGCGCGACTGGGACGAGTGGGATCTGGTGGCCGTATTCAATTACCGTTCGAAGCCGCTGGATCAGGACATTGCGTTCGAGCGGCTGGGCGGCGATCCCGCGGCATCGTATGTCGTCTGGGACTACTGGAACGAACGCTATCTCGGCATGCACAGGAACGCCATCCACATCAGCGTTCCGGCGCAGTCGGTGCGACTGTTGCGCATCGCACGCGAGCGGGCGCATCCGTGGATCGCTTCAACCGACATGCACGTGCGCCAGGGGCAGGCAGAAATCGCCGCCGCGGAGTGGGATCCGGCGGCGGGCCGGCTGACTATTGAAGCCACCCGGCCGGCCGGCTACAGCGGCCGCGTCTTCGTGCGGGCGCCGCAGGGGTTGGCCATGAAGAATCCGAAGGGATTCTATATCGCCAAAGACGCCAACGACAGCTCGTTGATCATCCGCTGCGATTTCGATTTCACTTCGGCCACGCGGCAGACGCGCACGATGGAGTTCGTGCCGGTTCCGGCCCGTTGACGGCGTCTCAAGCTGTTACCTCGCCGGCTCGATTGTCGCCGCGCAACCGCCGCTGGGCCCCAGGCGCAAGGTCAGTGGTTGGCTGCCCCTAATTTCCGAGTCGCTGATGGCCACTTCGGCCGCCGACGATCCATCGCAGTACGTTCTGAGCAGGTAGGATGCCGCGGGCGTCAGCGTCCCCAGCCGCAGTTCGATGGTGCGCGGCCGCTCGTTCGTGATCGCGCCCAGATACCAGCGCTCGCCGGACCGCCGCGCCACCACCGCATACTCGCCCACCGCGCCGGCAAGCGCCCGCGTCTCGTCCCATGCCACCGGCAGGTCGTTGAAGAACGCCAGTTCCGGCGCATCGACGACCTGGTCCGGCTTGTCATACCAGTACAGGAACTGCAGCGGACTGTAGACGACGACGCTCATCGCCATCTGATGGGCGCGGGTGGTCTTCAGCCGCGGAGTGGTCCAGCAGATCGTGTAGTCGTATGGTCCGGCGATGGCGCGGGTGAACGGCAAGGTTGCATTGTGAGTCGCCGTGGGCATGTGCTCGTTGCCCCGCACTCCTTCGACTGTTAGTAGATTCGGATGCGTCCTCTGCCAGCCGCTCGGCCGGAAGCTGTCATGAATATCCACCATCAGCCTGTTGTCCCCTGCCTTCTGTACCGACTCCACGAGCCACTTCGGCCATTTCTGTCCCTCCACCTGCACGAAGCCGAACTTCACCCCCGCCACGCCCCATTTCCTGTACAACGGGAAGATCACATCCCTCTGCCGCTCCAGCGCCCGGCGGTTGACGTACAGAATCACCCCGATATCGTTGGACCTGGCGTAGCGGATCACTTCTTCCAAATCCAGCCCGCCATGATCCGGGATGCTGGCGACCCGCTTCGGGTCGGGCGCCACCTGGGTCGCATCCGAAGCGTCGTCATATTCGTGTCCGTACCAGCCCGCGTCGTACTCGATGTAGTCGATGCCGCGCTTCACCGCGAAATCCACCGCCGCCTTGCCGCCCTTGGTCGAGAGCGTCACTTCGCGCAGCACCTTGCCGGGCTTCACCCACGAGTAATCGCGGGCCTGCGGCGGGTTCAGATTCAGCACGAGGTAGTTCCGTTCGAGCAGGTCGCCCGGCGCGCGCCCCAAAACGAAAACCCGCCATGGCGTTTCAAAGGGGAGCATGCCCTTGATAGGGGAATCGAGGTCCGGTTTCAGCCCGCCGGCGCCGTCCGGGCCGAGAAGCATCCGCGGATAGTCGACCTGAGCCGCCTCGGTGAGAGAAGCCCAGTTGCCGCCGCCGATTTCGACGGTGAGCGGGCGTTCGCACTTATCTTTGATCTCGGCGACAGCGACCTGGCGGTACTCGCCCTCGGTGCCGTATTCCTCCCAGGCGCGGGAGCCAGGCGGGAAGTGGAATCCCGTGGTTTCGCCTGGAACCTCGAACGGACCCCGCCCTTCGAGCTTATAGCGGAAAGCGAAGCCCTCCTCATAGACTCGCAGGAGGATGGTCAGGTGTTCGAAGGCCAGAGAGAGTTCGCGGTAGTTGTCCGGTATGACCGAACGCTCACCATAGACCGGTTTCCAGGTCCCCAGAGCCGTGCGCTGCGTGGCCGATTTCAGCTTCCCAGCGGGCCATCCGGCGATGCCGAGCGGAGAAGGGAGCACGGCGGGTTTGCCGCCGAGCAGGGCCGAGTAGACAATCCGCTCGCCGTCGATGCCGACCTTCACCTGAACGAGTTCGTCGGGCGAGACGACGAGTTCCTCGCGGGGTTGGGCCAAAAGGGGCATCGCGAGCGCGGCCATCACGGCGAGGCAGGGGAGAATCTTATGTCGCATGACAATCACACTCGCGAAGTTCTATTCCGTTTGCGCCACAGGTTTGGGCATCGCATCCGCTTTGAACCGCGGCAACGGCTCGTCGCGATTCGCCACGTGCAGCACTGCCGATGCAATGAGGGCCGAAGCCTTCATCACATCGTCCGGCACAACCCGCTCGTAGGTATCGAGATTCGTATGCCAGGTGTGGGTGAAGTATTCGATCGGGTCCTGTCCCAATCCCACGGCCGTCAACCCGGCCGCGCTGAACGATGTCGAATCGGTTCCGCCTTCCCGGCGGCTCCCGTTGGCCAGCGCGCCGGCCACGCCCCATTCGGCGAACGGCGCCAGGATTTCACGCATCACCGTGCCAGCCTCGCCGGGGCCGAAGACGGACGCGCCCCGGACGCGGCCAGTGCCGCTATCGATGTTGAAGTAGGCCACCAGGCTGTCGAAGTCAGGCTTCTTATTCTCGTACGTCCCAAAATGTGCCTTCACATAGGCCTTCGACCCCAACAGACCCTGCTCCTCGGCGCTCCAAAGCGCAATTCGCACGGTCCTTCTAGGCTTGAGCCCGCACGATTGCAGGATGCGTACAGCCTCCATCATCATCGCCACGCCCGTGGCGTTGTCGGTCGCGCCTGTTGACGAATGCCACGAATCCAGGTGCCCGCCGAGCATCACCACCTCGCCAGCTTTGTCGGAGCCCGGGATCTCGGCCACCACGTTAAAGGTCGTCTTGCCGGCCGGTAATACTCGATTCACGATGTCGAACTCCATCTCGACCCGTTCGCCCATGGCCAGCAGGCGTGCCGCGCGCCCGTAGTCTTCGTTGCGGAGCACGACAGTCGGTACGGCCTTTTTCACGTTATAGGTGCGGTTGTGAAACGCGCGCACCATGCCATGGACCACGCCCGCGTCGTTGATCCTGAGCAGCGCCTTGTTGGCGACGAGCCACTCGTCGATCATGGCCGTGGCCTGCGCCGTGGTCAGCTTGGTTGGGTCGAGTTTCGGACGTTCGGGGAAGCCTCGTGGGCCGCCCTGGCCGCTGTAGCGCGCCTTGGCGGCTTCATCGGTTTGGCGCTTGCTGACCGGCGCGAAACTCACCGGCACCGCCGCGGCTTTGCCCACCATCACGATCTTGCCCTTCACCTTCGCCGCATTGGCTGACAGATAGGCCGCCAGTTCCTCTTTTGTCGCTGTTGAAGGGGGTTCGATCTGCACCACCGCCGAGCGGACTTTGCCCCTGGTTGACGGCGTCCATCCCAGGACTTCGAACACGAGATTGTCATTTGCAGGGGCCGTGAGGAAACCGGCCGCCCGCTCGTTCACCCAGCCCGGATGACCGAAATCCCAGGGTTCCAGCGCCGCGTTCTTCAGGCCCCATGATGTGAGCTGCGACGACGCCCAGCGCGCCGCTGCTTCGTAGTTCGGCGAACCTGTGAGGCGCGGGCCGTAACGGTCGGTCAGGATCGAGACATGCCTCATCACCTGCGATTTCTCCATCGCCTCCTGGCGAATCCGCGCATTGGCGGCGGCATCGATGTTTTCGGCGGCAGGCGCGACAAGCGCGAAGGCGAGCAGAAGAGCGAGACAACGCATATGGTGCCAGCATACGCCATGGCGCGGGGCTCATCGAACATCTCATACAGGACAAAGAGATGATATGATCGAAAATCGTCGCTAGGCGCACTCGCCGCGGCTATCGATTCCATGAGCATACGACTATCCAACGGCAAAGAAATCCCCATCGAGATGCACAAGGTCCGCATCGTTCAGAAGGTCCGGCTGGCGCCGGCCAGGGAACGGCTGAAGGCCATAGAGGAGGCGGGCTACAACACGTTCCTGTTGCGGACGCGCGACATCTTTCTCGACATGTTGACCGACTCGGGCACCAATGCGATGACCGACGTGCAGCAAGGCGCGATGATGCTGGCCGACGATGCTTATGCCGGTTCGGAGAGCTTCTATAAGCTGGCCGATTCAGTGCAGGACATCTTTGGCTACAAGTACCTGCTGCCTTGCCACCAGGGACGGGCGGCCGAACACCTGCTGGCCAAGACGTTCGTGAAGCCGGGCCAGATCGTGCCGATGAACTATCACTTCACCACGACGAAGGCGCATTTCGAGCTGGTTGGGGGCACGGTGCTGGAACTCTACGGACCCGAGGCGCTGAAGACGTCGAGCACGTGTCCGTTCAAGGGCAATATGGACCTGGACCGTCTGAAGGCGGCGATTGAAAAGGCGGGTCCGAAGAACGTCTCGTTCGTGCGCATGGAAGCGACGACGAACCTGATCGGTGGACAACCGTTCTCGATGCAGAACCTGCGCGACATCAAGGCGATTGTCGAGCCGCTGGGCATCTTCCTGGTGGTGGACGGAAGCTTGATTTCGGAAAACGCCTACTTCATTCACCAGCGCGAGGCGGGCTACGAGAACACCAGCATCCGCGACATCATCCGCGAAATGATGTCGATCGCCGACCTCTGCTACCTGTCGGGCCGCAAGAGCTGCAGCGTACGCGGCGGCTTCATCGCTACAAACCGGAAAGACCTGTATGAGGCAATCCGGCCGTGGCTGCCGGTCTACGAAGGCTTCTTCACCTACGGCGGCATGTCGTCGAAGGAGATTGAGGCGATGGCCGTGGGCGTGCGGGAGATGACCGAGTTGGAAGTGGCCGGATCATCGGCGGACATGGTGAAGTACTTCGTCGAGAAGCTGATCGCGATCGGGCTGCCGGCCGTGACCCCGCCAGGCGGTCTGGCGTGCCACCTGGACGCGATGAAGTTCATCCCGCAGGTGCCGCAACTGCAATATCCAGCCGGTGCGCTGGCGGCGGCGGTCTTTATTACCTCCGGCATCCGCGGCATGGAGCGCGGAACGGTGTCGATGGACCGGGATAAAGACGGCAACGACGTCCCGTCAGATATCGAACTTCTGCGCCTGGCGGTGCCGCGCCGGACCTACACGATGTCCCATGTCGAGTATGCCGCCGACCGGCTGAACTGGCTCCACGCTCACCGCGAACTGATTGGCGGGCTTGAGTTTATCGAAGAGCCGCCGGTGCTGCGGTTCTTCGCCGGCCGGATGAAGGCGTTGGACGGCTGGGGCGAACGCCTAGCCGCGGCCTTCGAAAAGGACTTCGGTCCGGCCTGCTAAGCCGGAGATTGCCGGGGGCGCCCGAGCCCCCCCGTCTCCCTGGTTGCCATCTATCCTAATCCCCGCCGCCGCGAGCGCCGATAGAGAGAGCGTATGTTCTCCACGGCCGGACCGCGCTCGCTTTATGCACCAAAGTTACCGAACACGGTGGAAGACCTTGGTATTCCACAATCGTTGGTGCTCGACCTGATTCTGCGCCGCACGATGATCGAGGGCTTTTCAACGCTGAACAGCCTTTCGATGGCGTTGCGGATGTCGGTACCAATCATCGAATTCGGCTTCAGGCATCTGCGCCAACAGCAGTTGCTCGAGGTAAAAGGGATGATCGGCAACGACTACCAGTTCGTGCTGACATCCTCGGGCAAGCAACTGGCGTCCGACCGTTTCCAGATTTCGCAGTACGCGGGCGCCTGTCCAGTCTCCTTGAAGGACTATTCGGCCGCGGCCAAGGCGCAATCGGCGCACGTGAGGATCGACCGCCGGGCGTTGAAGTCGGCCTTCTCCGACCTTGTGATCCCGGACCGGCTGTTGGACCAACTTGGACCGGCGCTGATCTCGCAGAATTCGATCTTTCTCTATGGCCCGTCGGGCAACGGCAAAACGTCGATCGCCGAGCGGATGTTGCGCGTTTACGCCGATGGGATCCTGATCCCCTATTCGGTCGAAGTGGACAACCAGATCATCAACCTATACGACCCGGTTGTGCACCACAGGGTGGATTACGACGATCCGGACATCGATCCGCGATGGGTGCTGTGCAAACGGCCGTGCATCGTGGTGGGCGGCGAACTGATCCCGTCGATGCTCGAATTGAGGCTGGACGAGGCATCGGGCATTTATGCCGCGCCGATGCAGATGAAAGCCAACAACGGCATCTTCATCATCGACGACTTTGGCCGCCAGTTGATGAGTCCGCGCGACCTGCTGAACCGCTGGATCGTGCCGCTGGACCGCAAGGTGGACTACCTGACGTTGCGCTACGGCGTGAAATTCCAGATCCCGTTTGAGCTGATGGTGGTGTTTTCAACCAACCTTGACCCGTCGGATCTGGCCGACGAAGCGTTCCTGCGCCGCATTCAGAACAAGATTGAGATCGAGCCGGTGCAGCCGGAGGTCTTCGACATGATCTTCCAGCGGCTGATGACGGTGAAGAACGTTCCGGCGGAATACGACAGCGCCGAGTACCTGCGGAAACTGTGCCTGTCCAACGGGCGAACGCAACTGCGCGCGTGCTACCCGCTTGATATTCTCAGCATCATCCAGTCGATCAGCCAGTATGAGAACCGCGGCCTGAACGTGACCAAGCCGGACATCGAGCGGGCCGTGGATCTGTACTTCGCCAAGTCGTAACGTGCATGGTTTGAATTGGTTGCCAGCGTCGTCTTAAAGTAAAAAGCGAACGCTCGCAGCCTGGTGCCCGCGAGTGGCGAGCCGCAGGCCTGACCGGCCGCGATCTGAGCAGTAGGTACGCTCGGACTCTCGTGATTCCAGTTACCTGAACCCAGGTCTCACTTCTGTATTGCGAACCCATAACGCAGCGGGGTCTATTCGCGACGGGCGCGATTTGCTAAACTTGAACTGTTCTGCGGCGCGTGTAGCTCAGCTGGTAGTAGCGCCAGATTGTGGTTCTGGATGTCGTGGGTTCGAACCCCACCACGCGCCCCAACTTTTCTCGTTTAGAATCAATAGCTTGCAGACGAGCAAGCCGAATGTACAAACCCATGTACAAGACTTGGGTGTACACTGAGGCCATGCTGAATCCCTACCGCCGCCACCTTCCCTCCTGCAAACACGCCGCGAAGGGCCAAACCTACACCCGTTGCTCATGTCCGATCTGGGTCTACGGGACTCTGCCGACCGGCGAAAAGGTCCGCTACAGCCTCAAATCGACTGACTGGGACAAGGCCAACCGCGCCATCGACCGGATGGAGTTCGGCGAAGTACGGCCACTCAAGACAGGCCAGGGGAAGACCGTTAGCGATACCATCGAAGCCTTCATCACCGATGCGGAGCGCCGGGAACTTCGGGCCAGCACGATTATCAGCTACCGCCGCACCTTCCACCACCTGTCCGTCACCTTCACCGATACGCCCGTCGCTGGCGTCACGCTTGAGGCATTGGAGGAATGGGCACGGACACGCAAGGGAAAGACCGATGAGCCTCTCACGCCCCGCACGGCGGCCAAAGAGATCGAGCACGTCCGCGCTCTGTTCCGCTTCGCCCTCGATCACGGATGGATCGCCAGGAACCCCGCCGATAAGCTCCGCAAGCCCAAGACGCCGAGAACGCCGGGAACCCTACCCTTCACGTCAGCCGAACTCCGCAAGCTCTTTCAGGCCGTAGAGACGTTTGGTCCAAAGCACCAGCGCAAAGACACGGTACCCCGCATCCGTGCCCTAGTGCTCGTGTTGCTCCACTCCGGCCTCCGCATCTCGGACGTGGCGAGGCTCACCAGGAACTCGATTGACTGGCGTACCGGCCACGTCTCGGTGATCCAGACAAAGACCGGCATCCCGGTCCGCGTCAAGCTCTCAGCGGAAGTTCTGGAAGCACTGGACAAGCTCCCTGATTCGATGTTCCGGCAAGGCGACGGCAACCCCAAGACGATCGAGCGAACCTTGCAGCGGTCACTTCATCGCCTCGGGGCCAATGCGGGAGTCCACGTTCACCCTCACCGATTCCGCGATACCTTCGCAGTCGAACTGCTCACGGTCGGAGCCGACATCAGGACCGTGCAATTGCTGCTTGGGCATGACTCACTGAGAACCACGGAGAAGCACTACGCCCACTTCGTGCCAGAGCACCAGGGACGATTGGACGCAGCCACGGCAGGGTTGAAGTTTGGCAGGGCAGGGAAGGTAGAGACGATGAAGAAGACGGGAACCAAGTAGGCATGAGAAGGCCGGAGTCGCCCTCTTCGAGTTGGCCGTCATGAATGAACAAGTGATAGCGCCGTGGATCGGTCCTACTTCCCTAACCCACAACACTTCTTGTATTTCTTCCCGCTACCGCACGGACAGGGACTGTTTCTGCTGATCTTCTCTGAGTGCGCCGGTGAAGGGTGCATGTCATCGTTCACTTCGGTAACGAAGTCAACTTCTCGGCGAGACGGACAACAGTAGGAGAATGTGGTCTTCCCTTGATGATTCGTCACCGAGAAGTCGCCCTGCCCGAGGA
>CAZSBK010000068.1:0-29683 GCA_964604945.1 uncultured Candidatus Solibacter sp.
CGTTGCGCAAAGAAAATTGTCAGAGCATCTACAGTATGGCAGAAAATGGGCTAGGCTCCAAACGCGTTCTCAGCGTTTGGGCACCGAGATGGTGATGTTCCGGTAGCGGATCCCGCCATGGTGGTCGCCTTGGAAGTAGATCGGGCCGGGTTCTCCCTCGTTGCTGTCGAGGGCACCGCCTGTCACCCCAGGGATTTCCTGGTTGTCCACGGTAGTGACGCCGTTGAAGATCACGGTGACCCAGCGCCCAATGAGCGTAAAGTCGTAGGTCTGCCACTCCGGGCGGAAAGGCGGCGGGGTCGCCGGACCGAGCATCCCGTAGATGGAGCCCACCTCACCGAAGGGGTTGCTGTACTGCCGACCCGCCTGGGGGGCACTCGGCGGGCGGGCCGCGGCTACCGGGCGAGCCACAGGCGGCGGCGTGACCTGAGCTTCATAGCGTCCACGGAGATAGATTCCGCTGTTCTCTTCTGGAGGGCAGAGGTACTCGACGTGCAGCTTGAAATCGCCGAACGTGCGCGTAGTCCGGATGTTTGGCCCTTTGGATTCGTTGGTCAACTCGCCGTTCTTGGCGACCCAATAGTTCTTGACGACACCAGTCTGGTCATTCGATGTGTTGTTGATCGGCTGCCAACCGCTGAGGTCTTTCCCGTTGAACAGCGGTTCCGGGTCGGTCCAGGCATTGGGCGGTGCATGTTTCAGAGCAGGCGCGCGCACGCCGGCGAGCTGATACGCCGAGTCGCCCTGCGTCTGAGTGCCGGTGAGTTTGCCCCCGCTGGCGGTCAACTCCCACACAAGCTTGGGCCGGGCGGGCGACGCAGGTCGATTGCCCTCCGCGGGCCGGGCTGGAGTCGCCGCCGAGACAGTGACAATCAGGCGTGTCCCATCGATCTTCGCCGCAGCGACCGGACGCACGTTGCCCGTGCGCAGTTGCACGCGGACTTCCGGTCCCCCGGCCTTGTCTATGACCTCCATCCAACTGGGGAAAGTGAGGTTGCCCCGGGTGACAGTCATATCCCAGCGGCCAGCGAACGGGCCACTCCCTCTTTGCGGCAGGGCCGGGACCAGGGCCGCTACTGCGACGGTCAGCAGGATGAATAGTCGTCTCATGGCAAGCTAGCTTATCCAAACCAGGACCACCATGGGGCGTCGGGTTCGACCCATACAAGGTCAACTCGTTACAGGCGGAGAGTCCTCAACCCGGCCACACCGGCCGGGATGGCTACTTCAGATGCCGGGCCAGGAATTGGAATGTGCCGACCCCATGAATCTCGTGAGGCCCGTCGAAGTACTCGAGTTCAGTCTTTCCGGGAATACCCAATGTCGTGTATATCCTCCTCACCGGTGCGTACTCAAACGCCACCCATTCATCTATCCCGACGCCATCCCTATGGCCTCTCTCGACCATAAATGGCCTCGGCAGCATCAAACTGGCCAGTTCCGAATAGTTGAAGGTGTTACCGAGATTCCACTCCTGCATCTCCCACTCGCCGGTGAAGACATAGCTGAACGGCACGTCGTTCGCAGTTACCTTCGGGATCCAGTCATTGAAATCGCCCGAGCAGATCGAGAGGGCGTATCGCTTCAGGATCGGGGGGACGCGAACAGCGGTCTTGCCGCCGTAGGACAGTCCATAGAATCCTATTCGGTTGCTGTCCACATAGGACTGGGTGGCGAGCCAATCCAGCAACCGGTCGTGCTGGCTCAGGATGAACGAGAACAGTGAGAGCTTGATGCTGTTTGCCTTGCGCTGCAGCAACCGGAAACGGTCGCCGCCGAGATAAGGGTTCTGCGGAGAGAACGTGATGTAGCCCTGTTCAGCGAGCCGGGCGGCGAAGCGGTGGTACGGCCCTTTCCCGTCTGGAGGGTCCACCAGATCAGAAGGTCGACCTTCCAGTCCGTGCTGGCACACAACGACGGGCCGTCGCTCGCCGGGCTTGAGGTTGTTGGGGATCAGCAGGATACCATAGGCGTAAACATCGGGGTAGACAGGGATCTGCACTTCCCATTCGACGAATTGCGGAGTCTCACTCCGCATCCGCGTCAACGCCCGCACCGGCCCGTTGGCGGGGGGCAGTTTGCCGATCACTTCGCCCCAGAGATAATTCCTGTACCATTCACTGGTCTGTTCCCAACGAGGGATCGAACTCGAGTCAGCTTTCGACCAGAAGCGTTGCCGCTCCGTATGGGACCTGCGGACAATGGCTTGTGAGAATTCGACGAGCTGGTTGAATTGCCGCTGAAACCGTGACTCTCCATCTCGTTTCTGGATCACTGAAACCGCGCCCGCAGAAGTGGCGAAGCCTGCCTGGATGCCGAGCGCACCGGCGAAAGCGCTCATCGCTTCCCGTGAGGCGGGCGGGCCGTCGCCATTGCCCGAAGCTATCAGTGTGGCCGCCCCCTTCGGGAACGCCGCCGCGGCACGCTCAAACTCCGCTTGAACTTCAGCCAGGGCTGGCGTATGGATCGCTCCCGGCGCCGCGCCCCGGCGGTCCGAACGTGGCGGCGGAGGCCCATCGATCCGAGGCTGCTGTGACGCTTCGACAATCAGCCGCCGCGGCGCAACCAAGCGTGCCACACCGGCATCGCCGAACCGGCCGACGAGGTTCCAGACGTTTCTGTAGATTGGTTCGGCCCACAGCGCTTCACGTGGTCCGAAATATCCGCTCACCAGGGCTGCGCCAATTCGTTCATCCGCGGCAGCACTGTAGAAGGCAAGCAGCCCACCTTCCCCATATCCGGCTACACCGATGGGAACGGACGGGAAGGCCCGCGCGAACCAGTCCACGTACGAGAGGACCTTCTGGACTTCGTAGCCGATGACGTGCCGTCCCATCTCGAAACTCATCCGGTAGATGAACTCGCGGTGGGGCTGATTGGTCATGCGGATGGAGGGATTACCGGAATAGGTATCGCGCCTATCCATGATGACCGGCACCATGACCTGAACGCCGAGTTCGGCCAGGAGGCGCGCAAACTGCCGGCCGGGCGGGATGCCGGCTTCGAGTCCGGCAAGCATCTCGGGTGTCCATCCAGCTTCGGGAATCGCGATGACGTTGGCGACTGGGTTCTTCCGGCGAGGCCGCAGGAGCAGTCCCTCGCCGTCCACACCTGCCAGGGTTGGCCAGCGGACTGCAATCACGTCGAAGTTCGGCGTCCTGCCCACGATCGCGTCCTGATCGACAGTGGAGTCGGGTTTGGGCGATTCGCAGACGATGCGCTGGTCGACGACGCCGATGATCGATCGGAACTCCTTCCGATCCTCCGCATTCACCGGTGACGTCGCCGTTCGCTTGCGCCGGGCTTCGTCAATGGCGCGATCCAGGTAGCGGCTGATTCTATCAACCATTGAAAGCGAAAGGTCCTCTTGTGTGACCAATGGCTCCGTGCCCGGCAGTGCAGGACCCTGAGCGAAGGCAAGAACGCTCCCAAGAAAGAAGAGCGTGAATCCACTAAGAGGGTGCATCGTTCGAGCTCCGGCTGTTGCGCACACAGGCCACCGCCGTTCAGGCATTCGTCCCCGGCGGCAATGCACGGGTCGGCCACCGCAGGTTCATGCCGTTTCGCCTGAGATGGCGGAGCCACATTACTCATCGAGCCTACTACAAAGCAAATCAGCTCCTTCGCGCCAAGTGGGGGTGAGATCCGGTTCAGTCGCCCACAGATGGGGCTGCCGCGATACACTCTGGGCCGGATTCTCCCTTGGCGGTCCCGGAACGCTGGCTCGTGTCCACTCATTCCTGAATGGGGCTATGCTCAACTCCCGGTGTTCGCGTGGTGAAGAGGATCGTCGGCGAGTTGGTGGCCCATCGCAATCGGAGTGGCGCAGACTCCGCGTTGGAGCCAGAAAACCAGAATCGCCCCAAGCCGTTTTCCCGGCGGGCCCGCACAGACACAGGCTCCCCCTGGTTACCGCGTCAACTCGACGCCTTTTCTCAGTGGGCTGCATCACGAGTACCGGCCGGAGAACCAGGCCGCGTAGCGCCGATCGAGTTCTTGCGGAAGACGGCTACCGGACCGCAACGGCCAGGATGCGAACCGGCCCAAAGAGTCCCGATTCGAGCGGAGTCCGCTTGGCCCAGGACTGGCCCCCGGCGCTCATCACGTTGGTTCGCGTGATCCGCTCGGCGGGCGGAAGCAATGAGTCGCCGATGAGGCGGTTGTACCATGTGTTGGTCACCTCGACGGCGAGTTCATTGGTACCCTCGCGCAGCGCTTCAGTGCAGTCCGCACGAAATGGCGCGGTCCAGACGACGCCGAGGGGCTTGCCGTTGAGCCAAGCCTCGCCAACGGCCCACAATCTGCCGAGGTCGAGTTCCGCGCGCTGGCCGGAACGCTTCCAGTCCTTGGGGACATTGAAGCTGACAACGTAGCGTGCGGTGCCGGCGAAGTACTTCACACGGGGGTCGCTGTGCTCGGTCCACGAGGCGAGCCGGGTGAGGCTCAGGCTTTCGGGTGCCCCTCGCCCAGCCTCGAAACGGACCGTCCACGGACCCTCGATCGGGAGATCCGGTTTCGCTGGAGGTGCAGGGCGTTGTTGCACCGAGGAGCGTTGGAGTGGCCGGCGGAAGACAACAAATACGGAGCCGTTCGAGGCGAATTCCAGCGGCACTTCGATGCCGTTGGCTGTGCGGCGATAGACAGGCGCCGCCGCCATGGCGCCGGTGAGCGGGTCCCACAATTCCGGTGTGCGATCCTTCACGCGGAACGTGACTGTGGGCTGCGAGGCGCGGTTCTGCGTATTGCGGACAAAGTAGATGTCGGCTGAGCCGTCGCGGCGGTGGGTGAAATCGACGCCGTCGGGCGCAGTGAAGTCAGGTTGGATCCCCATCGCCATGAGGACGCCCCGGACCGGCTTGCCCCAGATGATGCGGCCCTTGCCGTGCGATCTTTCCGTCCGGGTCAGGCCGTCGAGATCGCCCCAGAGGGTTGCGGCAATCTCGCGGACACGGGCGTCGCTCGCCGGGTAGCCTTCGAGTCCAACGGCGCGCGATGGCCTGGGTCCGAGGACAGTGCCGCCGGCGGCGACGAGCTTCTCGATCTTATCGAGGACCGTGGGATTCGCCTCAGCGCCGGAAGGAAGCACGAGGACGGCGTAGCTGGTGCCATCGGGTAGGACGAAGCGGCCGTCGCGGACCGAGAGGCGATTCAGGATTACGTCGGAGTTGGTGTAATCGTAGTCGTAACCGGGACCAAGAGACGCGTCGTTGCGGCGCGGACCGACGAACTTGTAGCCACCATCGCCGTAGTAATACAGCACGTCGCCGACGAACTGGCCGCGTTGGAGCAGGAACGAAGCGCGGGAGAGGTAGTCGACGAAGGGCCGGACCTTGGGCCACCAGGTCACGTTGCGATTGATGTGCGTACCGGCGTGGTACACCCATCCGGGCTTACCGGCTTCGGGCGGGCCGTGAGGCCAAGTATGCCAAACGAAGTGGTTGGCGCCTTCGCAGAGGACTCGATCGGCGCTGGGCTTGAGATCCTGAGGCCCTTCACGCCAGAATTCGGAGGAAGTAAAGGATTCCATGTGAACGCGGGTCTTGCCGTAGATGTGGCCGGCGGAAGCGGTTTCCTTCACGACCCACATCGCGTCGGCCTGTGGCCGGTAGGGCCAAAACTCGCCCTGGATCGCGTCAACGGCGCTGTTGGCCAGGAGCGCATCCACCGGGACGTTGTGGGCGGGCGGTCCAGGGCCGCCGGCTTCGGACTTGATGCCCAGACCGACCTTGTGGGCGACGTCGCGGGCGGCGACGTAATAGGCGCCAATCAGGACGTCGCTGAGGGTCTTCCGATAGTCGAACAGGAAGCGCTCTGTCGTTTCCGAGTCGCGCACGCGCGCGCCGAAAACGGCGGGGAGGAAGGGGGTCATGTCGTAGCCGCGCAGCCTGCGAAACTCAGCGATGAAGCTTGGCGACCAGACTGGGCCCACGACTTCGTAACTAGCCAGATAGAGGTTGGTGAGTCCGCTTTTCGCCGGATCGCCAAAGGTCTCCTTGATGCGGTCCACGACGTAGTCCATGTGTGCCCGCGTGGCTTCGCTGTTGAAATGATCCGTGGCCCAGCCGTTAGAGTTCGGGCTTGGGATCTTGAGGCGTTCGCCCGTATTCATCACGACGTATCGCAGGATGGTCCATGTCCCGGTGGGGGCGTCCCAGCGCAGCCGGCCGGAGGAGTCGACGCGCGCGGTCACGTCCACGAGGTCCGCGGGATCGGAGAACTCGAAAGGCGGGAGGCCTGCGGTGGCGAACACGCCGCGTGGGCCGTCGACGCTGTCGTTGAAGAGGTTATCGCGATTCCAGGCGCCACTCTGTGGGACCGCTGCCGTGGGACGGACGATGGTGGCGGCTACTTTGGCGCCGGCGGTATCGAGGAACGTCACCTCGCCAAGCGTCCAGCGTGGGCGGTCCGAGTCGTGGGCACTGATCAGGCGCAAGCGTATGTAGCTGGCACGCGTTCCAGGAGGCAGAGGGAAGCGCCTTGGTCCCGCTTCCCGTGGCAGCGAACCGCACACGATTTCGCGGAAGGCGGTGTCGGGGGAGGCGGCACCGGACACGGCGACGCTGAACTCACGCACGGGCGACATGGAGGAAGTCCCAGGCGCTTCGCCAGGGTTGCCATTGTCGAGAACGACCTCTTTCAAGTCAGCATCGCCGTGTGGGTCCAGTCGAATGATGAACTCATGGCTGGAGGCGCGTTTGGCGTTGCGCGCAGCCAGGACGGCGGCATCGCGCCAGAGGTTAGGCTTACCGTCCTGCTCTCGTGGCGCCGCAGGAGGGATGGGAGGGAAGACGAGTTCGGCATCGATGGAGCGTCCACCCTCAATCAAGGTTTCGGACGTGTACAGGCCCATGCTGCCGTGGCGGGGTTCAATCCAGTGGCCGCCGAGATCCCAACTGCTGATTACCGAGAAGTCGACCTGGAGGCCGAGTTGTTTTGCCTGGGTGACCGATTCGTGAAACTGTTTCATCCAAGGGGGGCTCAAGAAGGCGGGTCCAGCGGGCGGCAGCACATCCTTGTCGCCACGCGCGCCCATGTCGAAGATCAGGACGCCACCGAAGCCGGCATCCTTCATCGCCTGCAACTCGGCTCTAGCTGTTGGAGGGTCTACGTAGCCGTTGAGCCACAGCCAGTAGACGTGGGGCCGGGCGGCGTTGGGCGGTTCCCGAAAGCCCTGTTCCAACACATCCTTCGGGGTGGACTGCCCTAGGAGCAGCGCCGCGCCCGCTAGATAAAGTAGAATTCGCCTTGTCATCATGAGAAAACCTCCTGGCTGACGATGACGCTCTCAATGGCAAGGGCATCTGCAATGCGGCGCAGCGACCCGGCGCGATGGCCGATGCCCAGGGCAAAGTGGTGAGTGGGCCCTTCAGAGACCCAGCGTTTGAGGAAGGTCCGGATGTCAGGTTTGAAGAAGCCCCTGGTGTTGGTATTGCCGGTGGCCGGGATGGCTCCTCGCGCGCTCTCGCCTTCGGCCAGAATGAACCGGAACTTGCCGTCGGCCTTGACCCCAACGCTGAGCATCGTGATTGGACCCTCCTTGATCTTGAACTCGACACCTGCGCCGGCGCCGGGCTTGCCGTGATACTTGAGCAGGCTGCGTAACGCGGGCTTACCGTCGGCGATGTTGATGTGATGCGGGCCGTCGTGTCCGACGAGAATAAAACCTTCGTGGAAATCGACGGGGTGGAATTCAGCGAAGCTGCCGCCGATATCGAGGCGGTCCATGAGCAACATGGCGATGCAGGTCTTCAGGTCAGATTCGCCACACATAGGGAAGCCCGCGGCTGTCAGTAGAGAGTTGCCGACGATCAGGTTCGTGACGACGTTGCGCAGCGTGCTTCCGGGTTCGCCTTCGTAGTAGTAGGCGAGGCCGTCGAGTTGATGGTAGGCAATGAACTTGTCGAGAGCGGCAGCGACACGCGCGGCGGTTGTGAGGTGGGCATCAGTCAGTTTGGAAGTGATGGGATCGGCGCCGGGGTCGGGCGTATCGAAGAGGGAGAGGATTTCGCGCGATTTCGTGGCGATCTCGGCCGGCGACACTTCACGCTCGAAGCGCAACAGGTCGGCGGCTTCGGTCTGCACGATGTGGCAGCCGAATGTGGCAGTGAGCGCGGCCTGGTCGGTCTGCATGTCGAGCATGTGCTCGATGGGATGTCCGAAGTGGCCGATACGGGCACGCTTGACGTCGTGGAGCGCCATGGCGACGTCACACCAATCGGCGATCTCGGCGTCGGCTTCCGGATCATTTTCGAGAGTTCCAAGAATGACAGGAGGAGGCCGCCTGCCCATCCGAATTGCGACTCCTGTGAACTCCGGCACCGAACAGAAATCGTCATTAGCCAATTGCATGTACGTGGTCGCGCGAGGGTAATCCATCGCGGCGAGCGGCTGCAAAGCGACGAGAACGACCGGGATGTCCAGACTGCGGACGATGCATGCGAAGGTCGCCGAGGTGGCGTAGGTCAGCATGTCGCAGAAGACAAGATCGAGGTCGGCGGCCTTCAGTTGCGGGACCAAAGCATAAGCGCCCTGGGCCTTGTCAACAATCCCGAAGTTCCGAACTTCGACGCCCGAGGCGCTCACCCTGTGGACCAGGACTTCGAGCTTGTTGCGCAACTCGTCGAGCAGGCCGGGGAATTGATCCCAATAGACGTAGTAGCCCACTCCAAATACACCCACGCGGGCAGTGCGCGGTTTCCTTCGTTCGACCCTCATACTCACCCTCCCGCCGCCAGTCGCGCCGTTGCACGGCGCAGGGCGGCAAAATCAGCCACGCCGAAAACACAGGCGCGAACGACCCACACTTCACCTCAGGCGTTTCAACGCCGATTCAGTCATTCACACTGCCGGCTACAGAGCCGGCCTTCGGAATCCCATCGCTCTACAGCTTCACATCGCGAAGATCTCCAAACTGCAGTTCCACCGGTCCGATGAGACCCGACGGGGTCAAAGGATCGGTAGCCACGTAGCCGCGGCACTGTGGATAGCGGCCCTTGAAATCGGGCTCGCGGCGCACGATGGTCTTGGTCCGCCACTTGGACTCGGGTTGCGATGCGTCGCCAATCAGCCGGTTCATCCAAGTGTTGGTGACTTCGATTTCGAGTACGTTTGTACCTGGTTTCGCCGCGCCGCTCAAATCGACGGACCAGGGAGCAGTCCAGACGACGGAAAGCGGTTTACCGTTGAGGCGAACCTGTGCGACGTGTTTCACATCACCAAGTTGCACACGGAGGGGGCGCTTTGCCCGTTTGGCATCGAGTTGAAAACTCTTACGATAGACGGCGGTTCCGGAGAAGTACTTAATGGCTTCGTCCGGATGTTCATTCCAGGGAACTAGGCGATCGAAGGTGACAGACTCCGGGATGCCCCAGCCAGGCGCGAAGCGGACTTCCCACGGGCCGGGCAATGCGAGCGAGCTTGGCTCGGTCGCATCCACAATGAGCCGGTTGTTCGCCGAGCTCTGAAGTTGATACTTTCCCTGGCGCCACAGGCGCATCTGCGCGCCCTGGCCAGTGCGCCCGATAATCTCGAGGCCGTCCGAAGGTCCGGAGATCGAAAGCAAGTGTTTAGGGGCCGCGGGCTTGCGAAACACCACGAAGACCGAACCGTTTTCAGGAAGCGTGATGGGAACCGTAGTCCGAGCGTCGTCAGTTTTGCGGTAGTTGACAGCGTCGCGGATCTGGCCGGAGACGGCGTCCCAGAGTTCCGGCTCCCTGCCGCTGACACGGAAGGTACAGTCGGCGGTGCCTTGGCCGGACAGGAAGTAGATGTCCGCCTCGTCCGTGTGGCGATGGATGTAACCAAATGGGCCGGCGAAGTCAGGCGGGATGCCGTGTGATCTCAGAACCTCATCCAGGACTGCGCCCGAGATGATTTTGCCCTTGCCGAGCGGGCGGGTGGACGGTGTGCCTGAGCCGTCCCAAAGCTGGGAGGCAAGCTTCAGGAGTTCCGCATCGCGGGACTTGGCGCCTCTCAGGCCGGGGACTCGTGTGGGACGGCGCTGGCCGAGCACAACGGTGGCGCCGGCTGCGGCGAGGGCGACGATCTTGCTCAGAGCTTCCGGCGGCAGGATCTCCTCGTCCAGGTCCACCACGAGGAGCCGATAGCTCAAGCCGTCCGGCAGTACGAGGCTGCCGTCTTTGACGGACATGCGGTTCAACAGCACCTCTGTGTTCACGAGGTCGTAAGCGTAGCCCTTGCCGAGCGACAGCGACGCGTTCTTGCTCCAGCTTTCGTCGCGGCTCCAGCCGGCGTAGTTGCGGTCGCTTGCATAGACGCAGACGTCGCCAACGAACCGTCCCTGGCGCAGGAGGTACTGGCAGCGGCCGAGGTAGGCGAGCAGGTCGCCGGCGTGTTGCCACCAGGTCACGTTCGGGTTCAGGTGGGAGCCGGCCCAATAGACGATGCCGGGCTTGCCGAACTCCTCGGGGGAAGCGTCGAAGGTGTGCCAGATGAAGTGGTTGATGCCGTCGATGAAGGCGGCATCGCCGCGGGGCTTGAGGACGGCGGGGTAGTCCGACCAGTGCTGCACCATGTTAGTGAAGGCTTCGGAGAAGGCGAGCGGGCGGCCGTAGATGTGCGCGGCCATGGCGGTGCGGCGGCAGTTGGTGTGGTTGGCGGTGGGGTGCCAGAACTCGCCCTGGGGCGAGTCGTTGCGGCCCCAGAAGGCGAACTGGTCGGCGTAGGCGAACAGCGGCTTGGTGCGATCCCAGGGGCCGCCCGATTCAGAGTGCCACTTCAATCCAGCCTGGTGGCAAAGGTCGCCCAACTTGGCATAGCAGTAGGTAAGAAAGCAATCGCTGAGCGTCCGGCCGAAGTCTTCCATAAATCGGGAGGAGACCTCGATGCTGTCGACGGTCATCGCCGCGAGAACCGGCAAGTACGGCAGCAGGCTGTAGCCGCGGAAGTGCAGGAAGTCCTTCTCGAAGCCGGGCGTCCAAGTGGGGGACGCGCCTTCCCAACTCACGTTGTAGAAATGAGTGAGCGTCTTGCCGGCGAGGGGACCCGCGTCGGCCAGAAATTTGCGTCCCATCTTGTCGAAGTGGTTCTCAGATGCTTTCGCGTTGAGGATGTCCACGTCCTTGTCGAAGCCGTCCATCGTGGCACAGCCGAAACGGAGGAGGGTCCATTCGCCTTCAGGCGCATCCCAGGCAAGCCTGCCCGAGGCATCGACGCGAGATGTGAGATCGACAACCGCATTCCCGGCCACGATGGCGCCTTGGGGCTCGAAGACGATGTCGCGCCATTGGCCCGAAAGGTCGATACTGGCTTGGGAAGGCGTTGCCGCGGGGGCTCCGCGCCGGACGGCCAGCACGGCGACTTCCCAGAAATGCGCCATCGACGGGCGGCGCAGTTCACAAGTGACGCGGCCGGGGCCGCGGACTTCGGCGGAAGTCCAGATCAGCTTCTTGGGTGAGTCCTCGCCGGTGGGCCATGGAGAGCGCAGCGTGCCGCCGTTCGTGCTGAGGTTGGTGCTCATCTCCAGGCCAAGACGGCTGGCTTCGGACATGGCGAACTTGATCATGTGGCGCCACTCGTCGCTCATGAAGTCGAAAGGGGCAGGCGGCGGAGTCATGATGTGATCGTTGTAGGCGCGCGAATCGAACATCAGGAAGCCGCCGATGCCCTTCTTCCGCATCTCTTCGAGATCGCGGGTGATCGATTTCTCGGTCACGTTGCCGTTCACCCACCACCAGTAGACCCAGGGCTTGGCCTTGTCCGGCACCTTCTGAAAGCCCTGTACGAGGGCGGTCGCGCCTTCCTGGCTGGCGGCTGAGCCCCAGTCAGGCAGCGGGGCGCCGAGTGCGACGCCGGCACCGGCGAGAAACGTACGGCGGGTCGGGGAGAGCGAATCCATTTGAGACTCCTTGGAATTCATCTGACCGGATGCTGGGGCTGGCCGCGCTGCGTCTCAGCTCCGGAACGTTCGCCGGACGGCTTCGAGGTAGCTGTAGCCATACACCGTGTCCGGCAGGATGACGTGATCTTCGGTCCATTCATTCCAGGACGAGAGGAATACGATCTTCGGAACGTTCGCAGCGGACTCGGCCAGGAAGTACTTTGAGGCAATCATGAGCCGCTCAAACTGGTCCGGCGATCGCTGAGTGACCATTTGGGAGTTTGTGCCTCGCCGCGGACTGTCGTCCCAGCCGGCCGGGCAATCCGGGAAGAACGGCACGGGGGACTTCTCCCGAAGCTGTCGCCAGTAGGCGACAGTTTGAGCAGCGGCCTCGCCATAGGGCAGTCTTCCACCGGGGGGAGTCTTGGTCGCTGCCAGCGCAGTGTGGAAGGTGTGGTAGCGGGTGGCGCTTTGAATGCCGAGCTCCTTAATCTGCGCGGCGTTGGCAGGGGAGAATTGGCTGGCCTGCAAGTGCAAATCGCCAAGACCCGCCTTGGAGACTTTCTCGCGCATGCGATCGAAGAGCGTGCGCAGGCGCGGAGCCGGGATTTCCTTTACCATTTGGTCGATGCTGTACAGGCCGAAGACCGGGCCGCCGCCAAGTCGCCAGTAATTGGGCTGGCGGAAGTAGTGCTCAATGCAATAGTCCATGACTCGCAGAGTGTCCTCTTCGGTGTGGACCTGGCGGGAAATGATCGCCGGTTTACCGCCCAGTGTCGGCGCCGGCCAGGCATTCCAGTAATCATGGTTCGCCCACATTACCGCGAACTTGAGTTTGTTCCGGTTTGGAGCCCTCAGAAATCCGTCCTGCAGTTGCAGGTGGCATCTCTGCACGCTTTCCTGCCAGTACCAGCAGTGCATCCAGACATCGATGCCGAAGTTGACGGCGGTGTCGATCTCACGTTCCGCCCACACCGGGTCGGCTTCGTTGTACTCACCCCAGAGCGGGTACTTCGGATAGAGGTGGCCAGGGTAGAGAGGCTTGGAATCCCGCAACGCCTGAAACTGCGTCCAACCTTTGCCGAAGCGCGCCTCCATCCACGGACACGGGTGCCAGCAAGGGTAGTTGTAAGCGACCACTTCGTACTTCACCCTGGGGAGCGGCTTCGTCATGTCCACGACGCTCCGCAGCCTCTCGTCGGTAAAATAGGCTTCCAGGTCTCCAGGGCAGACGGCTCGTATGGCGGCGTAGGTGGCGGGCATTCCCTCAACCGCGCAACTCCGCGCGGTGGATGCGGGGGGTTGAGCCGCCGCGGCCGCCCCGCTGCCCAGGAAAGTCAACACATCACGACGATTCATTCTCTTACCTCCTAATTTTGGGGACGCGTGGGCGCATGCCCTCGGCTGGTATGCACCCATCGCAGCATTCCTGTCAGAAGCTGAACCGCAGAGCGAACTGCATGATCCGCGGGCTGCGGGCCGATGTGAACTGGCCGAACTGCGTGTTCACCTGCGCGCCCTTCGAGTCGAATCGCGCTGTCGTATCCACACCGGCGAACTGGGTGTGGTTGAAAGCGTTGTACATCTCCCAACGGAACTGCAGTTTGCCGAAGTCGCCAACGGGGAAGTTCTTGAATACTCCCGTGTCCCAGCTGTTGATGCCCGGCCCTCGAATCAGCGTCTTGGCTGCGTTACCGAGCGAACCGACGGCGGGCATCTGGAAGACGTCCGTCCGGAAGAAGCGGCTGAACGTGCGCTCTCCTTTGGGCAGAATCGGATTGTCGGTGACGACAATGCGCGAACCCTGGCTTGGCGTTCCCGTCGTGTCAATCCCTGCTGTCGAACTCCATCCGATTCCAAGCGGCGCGCCGCTGATAAAACTCGGCATGGCGGAGAGTTGCCAGTCATGCAGGACCGCTTTCACAATCGGGTTCCGCAACGGCGTCTTGGGGGTGTTCCAGATTACACTCGCCTTCAGCAAGTGCGTCCGGTCGAACGCCGCCAGGCCGTAATTCCAGACGCGGGGCGAGACGAAGGGCGAGATGGCGCCCCTGTCGTCGTCCACGAAGTCCATCGCCTTGGACCACGTCCAGGAAACCCCGAACTGGAGCCCAGCCACGAAGCGCCGGTTGGCGCTCACCTGCATGGAATGGTAGTTCGAAGACGCCGCGGCCTCATATTGAGTGATGCTGGTGTATCCCGTGATGGGCGTTAGGAACGCTGTCGAGAGGGCTGAGCCTTTAATTGTGGGATCCGCATACGCTGGATCAAACCGCCGCCCCATCGGGACCGCGTTCAACTCTCGTGCCCAGAAAAGATTCCTCGCCAGGGAACCTGAATATCCGACGTCAATGATCGTCTCGAAGGGGAGTTTCTGTTGGACCGAAAGGCTCAGGTTCATGACACTCGGCGTCTTACTCGTCTTGTCGGCGGCGGAGACGCTCTGCGGGAAGACGACGCCCGAGGACGAACGGAAGGTCGAGATTTCGCCGTAATAGAGAGTAGGTGTCATGACAAGCGGCGGCTGAAGTGCGAAGGGCTCATAAACGTTCCACCCTGGGTGGTTGTAGAACATTCCGAATCCACCGCGCACCGCGGTCTTGCCGTTGCCGAAGACGTCGTAGGCGAAGCCGAAGCGCGGAGCGTATTGCACGCCGCGATGTTCGTAGAGCCCGCGAGGGTAGTCGGGATTCTGGGAAACGACCAGCATTCCATTGGTGACGTTGCCGGAGCCGGAGGCTATAGCGCCAATCATCGCCGCTGGGGTTGTCGCACCAGTAACTGGGTCGTACCCCTTCCGGACGCCGTTTACGAGAACCGGCGAAATGAGCTTGACTTGTTGTGCGGCGTTAAACTTCTCAAAGGTGAATCCGGCCGTGAACCCTGCTCCATCCCACGTCGGGCCTATCCAACTGAACCGGACTCCATACTCCAGCGTGAGGCGGCGGGTGGCCTTCCAACTGTCCTGTACGAACCACTCAATATTCCTCTGGCGGAAACGCACGAGCGGCTGCACATTGGATTCCCTGTAGGTGTTGAACACGCCGACGGCCGCGTTCGAATAAGCGTAGTTGGTATCCAGCGGATTGACGGTGCTACGGGAGAAGTCGAATGCGCCGAAGGGCACCGCTCCAGCAGCCGTGGCGTGGTGCCTGAGAATGTCGCCCGTGATGCCCGCCTTGGCCGTGTGCGCCCCCACTGTCTTCGTGACAGTGTCCGTGAAGCTGATCACCCGGCCGTTCTGCCAGAAGGGGAATCGCCCTTCAATCGCTAGGTTGGTGGGATTCTGCACACCTCCGAAAGTGGCGTTAGGAACCAGATCCAAAGGATTGTTCTGCGACGTGAATTGGCCGGCGGTGAAGCCCACTGTCGCGCGTTGGGCTTTCTTGAGTTCCGCGTCGATCACCGTATTCTGCTGCGGCCGGTTGGTATAGCCGGCCGTGAACTCGTTGATCAGCGTGGGCGACAGGATGGCGGTGTAACGGGCCAGGTAGTTCTGTCCCTTAAATGAATAGCCCATCGACATCAATGGCCAATTCGAACCGCCGGTATCTAGCCCGACCGAGCCTGTCTGATCGTTCGAGTAGCCATAGAATGAGCCGGAGATCCGGTGATTCGAGTTCAGGTTGTAGTCGACCCGTAGCGTCTGCATCGTAGTCGGCTTCGACACGTTCGTATCGTAGATGTAGTTGTAAGCTCCCTTGGAAACGTTCCAATCGGTGAAGTTCGCAGCCGGGAAGATCTTCAGCAACGCCACGCCGCTGGCGTTGAGGCGGCTGTCCGGCACAATGTTGCCCGGAAACTGGACCTGCGTGTAGGGATCTCGGACGGGGATCATCACTCTGTTCAGATCGACGGTCTGCGAGAAGTTGCCCGCCCGTTCCAATTCCGTGGGAACCGTCAAGCGGGCCGACGCGGTCGATTCCAGCGGCCAAAACTCCTGGTTCCAGAAGAAGAAGAGTTTCTCTTTGTTTTTGTTGAACTTGCCTGGGATGTAGATTGGGCCGCCGATATTGTACGTCCACGTGTTGTAGCGGTAACGCGCCTTGACTTGCTTGTTCCGGTTGCGGAAGAAGTTGTTCGCGTTGAACTGCTCGTGCCGCTTGAAGTAGGAGACCAGGCCATGGAATTGCTGAGATCCCGCCTTGCTGACGAGGGTAATGTTTGCGCCGGACTTCCGGCCGTACTCAGCCTGATAGTTGCCAACAAGCACCTTCACCTCGGCGATGCTGTCCTGACTCAGGGCGACGTCAGTCGCATTGCCGAGTCCCCAGGAGTTGAGCACCATGCCGTCGACGGTCATGCTGTTGGTGTTGGTTCGATTGCCCTGGACGTTGAGGTTCCATCCGCGGGCCAGACTGTCTGCGTCCGGAGACGTATCGACTACTCCAGGCAGCAGAGCCAGAAGCGACATCACGTTCCGGCTCTTTGTGAGCAGGTCCTCAACCTGGTTTGAAGTGACAACGCCGGACCGCTCACTGCTGGCAGTCTGGACCATCGCGCCCTCTG
This sequence comes from uncultured Candidatus Solibacter sp., assembly GCA_964604945.1. GTDB lineage: Bacteria > Acidobacteriota > Terriglobia > Bryobacterales > Bryobacteraceae > PNKE01. Next base: position 16,349 of record CAZSBK010000068.1, read on the forward strand.
CAGTGACGGTGACCGTTTCTGCCAGCGTGCCCACGACAAGCTTCAACGTGCCCACCGGCAAGACCTCAGAGGAACTTAGCATCAGTCCCTTCCGTTCGATTCTCTTGAAGCCGGATGCCTCGGCGATCAACACGTACTCGCCGGGGAGGAGGTTGCTGAAGACAAAGTTCCCCTGACTGTCCGTGGTCTGTTGCCGTACGGCGCCCGTGCTGACCTGGCGCAATTTCAGGTCGACGCCGACGACAGGCAGATCGGTTGGATCCGCCACGGAGCCCACGATCGAACTGGAGATCGTCTGGGCGTCAAGTGTTTGGGTCAGAGATAAGCTGATCGCCAGTGTGGCGAGCGCGAAAGAGAGACTCCTGCGGGTTTTCATTGCGGCGCTCCTTGTCGGTCGAGTTGAGCATTCCAGACTGTCATTGACGCTTCCCAGGTTCATGCTGGCGAACCAACACCGACCGAGTGTGGCGTGCTGTAGGCTTTCCACGTCATTTCAGATCGACTCCCGGGTTTCCGGTTGGACGTTCCTCGCGGCGGCGGGTCGAAGGCAATATGTTTAGTATTTGAACACTAGGCCGAGCAGCGGCCGAAGATTTAATACACCCGAGTACTTCTGCTGTCAAGCTGTTTCCGTGTCCGCCCCTTGACTCAATCGTCACATGGCCCCATTCTCTACTTAAGATAGAGATGTCGTTGAACACTCGGCAGGTCCGTGGTGTCCAGTGCCATGTGTGCTCAGTTCAAGCTTTCAATGTTAGTTCAAAAATGTTTATATTGTGAACATGAGAGGGGAACGCGTTGTCCATGAATGCAGGCCCACCGAGAGAGACCGGGCGCGAAACCGCGACGAATGGCACTGATTCCAGGAAGCGGTACTGCGTCAGCACGCTGGACAAGGCGCTGACCATCGTGGAACTGCTCGCGCAATGCCAGCGGCCTCTCAGCATCCAGGAGATTGCCCGGATGACGGAGTTTCAACGGGTAGCGGTTTTCCGGCTCTTGAGCACACTGGAGCAGCGAGGATATGTCCAGCGGCTGGCCAACAAGAAGTACTACGCCGTCTGGCAGCGAAGACGACTGCTGCTGGGTTACTGCGCACCGCTGACGGGCAATTCCTTTCGGATGGACCTGGCTGCCGGGCTGCGGCGCGCGGCCGCCGAGGCAGGTACTCAATTGCTGTTGATCGACAACAGCGAAGAGGATGCCGATTTGTGCCTGAGGAACGCGCAACTATTGATCGATGCCCGCGCGGATATGGCTATCATGTTCGAGCCGCTGGCGCAGATCGCGCACATCGTGGCGGACCAGTTCTTCCGGGCCGGCATCCCGCTGATCAGCGTTGAGATTCCGGTTCAGGGGGCCGTCTACTTCGGCGCGAACAACTATCACGCAGGCAAACTTGCGGGCCAGGTTCTGGGAAAGTTCGCCTCCGAGAATTGGGGAGCGAAGTTCGATCGCGTGGTGCTGGTGGAGTCTTCGTGGGCGGGCGCAAACGTACAAGCTCGCCTGTCCGGAGTCCTATATGGCCTGCGCGATAGACTCGGCGCCGTCGTCGATTCGCAGGTGATCCACCTGGACGGGCAGTCCCACGTCGAGGCGAGCAGAGAGGTGGTGAGCCAACTCCTCTCGCAATTCCGCGTCGGCACCCGCCTATTGATCTCTGGATTCAACGATCAGTCGGCGATTGGAGCCCTGCAGGCAGCCAGAGGTTTCGGCCGCGAACAGGATGTGGCGATTGTGGGGCAAAACGCGAGCGACGAAGGCCGCCGCGAGATTCGAAATCCGGATAGCCGTTTGATTGCCTCCATCGCCTATTTCCCCGAACGGTATGGCGAGAGCCTAGTTCGAGTGGCACAGTCCATCCTCCACCGCGAGTCGGTACCGCCAGCTGTCTACACAGAGCATGTTGTGCTCGACCGGCACAACGTCGACACATACTACGGACGCAGCACGGAAACGGGACAAAATCCTAAGTGGTAGGCCCACTATAGTCACCTCGCTGCCGGTGACAGCGTGCAAGTCCAGGTCGCGGCATTTTTTCCAAAACGCGGCGGTGCCGGCCAGAGTGTCGCGGTCGGTCAAGCCGACGGCGGTCATGCCGCAGGCCTCGGCCGCCACAACGAGTTGCTCCGGCGGGACCGGCGAGTCCAGCAAGGAGAACCAGCTATGATTGTGCAGCTCGGCGTAGGACATGACGAATCGATTTAGTGCAAATGATTACACTAGCCGTCATGCCCCAACTGATCCCTCGAGGCAAGATTCAGACTCGTGGTCACAAGACCGAAGGTTCTGACACGACTGTCTGACGATTTCAACGAAGTTGGCAGACATCTCCGCCGCTTTGGACGAGTTGGTCCCAGGTCCGGTCAATTCACTTCTGTGCCCCGTTTCCGTCTCCGATTCGAACGAGATGTTCAGCCCTCGTCGCGGAGCGTCGTCACAGGATCGACTTTAGCGGCGCGATTGGCTGGGACAAATCCGGCGAGCAGACAGATGAGTGTCATCGATAGACAGGCAACGACCAAGGCGATCGGATCAAGCGGGGACACCTCGAACAAGATGCTCTTCATGACCCGAGTCAGCGCAAGAACTCCAGCTATCCCCAAAGCCAACCCAATCATGAGAAGGCTGAACGCGTTGCGCAGGAAATGCAGGACCACGTCCTGAGCCCGCGCCCCCAAGGCCATGCGGATGCCGATTTCCCGCCGCCGCTGTGTCACCGACTGGGCCATGACGCCATAGAGCCCAATCGCTGTGAGGAGCGCCGCGATCGCGGCGAAGACGCCGATCACCCAGGCCGGCCGGCTGGCGCCGGAAAGCGTCTGTTCCCGGACCTCCTGCATCGTAGCGATGTCGCCGAGCGGCAGATTGGGGTCCACCGCGCGCATCGCCTTGCGAATACCGGAAACGACGGACGATGGGTCGGATTGGGTACGGACAATGAGGTGAACCGCCAGGTCGGGTACCTGAGCCAGGGGCACGTAGACCACAGCCGGGTCGGGGACTCCGGGGTCGGCGACACGTTCGCTGCGGATCATGCCGATGATCTCAACCTCCTGCTTTGTCGTTCCTTTCGCTATGTAGCGCGGGCAATGGAGATGTACGATCTGGCCGATCGGGTTCTTCAAACCGGCGAGATCGGCCAGTCGTTTACCGAGCGCTTCGTTGATAACGACGACGCGCCTGCCGCCATCGCGGTCCGCCTGATTGATGGCGCGGCCGGCCAGAAGGGGGATGCCGAACGTGCTGAAGTACTCGGGGGCCACGCGCTTGAAGCGGACGCCAATCATCTCATCGAGGCCCGTCACCGCCATGGCTTCACCGTTGCCGATCCAGCGGAGAGGCAGATGGGAGGAGAGCGTGGACTGCATAACTCCCGGCACGCTCTTCGCCCGTTCGGCGGTCGATTCGTACAACATTGCGGCACGCGCGGGGGTTGGATATGACTTCTCCGGGAGATCCACGGACATGGTGATGACATTGTCGATCCTGACGCCCGTCTCAATTTGTTGCAGGTTAAAGAGGCTGCGGAACAACAGGAGAGCGCCGCAGACAAGCACCAAAGACAGCGCGATCTCGGCGATAACGATGTAGCGCCGGACGCCATGATGCGAGCCCGATGTACCTCGCCCCGCTTGGCGCAAGGAATGCTCCAGGCTGCCGACCGATGTCTGGATGGACGGCACCGCGCTCACCAGGAGGGCGACGCAGAGCGCGATGCCGGCGGCGAATCCGAACAGCCGGTAGTCGAGTTCGAGCGGCGCCGGGGCAGGCATGTTGAGCGAGATGAATGGGGACGCGATGCGAATCAACAGCGAAGCGATGACCAGACCTGCCCCTGCGCCAAGCAGGCACAGCACCAGGCTCTCAGTTGCCAGTTGAGCGAACAGCCGTCCGCGGGATGCCCCCAACGCGGTCCGGATGGCGATCTCTTTACCGCGTGCCGTGCCCTTGGCGAGCAAAAGGTTGGCAACATTGGCGCAGGCGATCAGCAACACGAGAAAGACCGCGCCGAAGGCGACCAGGATCGACCGCCGCAGGTTGGGGCCCACGAGCAGGCGTTCCAATGGCGCCACCTCGATCGTCCATTTGCGTTTGAACAGTGGTACGAGTTCGATGGAGGCGGCCCGGATGGAGCGCAATTGCTCCTGTGCCCGAGCCAGGCTGACGCCCGGACGGAGACGTCCGTGTAGCCGGAGCCAGTGGGTTGTCCTCAGGTATTGATCGGGAGTGATGACCAGGGGCTTCCAGAATTCAGACCGGTCGCGGTCCACGGTGCCCGGCCGCATGACCCCGATGATCTGATGAGATTCGCCATCGAGGATCATTCGCCGTTTCAAGATGTTCAGATCGGCTCCGAAGTGGGATTGCCATGTCGCGTGACTGATCACGACGACGGCCTCGGAGCCGGGTTGATCCTCGTGCGCCATGAATGTGCGCCCCATTAGCGGAGGGGTAGAAAACACACGGAAATAGTCACTGGAAACGGCTTTCCCGGACAGACGGGCGGGTTCGCCGTTTCCAGTCAGCGCTACTGATGCCGGGAACTCGGCCGATAGCGCCTCGAAGCTGGTCGCCAGGCGTTTCCAATCCAGATAGTCGAGGGAACTGGTGGAATTGGTGGAGCCGGGTCTGGGCGCCTCCCAAACGCGGACGATCCGGTCGGGATTGGGGTAAGGGAGAGGTTTGAGGAGCACCGCGTCGACGATGCTGAACATGGCCACGTTGGCGCCGATCCCCAGTGCCAGCACGCCAATCGCGGTGGCAGCAAAGGAAGGATCGCGCGCCAATGAGTTGAGGCCGTACCGGAAATCGCGAACGAGATTTCCAAACGCGGCAAAACTGCGGCGATCGCGATGCTGTTCGCGCATCTGCTCAATTCCACCAAACCGCCGCCGGACCACCAGGCGAGCCTCTTCGCGGGAAAGCCCGCTGGCCATGGCGTCCTGCTCCGCCAATTCCAGATGAGCCAGAACCTCGTCGTCCAATTCGCGGTCGAGCTGAGGGCCGCGCGTGAGCGCGAGCAACCGGGCGGTCATCCGCCGAATGGTCACGATGCCTCCCCCAGAAACCGCGCCACCATTGCAGTCGTTCTCTCCCAATTGGCGATCTCGGTGAGGAGTTGCTTGCGGCCCGTCTTGGTCAACGAATAGAACTTGACCTTTCGATTGGTCTCCGAGAGCCCCCATTCGGTCTCGATCCAGCCCTCTTGCTCGAGGCGGATCAGCGCGGGGTACACCGAACCCTGGCTCAACTGGAGCGAGTCACCGGCCACCTGCTCGATGCGCCGTGCCAAAGCGTAACCGTGCATCGTCCCCATCGTCTCCAGGGTCCGAAGGAGGAGCAGATCCAACATTCCGTAAGGGATCTCTGTTTTGTATTTAGACATGTCTACTCTCGACATGTACAGAATGGCGCATCGGCCGAGTCCTGTCAACATCGTTGTTGAACCCAGGCCCGCAGCGACCGGACGTCAAGTCCCGCCTCAGGCGGCGTACGGATCGATCTGCACCTTCAGCTTGGCCGGCAGGGAGGCGGGGTCGATTTCAGCGACATCGACTCGCGCGCGCCGGGCCTCGGCCGCCGCAAGACCAGCCACCTGGCCCAGGGTCATCCAGACAGGTTCCATACGGAGAACCGACATGGCGACGTGCGTACAGGACAGGGCGACGGGAACGAGCAGATTGTCAAGCGTCTTCGGCACGATCGCGCCGTAGGGGACTTGGCCGGGCTGGGCGGGTCCAAAGGCCTTCCGCGGATACCACAGGACTCCTTCCATGAAGCCCTGAACGGCGAAGCGGCGGTCATGGCAGGGGTGGACATCGAAGGAGTGTTCACCAATCGCAATGGCCTGATCGACCTTGGGCGTGCGGCGGGTGGACGGGTTGACCAGGAAGTTGTGCTGGGTCACCCGCGCCCGGCCTTCGATACGGCGGCCCTGGCGGACATAGATCTGCCACGGCCAGTGGCTCGAATCACGGAACTCTTCGTCGTGGAGGCCCAGAGGGGCAAGACGCTCGCGGATAGCCGAAGGCACGCGCAGATCGTTTTGCAGGAACCAGATCAGGCCGGCGACGTGATCGACGTGGAAGGCGGCGAGGCGGGCACGGTGATGCCGGGACGCTTCGGGCCATGTCCAACTGGCGCCGGGAACGTTGGTCGAGGTCAGAGCCTCAATGTTGCCGTTCATTTGATGCTTCCGGCGCGGAAGCGGTGTGCCCGGACCCCAGCTTCTGACGCGGCCGGATGTGAAATCGTCAAGCAACGGGAGATAGTCGGGCAGGTGCTCGGCGTAAGTATCGGGCTTTTCTATGGCGACGCGGTGAGCGGGCTCGACGGTGAAGATCGAACGGGCGCAGAAGGCTTGAATGGCGGGCGAAGCTTCTCCTGTGTCGGGGGTAAGGATCTGCTCGCCGGTGCGCCAGTTCATGTAATGGATGCCGGCGAAGGGTTCGCCGTGTTCGGCCTTGGCTTCGCGGCCGACGCGGTACGGGACGCGGGCGGCGGCGGCGAGGTCGCCTTCGTATGTGCCATCGATGAAAGTACGGGCGGAGATGCGCAGGGTGGTGTTTTGGGGTGTTTCGAATTCGGTCCAGGCGAGGCGGCGGCCGGCGACGCCGGCGGCGGTCAGGTGGTGCGCGGGCAGCCATTCGAGCATGGCGTATTCAGCTTCGAGAAGCTGAACGAAGGCAAGCTCGGCGACAGATGGTTCGTAATACCAGCCGTCCTTAACCAGCGCATACTCGGCCGGCTGGTCCGCGAATAGGCGCTGATAATGAGTCCTGACCTTGGCAATGAACTCGGCGACGAGTCCGTCGAACAACTGGGGCCGGACGGCGTCAGTGGTCGAGAGCCCGCTGGCTGCCATGCCGCCGGGGTGACGCTGCGGGCAGAGGAGTTTGACCTTCAGCCCCTGGCGGGCGGCCTCAACGGCGGCGGCGATGCCCCCGGGCGTCGAGCCGTACACCAATACATCACACGAGACCGGTTCAGCAGCGGCCGCGACTGGCGTGGTTGCAGAGAGGGCCAGGAATGCACGGCGATCGAGCATAAGCCTCCTTCACCGCCAGCCACAACGGCGGCGGTCCGGCGGAACCGGCGTGATCATTCTATCCCGTAAGCGGGCGTCGGTTCCGCAGGGTTGGAGGTGTCAGGACGCGAAACCGCGGGCGAAAGCGAGGAAGCGGGCGACGTCGGCGATATTTGACACCACGCCGACGCTGACACGAACCGCGCCCGACCCTTTGCCGTGAACGCAAAGGCGGAAGTCGTCGATGGTGAATCGGTCTGTCCGCTGGACCTCGGGTTGGGTGAAACAGCCGGTCAGTTCGTCCGGGGTGATCTCCAGCGCCACTTCCCCGCCCCCTGGATTGCAGAAGCATCCGGTCCGCAGTGAGATTCCGCAACTGGATGCGGCGGATTCGACATCCCTGTGATCGATCAGGCCGCCGTCAGCGGCGAAGAGATTCATGGCCACCGTGCCGCCGCGCATCTCTGAATCGAGCGGCCCGTAGATGCGCACCAGTTCGCGCCCATTTGGGTGGCGGATGTCGCCGAGTCCCTTCAGCAGCATCCTGGTGAGACAGCCGGCCCGGCGGTGGATGAGATCCATGCCGATGCATTGCAGATGGTCGAGGCCGTACTCAACCGCCGGGATGTTGAGGTAATCGGGCGTGCCGTCCTCGAAGGCGGCCGCCCCGTCGGCCATGAAGTGACGGTCGCCCTGAACGCTGGCGACGGTGATGGTGCCGCCGGCAAACCACGGGCGGCGCAGTAGCCGCAGCGCTTCGCGGCGGGCGAGCAGGCAGCCGACGCCAGTCGGGTAGCCAAACATCTTATAGAACGAGATGGTGACGAAATCGGGCTTCCAGACCGATAGGTCGAGCTGGTTGGTGGGTACGAACGCAGCGGCATCGAGCAGGACATGCCAGCCGAGGCGTTTCGCTTTGCCGATCCATTCGAGCGGATGCTGCACGCCGGAGAAGTTCGATTGCGCGGGATAGGCGAACAGGCTGGGCGCTTCACTGGGTGCGGCGGAGAGGGCTTCATCGAGTTCGCTTTCGACCACGCGCATGTCGGTCAGGCGGATGCCGGCATAGCGGATCGTGGCGCCGCGGGCGCGGGCGAATTCGCGGACTCCGTTGACGGAGTTGTGGTTATCGATAGTGAGCAGGTAGCGGCCGCCGCGCCGGAAGGGGTAGGATTCGCCGACGAGTTTCAGCGCGGCTGAGGCGTTTGAAGTGAAGATCGCGGCATATTCGTCGTGCGGCGCATTGAAGAAATCGAGGACGCGGAGGCGGGCATGTTCGACGAGCCCGGTTATCGTTTCGGATGTCGGGTTGTGGGAGTGCGGGTTGCCGAAGACGTGGGTACGAAGAAGCTCGTTGTGGCGCTCGATTTGGGAATCGGAGTAGAGTCCGCCGCCGGTGTAATCCAAATAGACGTGGTCGAGGCGGTCCAGGCGGCTGTAGTCGCGGGCGCGGAGCAAGTCGATGGCCCCGGTTGAGGCGTATTCAGGACAACAGGCGGGCAGGGTTTGTTCGGTCATGGCGGCCACGAAGCTCTATTGTCTGACAAATGAGTCACTTGGTGTGAGCCAAACGAAAGTGCGCAAAGGTCATGCGAAGGGTTTTCGAAGACCAAACGAAGCACCTTCTCAGGCCGCGCCGGGCGATACTTCCAGGGGAGAGGTAACACGAATGGATGAACTAACCACCAAACGAATTGCACTCGCGGCGCTCTGGACCGGCCGGGGACTGGCTGTTTTGCTGTTCCTGTTCTGGGGGGCGTTCTTTTTCGAGCATCTGGGCGAGTGGTTCGTCCGTCCGAAGGGGATGTGGCCGCCGCCGTCCGTTTGGGTGGCGCAAGCGATGCATGCGGCAATGCTTGCCGGATTGATCATGATTGTCCGTTGGGACAAAACTGGAGCTGCAATCATGGCGGTTGCGACGGTAGCCTTCTTCTCTGTGATTGGGATGAACCGGTTTCCGTGGATTGCGCTGATCAATGCGATTCCACTGCCATTCCTGGCGGTGTATTGGTGGTTGATGCGAAAACCATCCTAATGAGGATTGTCCTCAGTTCGAGCGTCTCACCATATGAATGAGCGGATAGGGCTTGCCGCTATCGTCGGTCTCGGACCGGCCGCACTCCGCAAATCCCAATCTCGCGTAGAACGCCCGGGCTTGGGCATTGGCCTCGTTCACGTCCACGAAGACGGTCTGGCTGGCCGTGAAGGCATGGTCAATCAGCGCCCGACCCAAGCCCTGGCCGTGGAGGGCTGGATCCACGAAAAGGGAGTCGAGTTTGTCTCCGTCCGCGCCGAGGAACGCCAGAGGAGCATCCTGATCGTCAATGGCGACCCAGAGGCTGGCGCAGGGTAGGTACTTTTCGAGCACAATGACGGAGATTGCATCGAAATCCTCCTGGCTGAGGAAGTGATGCGTCGCACGGACAGCATCCGCCCAGATGCGGTGGAGGTTGTGGAGATCCTCGTTTCGGGACCGGCGGATGACGGGCATTGGAGAATGATAGCGCGACGGATCTGTCGCTTGCCCTAAAAGGGAAGGGGAACCCCGCGGGGTTCCCCCTTTGTTCTCTCGTCGAAGCGGAATGCTAGCGGGCGTGGGACTTGCTGACGCTGTACTGCGAGGTCGAGCTGTGGCAGGCGTTGCAGCCTTCTCCCAGAGCGTCGTCGGTATTGGTGGCGGCGTGGGCGGCAACCGCCTTCGAATCGTGGCAGGAGGTGCAGACGGCCGTGGTCCGGCCCGGATTCGGAATCAGGTCAGCCGGGTGCTTGACGGCAATCTGGTTTCCGGTGAGCGGCAGTTGCTCGCTGCTGTTGATATGGCAGGCCGAGCAGTTGCGCAGATCTCCTGGGTAGCCGATTTCGCTGTAGTTGTGTGAACCGATCGCGAAGCCGCGATCGAGGGCAGCGCCGCGATGGATCTTGTGGACCATCGTGCCGAGTTCAATGGTCACGCCGGAGCTGCCGGCAGTGGCCGTCGGGTTGTGGCAGACGGTGCAGTGCTCGATGGTATTGCGCGCGCCGCCATGGAAGGAGAAATTGGCGTGGCAGGCATTGCACTTGGCCATGTCGACCACGGCGCGGCGGGCGGCGACATCGGAGCCGTCCACAGAGAACGCTCTCTGCACGTTCTTGCCGGCGTCGCGGACGGTGACCTGCTGTGTCGTGCCTTCGAGCAGGATCACGTCGTTACGGCCTTCAAGAGCGACAGCCCAGGTTCCCGTTGCGTCGGCAGGCAGGGGCTTGGACATAGTCCACCAGTAGACACCATAGCCATTGCCGTCGGCCTTGGCGACGTCGTCGTAGAAGTAATAGGAGAAGTCGGACGTCGGGCCGGCCAGGTAGAGCCGCAGACGAGACATCTTCGACGCCACCACGGGTTTGCCGGTGTCGTCTTCCACTGCGAACACGATGAGCGGATTCTTGCCCGGCGTCGCGTTGTGGATCTCGAGGATCTTGAAGTTCACACCAGGAAGGCTGGCCGATTCCTCGGGAATGAGGTGAGCGCCATAGATTGAAACGTCGAAATCGAGTTCGCCCTTGGGGATGTGGCACTGAACACAGAACTTATCGCTGGTCTGCGGCAGGCCGATGTGATTCTCGCCGGTGTTGAAGTTGACGTTGTCGTGGCAGGAACCGCAGGCCCAACGGGAGGCGTTCAGATAGGCGTTGGCCTGTTTGGCGCCAGTCGTTTGGTCGTGGCAAACGTTGCAGCGGCGGGCGTCAGCCGGGAAGACGACCTTGGAATAGTCGTGCTCAGACTGCCGGTTGCCGATGATCATGTACTTGCCCCCGGCCTGGACGCTGGGCAGGTCGGCGCCCATGTGGATCTTGTGGGTCATCTCGACCATGTCCATCGAGAGGCCCGTATCGGGATCGTCGGTCTGGCGTGTATGGCAGAGGACGCAGACTTCCATCGTGCGGCGGGAACCACCGTGCAGGCCGAGCTGATCATGGCATTTGTTGCAGGTGGCCGTCTTGATGACGTCGCGTGTGTTGGTGACGGCGGCGCCGCTGGGCACCCAATTGAAGGTGGCGTCGTCGTAGGATGTGGCGAAGTCGAATTCGGTCAAGTTGCGCGAGCCATAGACGGCGACGGTGTGGGTTGCATTCATGTCGTAGCCGGAGGGCAACTTCTTGCCGAACTTATAGCTGTACTCGCCGTCAGCGATCTTGGTCCAGGCGCCGCCTGAGTCAGTGCCGGCCTGGACAGCGGACTTGCCGGTGATTGGACTGGTCTGCGTACGAGTGGTATAGGCAACGTATTGAGTGGCGCCGGATGGGATGTTGGCCAGAATGAAGCTTGCGCTGATAGGCCCCGGCGTGTAAATGCCGTCACGATCAAGAGGGACGCCCATTGGATCGGCCATCTTGACGCCAGCCGTGACAGTGCCATCGGTGCCGACAGTGACGCCAGTGATGGTGAAGACCAAACCAGGCCGGACAAAGTTCACCTGAGCCTCGGTCGCATAGTAGGCCTTGTCATTGACGCCGTAAGCAGGCGGAGGCGCACTGGACAGTACAAGGGCACCAGCCAGCATGGCAGAAACGAGCAGGATTGTGAGGAAACTGGTTCTGGGGGTGAAGTTCAAACCCGGCCCCCCCTTTCAGGAGCCGTAAATACTATATCAAGAGATTCGGGTACCGCAACTCCTAAATTGACGAATAATCACAGTTTGAGAATTGATCCTCAAGAAGGACACCATGGGTGATCTCACCCACCCTCCTGAGTCAATGGAACCTAAACAATACAGATTCAGCGGTCTTATAATCGGATTTGGCTAGCCTGCTGAGTATCAGCACTTTGGCACACGAATTGCAGCCTGCCCCGTAACAAGGAGTTCATCCATGGCGACAACGAGCAGTCCATCCCTGCCCACGCTGAAGACGCTTCCCGGCGACGAGATCCGTCAGATCCTTTGGCGATGCGAGGATCGCTATGACCTGGCCATGCTGGTGCAGAGTGTCCGCGCCGTGGCGCGCGGGCCGGTGGCGCGACTGGTGGCAACTGGCGGGCGGTTGAGTCACGACTGGACGCCGGAGAAGGACGCCTTGCTGCCCGAGTATGACGCGGCGGGCATTACAGCGGCCTACATGTCGCCCGAGGAGGGCGGGTTCATCGAAGGGCCGAAGAACTTCGCCATGGCGCTGACCGCCTTCGAACTGGCCTGGGTAGATGCCGGCGCGGCAACCTGTTCACTGGCGCAGCACCTGGCGCTGTCGCCAATCCACGAACGCGGTACGCCCGAACAGCAGAAGCGGTATATGTCGCTGGCGGCGCCTGCCCCCGGCCGCAAGACGTGGCGCGGCGCATTTTGCCTGACCGAGCCGATTCCGTACGTGGGCGTGGAGACGGGGATGCTGGGCGGCAAGGTGCGGGTGGCGTACTGGCCGACCGAGGAAGAGATGGCGGCCGGCAAGGAACCGATCATCGAGGTGAGCAAGCGCGGGCGGTTCATCACCAATATGGGCTTCGCCAACTTCGTCACCGCGGCGGTGGACACCGACGACGAGCGAATCAAGTCGTCCTGCATGGTGATTCTGGAGGAGACCGACGAGGGGACCTTCGACCGAGGAACCCCGACCAGGAAGCTGGTTCATCAGCTCTCATCCACCTCCGATCCGGTCTTCAACATGAAGGTGCCGGCATCGCGGATCATTGGCGGATACAGGATTGAAGGCGGCAAGATTGTGCCGAATCACGATCACTCGTCCGTAATCGAGGCGGTGTTCCGGCGGACAAGAGTCGGGGTGGGGCTGATGACGTCGGCGAAGCTGCTCTCGGCGATTGAGCCGCTGATCCGGTATCACCGGGACCGGTTCCGCGGATCGGGCGCGGTGACGCCAGGCACACCAAGGTTCGAGCTTGGCTTGCAGCAGAAGCAGGACGTCACGCACAGACTGCTCGAGATCTGGGCGGCAGGCGAGGCGTCGGCATCGCTGGGCTTCACCACGGCGCGGCTGTTTGACGAACTCGACCCGCTGGAGAAGGCAAAGGCGGCGATCCTGGGCGAACTGGGTATCGCGGGCGGCATGGCCGAGTTCAAGGCTCTGAAGAAGCGGCAGGTGGAGGCGATCGAGTACCTGGACATGCAGAACCGGGCCGAGAGCCTGCGGCCGAAGGCGCGCTACCAGGCACTGGCCGGAGACGCCGTGGTGCAGTACGTGGTAATGGACGCGGCGGCGAATGTTTTGTGCCCGGCAACCAAACTCTGGAATACCGGCTACGGATCGCACATGATGCGTGAGGCGGTCTCGCTGATGGGCGGCTATGGCATCACGGAAGACTGCCCAGGCTTCCTCTCCTA